>CAVTGB010000013.1:0-39406 GCA_963734125.1 uncultured Alphaproteobacteria bacterium
ACAAATCGTCGCGGCCATCGAGACGATGAAAAAACTCGGCCTGAAGCCGATCGAAGCGATGACGCCGGCCGAGGCGCGCGCCCAGATGGAGGCGACCGCCCAAAGCCGCAAGGCCGAGCCGCTGGCGATCGCCCGCACCGAGGAGCGGGACATTCCCGGCCCGGTCGGTCCGATCCGCGTGCGGTTATACTGGCCGAATGCCGCCGGAACGGTGCCGGGAATCGCCCATTATCACGGTGGCGGGCATGTCATCGGCAGCCTCGATACGCACGACCTGATCGCCCGCAATCTGTGCGCCGGCGCCGGTGCATTGGTTGCCTCGGTCGATTACCGGATGGGGCCGGAGCATCGCTTCCCGGCGGCGGTCGAGGATAGCGTCGCCGCGCTCGGCTGGCTCCACGACAATGCCGCCAGCCTCGGCGTCGACCCCGGCCGGCTCGGCGTCCATGGCGACAGCGCCGGGGCGAACTTGGCGGCGGTCGTGGCGCTTGCGGCGCGCGACGCCGGGGGCCCCCGGCTGCGCCTCCAATCCCTCGTCTACCCGGTCGCCGATTACACCTTGAGCAGCGCCAGCTATAAGAAATTCGCCGAGGGCTACGGCCCCCTCACCCGCGCCGCGATGGCGTGGTTCCAGCAGCATTATCTGCGCAGTCCGGCGGACGCCGCGGATTGGCGCGCCTCGCCGATCAAGGCGGCAAGCCTTAAGGGCGTCGCGCCGGCGATCGTCGTCACCGCCGAATGCGATGTGTTGCACGACGAGGGCCATGATTACGCCGAAGCTTTGCGCGGCGCCGGCGTCGCCGTCGAATACCGCGAGTTTCCCGGGATGATCCACGGCTTTTTCGGCATGGTCCCGATCGTCGACGACGCGATGGTTGCGCAGCGCGCCGTTGCGGCGGCGTTCAGGCGCGCCTTCGCCTGAGCGGCCGACAACGGGAGTGTCCGCTTTGCTCGAGGCTGGACGGCCCTCTCCGCGTATTACCCTGCCGGCGCTGTTTGTCACTTTCCTCACGGTCTCGATGTACGGTTTTGGCGGCCCGATCGTCTGGGCCCGCCGCATCATCGTCGACCAGCGAGGGTGGCTGAGCGATGGAGATTTCGCCGATATCCTGAGCTTCTGCCAATTCCTGCCCGGCCCCAACGTCGTCAGCATTTCGGTTTGCCTCGGCGCGAAATTCAGGGGTCCGGCCGGTGCGTTGGCGGCGCTCGCCGGCTTTATCCTGGTGCCCTGGACGGTCGGCTTTACGCTCGGCGCGGTTCTGTTGTCCTACGCGCAGACCGCCCTTTTGCAGGGTTTTCTGCGCGGGGTGGCCGCGGCGGCGGGCGGTCTGATCCTCGGTACCGGCGTGCGGCTGCTGCTTCCCCATCGTCGCCGGCCGGTTGCCCTGGGTTTTGCCGCGCTCGCTTTCGCTGGCCTAGCGGCGGCGAAATTGCCGCTGTTGATCGTCGTCCTTGGGCTGGTGCCACTGTCGATCGTTATGGCGGGCCCAGCGCCGGCTCAGTGAGATGAACGCACCGGGCGCTTCCACCTCGCTGGTCGGGCATATCGCGCTCCTGGCGCTGATCAGCTTCGGCGGGGTGCCCGGCGTGTTGCCCGATCTGCGCAACTTTGTGGTGACGACGAACGGCTGGCTGACCGATCAGGAGTTCGCCAATTGCTTTGCGATCGTGCAGGCCATCCCAGGGCCCAACATGATCCTGATGATGAGCTTTATCGGCTGGAAAGTGGGCGGCCTGCCGACCGCCTTCGCCAGTGCACTTGTCACCTTCGGCCCCTCATGCGCGGTGGCCTATACCGCGTTTCACTACTGGGAGCGGTTCCGCGACACAGCATGGCAGAGCCGCATTCGCCGCGGCCTGACGCCGGTCATCATCGGCCTCGTCACCGCCGGCGGCTATGCGATGGCGCGCACGGTCGATGCCGGCTGGATCGGGGTTGGCGTCACCGTCGGCGCGGCTGCTCTCCTCATGGGGAGCCGCCTCAACCCGCTATGGCTGCTCGGGGCGGGCGCGGTGCTCGGCAGCCTCGGCCTGGTTTGAGAACAGCGTCTATGCCAGGCGCTGGGTCAGCTGGTAGAGCAGCATCGGGTTGACCTGGAAGCGCTCGCGCAGCGTCTCGCTGTCGAGCGCGACGAGGGCCGTGCGCTCAGGTTCGGCGAGGTCGAAGCGGGCGGCATAGCGCGCCGGGTCGCGGCGAAAGGCGGCGCACGCCTCGGCATCCTCGACGAGGCTGAAGATCGCGCCGGCCAGCGCGCTGTGCTCCGGAGCCGTCGCCGGGTAATGCAGCGCAGCCGCGGCGATGGGCGCAAGCTCGGTCCAGCCGACAACCGCGTAGATATGGTGCCAGGACGGCTCGAAGAGGGCGGTTTGCGGCGCCCGGTCGCCGATCATGCCGGCGAGGATCTGTAAGGAGCGGCATTCGACGTTGCCGCTCCGGTCGAGCGCGGCGGCATCGAGGCTGAGGAGATAGCGCAGATTGCCGGCCGCGAGGTGCTCGAAGATGACCCGGTCGGTCGCGAGGTCGGGGTGCGGGTAGAGCGGGGTTCCGGGATAATGAGAGAGCCCGCCGCTGGCGAGCACGACCGCACGCCGCCCGATCCGCTCCAGCGCGTGCGCCAGCGCCCGGCCGAACGCGAAACAGCGCTCCGGCGCGGGCTGCGGCGGGACATAGGCATTGACGAAAACCGGCAGGAACGGTTGCTCGCGGGGATAGCCGCAGAAGTCGAGCGGGATCGTGAACGCGGTGCCGAGCCCGGCGTCGAGGGTAAAAGCGGGGTCGAAGCCGAGATCGAGGAGTTCGCGCACCAGCGCGTAACCCGCCGCGCCGTCGATCGGCCACCAGCCCTCATGCCCGCCGCTGCCCTGCGCACGCGCCCCGCAATGGACGGCGAACGCTGGCACGCAGCGCACCACGAAATCGTCGCAATGCGCATTCGAGATGACGATCAGGAGATCGGGTTCGAGCGCGCGGAACCGGTCGCCCAATTCGCGCATCGCCCTATTGACCCGGGCGACCTGCGCATGGTCCTCGGTGTCGGGCAGGGTGAGGAATTGCGGCGCATGCGGCACGATCGCCGCGCCGACGATACCGGGACGGGATTTCGCGGCGGTTGCCTGATCCATAGCGGTTCACCTTCACTGCGCCAATAGGCTCCTGTCTCAGCCTAAACCCGCGTCCGCCCGGTGCAACCACGTTGGCCGCGACTGCTCGCAGCCGCTATGGTGCCGGTGACGATCAAGTCAGGCGGTGACCGATCCATGGCCGTATCAAACGACGTTTCCACGGAAGATCTCCGAAAAGCAGTACTTAACGTCGCGGATGCCATACGACTGACCTCGGGCGCATTGGATGGGCTGGCCCGGAGGCTTGGCGACAGCATACCCTCTCTTGGGCTAGACCCATTTTTGCCGAATCTACGGCAAGCGCTTCTTGCCGCGAATGGCCGGCTGAGCGCTGCGGTGGACCTTCTCGTGAAAGCCGATGACCAACCTTCCTCCTGAGGGTCCTCGATCAAACGTGATCAATCTCGCGGAGCGGATAAAACGAGAAATCGGGGAGCCGCACTCCCCCGCGGCCGGTGACGAACCCGACCCGATTGACGTCGGGGGCGGTGGCCCCCATCCTCCGGGGATGGATATCGGAGAACGTCTTGCGCGGCTAGAGAGTGCCCAGGAATGGACAAAAGTTGTCCTTGGGCTGATCGGCGCCCTCATGATTGGCGGGTTTGCATTTCTCGGGGTTCAGATTAACCGGCTTGACGCGAAGTTCAATTCACTCGGCGGTCGAATAGACACCCTCGGTAGCCGCATATCGGCGGAAAACGCGGCCACCCGTCAGGAGCTGATCGGCGTAGCGACCGCCATCTCGAATTCTATTACCGCGGCCCGGCAAATGCAGCCGCCGACCCTGCCGTTACCGATGCCGACACCTGGCCCCAGCCCACCAACGCCAAAGCAATAACCACCCCCCACCGCCCCGGAGCCATCATGCCGATCATCCCCGAGGTGCTCGCCGCTGTCGACGAATTGAGCGACATCCGCCGCGACATTCACGCCCATCCCGAGCTCGGCTTCACCGAGGAGCGCACCGGCGATCTGGTCGCCAGAAAGCTCGCCGAATATGGCTGCGAGGTGCATCGGGGTCTGGCGACGACCGGCGTCGTCGGCACGATCCGGCGCGGCAATTCGCTGCGCGCGATCGGGCTCCGGGCCGACATGGACTGCCTGCCGATGCAGGAGCTGAACGAGTTCGCGCACCGCTCGCAACATGACGGACTGATGCATGGCTGCGGCCATGACGGGCATACGACAATGCTGCTGGGGGCGGCGCGCTATCTCGCTGCGACCCGCAATTTCGAGGGCACCGTCCACTTCATCTTTCAGCCGGGCGAGGAGGGCTATGGCGGCGGCCGGGTCATGGTACAGGAGGGGTTGTTCGAAAAATTCCCGTGCGACGCGGTCTTCGCGATGCACAACAAGCCCGGGATCCCGGTCGGTCATATCGCGACCAAGGCCGGGCCGATGCTTGCCGCCACCGATCGCTTCGACATCCGCGTCAAGGCGCAGGGCGGGCACGCGGCCTATCCGCATCTCGGAACCGACCCGTTCGTCATCGGCGCGCAGATCGTGCTGGCGCTGCAGACGATCCCGTCGCGCAATATCGACCCGGTCGATCCGGCGGTCATCACAATCGGCTTCATGCGCGGCGGCTCGGCCTATAACGTGATCCCGGACGACCTGCATATCGGCGGGACGGTCCGCAGCTTCCGCCCGCTCGTGCAGGACCTGATAGAGCGGCGCATGGGCGAAGTGGTGCGCGGGACCGCCGCGCTCAATGGCGCCGCCGCCGAACTGGACTACCGGCGCGGCTATCCGCCGACGGTCAACCATGCCGACGAAGCGAGCTTTGCCGCCGACGTTGCGGCCGAGATCTGCGGCGAGGCGCAGGTCGAGCGCAACGTCGCGCCATCGCTCGGCGGCGAGGATTTCTCCTACATGCTGCAGGCGGTGCCGGGGGCGATGGTGTGGCTCGGCAACGGCCCGGGCGAGGGCGGCTGCTCGCTTGCACAACGCCCGCTATGACTTCAACGACAGCGCGATCCCGTTCGGGGTCAGCTTTTTCGCCCGGCTCGCCGAGCGGTTCCTCGAAAAGGCGGAATGAGAGAGCGGAGACAGGGCGATGAGAGTGCATGTCGTCAATGTGTTGCGGCCTACGCCCGGAGACGACCGGCAGGACGCTCGACCGCATCACCGATCTCGCCCGGCAGGTCGAGGCGAAAGGGTTCGCCGGATTGTGGGTTACCGATGCATTCGGGCGCGGCCGGCCGACCCTCGATCCGATCGTGCTGATGAGCGTCATCGCCGCCGTCACCCGGCGGATCGAGATCGGCACCTGCGTGTTGCAGGTGCCGGTGCGCCATCCGGTCGAACTGGCGCACCGCATCGCCGGACTGCACGCGATGACCGGCGCGCGCCTGCAGCTCGGGCTCGGCAGCGGCTCGACCAAGGCCGATTTCGATCTCGTCGGGGCCGATTACGAAACGCGCTTCAAGACGCTGATGAGCTCGCTCGACATCATGCGCAAGGCGTGGCGCGGCGAGCGGCTCGATGCCCGGGGGCGGCGCGCTGACCCCGTGGCCGGGCACCGAGGGCGGCCCGGCGCTGCTGCTCGGCGCCTGGCGCAACAAGCGCTGGATCGTCTACTCGGCCGAACAATGCCAGGGCTGGATCGCCTCGGGCCTCTACTCGCCAGCCCGAGGAGCTCGCCGTCGGCATGAAGATCTACCGCGACGCCGGCGGCAAGCGCGCGATCCTCGCCAACGTCATCGTCGATCTGGAGGGCAATGCCGAGGACATGCCGCTGGGCGGCCGCGCGACGGTCATGCTGACCGGCGGCGACGCCGCGGCGCGCGACAAGCTGAAGCGCATCCGGGATGTCGGCTTCGACGACATCCTGTGCATGGTCGCACCCGAGAGTCTCGACGATCTGGCGCGGCTGCGCGACGCGGCGGCGTGACGCCGAGCGATATTGACGAGCGCGCGGCCGCGGATTACCTAGGCCTCATGGCTCTGTTACCGATCATCACCGCGCCCGATCCGCGGCTCAAAATAAAGGCGCGGCCGGTTCCGCGGTCGACGCCAAGGTGCGCCGGCTGATGGACGACATGCTCGAGACGATGTACCGCGCGATCGGCGTCGGGCTCGCCGCGCCGCAGGTCGGGGTGGCGCAGCGCGTCCTCGTCGTCGATGTCGCGCGCGACGGCGAGCCGCCGCAGCCGATGCGCATCGCCAATCCCGAGATCCTGTGGCGTTCCGAGACAGTGATGCTCGGCAGCGAGGGCTGCCTGTCCTTGCCCGAGCATTATGCCGATGTCGAACGCCCCGATGCGATCCGGCTGCGCTATCTCGACCACGAGAACGAGATCCGCGAGATCGAGGCGAAGGGGCTGCTCGCGACCTGCCTGCAGCACGAGATCGACCACCTCGACGGGGTCCTCTTCGTCGATCACATCTCGACCCTCAAGCGCGGGATCATCCTGCGGAAGCTCGCCAAGGCGAAACGCAGCCGCGCCCTCGCGCCGGCGTAGCGATCGGTGACCGCCCCGCTCGATCTCGTTTTCATGGGGACGCCGGATTTTGCCGCGACGATCCTCGCCGCCCTGATCGACGCCGGGCATCGCCTGCGCGCGGTCTACACCCAGCCGCCGCGCCCCGCGGGCCGCGGTCACCGGCCGCAGCCCTCGCCCGTGCAGGCGCTGGCCGAGCGGCACGGGCTCACCATCCGCGTTCCCACCACGCCTGCGCGATCGGGACCTAGCGGCCGAATTCGCCGCGACCCCGGCCGATGCGGCGGTCGTCGCGGCCTACGGCCTCATTCTGCCGGCGCCAATCCTCAACGCGCCACGCCATGGCTGCCTCAACGTCCATGCCTCACTATTGCCGCGCTGGCGTGGTGCGGCGCCGATCCAGCGTGCGATCCTCGCCGGCGACCGCGAAACCGGGATCACGATCATGCAAATGGACGAAGGGCTCGACACCGGCCCGATCCTCCTGCAGCAGGCGGTCCCGATCGGCGGAGAGACGACGGCAGGCGGGCTGCACGACCGCCTCGCCAAGCTCGGCGCGCAAATGATCCTCGAAGCGCTCGATAGCGTCGCCAACAGAACGCTGGTCGCGCGGCCGCAGCCCGGCGAGGGCGTCACTTACGCCGCGAAACTCCGCCGCGAGGAGGCGCGGCTCGACTGGCGGCTCTCCGCGACCCTGCTCGAGCGGCAGGTGCGCGCCTTCGATCCTTGGCCCGGCGCCTATTTCTGCGGCCGCGGCGAGCGCATTCGCGTGCTCAAGGCCGAGACCGACCCGCGATCCGCCGCCGCGCCGCCGGGCACGGTAATCGACGACCACCTCGCAATCGCCTGCGGCGATGGCGTGCTTCGCCCGACGCGATTGCAGCGCCCCGGCCGGGGCGCGCTCGGCGCGGAGGCGTTTCTGCGCGGGTTTGCGTTGGCGCCCGGAACCCTCTTGTTATGCCCCGCTACAAGCTGACGATCGAATATTGCGGCACCGGCCTGGTTGGCTGGCAGCGCCAGGCGAACGGCTCGTCGGTGCAAGCGGCGCTCGAAACCGCGATCGAGAATTTCTGCGGCGAGAGTGTGCGGGTGTTTGGCGCCGGGCGCACCGATGCGGGGGTCCACGCGCTGGCGCAGGTCGCCCATGTCGATCTGCCGCGCGCCCATGATCCGAAGGTCATCCGCAGCGCGGTCAACCACCATCTGCGCCCGCACGCGATCAGCGTCATCGCGGTCGAGCCGGCGCGCGCAGATTTCGATGCCCGGCATTCGGCGACCCAGCGCCACTACCTCTACCGCATCCTCAACCGGCGGGCGCGCCCACAGGTGAAAAAAAAAAAAAAAAAAAAATTTTTTTTTTTTTTTTTTTTTTTTTTTTTTTTTTTTTTTTTTTTTTTTTTTTTTTTTTTTTTTTTTTTTTTTTTTTTTTTTTGTGTGGCCGGGCGACCTGCGCCAGCGCGTGGACCCCGGCATCGGTGCGCCCGGCGCCGAACACCCGCACACTCTCGCCGCAGAAATTCTCGATCGCGGTTTCGAGCGCCGCTTGCACCGACGAGCCGTTCGCCTGGCGCTGCCAGCCGACCGGCACGGTGCCGCAATATTCGATCGTCAGCTTGTAGCGGAGCATGACAGAGAGGGCTCCGGGCGCCAACGCAAACCCGCGCAGAAACGCCTCCGCGCCGAGCGCGCCCGGCCGGGGCGCTGCAATCGCGTCGGGCGAAGCGCGCCATCGCCGCAGGCGGATCGCGAGGTGGTCGTCGATTACCGTGCCCGGCGGCGCGGCGGCGGATCGCGGGTCGGTCTCGGCCTTGAGCACGCGAATCGGGTCTCGCCGCGGCCGCAGAAATAGGCGCCGGGCCAAGGATCGAAGGCGCGCACCTGCCGCTCGAGCAGGGTCGCGGAGAGCCGCAGTTCGAGCCGCGCCTCCTCGCGGCGGAGTTTCGCGGCGTAAGCGACGCTCGCCGGGCTGCGGCGGCGCGACCAGCGTTCTGCTGGCGACGCTATCGAGCGCTTCGAGGATCATTTGCGCGCCGAGCTCCGGCGACGGCGGTGGTGCACGCCCGCCATGCCGTCGTCTCTCCGCCGATCGGGACCGCCTGCTGCAGGAGGATCGGGCCGGTGTCGAGCCCTTCGTCCATTTGCATGATCGCTGATCCCGGTTTCGCGGTCGCCGGCGAGGATCGCGCGCTGGATCGGCGCCGCACCACGCCAGCGCGGCAATAGTGATGCATGGACGTTAAGGCAGCCATGGCGTGGCGCGTTAACGATTGGCGCCGGCAGAATGAGGCCGTAGGCCGCGACTCGGACCGCCGCATGCGCCGGGGTCGCGGCAAATTCGGCCGCTAGGTCCCGATCGCGCAGGGTGGGAACGCGGTGATGGTGAGGCCCGTGCCGCTCGGCCAGCGCCTGCACGGCCGAGGGCTGCGGCCGGTGACCGCGGCCCGCGGGGCGCGGCGGCTGGGTGTAGACCGCGCGCAGGCGATGCCCCGGCGTGGACAGTCGGCGGCGAGAAGAATCGCGCGGCCCCAGAAATCCCGGCGTCCCCCATGAAAATCGAGCGGGGCGGTCACCGAATCGCTACGCCGGCGCGAGCACGCGCCGCTGCTTTTCGCCTTGACGAGCTTCCTGAGGATGATCCCGCGCTACTGAGGGTCCGATATGTGACCGACGAAGAGGACCCCGTCGAGGTGGTCGAATCTCGTGCTGTACAGGCGGGTCGCAGCGAGCAGCCCCTTCGCCTCGATCTCGCAGAATCTCGTTTTCGTGGTCGAGATAGCGCAGCCGGATCGCATCGGGGCGTTCGACATCGGCATTAATGCTCGGGCAAGGACGGGCGGCCCCTCGCTGCCCCGAGCATCACTGTCTCGGAACGCCACGATAGTCTCGGGATTGGCGATGCGCATCGGCTGCGGCGGCTCGCCGTCGCGCGCGACGCTCGATGACGAGGACGCGGCGCGCCACGCCGACCTGCGGCGCGGCCGGCCCGAACGCCGATCGCGCAGGCGGTACATCGTCTCGAGCATGTCGGTCCGTACAGCCGGCGCACTTCGACGTCGACCGCCGGAACCGGCCGCGCCTTTATTTTGAGCCGCGGATCGGGCGCGGTGATGATCGGTAACGAGCCGGGATGCGGCCTAGGTAATCCGCGGCCGCACCCTCGTCAATATCGCTCGGGTCACGCCGCCGCGTGGCGCCAGCCGCGCCAGATGGTCGAGATGTTCGGGTGCGACCATGCACAGGATGTCGTCGAACCCGACATCCTTGATCCGCCGCAGCTTGTTCGCGGGCTGCGGCTTCGCCGCCGGTCAGCGTGACCGTCGCGCGGCCGCCAGCGGCATCTCGTCGGCATTACCCTCCAGATCGACGATGACTTGGCGAGGATCGCGCGCTTGCCGCCGGCGTCGCGGTAGATCTTCATGCCGACCGCGAGCTCTCGGGTTGGGAGTCGAGGCCCGAGGCGATCCAGCCCTGGCAGTGTTCGGGTCGACGATCCAGCGCTTGTTGCGCCAGGCGCCGAGCAGCGCCGCTGGCCCGCCCTCGGTGCCCGGCCACGGGGTCAGCGCGCCGACGCCGGGGGCATCGAGCCGTTCGCCCGACCACGCCTTGCGCATGATGTCGACGAGCTCATCAGCGTCTTGAAGCGCGTTTCGTAATCGGCCCCGACGATATCGAAATCGGCCTTGGTCGACCCGCTGCCGAGCCGAGCTGCAGGCGCGCGCCGGTCATCGCGTGCAGTCGGCGGATGCGGTGGGCGAGTTCGGCCGGATGGCGCACCGGCGCCTGCAACGCGCAGGCGCCGATCTATCCGACGGATGACGAACGGCAACGACGCTCCGTCGGGACGGAATCGGATCGACGTTCGGCCGGCCGCGCGCCGAACGCAGTCGGTGACCCACAAGCCGGTGAAGCCCCTTCCGCCTCGACGCCGCGCGCGAAATCGGCGGAGCGGTCGACGTGTGCCGGCGATCTCAGGTGCGCCGCGACACATCGACGACACATGTACTCTGGCAGGTCGTGTCTCTGCTCTCTCATTCCGTCTTTTCGAGGAAGCGCTCGGCGAGGCGGGCGAAAGCTGCCCGTAGGGGAGCGCGCTGTCGTTGAAATCGTAGCGCGCGTTGTGCAGGAGCGAGCCGCCTTCACCGGCGCCGTTGCCGACGACCATCGCGCCCGGCCCGCCTGCAGCATGTAGGAGAAATCATCCGCCGCCCAGCGACGGCGCGACGTTGCGCTGACCTGCGCGTCGCCGCAGCATCTCGGCAGCGACGTCGGCGGCGAAGCTCGCTTCGTGCGGCAGTCGTTGACCGTCGCGGATGTCCGCGGCGATAGAAGTCGGCGGCCGCGCCATTGCGCGCGGCGGTGCCGCGCACCACTTCGCCGATGCGCCGCTCTATCGGGTCCTGCGCGAGCGGGGCGGAAACTGCGGCCCGTGCCGCCGATATGCAGGTCGTCCGGGATCACGTTATAGGCCGAGCCGCCCACATGAAGCCGATTGCTGATGACCGCCGCGCCCGGGTCGATATTGCGCGACGGGATCGTCTGCAGCGCCACACGATCTGGGCGCCGATGACGAACGGGTCGGTTCCGAGATGCGGATCGGCCGCATGCCCGCCCTGCGCCTTGACGCGGATGTCGAAGCGGTCGGAGGCGGCGAGCATCGGCCCGACCCTGGTCGCCATGTGACCGACCGGGATGCCGGGCTTGTTGTGCATCGCGAAGACCGCGTCGCACGGGAATTTCTCGAACAACCCCTCCTGTACCATGACCCGGCCGCCGCCATAGCCCTCCTCGCCCGGCTGAAAGATGAAGTGGACGGTGCCCTCGAAATTGCGGGTCGCCGCGAGATAGCGCGCCGCGCCCAGGAGCATCGTCGTATGCCCGTCATGGCCGCAGCCATGCATCAGGCCGTCGATGTTGCGAGCGGTGCGCGAACTCGTTCAGCTCCTGCATCGGCAGGCAGTCCATGTCGGCCCGAAGCCCGATCGCGCGCAGCGAATTGCCGCGCCGGATCGTGCCGACAACGCCGGTCGTCGCCAGACCGCGATGCACCTCGCAGCCGTATTCGGCGAGCTTTCTGGCGACCAGATCGCCGGTGCGCTCCTCGGTGAAGCCGAGCTCGGGATGGGCGTGGATGTCGCGGCGGATGTCGCTCAGTTCGTCGACAGCTGCGAGCACCTCGGGGATGATCGGCATGTTGGCTCCGGTGGGGGTGGTTATTGCTTTGGCGTTGGTGGGCTGGGGCCAGGTGTCGGCATCGGTAACGGCAGGGTCGGCGGCTGCTTTGCAGGGCCGCGGTAATAGAATTCGAGATGGCGGTCGCTACGCCGATCAGCTCCTGACGGGTGGCCGCGTTTTCCGCCGATATGCGGCTACCGAGGTGTCTATTCGACCGCCGAGTAAATCGAACTTCGCGTCAAGCCGGTTAATCTGAACCCGAGAAATGCAAACCCGCCAATCATGAGGGCGCCGATCAGCCCAAGGACAACTTTTGTCCATTCCTGGGCACTCTCTAGCCGCGCAAGACGTTCTCGATATCCATCCCCGGAGGGGGGGGCCACCGCCCCCGACGTCAATCGGGTCGGGTTCGTCACCGGCCGCGGGGGAGTGCGGCTCCCCGATTTCTCGTTTTATCCGCTCCGCGAGATTGATCACGTTTGATCGAGGACCCTCAGGAGGAGGTTGGTCATCGGCTTTCACGAGAAGGTCCACCGCAGCGCTCAGCCGGCCATTCGCGGCAAGAAGCGCTTGCCGTAATTCGGCAAAAATGGGTCTAGCCCAAGAGAGGGTATGCTGTCGCCAAGCCTCCGGGCCAGCCCATCCAATGCGCCGGAGGTCAGTGCGTATGGCATCCGCGACGTTAAGTACTGCTTTTCGGAGATCTCCGTGGAAATGTCGTTTGATACGGCCATGGATCGGTCACCGCCTGACTTGATCGTCACCGGCACCATGGCGGCTGCGAGCAGTCGCGGCCAACGGGTTGCACCGGGCGGACGCGGGTTTAGGCTGAGACAGGAGCCTACTGGCGCGGTGGAGGTGGACTGCTATGGAACAGGCAACCGCCGCGAAATCCCGTCCCGGCATCGTCGGCGCGGCGATCGTGCCGCATGCGCCGCAGTTTTTCACCCTGCCGGAGACCGAGGACCATGCGCAGGTCGCCCGGGTCAATGGGGCGATGCGCGAATTGGGCGACCGGTTCCGCGCGCTCGATCCCGATCTGGTGATCGTCATCTCGAATGCGCATTGCGATGATTTCGTCGTGCGCTGCGTGCCGGCCTTTCTCGTCCATTGCGGGGCGCGGCGCAGGGCAGCGGCGGGCATGGGGCTGGTGGCCGATCGACGGCGCGGCGGGTTACGCGCTGGTGCGCGAGCTCCTCGATCTCGGCTTCGACCCGGCTTTTACGCTCGATGCCGGGCTCGGCACCGCGTTCACGATCCCGCTCGACTTCTGCGGCTATCCGCGGGAGCTACCGTTCCTCCCGGTTTTCGTCAATGCGTACGTGCCGCCGCAGCCCACGCCGGAGCGCTGTTTCGCGTTCGGCCGGGCGCTGGCGCACGCGCTGGAGCGGATGGGCCGGCGCGCGATCGTCCTCGCCAGCGGCGGGCTGTCGCATTATCCGGGAACCCCGCAATACCCGCACCCCGACCTCGCCACCGACCGGGTCATCTTCGAGCATCTGGCGGCGGGCAACCTGCGCTACCTGATGAGCCTCGATGCGGCGGCGCTCGACCGAGCGGCAATGTCGAATGCCGCTCGCTGCAGATCCTCGCCGGCGCGATCGGCGACCGGCCGCCGCAGACCGCGCTGTTCGAGCCGTCCTGGCATCGCATCTATGCCGTCGTCGGCTGGACCGAGCTCGCGCCCATCGCGGCGGCGGTGCTGCATTACCCGGCGACAGCGCCGGAACACAGCGCGCTCGCCGGCGCGATCTTCAGCCTCGTCGAGGATGCCGAGGCGCGCGCCGCCTTTCGCCGCGACCCCGCGCGCTACGCCGCCCGCTTCGACCTCGCCGAAGCTGAGCGCGCCGCCCTCGTCGCGCTCGACAGCGAGGCGCTGCGCGAGCGCTTCCAGGTCAACCCGATGCTGCTCTACCAGCTGACCCAGCGCCTGGCGTGAGCCTCAAACCAGGCCGAGGCCGCCGAGCGCGGCGCCCGCGCCGAGCAGCCACAGCGGGTTGACTCGGGTCCCCAGCAGCAGAGCGGCCGCGCCGACGGTGACGCCGATGCCGATCCAGCCGGCATCGACCGTGCTCGCCATTACATAGCCGCCGGCGACGACGAGGCCGATGATGACCGGCGTCAGGCCGCGGCGAATGCGGCTCTGCCATGCGGTGTCGCGGAACCGCTCCCAATAGCGAAACGCGGTGTAGGCGAGCGCGCACGACGGGCCGAAGGTGACGAGCGCGCTGGCGAACGCGGTCGGCAAGCCGCCCACCTTCCAGCCGATAAAGCTCATCATCAGGATCATGTTCGGCCCGGGGATCGCCTGCACGATCGCAAAGCAGTTGGCGAACTCCTGATCGGTCAGCCAGCCGTGCGTCGTGACGACGAAGTTGCGCAGATCGGGCAATACGCCCGGGAACCCCGCCGAAGCTGATCAGCGCCAGGAGCGCGATATGCGCGACGAGCGAAGTGAAGCGCCCGGTGCGTTCATCTCACGAGCCGGCGCCGGGCCCGCCAAACGATCGACAGTGGCACCAGCCCGAGGACGACGATCAACAGCGGCAATTTCGCCGCCGCGAGGCCGGCGAAGGCGAGCGCGGCAAAAACCAGCGCGACCGGCCGGTGACGATGGGGAAGCAGCAGCCGAATGCCGGTGCCGAGGATCAGACCGCCCGCCGCCGCGGCAACTCCCGCGCAGGATCCCCTGCAACAGGGCCGTCTGCGCGTAGGTCAAAAATACCGCGCCGAGCGCGAAGCCGACCGTCCACGGTATCAGGATAAAGCCCTACCAGCGCCGATAGTGCACCGGCCGGACCGCGAAATTTCGCGCCGAGGCAGACCGAAATGCTGACGACGTTGGGGCCGGGCAGGAATTGGCAGAAGCTCAGGATCTCGGCGAAATCTCCATCGCTGAGCCACCCTCGCTGGTCGACGATGATGCGGCGGGCCCAGACGATCGGGCCGCCGAAACCGTACATCGAGACCGTGAGGAAAGTGACGAACAGCGCCGGCAGGGTAATACGCGGAGCGGGCCGTCCAGCCTCGAGCAAAGCGGACACTCCCGTTGTCGGCCGCTCAGGCGAAGGCTCGCTTGAACGCCGCCGCAACCGCGCGCTGCGCGTTCATCGCGTCGTCGACGATCGGCACCATGCCGAAGAAGCCGTGGATCATCCCGGGATACTCGCGGTACTCGACGGCGACGCCGGCGCGGCGCAACGCCTCGGCGTAGCGCGCGCCCTCGTCGTGCAGCACGTCGCATTCGGCGGTGACGACGATCGCCGGCGCGACGCCCTCGAGGCTTGCCGCCTTGATCGGCGAGGCGCGCCAATCCGCGGCGTCGGCCGGACTGCGCAGGTAATGCTGCTGGAACCACTCCATCGCGGCGCGCGGTGAGCGGGCCGTAGCCCTCGGCGAATTTCTCGTAGCTGGCGCTGCTCAGCGTGTAATCGGCGACCGGGTAGACCAGCGATTGCAGCCGCAGCCGCGGGCCGCCGGTGTCGCGCGCCATCAGCGCCACGACCGCGGCCAGGTTGGCGCCGGCGCTGTCGCCGTGGACGCCGAGCCGGTCGGGGTCGGCGCCGAGGCTCGCGGCATTGGCGTGAAGCCATTCGAGCGCGGCGAACGCAATCCTCGACCGCCGCCGGGAAGCGGTGCTCCGGCCCCATCCGGTAATCGACCGAGACGACCAGCGCACCGGCGCCGGCGCACAGATTGCGGGCGATCAGATCGTGCGTATCGAGGCTGCCGATGACATGCCCGCCACCGTGATAATAGGCGATCGCCGGCACCGTTCCGCCGGCATTCGGCCAGTAGAGCCGCACGCGGATCGGCCCGACCGGGCCGGGGATCGTCGCGCTCCTCGACGCGGGCGATCGGCAGCGGCTCGGCCTTGCGGCTTTGGGCGGTCGCCTCCATCTGGGCGCGCGCCTCGGCCGGCGTCATCGCCTCGATCGGCTTCAGGCCGAGTTTTTTCATCGTCTCGAGGGCCGCGACGATCTGTGGATGCAGGGTTCGGCATGGGATCCCCCGACAAGATGGCTGCGCACTGTATCCGACGAGCCGGCGCCGGTGGCAAGCAAACCGACGAGCGGCTACGATGCGGATTGCCCGAAGAGGAGATCCGCGTGCCATCCCCGGCAAACCCGTTCCGCCTCGACGGCAAGGTGGCGCTCGTTACCGGCGCCGGGCGCGGCATCGGCCGGGCGGTCGCGCTGGCGCTCGCCGGGCCGGGGCCGAATTGCTGCTCAACAGCCGCACGACGGCCGAGCTTGCGGCGCGTCGCGGCGGAAATCGCCGCGCGAGGGCGGGCGGGCGCGGGCGCTGCCGTTCGACGTGACCGACAGCGCCGCGGCGCAGGCCGCGATCGCCGGCCTCCCGCGCCTCGACATCCTCGTCAACAATGCCGGGGTCAACCGGCCGCAGCCGTTTCTCGAGGTCGACGAGGCGACGCTCGACCGGATGATCGCGCTCAACATCAAGGCCGCCTTCATCGTCGCGCAGGCGGCGGCGCGCCACATGGTCCAGGCGGGCAGCGGCGTCATCATCAACATGTCCTCGCAGATGGGTCATGTCGGCTCGGAGCGCGACCGCACGGTCTATGTGATGACCAAGCACGCGCTCGAAGGGCTGACCAAGGCGATGGCGGCCGAGCTGGCGCCAAAGGGCGTGCGCGTCGTCTCGATCGCCCCGACTTTCGTCATGACGCCGCTCACTAAACCCTTTCTCGACGACCCCGACACCCGCAAATGGATCGAGGACCGCATTCCCCTGGGCCGGGTCGGCACGGTCGAGGAGGTGGCGAACGCCGTAGTTTTCCTCGCCTCGCCCGCCGCCAGCCTCGTCACCGGCTCCTCCCTCCTCGTCGACGGCGGCTGGACCGCGTGGTGAGGATGAACCGGCGCGATCTTCTCACCCTGCTCGGCGGCGCGGCGCTGTTGCCACGTGTGGTTCGCGCGCAACAGGGGCGGGTGCCGGCGGTCGGGTGGGTCGGATTCGGCACCGATGAGACGGCGCGCGACGGCCTGCGCCAAGGTCTGCGCGAACTTGGCTATTTTGAGGGCAAGAATATTGCGATCAACTACCGATCCCCGCAGGAGGGCAGTGTCAGCTTCGCCGGGCCGATCGAGGAACTCGCGCGCCTCAAGGTCGACATCATCGCAACAGCGGGCGTCCCCGCTACCGATGCCGCTCATCGCGCCGCCCTGTCGATCCCGGTGGTGTTCGTCGCGGCCGATCCGATCGGCGCCGGGTTCGCCGCCAGCCTCGCTCGTCCTGGCGGGAACATGACCGGGCTGTCGCTCGCCGTCGAGGACCAATTCAGCGGGAAGTGGCTGGAGCTGCTCAAAGAGGCGGCGCCACAAATCTCGCGCGTCGCCTATCTGTGGAATCCCGCCAATCACAGCAGCGCGTCTTCGTGGCAGGCGATGCAGGGACTGGCTCCCAAACTCGGGCTGACGCTGCAATCGGTCGAGTTGCGCGACCCGAAGGGACTCGACAACGCCTTGGCCGCGATTGGCCGCGGGCGCGCAGACGGTGTAATCCTTGACTCGGATGCCGTCTCGCTCCTCGTCCAGCCGCAGGTCATTGCCTTCGCATCCGCAAACCGCCTGCCGCTGATCTCGGTTTTCCCAGCTTTTGCGCATGCCGGCGGACTGATGTCTTACGGACCGGATTTGCACGATTTGTGGCGCCGCGCCGCGACTTATGTCGTTCAGATCCTTAAGGGCGCCAAACCCGCCGACCTGCCGGTGCAACAGCCGACCAAATTCGATCTGGTCATCAATCTGAAGACCGCCGCGGCGCTTGGCATCACCGTGCCGCAAATCTTGTTGGCGCAGGCCGACGAGGTGATCGAGTGACCGGGAGGAGGCGGAAATTTAGTCGTCGATCCCCGGCGCGCCGCGGAGTAAATCGGGCGACGTGATGATCGTGCGATAGGAGTAAGCGATGCCGCGACACATCAAGACCGCCGCTTTGGCCGGCAGCCAGGACGAGGCCGACGCCAAGATCCGCGCGACGGTCGAAGGGATCATCGCCGATGTCCGGGCGCGCGGCGATAGGGCGGTGCGCGACCTCTCGGAGCGCTTCGACAAATGGTCGCCGGCGAGCTTCCGTCTCAGCGATGACGAGATCCGCGGGCTGGTCGCCCAGGTGTCGCCGCAGACCATCGACGACATCAAATTCGCGCAGGCCCAGATCCGCAATTTCGCGCAAATCCAGCGCGCCGCGCTCCGGGATGTCGAGGTCGAGACCCTGCCGGGGGTGATCCTCGGGCACCGCCACATCCCGGTCGGCTCGGTCGGGTGCTATGTGCCGGGCGGGCGCTATCCGATGGTCGCTTCCGCGCATATGTCGATCGTCACCGCCCGGGTCGCCGGGGTCGGGCATATCGCCGCCTGCACCCCGCCCAACCAGGGTGGCCCACACCCCGAGACGATTGCGGCGATGCATCTGGGTGGGGCCGACGCGATCTACGTCCTCGGCGGGGTCCAGGCGGTCGCGGCGATGGCGCTCGGCACCGATACATTCGCGCCCGTAGACATGCTGGTCGGGCCGGGCAACGCCTATGTCGCCGAAGCGAAGCGCCAGCTCTACGGCAAGGTCGGCATCGACCTCTTCGCCGGGCCGACCGAGGTCCTGGTCATCGCCGACGAGGTGGCCGACGCCGAGATGTGCGCGACCGATCTCTTGGGTCAGGCCGAGCACGGGCCGACCTCGCCGGCCATCCTCCTCACCACCTCGGAAAAGCTCGCGCACGATACGGTCGCCGAGATCGCCCGCCAGCTGACTGTGCTGCCGACCGCCGATGTCGCCGGGGTGGCGTGGCGCGACTATGGCGAAGTGATCCTGTGCACCGACGACGATGAGATGATCGCCGAGGCCGACCGCATCGCCGCCGAGCATGTCGAGGTGCTGTGCCGTGAACCGCGGCGCTATCTCGACCGCCTCAAGAATTACGGCGCCCTGTTCCTCGGGCCGCAGACCAATGTCTCCTATGGCGACAAGGTGATCGGCACCAACCACACGCTGCCGACCAAGGGGGCGGCGCGCTATACCGGCGGTCTCTGGGTCGGCAAGTTCATGAAGACCTGCACTTATCAGGAGGTGCGAACTCCCGAAGCAAGCGCGATGGTCGGCGAATATTGCAGCCGGCTTTGTGCGATCGAGCGCTTCTGGGGCCACAAGGAGCAGGCCGACCTGCGCGTGCGGCGCTATGGCGGAAAGAATGCGGCGGATTGACCCGGGGCTAAAGGGCTCAAAAGCGTATCATTTCGAAAAATCGTCGCTGTCAGCTATCCGATCGGCTCCGCCCGGCGGATTCCGCCCCCGTGATTTCGCGATAAAGCGCCTCGAACCGCGGCACGATCCGCTCGAGTTTGTAGTTCTCGACGATCCGCACGCGCCCGGAGGCCGAGCGCGCGCCGGCCGTCCTGGCCGAGCGTGATCATGCGCTGCCACGCGTCGGCGAGCGCCTGGGGATCGCGCGGCGGCACGATGAACCCGGCATCGCCGATGACGGCCGCACAATCCCCGGTGTCGGTCGCCAGCACGGCACGCCGGTAAAGCGTTTCCAGGTCAGACCGTTCGCCGAGCGAGATCACCCGTCCGGCGAGACCGTGCCTAGCGATCGCGGCAGCAACCGGGCGCGGCCGCGCTGGCGTCTTTCGGGGTCAGCACCAGCTACCGCTTCTTTGCCGCGACGATCAGGAAGGGCGGACGATGGCGCTCATCGGCAAGGCTCGGCCGTGCCGCGATTTGCGCCTCGCTCGGCGCCCATTCCTCGACGTGAGAGATCGCGAACCCGATGCGCAGCAGCAGGTTGATGGTGGTGGCGATCGTGCGGTGGTGCTTGATCACGCCCGGCGCCAGCCAATTGGTCGATCGCGGGCCCTCATCAAGGTAGTGATCGACCGGCCAGGTTTTATGCCCGGCGGCATCAAGCGACCATTTGGGCTCGGCGGGTGCGGTGTAGATCGGGTGCTCCATCGAGAACACCAGGCCGCCACCCTGGACCAGCGTTCCTTCCACCTGCGACATCAGCCGGCCGAGGTCCGCGATGTAGTGGAGCGCCAGCGAGCTGTATACCAGTTCGAAGACCTCCCGCGGCAGCTCGACCCTTTCCATATCCGCCCGCCAGTAGGCGATCGCGGCGTCCCGCGTGTCGGCACGGGCCCGCGCCAGCATCTTTTCGGACACATCGATGCCCACCACCTCGGCGGCGCCCGCTTCGCGCGCCCAGCGGCAGAACCAGCCGTAGCCGCAGCCGAGATCGAGAACCTTGCGCCCGCGCAGATCGGGCAGCAACGCGCGCAGAGCCGGCCATTCCGGTGCGCCTTCCAGTCCCTCGACGGAGCGCGGCAGCCGCGCGTAGCCCGCGAAGAACGCCTCATTGTCGTAGATGTTCTGCGCCATCGGGGCTTTCACGTCGCCGTGGCATAGGTGGCGCGGCCGATCGCCAGCAGCGTTCCGGCCTCGTTGGCCACCTCAACGTCGACAATCCCAAAGAGCCTGCCGCTCCTGCGTACGGTGGCGGTGATGATCAGCGCGGTATCGATCGCCGGGCGCAGGTAGTCGACGCGGAAATTGACCGTCGGCAGCGGCCGGCCGAGCAGCATAACGAGGGCATAATCGCCGGCCGTGTCGATGATCGCGGCGATTGGTCCGCCGTGCCACTGGCCGGTCCCGCGGCCACGCTCAAATTCGGGCCGCATCGCGGCACGCATGACCACTTGCTGCGCTTCCGGGTCGGCACTTAGAACGGTCAACTTCAGAAAGTCGATGAAGGCAGAGTTTGTAAGAAGCTGCTGTAGTTCCTCTTTGCTCAGTGGTGGGCTGCTCATGGCGTGATCACCAGCTTGCCGAACACCCGCCGCTCCTCGAGGCGATCCAAGGCTTCCGGCGCGCGCTCGAGCGGGAAGGTCTGGTCGATGACAGCCTCCAGCCGGCCCGCGCGCACCATCTCCAAGAGCGCGACGATATCGTCGCGCGCCCAACCGTTTGAGCCGAGGATCTTCAATTCGAACGTCCAGATAAAACGGATGTCTTCCGGCGGGTCGTACCCGGCGGTGGCGCCGCAGGTTAAGAGGCGCCCGCCGACCCGTAGGACACGCAGGCTTTTGGTCCAGGTGTCGCCCCCGGTGTAGTTGACGACGACGTCGACGCCATTGTCGGTGCCGGCGCCGCGCCGTGCCGGCTTGCCGAACAGCCCGTACACTTCCTGCACGAAATCGCGCGTCGCATAGTTGATCGTGTGGTCGGCGCCGAGCGCCTTCAGCCGCGTCGCCTTGTCGTCCGAACCGGTGGCGGCGATGACGACAGCGCCGGCTGCTTTGGCGAGCTGAACACAGCACACCCCGACACCACCCGAGGCGCCGAGGATCAGCACCTTCTCGCCCGACGCCACATGCCCGTTGGTGTGCATCATGCGCCGTGCCGTGCCGTAGGCGCATGGCAGCGCGGCAGCTTGTTCGAAGCCGACCCCATCCGGGATCCGCACGAGCTGGTGCGCGCGCAGCCGGCAATATTCGGCCAGTCCCCCGTGCACGGTTTCCCCGGTGAGCCCGCCCTCGACCCGGTTGATCGGGTCGCCGACGACGCGGTCACCCAACTGCCAGCCGGTGACGCCGGGGCCGAGCGCGGCGATCTCGCCGGCGACGTCGAGCCCCATGATCGCCGGCATCGCAATCTTGATCCCCGGCATGCCGCGCCGGGTGAACACATCGTGATAGTTGAGCGAGGTGGCGCGCACTCGTAGCACGACATCGCCCTCGCCCGGCGCCGGATCTGGGAAACCCGTCTCAAGGCGCAGCCCGCCGCCACCGTGCTCGCGCAATACCAGGGCCTTCATCCGGTCACTCCACCCGTTTCAGCCGACAGCAATTCGGCGGCGCGCTGTACGAGCGCGCGGCGGTCGATCTTGTTGGTGCCGGCTAGCGGCATTTCGGCGAGAAACCACACCCGTCGCGGATGCAGGTAGGGCGCGGCATTCGCCAGCGCGAACTCCTTCACTGCTGCCTCGCTCGGCGCCGCACCCGGGCGCGGGACGACAAAGGCGACCGGCTTTTGATACTTCAGCTCGTCGTCGACCGGTATCACCACGGCCTGGTGGATATCCGGATGGCGCTCCAATAATTTCTCGACCTCGCCCGGATAGACGTTCTCGCCACCGCTGACGAACATGTCGTCGGCGCGCCCGACGAAGTAATAGAACCCTTGCGAATCGCGGCGGAACACGTCACCTGTGATGTAGAATCCGTCTTGCGTCATCGCGCCAGCGGTCGCCTCCGGCAGCTTGTGATACCCGCTCATCAAGGCCGGACAGCGCATCTGCAGCACGCCTTCGCTGGCGGCGCGATCGGCGCCCGAGACCAGCCGCAGCTCGACCTGCGGGTGGGCGGTCCCGACCGACAGATCGGGGGTCGGCTTACCTTGCGGGTGCGGCGCGAAGACGATCGGCCCGGCCTCGGTCGTGCCATAGACGTTGCCGACAGCGGCGCCTGGAAAGCGCTGGCGCACCGCCGCCATCAGCCCCGGCGACACCGGCGCCGAGCCCATCCGCACCGCGCGGATCGACGAGAGATCGTGGCGCGCCAGCGCGTCGCGCTCGCGCAGCGCCATCGCGATCATCGTCGGCACCGAGGTCAAGACACTCGCGCGATGGGCGCTTGCCGCCGCGATATAGCTCGGCGCGGTAAAGCCGGGCAGGAGGATGATAGTATCATGCTGCGCCAGCGCCGCTTGCGACACGGCGAGCGCGTTCATGTGATAGAGCGGCGCAGCGACGAGCGGGCGCTCGGGCGGACGCGCGGGCCCGCGGCGGCGCATCTCGATCACCCACAGATGGCTCTGGTGCGACAGCACGACCCCCTTCGGCCGCCCGCTCGATCCCGAGGTGTAGAGGAACATCGCCGGCTCGGCCGGATCGGGCTCGACCACGCGGAACGGACCGGGATCGATGAACCTCGCGAAATCGCCGCCGAACACGATAACCGGGAGATCGGAGGGGCACATCGCCCGGCGCGTCTCGTCGCACAGCACCAGTTTGGCGTCGCAGTCGCGCAGGATCGCGTCGACCGCGGCGGCGGGCAGCTTCAAATTGACCGGCACGGCGACGAAGCCGGCCCGCATGATGCCGAGAAAGGCGGCCAAAAACTCGGCCCGGTTGGCCGACAGGATTGCGACCCGCTCGCCCCTCCGCAGCCCGCGCGCCACAAGGCCGCGCGCCACCCCGTCGGCGAGCGCGTCGAACTCGCGGTAGCTATAGTGTCGCGGCGCCGCAGCGCCGCCCGGGTCGATGATTGCGATCCCCTCGGGATCGCCATTCCGGTCGATGGCGTCGCCGAGGTTGCGCCAACCAGGTGGCGGCAAATCGCCCGACATCGCCTAGGCCGAAAAGACAATCGTCGTATTGAACGCGGCGCCGGCGGGAACCACCACCCGGTGCGGTTCGACGCGCAAAGCCGGTACCTGGCGCAAGTGCTCGGCGGTCTTGGCGGTCGAGGACACCTTGAGTTCCAACGCCGCCAGATACTCGGTGCGACCCGCCGGGTCCGCCGCCGCGTCGCCGAACTCCGTGGCGACGGTACCTGGGCTCGTCAGCTCGACCTGTGCTGCGCCCGCCCGCATGATGCAGCCTGTGTCGTGTTCGGCCACCGCTTCGGGTCCGAACAGAGCGCGGAACAGGGATGCGCTCCGCCGCGGATCGCGGGTCGCCACGACTACCCGGGAAATTGCGCGGGCGCCGTTGGGATGCGACTGCCATTCCGGCCGCCAGACCAGTTCCGGGGTGCGATGCTCGCAGAAATAAACCCGACCCATGGCGATTTTTCGCGGGTCGAGGCGGGTCGTGCGGAACCGCGCGTCCTGTCGCGCGCCGTCGAGCGCGACCGGTCGGGAAAACGCTTGAACAGACAATATCGGCAACCCCGCGGCCAGCGCGTGGGCATGGACCACATCCGCGTCGTCGGTCTTGAACACCAGCCCGTTGAGCCCGATCGGGAACGGCGCCAGTTCCGGCCGACTGGCGCCCTCTTCGCCGAAGCCAAGCAATTCAAGGTAATCGGTCGCGAACATCGCCAGGTGGTTCATCGAGCCGAGTGTGTGATGGCCACGCGGCGTCAGCGCGAAGCCGAGTGCAGTAAACGCGCGCACCGCCTCGTCCATGAGATCGCGGACATCGATGACGACGTGGTCGAGAACGGGCGCGGGCAGTGGCACGGCAGCCCTCCATCGTTGACCCTAGTGGAAGCGGGCGCGCCAGACCGATCTGGCATATTCGTCGATCGCGCGATCGGCGGAAAACCATCCCATGCCGGCGATATTCCGAATGCACGCCGCCGCCCAGTCGTCGGTTTGCGCCACAGCTCGTCGACGGCGCGCTGAGCCTGCCAGTAGGAGTCGAAATCGGCGACGACCATATACTGGTCGGAGCCCCGCAGCCGCTCAGTCAACATGGCGAAGCGATCCGGCTCGCCAGGCGAAAAGACGCCAGTTTCGATCATCTCGAGCAACCTCGGCCAGCGCCGGTGACGGGGCGATCGTGCGCCTGCCGTCGAGCGCCGGCGCGGCGCAGTTCCGCCACCTCGTCGGCACTGAGGCCGAAGATGAAGATGTTGTCGGCGCCGACCCGGTCGCGGATTTCGATATTGGCGCCGTCGAGCGTCCCGATGGTCAGCGCGCCGTTGAGCGCCAGCTTCATGTTGCCGGTGCCCGAAGCCTCCATCCCCGCCGTCGAGATCTGCTCCGAGAGATCGGCGGCCGGGATGATGATCTCGGCCAGGCTGACGTTGTAGTTCGCCAGGAAGACCACCTTGAGCAGATCGCGCACCGCCGGGTCGCGGTTGATCACCGCGGCGATGTCGTGGGCCAGCTTGACGATCAGCTTGGCCGCGGCATAGCTGGCGGCGGCCTTGCCGGCAAAGATCTTGACGCGCGGGACCCAGTCCGCGCGTCGGGTCGGCGCGCATCGCATTGTACAGCGCCACCGTCTCCAGGAGGTTGAGCAACTGGCGCTTGTATTCGTGGATGCGCTTGATCTGCACGTCGAAGATCGCCTCGGGATCGACCGACGAGCCCGAGCTGGTCGTTGATCAGGCGCGCCAGCGGCAGTTTGTTGAGCGCGTTTGACCGATGCGCAGGCGCTGATGCAGCGCGCTGTCGTCCGCCATCGTCGGCAAGGCGCGCGATGGCCGGCCGGGTTGTCGCGAATGTCTTCGCCGCAGGCGGCGGACAACAGCCGCGTCAATCCCGGATTGGCCTGGTAGAGCCAACGGCGGAAGGTTATGCCGTTGGTCACGTTGACGATGCGGTTCGGATAGAGCGCTGCGAGGTCGCGGAATACCGTCTGGCGCATCAGCTCGGTGTGGATTTTCGACACGCCGTTGGTGCGACCGCAGCCGAGAAATGCGAGGTGCCCCATCTTGACCCGTTGGCCGTCGCGCTCGTCGATCAGCGAAATCGCGGCAATCCGCATCGGCGTCGAGCGCATGGGTTCGCTCAATGGCCTCAAGATGGCGGGCGTTGATCAGGTAGATGATCTGCAGATGCCGTGGCAGAACGCGCTCGAATAGACTGACCGGCCAGCTTTCGAGCGCTTCGGGCAACAGCGTGTGGTTGGTGTACCGGCAGGTATCGACGGTGATTTGCCAGGCGTCGTCCCACGCGATGTTGTGGAAATCGACGAGGATTCGCATCAGTTCGGCGATCGCGATGCTCGGATGGGTATCGTTGAGTTGGATGGCCGCCTGCTCGGGCAGGGTGTGAAGCGAGCCGTAGGCGCGGCGATGCCGCTCGACGAGGTCCTGCAGCGAGGCAGAGACAAAGAAATACTCCTGGCGCAGGCGCAGCTCTCGGCCGGCTGTGGTCTCGTCGCTCGGATAGAGGATTTTGGAGAGCGCCTCGGCGCGCATCTGCTCGCTCAGCGCGCTCGACATGGTCGCCGCGGTTGAAGACCTCGAGGCGGATCGGGTCGACGGCGCGGGCCGACCACAGCCGCAACGGATTGACGTGCGCGGCGCGCCAGCCGACGACCGGGGTATCGTAAGCGACCGCTTCGATCGTCTCTTCGGGATGCCAGACAAAGCGCTGGTGCCCGGCGCGCGCCTCGACGGTCTCGACCCATCCGCCGTAGCTGATGTCGTAGGTGACTTCCGACCGCTCGAATTCCCATGGGTTGCGAAACGATAGCCACTCCTCGGGGTATTCCTGCTGCCAGCCATCGTTGATGATCTGGCGAAACAGCCCGTGGTCATACCGGATCCCATAGCCGTAAGCGGGGACGCCGAGGGAGGCCATGCTCTCCAGGAAACACGCCGCGAGCCGGCCGAGCCCACCATTGCCGAGCGCCGCATCGGGCTCGGCATAGCGCACCTGGTCGAAATTCACCCCAAGGTCGCCCAGCGCCCGGTGAACGACATCGGTCATCTGCAGGTTTCCGGCGACATCGTTCAAGAGCCGGCCGATCAGAAACTCGAAGGACAGGTAATAGATCCGCTTTCGGCCGCGGGCGAGGTTCTCGCGATCTACCTGCAGCCAGCGATGGATCACCCGGTCGCGCAGCGCCAGCGTGGTGGCGACGAACCAATCGCGATCGGTGGCGCGCGAGGGGTCCTTGCCGATGGCCAGCGTCAGCCGGTTCAACACGGTGTCTTTGAAATGCTCGATGTCTTCTTCGGTCGTCGGCCCTGCCGGCCCGGCCGATCGCCATTGGAGCCGCTCGCCGCCCACCTCGCGCTCGGGAACCCCTTTCCCGTCACCGTCTCTTGTCAATCGGATTGGCCTCCTCGCTCATCGGTAAACCCTGCCCTCGTGGGGGCACCTTAAGACGGCCGACGAAAGACATCAAACCGCATCCATCATCGATCGCATCCGGAAACTGAGATGCCGTACATCCCAGCGCCGACCGGAACCTTGCCGGTCATCCGTGTCCGCTGCACCGGCGACAGGCGAGCGCCGCGGCGAGAATCGGCGCGAATGTCGCGAACAAGCCGCCCAGACCGCCTTGCCTCGCGAAGCCCAAGCCCGCCAGCGAGGGCGCGATGAAGTGGACAATCGATTGCCGAGCGAATGCCGCCGCCGCTAGATTCTCGACAACGACGCCGGGGGAACGCCGATGCAGAAGGTCGAGATCGCCGCCGCTGGCGTGCCGCGAGCTGTCGCCGAGTGCGTCCGCCTTGCGCTGCGACCCGCTGCATAGATGACCTCCGAGCCGATTGCGCCGACGGTCCACCGGGGCGGGTTGCTGGCAAACCCGGGCTATGCCCGGCTATGGCTCGTCGGCGCGGTGGGCAATGCGATGCGCTGGCTGGAACTGCTTGTCGCCGGGATATTCACCTACGACACCGCGCATTCGGCCTTTCTCGTCGCCGTTGTCGTGGTCGCACGCAGCCTGCCGATGCTGTTTCTCGGTCCGATTGCCGGGGTGATCGGCGAAGCGCTCAGCCGCAGGCGGCTACTGATGGCGCAACTGCTGGTGAATGCGACGACCTCGGCGGCGTTGGCCGCGCTCGCGCTGTCCGGGCAGATCCGGGTCTGGCACCTTGCCCTTGGCGGCGCGGTCGCCGGCATCGCCTGGGCGGGTGAGCTGGCAGTGCGACGGCGCATGATCGGCGAAGTGGTCGCGCCCGATCGGATCGGCGCTGCGGTTGCACTCGATTCACTGACCAACAGCGTCGCGCGGGTGCTCGGCCCGCTATGCGGCGGCGCGGTATTCGAGATCATGGGGCTCTCGGGCGCCTACCTGCTGTCGGCGACGCTGTATCTCGCCGCCGGTCTCGCCGTGATCGGCCTCGAATTCCGCCAGGAGCCGCGCCGGCTGCGCTTTGGCCATATCGCCCGCGAGATCGCCGAAGGGATCGCCATCGCGCGCGCCATCCCGGCGATCCGCGCCGTCGTCCTGGTTTCGATCATCATGAACGCGTTCGGCTTTTGCTACTCGGCGCTGATCGCGCCGATCGGTCTCGATGTCTTTCACGCCTCGCCCGTTCTGGTCGGCGCGCTTGCCGCCGCCGAGCCGCTCGGCGCCATCGTCATCGGGGTCGCGCTGTCGGCCGGATGGTTGCACCTCGATGGCAGCCGGGCGCTATTGGAAGGCTCCTTTCTGTTTCTCGGCGGCGTCATCGCAATGGCGCTGTCGCCGTGGTACGGCTTGGCCTTTGTGCTGTTGGTCATCGGCGGCCTCGGCACGGCGGCGTTTTCCAACATCCAGACCAGCCTCATTCTGATCGAGGCGCCGCCGACCACCCGCTCGCGGGTAATGGGCATCGTGACGATGTGCATCGGCACCGGGCCGATCGGCGTCCTCTTGATCGGCATGCTGTCGGAGCGGTTCGGTCCACGAGCGGCGATCCTGATGATGGCCGAGATCGGCCTTGCCGGGCTCGCCGTGGTGTGGCGGAAACTGATCTCGCGCGGCCGATAAAAAAAACCCTCTCCCGCGGTCCGGGAGAGGGTTTTCCGGCGCGTCCGAAATTACCCGCAGGCGACGCAGTAGGTGTCGCGCACGCCTTCGGGCAGCCGGTGCTCGCTCCAGCTCTTGCCGCCGTCCTGCGTGCCGAATACCTGACCGGCGCGGGAGACTCCATAGACCTGGTCGGGGTCCCTCGGATGGACGATGACGCCCATCATCGTCGCATCGGCCTTGATGCCGTGGTCGAAGCGCTTCCATGTCTTGCCGACATCCTCGCTCCGATAGATCGAGCCATCGGTGCTGCGCGCGGCCGGGCTGAGCGCGGCGTAGAGCACTTTGGGGTCATGGGGCGACGTGCGGATGTCGCGCCCGTAGGTCAACGGCGAGAAGCGGCCGATCTCCATGTCTTCCCAGGTGTCGCCGCGGGTGGCGCTGCGGAACAGGCCCATGCGGTTGGCGAGGAAGACAGTGCCGGGCGCGGCGGCGCTGCATGCCAGCGCATGGCCGTCGAGCATGCCCTCGATCTCGGTCTGGCTGCCGATCCGGCTGCGATATTTGGGCTCTTCGCAGAACCGGATCAGGTCGGCGGTGCAGTCCTCCCAGCTTTCGCCGGCGTTGCGGCTGCGCATCGCGCCGTTGGCTTCGATCGTTGCATAGACATCGTCCGGCGAATTGGGGTCGACGTCGAGCCGCATGACCCGGCAGGCAAACGCCATGATGACGCGGTCGGGCAGGCCCGGGTCGGCGAGCTTTTTCCAGTGGTCGCCGCCGTCGTCGCTGCGATAGACCGCGGTCGGGCTCGCCCCGGCATAGAGCCGGCGTGAGATCTTTGGGTGCACCAGGACCGACCAGATATCCGCTTCGGCGTCGGGAAGCGGCAGGCGCTCGAACTTGTCGCCGCGATTGGCGCTGCGAAAGAGCCCTTTGGTGCTGCCGACAAACACCGTGTCGTTGTCGCTTGGATGCACCGTGATCGCGTGCACCTCGGCGCCTTCGGCGAGGCCATTGGTCAGGTGTTTCCACCCCTTGTCGCCGACCGCCTGACGAAAGACGCCGCCGAGCGCCCCGCTATGGGTCATGCCGGTCGTCGCCGCCACCCCGGCGTAAACATGTGTCGTGCCTGCCATCGTTTCCTCCTGTCGTTGGTGAAATGCGCGATCAGCCGCAGGCGATCGCGTAGCAGTCGCCGACGCCCTCGGGCAAGCGGCGCTCAACCCAACTTTCGCCGCCGTCCCGCGTGCCGAAGACCTGTCCCGCCTTGGAGATCGCATAAACCCGATGTGGATCGCGCGGGTGGACCGCAACGCCCATCATCGTCGCCTCGGCCTTGACCCCGCGGTCGAAACGCGTCCAGGTCTGGCCAACATCCTCGCTCCGGTAGATCGCGCCGTCGGCGCTGCGGAAGGCCGGGCTGAGCGCGGCATAGAGCACCTTGGGGTCATGCGGCGAGACGCGCAGGTCGCGGCCGTAGGTCATCGGCGAAAACCGGCCGATATCGACGTCCTGCCAGCGCGCCCCGCCATCGTCGCTGCGGAAGAGCCCCATGCGGTTGGCGAGAAACACGGTGCCGGGCGCCGCCGCGCTGCACGCCAGCGCATGGCCGTCGAGCATCCCTTCGATCTCGGTCTGGCTGACGATCCGGCTTTTGTATTTCTCCTGCTCGGTGAAGGGGAGGAGGCCGGCCGTGCAATCCTCCCAGCTCTCGCCGCGGTCGCGGCTCCGCATCGCGCCGTTGGCTTCGATGCAGGCATAGACGTCGTCCGGCCGCGCGGGGTCGATATCGAGCCGCATCACCCGGCACGCGAAGGTCATGTGCACCCGGTCGGGCAGACGCGGATCGGCTAGCGTCTTCCAATGGTCGCCGCCGTCGTCGCTGCGATAGACCCCGGTCGGCCCGAAACCGGCGTAGATCGTGCGCCGGTCGGTCGGATGGATCGTGATCGACCACACATCGGCGCCCGGATCCGGCAGCGCCAGCCGTGTCCAGTGGCCGCCGCGGTCGGTGCTGCGATAGCCGCCGTTGGTGGTGCCGATAAAGACGATCTCCGGATTGTCGGGATGGACCGTGATCGCGTGGATTTCGGCCCCGTCGGGCAGACCGTCGGTCAGCGCCGCCCAGCCTTCGCCTTCAGGCGCCCGGCGAAAGACGCCGCCTTTGCCACCCTCGGCCGACCGCACCGCCCCGGCATATACATGGAACCTGTCCGCCATGCTGGCCTCCCGCTTTGGGCTTCGATTTGCGGGAAGGATCATACGCCTCTCTTCGGCATTGTCACAAAGCTTCGCCGATCGGTTATGGTGCGCGCCGAATTTTTGCGGGAGATATCGATGAGCGATAACTCGACACGCGAGCGGCGCCGGATCGGCCAGGGCGGGCCGGAGGTGCTGGCGATTGGGCTCGGCTGCATGTCGCTGTCCGGGACCTATGGGACCAGCGACGACGCCGCGGCCATCCCGTTTCTGCAGCGGGCGATCGACCTCGGCGTCGATTTTCTCGACAGCTCGGACGCCTATGGTTTAGGGCAGAACGAGGAACTGCTCGGTCGCGCGTTGAAGGGACGGCGCGAAAAGGTGGTGCTCGCCACCAAATTCGGCCAGGACCGCCGCTCGGGTGGGGTCAACGGCCGGCCCGAATATGTGCAGCAGGCGTGCGACGCGAGCTTGAAGCGGCTCGGCGTCGAGGTGATCGACCTCTATTACCAGCACCGGGTCGACCCCGCCGTGCCGGTCGAGGACACGGTCGGCGCGATGAGCCGGCTCGTCGAACAAGGCAAGGTGCGCTATCTCGGATTGTGCGAAGCGCGGCCCGAGCGCATTCGCCGCGCCCACGCCACCCACCCGATCGCCGCGGTGCAGAGCGAATTCTCGCTGCTCTACCGCGAGGTGGCGGACGAGACGCGGGCGACGACCCGCGATCTTGGCATTTCCTTTGTCGCCTATTCGCCGCTCGGCCGCTCTCTCCTCGCCGGAGTCATTCCCGACTTTGCCAATCTCTCCGAGGGCGACACCCGCCTCCGTCACCCGCGCTTCGAGGGCGAGAATTTCGGAAAGAACCGGGCGCTGGTCGAGCGCACCGAGGCGATCGCCGCCGACAAGCACTGCACCGTCGCGCAGCTCTCACTCGCGTGGCTGTTGGCGCAAGGCCCCGATGTGATCCCGATCCCAGGCACCAAGCACATCGAACGGGTCGAGGAGAATTTGGCCGCACTCGATGTCCGCCTGACGCCCGAGGAGGTCGAGAGCATCGCCGAAGCCGTGCCGGTCGGCGCCGCCGCCGGGCTGCGCTATCCCGAAGGCGGCATGAAGGGCGTGTTTATCTGCATCATGCCGCGAGTGCATGGGAAGCGCGCGTTCCGCCGCGCTCGCGCTCCGGCCGGAATGACCGTTATGAATTCCGGCCGAGCACCCGGTCGAGGGTTTTGATCGCGTTGTCGGGGCCGGGCGCCGGTTCCGCTTCGGCCGCGGCGAGCAACTCGTAGAGCCGGGCGATCGCCGCATACATGTCGGCGGCAGGCTTGTTCGGTCCGTGGAAATCGGAGATCTCCTCCATCTCGCCGACCCAGCGGTAGGCCTTGTCGTACATGCCGGGAATGCCGCGCCGCATGCGCTGCAGCATCTCGGGCTGGCTCTTCGACAATTCGGCGATCAGCGCTTCGCCACAGCCGAACCGCGCCGCGCCCAGGAGCATCGCCGCGGCGATCGCGGTCGTGCCCTTGGTGATCCCGGCATAGGACATCTTGAGCCCCGAGGCGGCGCCGACCGGCCCGTCGATCGCCCGCCAGTCGAGCCCCCAATCGCGCAAGCACCGCGGTCTCGCCGACCGCCGCGCCGGAGGCGTAGATCGCCGGGCTGTAGCCCGGCCGCGGCGGGCCGCCGATGATGCCGCCATCGACAAAGCGTGGCGCCGGTCGGCTCGATGATCGCGGCGACCCGCAACGCGGTTTGCGGGCTGATCGCGTTGCAATCGACATAGATCGGCTTTTTGGGCAGGCCAGCGAGCGTCGGCGCGAGGCGCCGCGCCAGATTCTCAGCGTCGCCCGGCGGCAGGATCGACAGGAAGAAATCGGCGCCCTCCAGCATCGCCTTCTCGTCGGCCGCCGGCTTCATCCCGGCGGCGCGGGCGCGCTCGGCGCTCTCGGCGCTGCGCCCGCTCGAGGAGGGTGCGCACCTCGGCGCCGCTCTCATGGAGCCGCTTTCCGACCCCGGCGCCCATCATGCCTTGCGCCATCACCGCCACCACGATGCCCATGACCTGCCTCTTTGCGGAAGGGAGATTGCCGGCAAGAGTAGCGCAAATCGCGCGTCTTTGCGAGGAGCCGGGCGAGGTCGCGACCACATCGGGCCCCGATACGTCTGAGATGATCCCAGCCTTTGGCAAGATGCCCCCGTGCAGAGAATAATAAAAATTATGGGATCGATGCAGGTTGGTCGATGTTGTCCTATGACAATCGCAATCGATTGGTCCGGGAACAACAGATAAGGGGCCCCGAAGTTGAGGAGGTGTTAATGAATAAAACCATCAATGCTATCGCACTTATTGCCGGCATGGCAGCAAGTGTCCCCGCTTTCGCGCAAACTCCTGATCCGGCGGCAAATGCCGTGGTAGACGGCACAGGCGGAGCGGCCACTGGCGCCCTCATCGGGTGTATCGTAACGATCCCGATCGGCTGCGCTCCCGGTGCGGCTGTCGGGGCGGCGGTGGGCGGCGGCGTCGGCGCCACCGCCGGCGTTGCGACTACGCCGGCATATTACCCGCCGCCGCCACCGCCGGTGTACTACGCGCCGCCGCCGAGATACTAGCGGCGCCTAAGAGGCCGGCCCGGCCGCGGGCCGGACCGGCCTCGCCGGCGGCGCTTGACCGCTGAGGGGTCAGTCGGCGGCGTCGGGTACCGTGCCGCGCGAGCCGGCGATCACCTCGCGCAAGGCGGCGACACCGATGCGGTTGCAGAAATTGCCGAAGCCTTCGTCGGGCTCGCGCGCGCCGGCGAATAGTCCGAAGAGCGGGTCAAGAGTGTCGGCGATCTCGTCGAGCTTGATGCGATTGGCGAGCTCCTGATTGAGGCGCGTACCCTCGAAATCGCCACCGACATAGATCGCATAGAAGCCCGGGATACGCCCGACGATGCCGATATCGCCACTGTAGGGCCGCGCGCAGCCGTTCGGGCACCCGGTGATGCGGATGCTGAGGCGCTCCTGCTCCAGCCCCCAGCGCTTGAGCCGCGCCGCGATCGCCCCGACGATGTCGTCCTGTACCCGTTCGGCCTCGGTCAGCGCCAGGCCGCAGCTCGGCAGCGCCGGGCAAGCCAGGGCCCAGCGTTTGACCGGCAGCAATTCCTCGGCCGAGCGAACCCCGTGGGTTCGCAATACCGCCACGATCGCGGCGCGGTCCACCGGCGCGATGTCGCTGAGGATGATGTCCTGGCTCGGCATCAGGATCGGGTTTGCGCCGAAGCGCGCGACGATCTCGCGCAACGCGCCGCGCAGCCTCACGCGCCCGTCATCGACGATGCGTCCGCTTGCCACCGGCACCCCCAGATAAAGCCTGCCGTCGCCCTGCTCGTGCCATCCCAAATGGTCGGGGACGGCGAAGTCAGGCATCGGCCGGCAGACCGCCAGCGGTTTGCCGAGATCCTCCGAGAGGCGCTCGCGCGCCCAATCCTCGCCGCGCTCGGCGATGACGTATTTGAGCCGCGCGTGCCGGCGGTTGCCGCGGTCGCCCCAGTCGCGATGCAGCCGAACTACCGCCGCCGCCGCAGCTAAAAGGTCACCGGGCTCGACAAAGGCAACGGGCGTTGCCAGCCGCGGGTAGGTCTCGGGCTTGTTGTGGGTCATACCATGCCCGCCGCCGAGCAGGAAATTGTAGCCGAGCAGTCTCTCGCCCTCGAACAGCGCCACGATCGCGAGGTCGTTGGTCAACACGTCGATCGTGTTGTCCTCGGGGATGGCCAGACCGATCTTGAATTTGCGCGGCAGATAGCGCTCGCCGAACAGTGGGTCCGGCGCCTCTTTGTTTGTCACTTTCTCGCCCTCGACCCAGATCTCGTGATAGGCGCCGGTCGTGGGCAAGAGATGCGTCGAGAGGCGGCGCGCATCGGCTTCCAGCCGGTCGTGGACCCCGTCGCGAATTGGCGCCGGCACCGTCGTCACGGTACGCACGACATCGCCGCAGGCGGCCAGCGTCGTCAGCAGAGCGCCGTTGATGTCGCCGATCGCCGCCTTCAGCCCGGATTTGACGACGCCATGGAACTGGATGCTTTGCCGCGTCGTAATGCGTAGGGAGCCGTTGGCGCTTGTGTCGGCAAGCGCATCAAGCGCGAGGTACTGGTCGGCGGTCAGGCGGCCGCCGGGAATCCGCACGCGCACCATGAACTGCCAGATCTTGTCGTCGCCGCGCTGTTTTCGCTCGGTAGCGCTGTCGCGGTCATAACCCTGGTAGACGCCGTGAAATTTTAAGAGGCTGTAACCCTCCTTGTCGAACGGCACCGCCGTGTCGGCGAGATCCTCGGCAAGATTGCCGCGTAATTGCCGGCTCTGCTGCTTGATCGCCTCGGCTTTCGAGATCGTGTCGATCCGAGCCACGCCGCCGCCCTCCCGAGCCGGACCGGGAAAATCCCGATCTGATGCGTGGTTCAGATTATTATCTCATCGTATTTTGTCAAATTAATCTTATTAACTCTTCATATATGTATTATGATCGACCTCGCCGAACGTGAGGGCGAACGGCATCGACCAGGAATTTCTGACGGCGCCAGACGCGGTCCTTCGCCCTCGTCCATCGGCGGCACGATCGTCACGCCCCAGGAGGCCAGCTTCGCGAGCGATGCCGGCGCCACGGGGTGGGCGAGGAGCGGGGCGTTCAAGGACGGGCCGACGATTACCGGTGTGCGCCGTCCGACCGCCTCGGCGACGACTGAGAGCGCAAGGTTGTCGGCGACGCCGTGGGCGAGCTTATTGAGCGAATTGAAGCTGCAGGGGGCAAACAACACCACCCCCCGCGGTGGCCGCGGACGTATTGCCAGGTCGAAATACGACTCGACGACCCGGACCCCCGCTATGTCGGCAAGCTCGCGCGGCGCGACGACGCGTGATGCGTTGGGCGTCGGCAGCGCGATGACCGTCGCAAAGCCGAGCCCCACCAGTTCGCGCAGCAGTTCGGGACCGCGCGCTGCCGTCGTCGTCCCGCTGAGCACCAGGTAGACGACGTCAAATAGCTCGCGATCAGTGGCGTCGCCGGCGGTCATCTAAACCTCCCGGAGCGCGCGCTCGATGTCGGCGAGCAGGTCCGCTTCGGCTTCGAGGCCGGCCGAGAGCCGCACCAGCCCGTCACCGATCCCGAGCGCGGCGCGTTCCTCGGGCTTGAGCCGGGAATGCGTCGTCGTCGCCGGGTGGGTGATGAGGCTCTTCGAATCGCCGAGGTTGTTGGAGATGTCGACGAGGCGCAGCGCGTCGAGAAAGCGGAAGCAGCCGTCCTTGTCGCTGGCGATGTCGAAGGCAACGACGGTGCCGCCGTCTCGCATCTGGCGCCGCGCCAGTTCGTATTGGGGGTGGCTTGGCAGGCCCGGATAGATGACCCGGCCGATCTTTGGGTGGGCTTCGAGAAAGCGCGCGATCGCAACAGCGGTGCGGCATTGCCGCTCGACTCGCAATTCGAGGGTCTCGAGCCCCTTCAGCAGGAGCCAAGCGTTGAAGGGGCTGAGCGAGGGCCCGGTATGTCGGTAAAAGAGGCCAAGGTCGTCCTTGATGAATTTCTCGCTGGCGAGAATGGCGCCGCCGAGCGCGCGGCCCTGGCCGTCGATGTGCTTGGTTGCCGAATAGACGACGACATCAGCCCCCAGTGACAGCGGCTTCTGCAAGAGTGGCGTCGCGAAGACGTTGTCGACGACCATGATGCCGCCGGCGCGATGGGTCAGGCGCGCGACCTCGGCGATGTCGATGATCTCCATCGCCGGGTTTGACGGACTCTCGCAAAAGGTCACCGCCGCGCCCGGTCTATCTGGTCGGGGGGCCAGCGCAGCCTCCCAGGCCGACAGATCGCGGCCGTCGACCTGCACGGTCTCGATGCCGTAGCGCGGCAACAAATCGGCGACGATGTAGTGGCATGAGCCGAACAGCGCCCGGCTTGCCACCAGGCGCTGCCCGGCGCGCAGCTTGCACAGGAGCGCCGCGAACACTGCCGCCATGCCGCTCGCCGTCGCCCGGCACGCTTCGGCCCCTTCGATGAGGCGCAGCCGCTCCTCGAACATTGTCACGGTCGGGTTGCGGTAGCGCGAATAGACGTAGCGCGATCCGTCCTGCTTGAACGCGGCCTCCGCTTCGGCGGCGCTGCCATAGACAAAGCCCGAGGTCAGGAACAGGGCCTCACAGGTTTCCTCATAGCCGCTGCGCTCGCTGCCGCCACGCACGAGAAGCGTCGCAGGGGCGAGCTCGGCGGCAAGCTCGGGGGGCAGGATCGGCTTTGGCATGGCGGGCTCTCCATCAGGGACCCGGGTCGGCCAGAATACAAAAACCCTGGTCCGCCGCGGGCCAGGGTTCCTTCGAACTCCCGACCTTTTAGCGCAATTTTTAACGTGGCGCGCAAGCCGGTCGGCTCAAATCCCCACGACGGCGATCACCTAGCCCCGCCATGCGTGAGTGTCAAGCGCCGGTACCGTCCCCGTTTGAAATTCTACTTTGGGCACCGTTACGGCCGTTCGTGGGAATGCGACGGAACAGTCCCAGCGAACGATGCGGCGGTTGGCCGCGGACAGAGGCGGTCGTGATAAAATTGCGTTGCGGTAGGCCCAGCCGCGCCTTAATTACACGAAAAATCGCAACCTAACAGCCCCGAGGATCGGGAGAATGTCGGCCGAGGGGGGCCGGCTCGCGGCGTATTGGCGGCAGAGAGAAACATTATGGTTGCGTCGGTGACGGGGTTTAACATCGCCACGCAGGCGGAATTGCACGCGGCGATCGCCGCGATCAACGCCGGTGGCACGGATTTCGGCGGCGAGCACGAGTTACGTGTTCTTCATCACCGCCGACCTTTCGCTTTCATCGACGATCCCGGCGATCAACCTTGTTGCCAGCGACACGCTGTCGATCGAGGGCTACAACACCGACAGCGACACCCAGACGGCAGTCATCGACGGCGGCGACGGCGAGCGCGGGTTCGTGGTCAATTCCGGAACGGTCGCGTTCTCGAACCTCGAGCTGACAGCGATGACCGCGCCCGGCGGGAAGGGCGGGGTGGCGGGAGGCGGCGGCGCAATCTTCGTCGGCGCGGGGGCATCGGTATCGACGACCAACGTCACCTTCGACGGCAACGCGGCGAGTGGAGGCACCCCGGCCGGTGGCGCGGTTTTTGTTGCTCAAGGCGGCAGCTTCATGGCGACCGGCGGCTCGATTGCGGGGGCAGGGACGGAGGCCGGAAACGGCATTTTCATTGAGGGCAACGGCAGCATCACGCTGAACGGGACGACGGTGACCGGCGTCATCTCCGATCAGACGGGTTCCCATCTCGGCACCGGTGCCGGTGCGGTTAGCATTCTCGGCGCCGTCACGCTCGGCGCCAAGAACACCTATACCGGCGGGACCAGCATCAACGGCACGTTGTCACTGGCGGCCTCGGGCGCCGCCGGCAGCGGGGCGATCGCCTTTGCGACGGCGACCGGTTCGGAACTGATTGCCGCGGCCGGCGACCAGCCGGTGAACACGATCGACGGCTTTGTCCCGAACTCCGGCGCGGGCAGCCTCAGCAGCGACCTCATCGACCTGCAAGGCATCGGGCTGGCGACGGGCTATACCCTTTCCGCCGGCAACCGTCTGACCCTCAACGGCGGCGCGACCGGATCGGTGAGCCTCAACCTCGACCCGACGGTCAATTACGGGGCCGACGCTTTCGTGCTCCAGTCGGATGGCGGGACCACTGCTGCCACCTCGGGCACCCTGCTGTCGGTCGTGCAGACGAGTTTCCTCGTCGGGAGCGAGGCCGACCTCAACGCCGCTCTGGCGCAGATCGACATCGGCGGAAAATCGTCGGCGCCCGGGCTCCACTACACGATCACGTTCACCGCAAGCCTCACTCTCAGCGGCGATCTCAATGCGATCACCCTGGCGGCCGGCGATGCGCTGGCGATCCAGGGCGCGGGGTTCACCCTGGATGGCGCCGGGAAGTATCGCGGATTTTTCGACTACGCCGGCGTTTTGACGCTCAACAACATAACAATCCAGAATGCCGTCGCCACCGGCGGCGCCGGCGGATCGGGCGCGGCGCCTGGCGGTGGCGGAGCGGGGCTCGGCGGTGGGCTGTTTGTCGCGAGCGGCGCGTCGGCAACGCTGGCCAATGTGAATTTCGTCGATGACCAGGCGGTCGGCGGCGGCGGCGGGACGCCGGGTGGCCTCGGCACCGGTGGTGGCGGCGGGCTGGGCGGCGCCGGCGGCGTCGGTGGCAGCGCCCATTCGTTCGGGCTGAGCGGCGGCGGCGGCGGGATCGGCCTCGGCGCCACCGGCGGCGCCGCGGGCGGCGGAGCGGGGGGCGCCGGCATTGTGCTCGGTGCCGCGGCCGGCGCCAGCGGCACCACCGGCAACGCCTACTACCACTCGCCGGTCGCGGGCGGCGCCAATGGCGGCGGCGGTGGCGGCGCCGGCGTCCTCGTCTCTTCCGGCAGCGGCCGCGACCCCCATCCCAGCTATTTCCCCGGCTCCAGCGGGAACGGCGGCATCGGCGGCGGGTTCGGCGGCGGCGCGGGCAGCGGCGGCGGCGCCGGGTTCGGCGGCGGCGGTTCCAACAGTGCCGGCGGTTGGGGCGGTGGCGGCAGCGGTGCGAATGCGGGCGGCTTCGGCGGCGGTGGCGGCGTCGCGGGCGGCGCCGGCGGGGGCATCGGCGCCGGCGGCGGCGTGTTCGTCGAAGAGGGCGGATCGCTGACGATTCTCTACGGGTCGCTCAGCGGCGGCAGCGTTGCGGGCGGCGCGGGCAGCGGCGGGGGTGGCACCGGCGCGGGTCTCGGCTCGGGGCTCTTCGTCCAGGGCACCGGAAACGTAATCCTGGCGCCGCCGTCCGGCCAAACCCTCGCCATCGCCGACACGATCGCCGACCAGGCCGGCGCCGGTGGCGCCGCCAGCCTGACGATCAACGGTGCCGGCGAAGTCGTCCTCTCCGCGACCAACAGCTTCACTGGCGGCACGACGCTAGGGGGCGCCGATGCCCCCCGCCGGCGCCGCCCGCGACGCCGCCACCGCCGCCGAAGCCGCCCGCATTCCTCGCCGCCGCCGCCACCGCCCCAACCGCCGGCACTGTTGG
>CAVTGB010000014.1:0-62548 GCA_963734125.1 uncultured Alphaproteobacteria bacterium
ATTGCGAGGCGCGAAAAATACTTGCTCGGCCCGGCGGATTCGAACTCCGCCTTCGCCACATTGCCCGCGGCATCCACTTCGACCTTCACTCGAACCCTGACTCTGCCTTGAATTGTGCTCCGCGCGCTCGGCGAAACCTGCGGCATCGCCCGGAGCACAACCCCACTCTGATCGGCAGTCGCAGATGCCTTTTCATCACTGATCGCCCCCGGCGTCGCCCCCTCAACCTTCACCTTTCCCAGCGTCGCTGGACTCGGCTTCGACTCCGGCTGTGTCGGTGACTCTGCCGACTGGGAGTTTTCGACCGCCCGCTGGCCTTGCGTCGATCGAATCTCCGCCGGAGGGCTCGACGGTTTCGGTCTTGCAATCAAGAAAACTTTTATAAGCGGCGATGCCGCCAGCGATGATCAACAGAATGCGCCGGCCTTCGAGCAACTCGCACCTCCCTCTCCACTCGCCCCAGTATGCTACCGGCGTCGGAGCGACACCATATAATCAGGGTGAGGCGAGAACGCCCGCGAAGTTGACCGACGATCCGGTCCTGACCCGCTTTCGCGCCGCGGCCGGCGACACCTGTGGCGACCGGCTGGAACGGGTCGTCATTTATGGCTCGCGGGCCCGCGGCGATCACCGGCCCGATTCGGATTACGACATCGCCGTCTTCATCCACGAACCCGGAGATCTGTGGGACGAGTTGGGCGTCCCTGTCGCGGATCACGACCGACATCCTGACGGAGACCGACGCCGACATTTCGGCCAAGCCAGCTCCCGATTTTGTCATTCACGACGCATCCGAGTCCTTGAAGCGATCCGTTACCTCGCGAGTAAAGCGGTGCCTTGACCGGTGGGCTTGTCCTCACGGTTGCGTGCGGTCCTCAACCTCGCCCCGCTCGGTCGGGGCGAGAGCCGGCTCGCCGGCGGCTTGATCGATCGGGGGTGATGCTGCCGCGATATTACCGTCGCGGTCCAAATTGTTGACGCGGATATAGTGTTCCGCATGCTGAAAGTAATTCTGTGAGCTTACGCGATCGTCGCTGCGTTCCGCTTCCCGCGCCAGGGTCAGATAGCGCTCGGTAATTTGCGACGCGCTGCCGCGGATGCGCTCGGCAGGGCCGTGGCTGTCGAGCGGCTGTTTGTATTGTCCTGCCCGCCGCTGTTGGGTTGGCCCGTTGCTGTTTGAGCGACCGCGAGACCGCTGATCCGGTCCGGATCTCATGACGCACGCGGTGTTGGATGATCGACCGGACGCCTCCGGCTTTTCGGAGGCGCCGCGGCGAGCGCGAGTTTGGCGGCATCCCGATCGGCAGCTTCCTTGGCAAGCCGAACAGCGCGCAGGCGCGCTGTCTTGGCCACTTCGAGTCGCTTTGCGTCCTCATCGGGGCGCGTCGCTTGTACATGTATTTGCTTTGCCATCTTGAACGCCTCTCGGTCTGGAAACGGCATGGTCACCCCCAACGGGGTGGTTTTTATGGCGAGGAATAAAACGGGGTCGGGAAGCTGCGCGCGTGGGCTCTCCGACCGCTGAAGTATGACCAGTATATGGGGCCTCGCCGCCCGATATGCACGCGGGCTGTCGGCGGGTCATGGCTTTGGCCGCGGCGGCCGATTCTTCCGCTATCGCTGGCGATCGTCTGCTATCGATGGGGCCTGCCCGGTCGCTTCGCGATCACGAGTGTCCTTCCGCCGCAGGAGGCGCCGGCGCGACAGGCACGCCGCCGCGACCGTTCGCGTGGACCGGCAGCCCTATGCTGTTTGCTGCCGTCGACCGGCCCAGTTCGACGGTCCTGAGTGCGAGGCGGAGCGCCAGCTTTTGAGTTCTCAGGGTCCGCTCAAAGTCCTTAAGCGGTCGGAAGTTTACTGGAACATCGAGAACTGCATAATTATAAAGTTCACGATGTTCAGCGAAGTAGTTGGTGATCGAATCAGCCAATGTCCTGTACGCACCCTTCACCGCTTCGCTGTACGCCGCGTAGGAAGCGTTTTCGGCGTGCCCGGTATCGTCCTCTGAGGCGAACATCTGGACCCCATAATTGCTGTTGGTGGGTGGAATTCGTTTACGACAGCGCCGACGTTCACACAAAATTTCAACTATCCCACCATAACCGGAAGGCATCCGCGCAAGGCAGGCTCGGAATTTACCTACCTAGACCCCGCGGCGGTCGGCATCTCGCAGCATAGTGTTCACAGCGACACTGGGCCGGTTCCCAGGGACTCGTATATTGGTCTTCCCGCACTGTCGCAAAGGTAGAAGTTCGTCAAGATCCGCTGAGACGAGTCGGTGCGATACAAATCCTCGGCCGCCGCCTTGGCGGCAGCATCGTCAGATGCGTAAATGTCGCGTCGTCGCCACAACAAGGGGACGAAATGGCCCAACCTGCGGCCCGGTTTGAAAATGTCCATCCGGTATTTGCTCATGCTGCCTCTGTCCTATGCGCCCCGACAGCATATGGGGCTGACATGAGCGCAACGCGATAGCGGGTGGGTTTCTGCCTGGCTACCCGGCCCGGATGAACGGGTGCCGATAGCGCTCGAATTTCATTGCGGCCCGCTGCCCCGCGACCGAACATTGCGCCCGGCTGGCCGGGAAATTCGAAGCATGGCGTCACTCTCCGCTCTCGGCCTGGCGTTCTATGCGCTCGTGCTGGTGGGTGCGTTTGCGGTGCGCGGCGCCGCGGGATTTGGCGCCGGACTGATTGCCGTGCCGCTCCTCGCCTTTATCCTGCCGGTGCCGACTGCGGTCGCGGTGGCCACGGTTCTGACGATGATCACCTCGGCCCGACAGGTCGGCCGCGACTGGGGTCTGATCGCCTGGGGTCAGTTCTTTCTGGTGTCGTTCTACACGGTGATCGGCATCGGATTGGCGTTCTATTTCATCAGACGCTCGACGAACACGCGCTGCGGCGCGGCCTCGGCGGATTCTTGATCCTCTACTCGCTATACGCCTTGTGGACGCGCGGTTCGTCGCCGGTGTTGCCGACCCGGTGGCATGGCGCGCTGGCCGCTGGCGCCGGCGATCAGCGGCGGCTTTTTCGGCGCCCTGTTCGGCGGCGGGGTCGGACCGATCTACGTCATTTATTTCAACGTCGTGCGGCTGAACAGAGAGGTCTTCCGGGTAACCATGAGCACGATCATGCTGGTCGCGGTGGCGATTCGCATCGCCGGATATGCCAGCTTCGGGTTTTACGGCCGCTCGACACTGACCCTCCTGGCGCTCGGATTGCCGCTGGTGTTTGTCGGCTCTTGGCTCGGCGACCGGATCGCCCGGCGGCTCGATCCTCGCCGGTTCGGCGCACTCGTCGGCGGTCTTGTCTTGCTCAGTGGCGTCGCGCTGCTCTTAAGATAGCCGGGCCCGCGAATCGCCGCGGCACCGAGGAGGCTCCGATGAACTCGACCATGACCCCACCCTTCCGCGCCGACCATGTCGGCAGCCTCTTGCGCCCGGCGGAATTGCTGCGGGCGCGGGCCGAGCATCACGCCGGGCAGGCTCGCCGCCGCGGAGTTGCGCGCGGTCGAGGACCAGGCGATCGCGCGAGGCGGTCGCGATGCAGCGCGAGGCCGGCCTCCAGGGCGTCACCGACGGCGAATTCCGCCGCGGTTCGTGGCACATGGATTTCCTCTACCAGATCGGCGGGGTCGCGAAGACCGACCAGGCCCTGCGCATCCAGTTCAGGAACGAGGCGGGTCCGGTCGAGGCGGCGCTCAGCGCCTTTCGCATCGCCGGCAAGCTCGCGCTCGACAAGACGATCTTCGCCGAGGATTTCGCCTTCCTCAAATCGGTGGCGCCGCCGGGAACCACGGCGAAGCTGACGATCCCCTCGCCCTCGATGCTGCATTACCGCGGCGGGCGCGCCGTCATCGACCCGGCCGCCTATCCCGAGATGGAGGCGTTCTGGCACGACCTCGCCGAGGTCTACGCCGCCGGAGATCGCCGGTCTCGCTGCGCAGGGCTGCACCTATCTGCAGCTCGACGACACCAGCCTCGCCTATCTCAACGACCCCGGCTCAGCGCGCCTATGTCGACGAGCATCGGCGGCGACGGCGCGACCCAGCACCTCACCAACATCCGTCTGATCAACCAGGCGCTCGCGGGCAAGCCCGCGGGCATGACCGTGTGCACCCATATGTGCCGCGGCAATTTCCGCTCGTCGTGGGTCGCCGAGGGCGGCTACGACCATGTCGCCGAGGCGCTCTTCGGCGAGCTCGCGGTCGACGGCTTCTTTCTCGAATACGACGATGCACGCTCGGGCGGCTTTGCGCCGTTGCGGTTCGTGCCGCGGGGACCCAAGAAGGTCGTGCTCGGCCTCGTCACCTCGAAGCGCCCGGCGCTCGAAGCCAAGGACCTGCTCAAGCGCCGCATCGACGAGGCGGCCAAATACGTACCGCTCGAGCAGCTTTGCCTCAGCCCGCAATGCGGCTTCTCCTCGACCGTCGACGGCAACGCGCTGACGATCGAGGAAGAGAAAGCCAAGCTGCGCCTCGTCGCCGAGGTGGCCCGCGAGGTCTGGGGGTAGAGACCGGGTCATCAACGAAGGGCCGCGACGATGAACACCCAGGTCACTTTGTTGGGCGCGCGGCGCTTCATGCCGCTGTTTGCCACCCAGACCCTGGGCGCCTTCAACGATAATCTGTTCAAGAGCGCCTTCGTCATGCTGGTGACCTACGGCACGGCGATGCGCACCGGCTTCGATCCGGGAGAGCTGGCCGCGATCGCCGGCGGCGCGCTTGATCGCGCCCTATTTTCTGTTCTCGGCGCTCGCCGGCGAGCTGGCCGACCGCTTCGAGCGCGCCCGGCTCCTGCAGATCTTGAAGGCCGCCGAGCTCGTCACCGTGCTCGGCTCGGTCGCGGCGCTCCTCACCGATAGTCTCGCGCTGTCGTTCCTCTCGTTGTTCATGCTGGGCGCGCAGGCGACGCTGTCGAGCCCGGTCCGCTATGCGCTCCTGCCGCAGCAACTCGCCGCCGACGAACTGGTCGACGGCAACGCGTTACTAGAGGGCGGCACCTTTCTGTCGATCCTCTTCGGAACCATCGCCGGCGGCCTCGCGGTGGCGGTCCATAGGGGAGTCATGGTCGCGGGCCTCCTCCTCATCGTGTGCGCGATCGGCGGCTTTCTGGCGAGCCTCTTCGTGCCGCGCGCGCCGGCGCCCTCGCCCGGGCTGCGCCTGAGCCGCAATCCGGTTGCCGCGACGATCGGCATCCTGCGTCACGCGCATGAGCGGCGCGACGTCCAGCTCGCGATCCTCGGAGCGTCGTGGTTCTGGCTCGTCGGCGCGGTGTTTTTGTCGCAGCTCCCCTCGTTCGCCAAGGGAACGCTCGGCGCCGGCAGCGGCGTCGTCACCCTGTTCCTGGCGGCGTTTTCGATCGGCGTCGGCGTCGGCTCGGTGTTGTGCGGACGGCTGATGCACGGCGAGATCAGCGCCCGCTATGTGCCCCTTGCCGCGCTCGGCATGGCGGTCTTCTCGCTCGACCTCGCGCTCGCCAGCGAGGGAGCGACCCCCGCCGCGGGCGAGCTCCTGGGCATCGCCGCCTTCCTGTCGCGCCTCGTCGGCATCCGCATCTTCGCCGATCTCTTGGCGATCGCGATCTGCGGCGGCATCTTCGTCGTGCCGCTTTACGCGATCATTCAGCGGCGCAGCGACGAAGCGGCGCGGGCCCGCATCATCGCCGCCGGCAACATCATGAATGCCCTCTTCATGACCGCCGCGGCGGTGGTGACGGCGCTCCTCCTCGCCGCCGGCCTCAAAACTCCCGATCTCTATCTCGTACTCGGCATCATGAATGCCGGGGTTGCGTTGTGGATCTGCCGGCTGTTGCCGCAGGACGCGTTGCGCATGCTGGCGCGGATCGCGTTGCGGCTTGCCTACCGGGTCGAGGTGCGCGGGGTGGAAAACCTCGCCCTGGCGGGTGAGCGCGTCGTCATCGTGCCCAACCACGTCTCGTTCCTCGACGGCCCGCTGATCGCCGCGTTCCTGCCGGGCTATCCGATGTTCGCGATCGACACCGCCCAGGCCGCGCGTTGGTGGGCGCGCCCGCTCCTCGCCGGGGCCGATATCTATCCGATGGACCCGACCCGGCCGATGGCGACCAAATCCTTGATCCGGGCGCTGCGCGAGGGGCGCCAATGCGTGATCTTCCCCGAGGGCAGGCTCAACATCACCGGCGGCGCCTTGATGAAGATCTATGACGGGCCGGCGCTGATCGCCGACAAGGGCGATGCATCGGTGCTGCCGGTACGGATTGACGGAGTCGAGTTCACGCCGTTCTCGCGGCTTGCCGCACGTCTCGGGGGCCGCCTGCGCCGGCACTGGTTTCCCAAGGTGACGATCACCCTCTACGAACCCCGGCGCCTCGAGATTCCAGCCGGGCTGCGTGGGCGGGCGCGCCGTCAGCGGGCCGGTCTCATGCTCTACGACATGATGTCGCAGATGATGGCCCGGCGCGGCAATCCGCCAAGCCTCTTCGGCGCCCTGCTCGCCGCCCGCCGCGTGCACGGCGGTAAGCATCCGATCCTCGCCGATCCGACCGCGGGGCCGCTGCGCTACGACCGCCTCATCGCGGCGAGCCTCGTATTTGGCCGCATTCTCGCGCGCACGGCCAAACAGGGCGAGGCGGTCGGGCTGATGATCCCGAACTCGATCGGCGCCGCCATTGCCTTTCTCGCGCTCCAGGCCGACCGGGCGGGTGCCGGCGATGCTCAATCATACCACCGGGATCGACGCGTTGCTGTCGGCCTGCCGCACGGCGCGGCTGCGCACGGTCGTCACCTCGCGGCGGTTTATCGAAGTCGCGAAGCTCGAGGGCTTCGTCGACCCAGCTCGGCCAGGCCGTCGAGATCGTCTGGCTCGAGGATCTGCGCGGCCGGCTCGGTCCGGTCGACAAGCTTTACGGCCTCCTCGCGCCGCGCATCGCGCGATGGCGCCATCGCCGGCTCGGCGTCCTCGCAGAGCGACCCGGCGGTGATCCTCTTCACCTCGGGCTCGGAAGGCGCCCCGAAAGGCGTCGTCTTGAGCCACGCCAACCTGCTGGCGAACTGCCGCCAGCTTGCCGCGCGGGTCGATTTCAGCCCGGCTGACCATCTGCTCAATGTCCTGCCGATGTTCCACAGCTTCGGACTGACCGCCGGCTTCCTCTTGCCGCTCCTCTCCGGGGTGCGGGTCTTTCTCTACCCCTCGCCGTTGCATTACCGGATCGTGCCCGAGATCGCCTACCGCATCGGCGCCACGCTGCTGTTCGGCACCGACACCTTTCTCGCCGGTTATGCGCGCTCTGCCAGCCCCTATGATTTCTACGCGCTGCGCTACGTGTTCGCCGGCGCCGAGGCGGTGCGCGACGAAACGCGACGGGTTTGGGTCGAGCGGTTCGGCAAGCGCATCCTTGAAGGTTATGGCGTGACCGAGTGCTCGCCAGTCATCGCCGTCAACACGCCGATGCATTTCAAGGCGGGCACGGTCGGCCGCCTCCTGCCGCTGATCGAGCACCGCCTCGATCCCGTCCCCGGCATCGCCGAGGGCGGCCGGCTCCTGCTGCGCGGTCCCAACGTGATGGCGGGCTATCTGCGCGCCGAACAGCCGGGCGTCCTCGACCCCGCCCGAGGAGGGTTGGCACGACACCGGCGATATCGTGCGGATCGACGATGAGGGGTTCGTCACGATCGCCGGCCGGGCCAAGCGGTTTGCCAAGCTCGCCGGTGAGATGGTCTCGCTGGCGAGTTGCCGAGCGGATCGCCGTCGCGGCCTATCCGGACTATCGCCACGCCGTCGTCGCGCTCCCCGATGCGCGCCGCGGCGAGCGGCTCGTCCTGGTCAGCGAGGCGCCCGCGGTGACGCGCGACGCGCTCATCGAGGCGGCGCACCGCGAGGGCCTCCCCGAAATCGCGATCCCCCGCGACGTGGTGGCCGTCGGCCAGCTGCCGCTGCTCGGCTCGGGCAAGACCAATTATCCGGCGGTCGAACGTCTTGCCGCGGCCGAGCCCGGCAGTCCCGGCGCGCCGGCGGACGCCGTTCCGGCGGGTCTCGTCGCCGAGTGACCGGGAGCGGAAATTTGGCCGTTCAGGCGCTCTCGAACGCGGCGCGCCCCCGCGGCCGGCAGTTCATCGACCTGGCGCAGCGCGGCAGCAACACTCCGCGCAGCTACGGCGCCACGCTCCTGCGCATCGTCCTCTATCCGCTGGCGGTCGCGCTGCTGCTGGGGCTGGCCGCCCTGATCGATACGATCCTCAACCATCGCCCACCGGGGTCGATCGACCCGATCGTCGGGATCCTCCTGGAATACGGCCTGATCGTCATGGCGGGCCTGGGCGTCCTGCGCGGCGTCGAGCGCAGCCACCTTCGTCCCTGGCGTTCCCTGGTCGCGGCCGATCTGAGCGTGGATTGGCGGCGCCTCCTGATCGGCGGCGCTGTCCAGCTCGCGATCCTCGGGGGCGAGCTTGAAATCGTCCACGCGCTCCTCGGATGGCCCTGGCGGTGGTCGCTGGCGGTCGGGCTGCCGCTGTTCGTGTTGGCGATGTGCCTCATTCCGCTGCAGTCGGCGAGCGAGGAAATCCTGTTCCGCGGCTACCTGACACAATCGCTGGGGCGGATGGTCCGCAGCCGCGTGCTGATCGCCGCGGTCGTGGCTCTGGTGTTCGGGGTCTTGCATTTGAGTTCTCATGGGCCCTTGACGGTGCCCTATTTCTCTGTGCTTTCGCTGGTCTTTTCGCTGGTCTCGTTGCGCGACGAGCGGCTGGAGCTGGCGATCGGCGGGCATGCGGGGATCAACATGTTCGCCTTCGGGGCCGCGAACCTGACCTTGGTCGGACCGGGCGTTGTCGGCGGCGGCGGCACGGCGATGCCGTTCAACGCGGCGGCGATCGTCGCCGTCGCGGTGAACGGCGCGGTGTTTTACGGCCTCACCCGGCTGTTGGTGCGCGTTTTCTGCAAGCCTCTATCGCCGATCTGACCCCGTTTGCGGCGCCCTCTGGCGTTGTTCGCACCCGCGAAATGGGGTATTTTCACCGGGTCATGATCCTCCCTCGAATCGCGGCTGCGCGCCCAGTAGCTCCGGTGGCGCCCGGCCGCGATTTTGGTTGCAGCCCATCTCAGAGCTAGAACCTTGGCCCTGACCTCCTCACCTGCCGCACCGCCGCCGTCACCGCCATCGGGCGGCCCCGGCATCTCGTCGATCACGATCGAAGAGGAGATGCGGCGCTCCTATCTCGATTACGCGATGAGCGTAATCGTGGCCCGTGCGCTCCCCGATGTGCGCGACGGCCTGAAGCCGGTACATCGCCGCATCCTCTATTCGATGAAGGTCAACGGCAACGAGTGGAACCGCGGCTATAGGAAATCCGCCCGCATCGTCGGCGACGTCATGGGCAAATACCACCCGCACGGCGATCTGGCGATCTATGACGCGATGGTGCGCCTCGCCCAGGATTTCTCGATGCGCCTGCCGCTCATTGACGGGCAGGGCAATTTCGGCTCGATGGACGGCGATGCGCCGGCGGCCAACCGCTATACCGAGGCGCGGCTCGCCCGGGTCGCCGATTCGCTGCTCGACGATCTCGACAAGGACACCGTCGACTTCCAGCCCAATTACGACGAGACCGAGCGCGAGCCCAAGGTGTTGCCGGCGGGCTTTCCGCACCTCCTGGTCAACGGCGCCCAGGGGATCGCGGTCGGCATGGCGACCAACATTCCACCGCACAATCTCGGCGAGGTGATCGACGCCTGCTGCGCCTATCTCGACGACCCGGCGATCACCGTCGAAGCGTTGATGGAACACGTGCCGGCGCCCGATTTCCCGACCGGCGGCATCATCATCGGCCGCGCCGGCACCCACGCCGCCTACAAGACCGGACGCGGCGCGGTCGTGCTGCGGGCCAAGAGCCACGTCGAGGAGATCCGGAAGGAGCGCGACGCGATCGTCTTCACCGAGATGCCCTATCAGGTCAACAAGGCCAAGCTCCAGGAACGCATCGCCGAGTGCGTCCGCGAAAAGCTGGTCGAGGGCATCTCCGACATGCGCGACGAAAGCGATCGCGACGGCGTGCGCCTCGTCGTCGAATTGAAGCGCGACGCCGACCCCGACATCGTCTTGAACCAGCTCTACCGCCACACCGCGCTGCAAACCAGCTTTGGCGTCAACATGCTGGCGCTGAACGGCGGCCGCCCCGAGCAGATGACGCTGCGCGAGGTGATCGCCGCCTTTGTCGAATTCCGCGAAGAGGTCATCACCCGGCGCACCACCTACCTGTTGAACAAGGCGCGCCAGCGGGCCCACATCCTGGTCGGTCTTCTGGTCGCGGTCGCCAACATCGATGAGATGATCGCGCTTATTCGCGCCGCGGCCGATCCGGCAAGCGCGCGTGCGGGGCTGATCGGCCAGCGCTGGCCGGCGGCCGACATGGCGCCGGTTTTGGCATTGCTCGGGGAGGAGGGTGGCGCGCTCGGCGCCGACGGCACCTACCAGCTATCCGACGAGCAGGCGCGCGCGATCCTCGATCTGCGGCTGCAACGGCTGACGGGGCTCGAGCGCGAGAAGATTTCCGACGAGGTGAACGAGCTCGTCACCGAGATTGAGGGCCATCTCGAGATCCTGCGCTCGCGCGCCCGGCTGATCGAGGTGTTGCGCGGGGAGCTCCTGGCGATCAAGGCGCAATTCGCCAACCCGCGGCGCACCGCGATCGAGGATGTCGAGTTCGAGGCCGATATCGAGGCCTTGATCCAGCGCGAGGACATGGTCGTCACCGTCAGCCATTCCGGCTACATCAAGCGGGTGCCGCTATCGACCTACCGGGCCCAGCGCCGCGGCGGGCGCGGCCGCGCCGGCATGGCGATCCGGGAGGAGGACTTTCTCAGCCAGGTGTTTGTCGCCTCGACCCTGGCGCCGGTGTTGTTCTTTACCTCCTCCGGGCGGGTCTACAAGCTCAAGGTCTACCGCCTGCCGCTCGGCACGCCGCAGGCGCGCGGCCGGCCGATGATCAACCTCCTGCCGAACCTGGTGGAGGGCGAGACGATCTCGACGGTCATGCCGCTCCCCGAAGACGAGGACCGCTGGGGCGAGCTGACGGTGATGTTCGCGACGGCGAACGGGTACGTGCGGCGCAACGCGCTCTCCGATTTTGGCGACGTGCGGGCCAACGGCAAGATCGCGATGAAATTCGAGGGCGAAGACGCCGACGACCGGCTGATCGCGGTCGCGACCTGCAGCGATGCCGACGATGTGCTGCTCGCCACCCGCAACGGCAAGGCGATCCGCTTCCAGATCCGCTACGACGAAGACGGCAGGGGCGTCCGGGTTTTCACCGGACGCTCATCGGTCGGGGTGCGCGGCATTCGACTGCTGGGCGATGACAAGGTCATCTCGATGTCGATCCTGCGCCACGAGGAGGTCAGTCCGGAGACGCGCAACGCCTATTTGAAGCTCGCCACCGAGCGTCGTCGCCAGAATGGCGAGGAGAGCGAGGCGAACGGCAGCCACGATCCGCCCGAGCCCGATGATACCGATGCCGAGAGCGGCGAGGTGGCGATCTCGGAGGAGCTGTTCGCGGATCTCGAGGCGCGCGAGCAGTTCGTGCTCAGCGTCACCGAAAAGGGCTTTGGCGTGCGCAGCTCGGCCTACGGCTATCGCATCACCGGCCGTGGCGGGCAGGGCATAAACAATATGGACCTGACCCGCCGCAGCGACGCCGTCGTGGCCGTCTTCCCGGTCGGTGATAACGGCCAGATCATGCTGGTAACCGACGCCGGTATGGTGATCCGCTGTCCGGTCAACGATATCCGTATCGTGCGGCGCGGCGGCGCGGGGGTCGTGATCTTCAAGGTCGGCGACGGCGAGCGGGTGGTCTCGGTGGCGCGGCTGCCGGAAGTCGCCGAGGAGAATGGTCCCGAAGACAATGGCGGCGATGCCGAGGGGCCGCCCGAGGACATCGATCCGCTGACGCAAGAGGGTGAGGGGACGACACATGAATAACCGCGTTGGCGTCTATCCCGGCACCTTTGATCCGATCACCAACGGCCATTACGACATCATCCGGCGCGCGCTGCACATCGTCGACCACCTGATCATCGGGGTCGCCCGCAACGATGCCAAGGGTCCGCTGTTTTCGACCGACGAGCGGGTCGAGATCCTCCGCGACGAGATGAACCACCTCGAAAATGGCGGCGGCGACAGGATCGAGGTGCGCGCGTTCGATACGCTCTTGATGCATTTCGCCGAGTCGGTGGGGGCCAGCGTCATCGTCCGCGGGCTGCGCGCGGTCTCCGATTTCGAATACGAATTCCAGATGGCCGGAATGAACGCGCGGCTCAACCCGAAGATCGAAACCGTGTTCCTGATGGCGTCCGACCGCTACCAGTTCATCTCCTCGCGCTTCGTCAAGGAGATCGGCGCGCTCGGCGGCGACGTCACGCATTTCGTCAGCCCGCGGGTCGCCGCGCGTCTCCTCGACCGCTTCGCCAGCGCGCGCCGCAAGCGCTGAGCGAGCGAGGCTTGCCATTCAGCGCGTCAACCAGGAGCGGGCGCGAACCGTCAGCACGGCGTAGGGATAGATCCAGAACAGAGTGAACGCCGAGAAGTATGCGTACAACACCCCATACAGAAAATCGAGAGAACGTTCGCTCCGCAAGAAATAAAGCGTGTTGAACAGCGAGACGAATCCCATTGCCGTCAAGGTACGGATGACCATCGAGGGATGATCAGCGCCGAGGAACACCAGGAGACCGAGGCTGGTATAGAAGATCGGATGGCGAAAATTGATGACGAAGCGATCAAAAACCGCGATCAGGCAGATCGGCAACGGTCGCCGCCAGACGATGCGGGCGAACCGGATTTCCTCGCGCACCGCGCTGCGCTCCCAGCGTAGCAGCATCTTCGCCAGTTTGACGAAGTCGGTCGGCACCACGGTGCGGACGACGGCCGAGCGCTGATAGGCTGTGTCGTACCCGGCTTCGAGCAGGTAATTGGTCATCGCCCGGTCTTCGCCGAAGGTGCAGCCGCGGCCGAGAAACCGCTGGTTCTGCCACCGGTCTAGGAGCGGCCGCACCGCGGCGGCGCGCAGGGCGGTCAGCGCCCCGGGACAGCAATAGACGGTACGGTACACCGACTCGATCGAGCGGAGCAGGTCGAAGGACAAGACATAGCGGACATGTAGCATCCGCGGGATGATGCCGGCATCGCGGTTGTACACCAGCACCTTTCCAGCGACTGCGCCGATCCGCGGGTCGCGCAACGGCCCGACCAGAGCGAGTAGCGCGTTGGGCGCGACAACGCTGTCTGAATCGAGCGTGACGAAGACCTCGCCTCGCGCCGTGCGGAAGGCGAGGGCGAGCGCCTCACGCTTGCCGCGATTGCGCGCGTGCCGCAACGGCGTGACGAGCTCCGGGTAGGTCTCGGCAGCCCGGCAGATAAAGCTCCAGGTATCGTCAGTGCTGCCATCGTCGACGACGAGGATTTCGAGGTTTTCGCGAGGATATTCGGCCCGTGCCACCGACTCGATCGCCTTCAGCACCATCGCCCCCTCGTTATAGGCGGGGATGATGACGCTCAAGCGCGGCGCTGCTTCGGGGTCCGCCGCGGGCCGGGGGCGATAAGCCGTCCAGATGACGGTGCGCAGCGCCAACAGCACGAGGCCCATCCCGAGCCACAGCAGGCTAGGATAAAGAAACGGGCGAATTCCCTGGTGGTGCTCGGCGGCTCCCAAGAGACGCAAGACGACGCTGTACACCTGGAGATAACAGACGACCGCAAAACCGCTGAAGATCAGTGCATAGACGAGATATGTCCACCGCTTGCCGGGTTCACGCGGATCCGCGACATCGGCCCCTTCGACCCTCGCTGCGAGAGTCGGAGCCGTCCCGGCCGAGGCGGAGCCGTGGGGTGTTATCATGGCGATTGCTCCGGGGAGGGGAAGCGATGCGGCTCTATCCACTACGGCAGCCACGCGGTAGGCATCCCTGCGGCATCGTCGCAGGTGATACGCGTCCACTGATCCCGCTGCGTCCCAGCCGGCGCGCCCCGCTTACGGTGCGGCCGTGGCGGTCCGCATCGGCGGCGACCACATCGACAGCACGTAAAACAACAGCGCCACCAGCAGCAAGTGCTGGAACCCCAACAGCATCGACAAAGACTCGGTCAACCCGCCGACGACAGATCCGGCGATATTGGAGCCGAGCGCAAGGTCCGGCTGCGGCGCGTCGCGGAAGGATCGCGCGAAGATGACGCCGGCGAAGAACATCGGGCCGAGCGCCAATAGGCACGGTGCGCCATAGCGCCACGCCACGCCGCCCGTAAGAAACACGTCGAGCGGGACCAGCGCTCCCGCCCCGAGAATGATCACCAGGCCGATATAGTGCCGGACGATGTTTATCTTCGACACCTTGAGAACATAAATGTTCGCCAGCAAGATCAAGATCAGTATCGTGAAAAATACCGCCGAGTTCACCACCCACGTACTGCCGAACAGCAGCGCGATTTGCACGACCGCTTTGGTCTCGAGCAGCATGAAAGCGGCGCCGAGAAAGAACATGCGGCCGTTGAGGGCGACCCGGCCGGGGGGACGGAACAGGTAGACCATGCCGATACCCAAAACCCCCAGCAGCGCCATCGACCGCAACGTGAAATCGGGGATCAACCGGCCGCGCAGATAGAGAAACGGCCAATCGTCGGTGGCAAACTGCATGTTTCCGCCATAATCCACCTCCGAGGGCGCGATCCGCTCGAGCTCGCGGGCGGAGTCCGGCGCCAGCGTCTCGGGGCGCACGGCAAAGCCGTCGATCGACAGATTCTTCGGCGGCACCGCATCGAGCCAGAAATCCCCGCGTTTGGCGAACGCGTCGGCGATTGCCCGATTGCAGCCGGCAATGATCACCGTGAAGCTGTTGATCGGCATCGTCTTGATCGATTTCTCGTAGGGCAGGGTCAAGACGGTTGGACGACAGCCGAACGCGTCCTGCGCCATCGCCGCGATCCGCTCGACGATCCAGTCCTGTCGGAAGGAATTGTACATGACGAAGATGCCGCTGGGCTTCAGCACGCGGCGCACGTCGGCGAAAGCCTCGCGGGTGAACAGGTAGCTCTCGAGGCGAATATTCGCGTAACCGCTGTGCAATATCAGCGAATCGACGAGGGCATAAACCACCAGATCGTATTTTTGGCCGGTCGTGCGCAGGAAATGCCGGCCATCGTCGAGATGCGCGACAACGCGGCTATCCTGGTAGGGATGGTCGGGATGATACTGGCGACCGATGCGCTGGATCACCGGATCGATCTCGACGGCGTCGACCCGCTTTACACCAAACTTCAGCGCATGCGCGATGTCGTTCCCGGTTCCCGCCCCGATGATCAGCACGTTGTCGAAAGGCTGGCCACCGCTATGCTGGTTCAGCAAATGTATCAACGAATACGGAGAACCGCTGGTGGCAAATGACATCATCGACTGGTGCGTGACCCCGTTCACGGAAACCTGATCGGCCTCGATATCGTGGTCGATCAAATAATAGGGAGACCAGTACCGGGCGTGCGCACCCCGATGGAGCCAATCGGCCGGCAGGCTGAGCGCAACCACCAGCGTGATCAGCGCCAATACCTTGGCCCGGTCGAGAGAGCCGGCCTCATACAGCAGATAGCCGACGCCCACAGCGGTGATCAGGAACCATACTTCCGCCGGCGCCTCGAGGAACGCCAGGGCCGAAAACGCGACAATCCCCGCCAGGCTCCCGCCGATATTCAGCGTGTAGCCGAGAATCCGGTTCGGATAGGCGTCAAACGCACGGCCCAATACCTGCCCGAGGCCGACGAACATCAGGGCAATGAACACGAAAAATAAGGCGGCAATCACCTCGATCGGTACGACGAATTGGGCGATATCGGGATTGCGGTACTCGGTCCCGAAAAACACCTCTTGCGGCGAGCGTTGTCCCCCGACATCGACAACCAGACCGCTCCACAGGTGAAAGGCGGCATACATCGCCAGCGCGGCGAGGATCGCGCCAGCCGCGATAAACGGAAAATATCCGAGCCAGTCGCGCTGCCTCCTCGCCGCCAGGCAGCCGCAAGACATCCCCAGGAACGAGGCCAGGAGAGCCACGTTGGTAAAAAATTGCAAGAACACGACATAGGCCGCAAACCAGCGAATGCAGGCAAGTTCAAGGAAGAGGACAAGAAATCCGACGATGAAAAGAGTGCGCGCCTGCATCCGGATTTTTGGTAAGTCTCGAGCGATTCCCTGGCAGGCCACGATTTCCGTCATCTACGGGATCCCGCGCGCTGGTAATACAACCAGTGCTAGCAGCTTGGGTGCGGTGGTGGCAAGGCGCGCCGCTCGACGCCCAGTCGGGTTCCGGGCACCCTTGCGGTAGCGCCGCGAATCTGAAATCACCGGGTCCATTGCCGGTTGAGGAGCGGGGCCAATGGGCGTGGCGGTGAGCATCGCTACTTTCTTCATGACGCTGCTCGGCGGGCTCGTCGCGTTGCGCCTGCAGGACCGGCTGCATCTGGTCCTCGGGTTCAGTGCCGGCGCGGTGATCGGCGTCGCGTTCTTTGATCTGATACCCGAGGCCGTCACCCTGGTGACGCCGGCGCACACGGTCGACACGGTCCTCGCCGTGGTCGCGGTCGGCTTCCTCGTCTACATGATCCTCGACCGCACGATCGCGCCGCATGGCCATAAAGGCGCGCGCACCGAACGGCTCTGGCAGCGCGGCGGGTTGGGCGCGGCGAGCCTCTCGGTGCACAGCTTCCTCGACGGCTTCGCGATCGGGCTCGCTTTCAACGTTTCCGCTTCGGTCGGCGCCATCGTCTCGGCCGCGGTCCTCGCCCATGACTTTTCCGATGGCGTCAACACGGTCGGAATCGTCCTCGGCCGGCAGGGTGGCAGCCGCTCCGCTTTCGGCTGGCTGGTGATCGACGCCGTCGCTCCGGTTGTCGGCGCCGCCTCGACCTTGCTGCTGCATTTTCCGCAAGAGGTGCTCGGGTTTTGTCTCGCGCTCTTCGCCGGATTTTTCGTCTACATCTCGGCCAGCGACCTGTTGCCCGAGAGCTACCATGACCATCCGACCGGGTGGACCACGGTGATGACGATCCTCGGCATCGCCACGGTCTACGTCGCGATCACCCTGGCCGGCGGCTGAGGCTCCCCGCTCACAGTTCCCCGCTCACAGCTCGATGAGGCGCCGGCCGAGCCCCTTGGCGACGGCTTCGGCGCGGCTGGCGGCGCCCAGCTTGCGAAACAAGGATTCGACGTGAAACTTGACCGTGTGCTCGGAAATTCCCAAAACCCGCGCCACCGCCTTGTTGCTCGCCCCGTTGCCGATGGCGGCAAGCACGTCGATCTCGCGCGGGGTCAGGAGCGGCGCCTCGTCCTCGCTGCCCGTCTCGCCGCCCGTCTCGCTGCCCACCTCGCCGATCATGTCGAACGAGGGCCGCGGCGCCGGCCCGGCGCGCACGACGAGCCCGGCGGCAACCGCGCGCAGCGCCGCGGCGATTTGCGCCGGCGGGCTGTCAGGCGGCAGGAGGCCGGCCTGGCCCCGTTCGGCCCCGCCCAGCGCCAGCACCGGCGCGCTCCCCGGCGGCCCCGCATCGCCATCCGCGAGCACGACATCGGCGCCGGCCGACAACTCGGCAATCGCGAACCCGGCCGCTCTGACGATCGCCTCCAGGCCGAGCCGGCGCACCGGGTCGGATGCGGCGACCGCGACCCGCGGCGCCGGACCGGCGTTTCCCGGTGCGGGAGGCGCGCTCACCCGGCCGGCCGTGCCGTCACGGTCGCCGTGAGCGTCAGCGCCGCGCCCGAGCGGAGGAGCCGCAGCGCGACCGCTTTGCCGATGCTGTCGGCGCCGAATTGTCGGGAGATCGCGCGGGGGTGGGAGGCGGGCAGCGCGTCGACCGCAACGAGGATGTCGCCGGCGAGGACGCCCGCCGCCGCGGCCGGCCCAGCGGGCGCGACCTGCATCACCATCAGCCCGCGCTCCTGAGCGAATTCAGTCTTGGCGAGTTCGGCCCGGGCGGCGTCGGGCAAGGCCACCGGATGCAGCGCCACCCCAAGCCAGCCGCGCTCGATCCGGCCGTGGGCGAGGAGCGGGTCGAGCACGCGCTCGACGGTCGCCGCCGGGATTACCAGCGCTTGGCCGCGCGGGCCGGCCGTCGTCATACCGAATAGGCCGCCCGCAACGGCGACCGCCGGCCCGCCCTCTTCGGCGCGCGACAGCGCGAGGTCGAGCGAAATCCGCTGGTCGATGCGGCCGCCATTGAGGCTGTGCCAAGCCGGTCCGACGCCGCGGACGACACCCATGCGGACCATCGGTTCGCCGCCGGCGCCGGCGCTGAAGGCGAGGGCGATTTCGCCGAGGCGCGGCGCGGCCGCCGCCGGAAGTGCGGCCTCGACCGGCTGATCGAGCCGCAGCGCGACGAGGTTGGTCCCGCGGTCGCGGCCGGCCACCCGCGCCGCCACCCGCCGGCCGCTGGCGAAGACGATCTCGGCCCGCTCGGTCTTGGGAAAGACCTGCTCGGAGGCCACCACGACATCACTGCGCCACAGCGTGCCGCTGCGCGGGCCTGAACCGGCCGCATGGACGCAGGCGACGAGGGCGCCGGCCGCGGCCGCGCGGGCGACAAGCGCATCCGACAGCCGGGCGAGGGCATCTTCGGCGTGGGCGGGCATCTCACTCCTCCTTCGATAAGATGGGGCGATAAGATGGGGACAGCATCGCCGTTGCCGAGGCCCCGCGCCATCGGCCGCTTGGGGAGGGGAGGCCCGGCCATTCGGCCGGGTTGCCGCCGCAACCGCGCCCACCCAGATTTCGCTCCCGCCGGCTCGCCGGCCCGCCCCGAGGCTGCCTCTCCGCTCCCATGCCCCTCAATTCATTACCCGACCCCGAGTACGACGCCGACACGCTCGACCCCTATTCGGCGCGCGTCGCCCATGCCTTCGAACGGGTCGGGCCGGCCACGGCCCATATCGCGGCGCTTGATCCCGAGCGGCGCTCGCGCGGCACCGGCTCCGGCGTCGTCTTCACGCCCGACGGCTACCTCTTGACCAACGACCACGTCATCCATGGCGCGAGCCACCTTGCCGCCTCGCTGCCCGATGGCCGCGTCGTCGAGGCGAGCCTCGTCGGCAGCGACCCGGCGACCGACCTCGCGGTCCTGCGTCTCGCGGCAAACGGCCTGTCGCACGCCGAATTCGGCAGCTCGGCGCGGCTGCGCGTCGGCCAGCTCGCCGTGGCGATCGGCAACCCGCTCGGGTTCCAGGCGACCGTGACCGCCGGGATCGTCAGCGCGCTCGGGCGCAGCCTGCGCTCACCCTCGGGCCGCCTCATCGACAGCGTCATCCAGACCGACGCGCCGCTCAACCCCGGTAATTCCGGCGGGCCCTTGGTCGACGCCAATGGTCGGGTCATCGGCATCAACACCGCGATGATCGGGGCCGCGCAGGGGATCTGCTTTGCGATCGGGATCGACACCGCGGTCGAGGTCGCCGCGCGCCTCATGCGCGATGGAAGGGTGCGCCGCAGCCGCCTCGGGGTCTCGGCGCAGACCGTGCCGCTCGACCGCCGCCTCGCGCGCCGCTTGGCATTGCCCGCGGTGACCACGGTGATGATCGCCGACATCGCCCCCGGCAGCCCGGCCGAACGCGCCGGCCTCTTGAACGGCGACGTCCTCCTCAAATTTGCCGGCGAAGGGCTGCGCGGCGTTGACGATCTCCACCGCCTGATGACGATCGAACGGGCGCAAACTCCGGTGCCCATCGAAATCCTCCGCGCCGGCCGCCTCATGACCCGCACGATCACCCCCGAAGCCGACGGGTGATCAACACGGAGGTCCGCGCCGTCGAGAGCACGAGGCGTGGCCCGGCGGATCGGACATCTTGAACTGCCGCACCCGATGTGGTTGCAGACCGTGGGCGCGCCAGATGCGCTGCACCGAGGAGACGCCGAGCCGGCGGCTTTGGCCATCAGGGCAGCGCATCCCCCAGACTCGCACCCAGCCGAGGGAATCCCTTTTCGGATCCTTCCGTCAGGTTTTGTCCACTAGGTCAACAGATTGAGCCTCCGCATATTATTCGAATACCGCTGAAATCGCGGCTAAATCGACGGGATCTGACCATTGCGGTTCTCTACACCGTCGCCACGGCGTTCGCCGGGGAGCCGACGGCGCCGGGGAGGCGCAAGGGCGGCGCGGTCAACAGGAAGCGCGAGCGGCCGTGGGCGCGCAGCCAGTCGGCGAGGTCGGAGAGGAGCCAGATCTCGCCCAGATAGACGCCGAGCTTGAAGAGGCAATGCGCGTGGAGCGGCAGCGAGGCGCAATGGTCCTCGCCCTCGCACGGCCGCGAGGGCGCGGCTTCGACCGCGCGGTTGTCGGAAATGAGCGCGACCACTCCGGTTTTGGTGATCCAGTTGAGGATGCGCTCGTCGCGCCCGTCGAGCGCGGCGCAGGGGTTGGCGGCGAGCGTCGCGGCGTCGGGGTGCTTGTTCATGCCGAGGATCACGCGGTCGTAGCCGGTGCGGAAGCAGACGAGGTCGCCCTCGCCGACCTCGACCTTGTCCTCGTCCATGATCCGCATCAGCTCGTCGTAGCTGACGAACTTCTCGCCGCGGCCGAAATGGGCTTCGAGGTCGATCATCACGCCGCGGCCCTGGACGCCGTGCGCCGCCATGTTTTCGATGCCGAGCGCCAGTCGCGCCGACATGCTCGCCGCGCTCGACCGCGCCGCCGTCGCGGTAATCGACCGGGCCGATGATGTGCTCGCCGGCGCGGTAGCCGTTGTAGAAGACGATCTCGGGCACGCCGTCGCCATCGGCGTCGAACAATTGCCCGACATGGGCGAGCGAATCCCACTGCGTCGAATATTGCAGCGTCATCTCGACGATGTCGTCGCAGATCACGTCGAGCAAGTCGCGGGTCCTCGCGGGCGAGCGGGTAGGCGATGTAGGGCATGCCCTGGCGCTGGTTGGCGATGAGCCGCGGCGGGTGGCGGCGCGGGTTGACGATTGTGCCGCCGGGATAGTCGAGCGGGATCGACAGGCAGAAGACGCGGCCCTCCTTCACCTCGGCGACGCCTTCAGCACCTTGTCCGGGGTCAACAGGTTGAGCCGGCCGAACTGATCGTCGGGGCCCCAATCGCCCCAGGTCGAGCCGGCGGGCGGCGTTTCCAGCGCGGGTTATCGGGCATCTCAGCTCACCTTCACCAGCTTTTGCAGGCTGCGGAGGCCGGGCGGGATCGGCTCGCCTTTGGCGCGGACGCGGCGGCCCCAATTGGTGAAGGAGACTTCGCCGACATAGATGTCGCCGCGCGAATCGACGGCGAGCCCGTGCGGCGAGATGAACTGGCCGGTCTCGAGCCCGGCATGCTCGTGGCCGAGCCGCGCCAGGAGTTCGCCCTTCTGGGTGTAGATGCTGACCCGCGGCCCGCAACCCGGCATGTCGATGTTGACCGCCATGTCGGGGCCGATCTCGCCGACATAGAAGCGCGGCGTCTTCGTGCCGGTTTCCATGCACAGGCCCGAGGCGCGGTGCATGTTGTTCCACTGCGTCTCGTATTTGCCGTTGCCGTCGAACACCTGGACGCGGTGGTTCTCGCGGTCGGCGACATAGACCCAGCCGTCCGGGATCGCAGCAGATGTTGTGCGGGATGTTGAACTTGCCGGGGTCGGTGCCGGGCTCGCCCCAGGCGCTCACCCATTTGCCCGTCGACCGTGAATTTGTGGATGCGGGCGTTGCCGTAGCCGTCCGAGATGTAGAGGTAGTCGCCGTGCGGCGACATCGCGGTGTGGGTGCAGCGGTGGAACGGCTCGCCGCTCATATAGGGCGCGGCTTGCCGGGGATGCCGATCGTCAGCAGCACCTTGCCGTCGAGCGTGCAGTGGCGGACCGTGTGGTCGGCGTCGTCGGTCAGCCAGATCGTGTCGTCCGGCGCCATGAAGACGCCATGCGCGCGCGGGTAGATCCCCTCGCCCCAGGTGCGCAACAGGTTGCCCTCGCGGTCGAAGACGCACATCGGGTGCTGGCCGCGGTTGAAGGCATAGACGTTGTCGTGCTTGTCGACGCCGACCGCGGCGACATCGGCGTTGAACTCCATCCCCGGCGGCAGTTTCGCCCAGCCGTCATCGACCTCGTAGCGGATAGCCGTCCGTACCCAATACGACCGCCATGGCGCATCCTCTCGTTTAGGGTTCTTTCAGAGTTCGGAGCGATTATAGAGACCGTGCCGGCGGACTCAACGCGGGCGGGTCGGCTTGACCGGAGCCGATGCGAGGGCTACATGTCGAGCATGATCCAGGCAATGCATCGCGCCGGCGAGCGGCGAATTACCGACCCGGGCCCCAGAAGGGCTCGGGCCGTGCTGATTCGCCATCAAATCGTCGAGGATCTTCGCGATGTCGTCTTCCCTGCCGCTCCCTGCCGCAGCCCACGCTGACGGGGAACTTTCTCCCCTCTCCGTCTGTTTCTCCGTCCAGGCCCGCGCCGAACCCGGCGTGATGCCGCGGGTCGTCGAGCTGTTTGCCAAGCGCGGCCTCGTCCCGCAGAAATGGCACAGCACGGCGTCGGGCGAGGCGCTGACGATCGATGTGCAGATCGGCGGGCTCGGCCGTGACCTTTCGGGCTACATCGCGCGCTGCATGCGCCAGATCACCGGCGTCGAGACCGTGCTGACCAGCGAGACCCGCCGCGTCCGGCTGAGCCCAGCCCTGATGTCGTTCGCCGACCATATCCGCGCCTGCAACAATTACGATCGCGCGCGCGTCGTCCCGTTCTTTGCCGACGAACGGCGGATCGGCTGGCTGCGCCGCGACAACGCCGCCGCGCTGGCCCGCTTTCGCCGGGTGTTTGCGGTCGAGCCGGATCGGGTGCATCTGGTGGCGCGGGGCGATGTCGATGCGGTCAGCGCCGCGGTCGACGAGGTGGTCGAGGCGCTGGTCGCTCGAGAACCGCCTCCCCAAATGGCGCAACGAGACCTTCGATGTGACGCCGCGCTGGGGCGAGCGGCCGGTGTTTCGGGTCGACCGCGGCGCGGTGGCGTTTTTCGGCGTGCGCGCCTATGGGGTCGACCTCAACGGCTATCGCCGCGATCGCGGCGAGGCTACAGCTGTGGGTCGGTCGGCGCGCCCCGGACAAGCGGCTGGCGCCCAACAAGCTCGACAACCTCGTCGCCGGCGGGATCGGCAACGGGTACGGCGTCGCCGCCACGCTTGCCAAGGAAGCTGATGAGGAGGCCGGGATCCCGGCGAGCCTCATCGAGCGCGCCGTGCCGGTCGGCGCGATCACCTATCTCATGGAAAACGAGATCGGCATCCGCGACGGCGTGCTGTTTGTCTACGACCTCGAACTGCCGGCTGATTTCGTGCCGCGGAACCGCGATGGCGAGGTCGTCGATTTCCGGCTGATGCCGGCTCGCAGTGTCATACGAGCGGATCCGTGCGACCGATGATTTCAAGTTCGACGTCAACCTGGTGTTTCTCGATTTCGCCCTGCGCCATGGGCTGCTCGATATCGACGATCCCGAATATCTCGATGTCGCCAGTGGGCTTCACCGCCCGTTCGATTGAGCCGCTTCGAGGATCGCTGCCGGGGTCATCCCGGCCTCTCGCATCGCCCGGATCGAGAGGGCGCGGTCGCGTTTGGCGAGGCGCCTGCCCTGGGCGTCGGTCAATAGCGGGTGATGCCGGTAGCGCGGTGTCGGCAGGCCGAGAAGCGCCTGCATCAGGCGGTGAATGTGGGTCGCGGCAAACAGATCGGCGCCGCGCGTCACCACGGTCACGCCCTGCAACGCGTCATCAAGCGTGACGGCGAGATGGTAGCTGGTCGGCATCTCCTTGCGGGCGAGCACAACGTCGCCCTGCGCCATCGGGTCGGCGGCGATCTCGGTTCGATCCTCGCTCCAGGTGAGGGGCCCAGTACGGTCGAGCGCCGCCGCAACGTCGAGGCGCAGCGCGTAATCCGAGGCGTGCGCGCGCCGCTCGGCGCGTTCCGCCGCGGAGAGCAGGCGGCAGGTGCCCGGATAAGGTGCTCCCATCTCGCCTTGCGGCGCGCCGCCAGCGCGTGCGATCTCGGCCTGGATTGCGCGCCGGGTGCAAAAGCAGGGGTAAACGAGCCCGACCGCTTCGAGCCGTGCGAGCGCTGCGCGGTAATCGGCTAAATGCTCCGATTGGCGGCGGATGGGGCCGTCCCAGCCGAGGCCGAGCCAGGCCAGATCCTCGACGATTGCCTCGGCGAAATGCGCTCGGCAGCGGGTGTGATCGATGTCTTCGAGGCGCAACAGGAACCGCCCACTCGCTTCTCGAGCCGCCCGCCAGCCTTCAAGTGCGGAGCGGACATGCCCCAGATGCAGATAACCGGTCGGGCTCGGCGCGAACCGGGTGACGACGGGATGGCTCACTGCAGTCTTCCCAGAGCGGTTTCCCATCATCAAGTTGCACCGCGCGGTCACCCCCTCCCAAACCCTCCCCCATCAAGGGGGAGGGCCTCTATAAGCGGGTAGGGCCTCTTTCAGTACTCCTATTTGTACTCCCGCCCCCTCGATGGGCGGGTCGGGGTGGGAGTGATGCGTGCCGAGCGTCCGCCCGGTCGTGGCCGGGCCCGTTATTCCTGCCGGAAGGTGACGACGAGCACGTCGCGGTAGGCGGGGCGCGCGGGATCGAGGGGGGTCACCGGCGTCACCCCGTGATAGACGCGGTTGTCGTCGGTCACCGCCGCGTCCAGCGGATCGGTCAGGGTGAAGCTGCCGAGCGGGCGTTTCGCCAGTCGCCGATGCTGGTCTCGCCCTCGGAAATGTTGACCCGGTTGACGAGGAGGACCAGCACCCAGTCGACGCCGTCGCGGTGCATTCCCTCCGGGGTCGGCTGGCCTTCCTGGCCGGCGTGGGCCTCGATGCGGAACTGGTGGATTTCGACGTGCCAGAAATCCGGCTGCAGCGGCGCCGGGGTCAGCCGCTCGAACAGACGGTGGCAGGTGGCGAGGATCGCGAGCAGCGCCGGGATGTGCGCCGATCGCCGGGGTGACCGGCTCGAACCAGCGCTGGATTTCGCCATTGACCGGGTTGTAGTCGCGGCTTTGGTAATGCGGCTGGTGCGGCTTCCGCGTAATCCCCGTCACGCCCGGCGCGAACACAGGCGAAGCGGCGGCGGCGGTAACGCCCGCCATCGGCCATGTAGGCATCGACCCCGAGATCGTCCCAGCTGCGCGCAAAGCGCTCCCAATTGCACAGCCCCGCCGCCTCCAGCACCGCGCGCATCTCCGGCGCGCGGACCAGGGCAAACCCGCTGCCGGCGACGGAGTCGGCGATTGGGGCGAGGCGATCGGTCATCCCCTCCATGTAGGTAATCCGAGTTCGAAATTGGTGGGGTGGCGAGCGAGGCGCAACCCACGCTCTCCGGCGAAAATGCGGCGGATCAGCCAGCGCTTAGCGGTCCTCGCGCGCGGGGTCAGTCGAGCGTCGAGGCCGGCTTTTCGTTGATGCAGCGCAACAGCCGCCAGTAGCCGAACAGGTTGCTCGGGCGGATTTCGCGAACCGCCAGCTTGCTGTCGCGCAGAAAGGCCTCGAGTGGGAAATCGGCATGGAACCCGATATGGCGGGCGAGATGCGCCAGCCACTTTTCTTCCATGAACCGCAGCGCCCAATTGTCGCTGGTGAAGTGGTTGACCAGGACGATCGTGCCCCCGGGAATGCACACCCGGCGCATCTCGGCGGCGAAGCGCGCCGGGCTCGGCACGACCGAGGCGACATAGAGCGCCAGGACGGCGTCGAAGGAGTTTTCCTCGAAATCGAGGTGCTCGGCGTCCATCACATGCAGCTCATCGACATGCGCGAGCTGCTTTTGTTCGACCCGGCGGCGGGCCTTGGCGAGCATCTCCTCGGAGATGTCGATCCCCGTCAGATGCGAATCGGCTCGGAAATAAGGCAGCGACAGACCGGTGCCAACCCCGACTTCCAGGATCCGCTGACCCGGCCGGTCATTGACGATGCGCACCGCTTCCTTGCGCCCGGGATGAAAGACCGGGCCGAAAACAATGTCGTAAGAACCGGAAAACAGCCGATAAGTCCGGACCGTATCGCGCAGATCCATCGGATCGTTTCTCGCAGTTATGGACGGCGTCGCAATGGTCAGCGCCTGCAATCCGTACGGTGCCCTTTGCGGTCGGCTTTGTAAACCTTTAGTACCTGCCGCCCCGCCATTTCAGTACCTGCCGCCGCGCCCGATCCGGCGTGGCGGCCGTTTACGACATGACAGTGATGCGGTCGGCTTCAAGCCCCTTCTTGCCGTCGACGACGTCAACCCGCACCCGCTGCCCAGGCCCCAGCGTATCGATTCCGCTGCGGCGCAGCGCGGTGATGTGGATGAAGACGTCCTTGCCGCCGCCATCGGGGGCAATGAACCCATAGCCTTTTTCGGGTTCGAACCATTTCACCGCACCCTCGACCGGGGTCGAGGGGCGCGCCGGGCGATCGGCCTCGCCGTACTGCGGCGCGGCGACGGTGCTGGCGTCGATGTTGAGCACATTGGTGACGAGCGGCCCCTTGGCGCCGGCACCAACTTCGCAGGTGATGCGGGCACCCTCGCGGACGTCCTCATAACCGGCGCGGCGCAGGGTGGCCATCGGCAGAAAGGCGTCCTGGGTGCCGTCGGACAGGGTGACGAAGCCAAATCCCTTGGTTGGGTTGAACCACTTCACGGTCGCTTCGACGCGGCGGCCGGAGGGTTGTTCGTCGCGGAAATCATCGGTGCGGCGGTCGTACATAGGGCCTCTAAACGTGCGATTGAACGCGCCCGGCGCGCTGAACGCCGAAACATAGCGTAAAAGAGTCGCACCGCGCTAGAGTTGACATCGCGCGTTCGCCAAGTTTGCGGCGCCTCGCCCGGCGACGCGGCACAGGCGAGGAAGGCCGCATCGCCGGCGGTCAGCCCCGGTAGGCGACGAGCCGCGAGTTCTGCTCGCCCAGCCCCTCGACGGCGACCCGCATCGTGTCGCCGGCCTTGAGGAACCGCGGCGGCTTATAACCCATCGCGACCCCCGACGGCGTGCCCGTCGGGATGACGTCGCCGGGGAGCAGCGTCATGAACTGGCTGACATAGCTGACGATGTGCTCGATGCCGAAGATCAGATCGGCGGTGTTGCTGTTCTGGCGCCGCTCGCCGTTGACGTCGGTCGTCACCTGGAGCTTGCCGGCGTCAGCCACCTCATCGGCGGTCACCAGCCACGGCCCCAACGGGCAGAAGGTGTCGCAGCTCTTGCCCTTGGTCCATTGCCCGCCGCGCTCCAACTGGTATTCGCGCTCGGAGACGTCGTTGACGACGCAATAGCCGGCGATGTGATTTTTGACGTCCTTCACATCGACATAGCGAGCCGTCGTACCGATGACGATGCCGAGTTCGACCTCGTAATCGGTCTTTTGCGAACCCTTGGGGATGATGACGTCGTCATTGGGGCCGCAAATGCTGCTGGTCGCCTTCATGAAGAAGATCGGTTCGGTCGGGATCGGCATCCCCGCCTCCTGGGCGTGCAGCCGGTAGTTGAGGCCGATCGCCACGATCTTCGGCACATTGCCGACGCAGGGCCCGACCCGCGGCGTGCCGCCGACCACCGGCAAGGTCGAGGGATCGAGCCGGCGCAGGCGGTCAAGCGACGCGGGCGCGAGCGCCGCGCCATCGATGTCGCGCACCACCCCGGACAGATCGCGGATCTTGCCATTGCGGTCGAGAATGCCGGGCTTTTCCTGGCCCGCCGGGCCATAGCGCAGAAGCTTCATCGGGGGTTCCTCCTCAAGGGTCAAAGGGTAAAGCCGCCGTCGTGACCGCTTCTCGCCGATCGATCAGGGAAGCCGGCGCAAATTGCCACGCCGGAGAAGCGTCTGTAAATCGGCGCCCGTGCGGGCGCCGGAGGCTCAACTGGAACCGAGCACCATGGCGGCGCCGAGCATGTGACCGTCGGGCGCCTGGACGAGGATTGCGAGGCCTTCGCCGCTGGCCGGCGGTTCGATCGGAAATTCCACGTGCGACCCGTCCCAGACGCCGAGCGTCGTCAGCCGCGTCACGCCGTTGGCGTCGGTGGCCTCGCGCCCGGCATTCTCGCCGGCGGCGACCTCGGTGGTGCGGTGCCGGACAAAGCGCACCAGAACAACTTCGCCCTTGCCGGTGCCGACGCCGATCGCAACCGAGCGGTGATCGGCGGCAAAGCTGACCGGCGCGATCGCTTGCGGATGCGCCGAGAGCAATGCGGCCAACACCGCCGAGCGGTCGGATCCGACCATCTCGTCGGTGCCGTCGACGACGATTTGCGGGGTATAGACCTGGCCGCCGCTGAGGCGGCGCGCATAGGCCTTCTGTCGGTCGGTCGAGCCTTGGCTCGACAGCGGGTCCTTCCAGCCGAGGCGATCCCAGTAGCTGATGTGAAACCCCAGCGCGAGGACGCCGTCGCGGCGCGCCAGCTCGGCGAGGAGGGCGTCGGCCGGCGGGCACGACGAGCAGCCTTGCGAGGTAAACAACTCAACGACCACCGGCCGCGGATCGGCGCAAGCCGGGGTCGCGGCAACAGCCAGCCCGAGGATCATGGCGCCAAGAGGCACCTTTCGACAGTTTGCCACCGCATACTCCCCCGTACCGCCCAGGGTCGCATTTATGCACCCTGTCGCGGAAAACGACGAGCGCCGTCGATCACGCTTGCGCGAGCGGCGTCTCCAAAAACCGGCTGCGTCGGCGAGGGGCCTGCGCTACACTCAACCTCACGGCAATCACAGGAAGCCGGGCGACAACCCGGCGTGACGGCGGGCAGGCTTTCATCCGGCGAGCTCGGCAAGAGGCCGGGCGTGAAAGTTGGGAGGAAATGATGGAGTCCGCCATCGAACGGCAAACCATGCGGCAAATCTACCTGAGGTTGCTGCCGTTCTGCTTCGTGCTCTATTTCATCTGCTATTTGGACCGCGTGAACATCGGGTTCGCGTCGTTGACGATGAACAAGGATATCGGGCTGAGCAGTTACGTTTTCGGGCTCGGCGCCGGCGCGTTCTTCTGGGGCTACTTCCTGCTCGAGGTGCCGAGCAACCTGATCCTTGCAAAGGTAGGGGCGAGCCGTTGGATCGCCCGGATCATGATCGGCTGGGGCATCGTTTCGGGTTGCTTCGCCTTCACCCAGGGGCCGATCAGCTTCTTTATCCTGCGCTTTTCACTCGGCCTTGCCGAGGCGGGCTTCTTCCCCGGCATGATCCTCTATTTCACCTATTGGTTCCCGACCCATCATCGCGCCCGCATCGTCGCCGGCTTCATGGCTGCGATCCCGGTGTCGATCGGCCTCGGCGCGCCGGTCTCGACCGCTCTCCTCGAACTCGATGGGGTTCTCGGCCTCGCCGGGTGGAAATGGCTGTTCCTCGGCGAGGCGGCGCCGGCCCTGATCTTTGGGGTGATCTGCTGGTTCTACCTGACCGATCGCCCGGCCCACGCCAAATGGCTGAGCCCCCAATCCAAGGCCTGGCTCCTGGGCGAAATGGAAAAGGAGCAGCAGACGGTCGCGACCGGCCGACGGTTTTCGGTGCTCCAGTCGCTGCTGAGCTGGCGCGTGCTGGCGCTTGGCGCCATCCATTTCGGCCAGGCCGGGGTCAGCGTCGGGATCGCGGTATTCGTCGCCCAGATCATCAAGCAACTCGGCCTCAGCAACATGCAGACCGGGTTCGCGACGACGATCCCCTACGCCGCCGGAACCATCGGCATGGTGGTTTGGGGTCATTATTCGGACAAACACAACGAGCGACGTTGGAACCTGACGGCGTCGTGCCTGACAATGGGCCTGGGATGTGTGCTCGCCGGCTATTGCGGCGCGAGCTATTGGTCGATCCTCGGGCTGTCCGTGGCGACCGTCGGGCTCTATGCCTCCAATGCGCATCTCTTCCCGCTGCCCGCGGTTTTCCTGACGGGCCCGGCCTTGGCCAGCGGCATCGCCTGGGTCAACTCGGTCGGCATTCTGGGCGGCAGCGTGTCGCCGCCGATCGTCGGCTATCTGCGCGACCTCACCGGGAATTTCACCGGTGGGCTCTATGCGCTCGCCCTGTTCGCCCTTTTCGCGGCGGTCATCGCCGCCGTTGCGGTGCGCGAGACGCCGGAGCCGGTGAAAGGGGCGGGCAAGGTGCTGGCCGCGTCGGCGGATTAGACGCCGCCCGAGCGAGCACGCATGCGTTCGAGGACGAGGTCGCGCAGCGGGGCCTTCTGCGCCTTGCCGGTCGGCGTGCGGGGCAGCGCGTCGAGGAGTTCGAGGAACTCGGGCAATTTGTAGGTGGCGATCTTGTCGCGCAGAAAGGCGGTCAATTCGGCGACCGTCAGCGTTTCGCCCGGGTGCAGCACGATCGCGGCGCACACCCGCTCGCCGAGCCTCGGGTCGGGGACGCCGATGGCCGCGGCCTCCAGCACCTTGGGGTGCTGATAGAGCACCTCCTCGATCTCGCGCGGATAGATGTTGGCGCCGCCGCGGATGATCAGCTCCTTCTTCCTATCGACGATCTTCAGATAGCCGTTGTGGTCGATGATTCCGATGTCGCCGGTGGCGAACCAGCCGTCGGCGCTGAAGCTATTCCTATTCGCCTCTGGGTTGTTGTAGTAGCCGATCGTCACCGAGGGGCCATAGGTCAAGATCTCGCCTGGCGTCCCGCGCGCGCAATCCTGGCCGTCGTCGTCGACGACGCGGATCCCCATTTGCGGCAGCGGGCGTCCCACGAGGCCGCATACCGCTTCCGGGTCGTCCTCCAGCCGGGTGTGCGACTGGAACCCGCATTCGAGCATGCCGTAGAGCTCCAACAGATGCCCGGGGAGGCGAGCCCGCACGGCGCGGATGATTTCGATCGGGCAGGACGCGCCCCCAGTCGTGATGACCTCCAACGAGGAAAGATCGAAGCGGTCAAGATCGGGGATCGCGAGCAGCGCGACGAGATGGGCGGGAGCGCAGCAGAAATGCGTCACCCGCTCGCGCTCGATGAGCCGGAGCGCGGCTGCGGCGTCGAACCCCTCCTGCAGGATTACCGCACAGCCGGCGAAGATCCCCTGGAGGACGTTGAGGAGGCCCCAATTGAGCCCGACCGGCAGAAACGCGAGGAGCACGCTATCGGGTCCGATACGATGGGTCTCGTTGACGAAGCGCGCGGCGCAATTGGTGGTGTTGTGGAGATGCAGCACCGCCTTCGGGTCGCCCGTGGTGCCCGAGGTGAACGCGGTGCGGCAAAGATCGTTGGCGCCGGGCCGGCGGCGACGCAGAGCGGGCTCGTCGATCGCTGCGGCGTCGGTGGCGTCGAGCATGGCGCGCAGGTCGAAATACTCCATCGGCACATCCGCGCCGACCACCATCACATGCTGCAGGTGCGGCAGCTTCGGGCGCAGTCCAGCCAGCATCTCGAGGTAGTCGAAGCGGCGAAACCGTTGCGGCAGGATCAGCGCCGAGGCTTCGGTGAAGCTCAGGATGAACGCGACCTCGCGGGCGCGGAAATCGCTGTGGAACTGGCAGAACGGGATGCCGGCCAGCATCGCCGCGTTGACCGCGACGGCGAACTCGCTCCAGTTCGGCAACTGGATCGCGACGACATCCTCGGCGCCGAGCCCGAGCCCGATCAGATGAGCCGCGAGCCGTTCGGCGCGGTGATAGTACTCGGCGAAATTCAGCCGCACCCGTCCATCGGCGATCGCCAGGCGCTGCGGCGCCATGTGGGCCCAGGCCTCCAGCGCATCATTGCTGGTGGTGTCGAGCCAGTACCCGTGGACGGTAAATTCAGCGATGCGGGCGGGATCGAGCGGCGGGTCCGGGATACGCATCAGCCGACCAGCTGTTTCTGCGCCGGCAAATCGTCCTCGATGAAGGCGGCGACGACCTCGTCGATGTTCTGGTCGCGGCCGAAGCCGAGGGCTTCGGCGCGCGGCGTCGCCAGGCCCCGCGGCCAGCCCGAAACGATTGCCTGGATCTGCGGGTCGGGCTGCCAGCGGATCCGGGCGTGGGCAGCGTCGCCCCCCTCGCGGCGCAGCGCCGCCGCCATCTCGCCGACTGCGACCGAGAACCCCGGCAGCTGCAGCGAGCGGCTGGCGCCGAAGGCTTCGCCGGGAAGGGCGAGGGCATGCACCAGCCCCTCGACGATACGGCGGGGCGAAGCCAAGGCCATGACCGTGTCGGGCGACACCGGGCACACCGCGTCCTGCCCACTGAGCGGCTCGCGGATGATCGAGGAGGCAAAGGTCGAAGCGGCGCGGTTTGGCCGGCCGGGCCGCACCACCACGGTCGGCAGGCGCAGCGCGCGGCCGTCGACAAACCCCTTGCGGCTGTAGTCGTTGACCAGGAGCTCGCCCAGCGCCTTCTGGGTCCCGTAGGAGGTCTGCGGGGTCAGTGCGGTGTCGTCGCCGACCGTCGGCGGCAGCACGCCGCCATAAACCGCGAGCGAGCTGGCAAAGACGAGGCGCGGCCTGGTGCCAAGCGCGCGACAGGCGTCGAGCACCGCACGGGTGCCGTCGAGATTGACCCGGTAGCCAAGATCGGTGTTCGCTTCGGCTTCGCCGCTGACGATCGCGGCGAGGTGAAAGACCGCGTCGGTGCCGGGCGCGATCAGCCGCCGGGCGGTGGCCGGGTCGGCGATGTCGCCGGTGACGAGCCGGAGGCGCTTATCCTCGGGCAACGGCAAGGCCGGCGCGGCATTGTCGAACAGTACCAATTCATTAACCGGCCCGAGGGCGCAACCCCGCTCCAAGAGGCGGATCGCCACCCGCCGCCCGAGAAACCCACATCCGCCGGTGATGACGATGCGCATGGCTACCGCCTTTCGGAACCCGGACCGCGGGCGTCTCGCCCGCATTGCGGCGGGGGACGGCCGCGGTCCAAAGATCACCCTATTCCATACCTCTTCGCCCAGCCGAGCCCGGCCACGGTGTCGCCCTTTGGCCGGTATTCGCAGCCGATCCAGCCCTGGTAGCCGACTTCGTCGAACAGGTCGAAGAGGAAAGGGTAATTGATTTCGCCGACATCGGGCTCGTTGCGGCCGGGGGTGCCGGCGATCTGGACATGCGGGTAGCGGCCGGCGAGCGCGCGGATCTTGGGCGCCAGATCGCCCTCCATGATCTGCACGTGGTAGAGGTCGAGCTGGAGTTGCAGATTGGTCCGGCCGACCCGCTCGATGATCCCCATCGCCTGGCCGGTGTAGTTGAGGAAATAGCCGGGGATGTCGCGCGTGTTGATCGGTTCGATGACGGCGGTGAGGCCGGCGGCGGCCGCGCGGTCGGCGGCCCAGCGCAGATTGTCGACATAGACGCGCTCACCCGCGGTCTGGTCGCGCCCCTCCGGCCACAGCCCGGCCATCGTGTGGATCAGCGGGCACCGTGCCGCCTTGGCATAGCGGATTGCCAGGTCGACCCCGTCGCGGAACTCCTGCTCGCGCCCGGGGAGAGCGGCCAGCCCGCGCTCGCCCCCGGCCCAGTTCCCGGCAACGGTGTTGAAGAGTGCGAGGGTGAGGTGATTGCGCTGGAGGCGCTCGGCGATCGTCTCGGGCGGATGGTCGTAGGGGAAGAGGAACTCGACGGCCTTGAACCCGGCGCGCGCCGCCGCATCAAACCGCTCGAGGAAGCCGATATCCTGGAACATGAAGCTGAGGTTGGCGGCGAATTTCGGCAAGGGCGATGCTCCTCTGTTTACCGGCGGCGCAGCGGACGGTTACTGTTGCCTTGGGTTCGGGTCAACGCAATAGCCGAAGCCGTAACGGGAGGGCGTCGTGAGCCTGTCGCGCAGAGCGATCGCTCGACGTGAGGGAGTTGCTCGCATGAAGCACATCAAGGGCGCCCTCTGCGCCGCGATCGCGGCGGCAGCGCTGCTTGTCGGCGGAGCACCGGCTGCGCGCGCCGCCGAGCCGATCAAGATCGGCTTCAGCATGGAATTGACCGGTCCGTTCGCCGTCGTCGGCAAGACCGGGCTCCTCGCCTTCAAGATCTGGGAGGAGGAGGTGAACGCCAAGGGCGGGCTCCTCGGCCGCCCGGTCAAGCTGGTTTATTACGACGACCAGAGCAACCCCGCTCTGGTGCCGGGCATCTATACCAAGCTGATCGACGTCGACAAGGTCGACCTCTTGATCTCGAGCTACGGCACCAACCTCGTAGTTCCGGCGCTGCCGGTCGCGATCTCGCACAATCGGCTGTTCTTCGGCCTGTTCGCGCTCGCGGCCAACGACAAGTTCCATTATCCCAAATACTTCTCGATGTTGCCGTTTGGCCCCGACCCGGTGAAGATCTTCGCCGAGGGGTTTTTCGACCTGGCTGCGGCACAGACGCCGAAACCGAAGAGCGTGGCGATTGTCGCCACCGATGCGGAATTCCAGCACAAGGCCGCCGAAAGCGCGCGCGAGCACGCCAAGCGGACCGGCGTCGACATCGTCTACGACCGGGCCTATCCGCCCAACACGATCGACTTCACGCCGATCGTCCGCGCGATCGCAGCGACCAGCCCCGATCTCGTTTATCTCTCCTCGTACCCCTCCGACACTGTCGGCTTTCTGCGGGCGGTCAACGAAGTTGGGCTGAAAACCAAGATGTTCGGCGGCGGCCTCGCCGGGCTCCAGACGGCAGCGATCAGGATGCAGCTGGGCGAAGCGGCTAACGGCGTCACCAATATCGACCTTTGGGAGCCGGTCCCGACGATGCAATTCCCCGGAATCATGGATTTCATCAAGGCATACCAAGCGAAAGCGTCGGCCGAAGGGGTCGACCTGCTCGGCTATTTCCTGCCGCCCTTCGCCTATAGCGAGCTGCAGGTCCTCGGCGAAGCTGTCGTCGCAACCGGAAGCCTCGATGAAACAAAGCTCGTCGACTACATGCACAGCCACCCGTTCCACACGATCATGGGCGACCTCGCCTTCGGCCCGGAGGGCGAATGGACCGAGGCGCGGCCGCTCTGGGTGCAGTACCACGACATCAAGGGCCACGATGTCGAGCAGTTCCGCGACCCGAGGACGGTCACCATCCTCGCGCCGGCCAAGTACAAGACCGGCGAGTTGATCTATCCCTACGACAAGGCGCGGGAATAGCATCCAAGGTTGTCATTGCTCCTCGCAATGTCAGCGCAATTATTCACCGCGCTCGGGCGAAATATTCGGCGTAGGGGACGTCGTTCGAAATGAGGACGCCGCCATCGACATCGAGGGCGATGCCGGTGCACATGCGCGAATGGTCGCTGGCGAGGAAGAGAACCGCGTCGGCGATGTCCTCGGGTTCGACCATGCGCCCCAACGGGATCTTTGCCGCGCGCTCGGCCTTCCGCTCGGCCGAGGGGACTTGCCCGCCGCCGAACCCGGTCGCGGTCGGCCCGGGGCAGACCGCGTTGACCCGGATCTTGTCGGGGGCCAGCTCATAGGCGGCGTGGCGGGTGAAACCGAGGAGCCCGGCCTTCGACGCGCTGTAATTGGCGCCGCCGCCGAACGAGATGCGCCGCCCGGCGACCGAAGCGATGTTGACGATCGCTCCGCCGCCGCGCTTTTTCATGTGGGGGATGACCGCTTGCGTGCCGTTGAAGGGCCCGCGCAAATTGACCGCGATCACCCGGTCCCAATCGGCGACCGGCATCGCGGCGATGGTCTGGCGGGTGATCGTTCCGGCCGAGTTGACGAGCACATCGATACCGCCTGCCGCGTCCGCGATCTCCGCGGCGAGCCGGGCGAAGGCGGGACCGTCCGCGACATCGAGGGCGTGCCCGGTTGCCGCGCCACCCAACTCGGCGGCGACCTGCCTGGCTGCCGCGCCGTCGCGGTCGATCACCGCGACTCGCGCTCCCGCTGCGGCAAACGCCCGGCTGCTCGCTGCGCCGATGCCATTGCCGCCGCCCGTAACAAGGACGATTTTTCCGGCGAAATCAAACGCCATTGGTTTTACTCCCGAAGGATCATCACTGGTTGACCAGCGGGCATTTCGACTGGTCGATCGGGGAGAACGCCTGGTCCCCCGGGATCGTCGCGACCAGCTTCAAATAATCCCAGGGGTAATGCGATTCCGCTGGGGTTTTGACCTGGAACAGCCGCATGGCGTGTACCATCACCCCGTCGGCCCTGATATAGCCGTTACGCGAGAAGAAATCATCGACCGGGGTGGCCCGCATCACCTTGAGCACGGCGTCGGTGTCGTCGGTGCCGGCGCGGGCGACCGCGCGCAGATAGTGCATTGTCGATGAATACACCCCGGCCTGCACGCTGTTGGGCATCTGGTTGACCCGCTCGAAAAACCGCTTCGACCAGGCCCGGGTCTCGTCGTTCAAGTCCCAGTAGAAGCTCTCGCCCAGCATCAGGCCCTGCGTCGTATCGAGGCCGAGCGTGTGGACGCCATTGACCCGCAGGGCAAGTCCGGCAAAGACTTGCGGGCCGGGGATCATGCCGCGCTGGGCAGCCTGCCGGATCGTGTCGGACAGATCGCGGCCGGCATTGACCAGACCGATGACCTTCGCATGCGATTCCCGCGCGCGCGCCAGATACGATGCAAAATCATGGGCGTCGAGCGGATAGCGGGCGTGCCCCAGCACCTTGCCGCCACTCTTCGCCACCACCGCGGCGGTGTCGCTTTCCAGGTCGTAGCCGAAGCTGTAATCGACCGTGATGAAAAACCAGGTGTCGTCCCCGCGCGCCACCAGCGCCGAGCCGACCGTATGCGCGATCGCGTGGGTATCGAAGGCATAATGGATCGAGGTCGCGGTGCACGCTTCGTTGCTCAATCGTTCGGCAACGGCCGCATTCAGAATGACGATCTTGTGGCGGGTGTCGCCGATTGCCTGGACAATCTGCGCCTCCGACGAGCCGGCGACATCCATGATCGCATCGATATGCCGCGTGTCGAACCAATCGCGCGCGATCGCCGCGGCTCGATCGGGGCTGTTCTGGTGATCGGCAATGAGGACCTCGATCGGCGTGCCGAGCACCCGGCCGCCGAAATCCTCGACCGCCATTTTGGCGGCGGTTGCGCTGCCGACGCCGGTGGTATCGGAATAGGGGCCGGACATGTCGAGAATGAGCCCGAGCCTGACCACTCCGGCGGCGATCGGTCCCGCGCTCTTCGCCGGTTGCGCGCGCACCGGGCCTGCGAAGCTCGCGAGGAGGACGGCCGCAACGGCGGTAAAGAGCGTGGAGTGCCAGGTTGCTCGCATGGTCATGCCGATCGATCAGCCTCGTCAAAGATTGCCGTGTACACGATCCCACCGCTATTGACATAGCCCCGAGTTGGGCTGGCGCCGCCGGTGTCCGGCGCTCCGCCCACCCCCTCTGGAGGCAACACCCCGGTGCCGCGCCGCTCGCAATGCTGGCCAAAAACTGTCATTGCGAGGGCAGCGGCGCAAAATTCGGTGCCGCCGACTGGCAACGCGCCCGGCGTTTTCGTGGAGATAGGGTGACCCACAGCAAACATGATGCAGCGTGCAGGATGATGCAGCGTGCAAGCGGATCGATCCGCCGGTTCGCCAGGCGGGTGACGCGATGCCGTCCGCAGTGAACGGCGATGCCGCGGCGGCGCCGCCCTTCGCCTGGCCGCGGCTGCGGCTGATGCTGGTCGGGCTCGGCATGTCGGTTGTGCCGCTCGACACCGCGGTCAATATCGCGTTTCCGGACATTACCGGCAGCTTCGGACTACCGATCGCGATGATCCAATGGGTGGTCATCTGCTATGTGCTGACCCACGCCGGGCTGATGCTCGCTTTCGGGCGGGTCGGCGACATGTGGAGCCATGGAACGGTGTTTCGCGCCGGGCTCGGCTGGAGCGTCGCCGCTTTCCTCCTGTGCGCGGCCGCGCCGAGCTTTGGCTGGCTGTTGTTTTTCCGCTTTCTCCAGGGGATCGGCGCCGGGCTCATCATCAGCTGCGCGCCGGCGCTGGTCACCAGCCTCTATCCCGAGGCGCGGCGCAGCCATGCCCTTGGCGTCTTCACTCTGATTTATGCCTTGGGCTCGGCGCTCGGGCCGTTGCTCGGCGGGGCGCTGGTGGCGCGCTGGGGCTGGCCCGGCGTCTTCTGGTTCCGCGCCCCGATCGCGCTGACCAGCCTGTTGTTCCTCCGCGGTCTGCCGCAGGGCGTCGCCGCCGGCCGTCACCAGCGCTTCGACATCGCCGGGGCGGTGTTGCTGGCGGTCGGCCTCGCCGGGCTCTTGCTTGCGGTCAACGCGTTGCCGCGGCTGCGGAGCGGCGATTATCTCGGCCTTGTTCTGCTTCCGGCGGCGAGTGCGAGCCTCATTGGCTTTGTCTGGTGGGAGGGCCGGGCATCGCAGCCGATCGTTCGGGTCGAACTGTTCCGCCGCGCCCACTTTGCGATCGTCAACCTCGCCAGTGCGCTGATGTACATGGTGACCTTTTCGGTCCTCCTGTTCGCGCCGTATTTCCTGGTCCGCCATACTGCCTTGCCGCTGCCGCTCGCCGGCGCAGTGTTGGCCACCGGGTTTGTCGCGATGGCGGCGGCCTCGCCCCTCGCCGGCGCCGTCGTCGGCCGGTTCGGCGCCGAGCGGGTCGCTCCCTTGGGCGCGCTGGTGACCGGCGCGGGCCTCTTTCTCGTTGGCAGCTGGCAACCTGATACCGCGCTGGCGATGATGATCGTGTCCTTGTCGTTGCACGGGCTCGGCCTCGCCCTCTTTCAGGTGGCCTACATGGAGATCGTGATCGCCGCTTCGCCGTTGGCCGATCGCGGCGTCGCCGGCTCTCTGTCGATGCTGACCCGCACGATCGGCACCGTCACCGGCGCCGCCGCGCTGACGCTCGGCTTCCAGGCGATCGAGAGGGTCGCGCGCGGCGGCGGGGCAGGCGAGACCCAGGCCTTTCTTACCGCCTTCCACGGGATGTTCCACCTCGCCGGCATCGCCGCCGCGGCGATTGCTGCGCTGCTCGCGTGGTCGGCGGGCCGGCGCCTCTTCGAGCCGGACGGGCGGGGTCTTTAAACCTGCTCGGCGCGGCACGAGTTAATACCTGAAGGACTTGCGTTTCACCCCAGGGAGGACGGCATGGAAGACCACGTCTACAGGGTTATCGAGATCACCGGCTCGTCGCAGAAGAGCATCGAGGATGCGATCCAGACCGCAGTGACGCGGGCCTCGAAGACGCTGAGGAACCTGCGATGGTTCGAGGTGATCCAGGCCCGCGGGCAGATCGAGAACGGCAAGGTGAGTTATTACCAGGCCGTGCTGAAGCTCGGCTTCACGGTCGAGGACGCGTGACCCTGGTGCCCAAGGCCTATCTCGCGGTGCGCGCCGAAGTGCCCGAGCCCGAGCGCGCCCGTTTTGATCATTGGTATGAGACCGATCATCTGCCGTGGGCGCTCCGGGTCTTCGCGGCGCGCCGGGCGTGGCGCTGCTGGAGCCGGAGCGACCCGGCGCTCCATATCGCCTATTACGAATTCGATTCGGTCGGGGCGGCCGAGGCCACCCAAACCGCCGAGGCGACGAAGGCGCTCGTCGCCGATTTCGACCGGGTGTGGGAGGGCCGCGTGTCGCGCCGCCGCGAAATCCTCGAGGTGGTCCACGAACTCGCGCCGTAGCCGGACCGACGATACCGGGCTCGCGGGCCTCCGTCTCAGGCCAGCACCCGGCGATAGCCGCCGGCCCAGTTCTGGCGCAGCACGAGGAAGCCGACGAGGACGAGATTGAACAGGTTGAACAAGAACCCGCTGGCGAAGGCCGGCGCATAAAATCCGAAATGGTCGTAGAGCGCGCCGGCAAACCAGCCGCCGAACGCCATGCCGCCCATGCCGACGAACAATAGGCTCGGCACCCGCCAGGTGGCCTCGCGCGACGGGTAGAGTTCGCGGATCGCCACGATATAGGCCGGGATGATGCCGCTGAACCCGAGCCCGTAGGCGGCCGAGATCGCGAACAACCCGGCTTCGTCCTGGGTGGTCAGGAATGCCGCGACCGCCAGCGCCTGGCAGGTCGAGGCGGCCAGCACCGTCTTCAACCCGCCGATCCGGTCGGTGAGCCACCCCCAGAACATCCGGCTCGATAGGGCGCCGGCTTGCATCACTGAGAGCATCGCCGCGCCCTGTGCAGCCGGGATTCCGATATCGCTGCAAAACGCGACCAGATGGCCCTGCGGGATCGCCATCGGAACGCAGCAGGCGAAGGAGGCCACGCACAATATCGCGAGCACCGTGTTGGGGCGCAGGCCGAGGACCTCGCGCCGCGTGCCGGCATCGGCGAACCCGAACTCGGGCGGCGCTTGCGGTGTCCGCGGCAGGAACAAGGCGGCGATCGGCACGACGATGACGACAACTACCGCGAAGCCGACCATCGTCAGGCGCCAGCCGTAGGCTGCTATCGCCCGTTCGAACAGCGTCGGCCAGGTTATGCCGGCGATGTACTGTCCCGACCAGATCAGCGCCAGCGCGGTACCGCGCCGCCGGTCGAACCACCGGCTGATGTAGACGAGGATCGGCGCGTAGAGGGCGCCATTGCCCAAGAGCCCGATGAACAGCACGTGGCCGACGAGGATCGTCCAGATATTGCCGGCGGCCGATATCGCCAGACCCAGCCCGATCATCGCCGCGCCGAACATGACGATGAAGCGGATTCCCAGCCTTTCGGCCAGCCGGCCCAACACGATGCCGCCCAGCCCGGTGCCGAGCCAGGTCAGCGCGCCAGCGAGCGCCACCACCTGGCGCGCCGTGCCGAGATCCGCGGTGATCGGCTTCAATCCGACGACGACTGTCAGGGTGGAGCCGAAGCACACCGTCAAGAGCGCGAGCGCGACCCATGCGGCAACCCACGATTGGCGCGAACTCAATGCTTGCGCCCGGGCCGCCGATCGTGCGTGGAGCGGCGATCCCGGTCGTTCTCGTGCGCACCAAGTCCGTCACCGCCCGCTGGCTCCTCGCCATTCTGCCCGGTTTTTGATCACGTCGCCGGCGTCTGATACCCCGCGGCGCGCGGCCGCGACAATCGCCGATTGGGCATTACACGGTTGCGGCGCGGATCGTGCCCCCTAGCGCGCCGCCGCGGACTGCTTCGCGATGACCGCGGAGAGGCGAGTGTAAACGCGGCGCGCATTGCCTTCGAAAATCTTCGCCTTGTCCGCCGCCGACAGCGGCAGCTGGTCGATGTAGCGCTTGGTGTCGTCGTAGTGGTGGCCGGTCTCCGGATCGACGCCGCGCACCGCGCCGATCATTTCGGAGGCAAACAGGATGTTGTCGACCGGGATAACCTTGGCGAGGAGCTCCTGCCCGGGCAGGTGATAGACGCAGGTATCGAAAAATACGTTGTTCAACATGACATCGGATAAGAGGCCGAGCTTGGCGTCCTGCGCCAGGCCACGATAGCGCCCCCAGTGATAGGGCACCGCGCCGCCGCCATGCGGAATAATGAACTTGATCGAGGGGAAATCCTTGAACACCGAGGAAGTCATCAGCTGGTTGAAGCCGGCGGTGTCGCCGTTGAGGTAGTGCGCGCCGGTCGTGTGATGGGTCGGATTGCACGAGGCGCTGACATGGATCATCGCTGGGATGTCGTACTCCACCATCTTCTCGTAGACCGGATACCAATAGCGATCGGACAAGGGCGGGTCCTGCCAGTGGCCGCCGGACGGATCGGGGTTTAGATTGACGCCGACAAAGCCGTATTGGTTGACGCAGCGGTCGATCTCGGCGAGGCAGTTCCGCGGCGACACGCGTGCGCTCTGCGGCAGCATTGCCACGCCGACGAAATTCTTCGGGAACAGCGAGCAGACGCGCCAGATCAGCTCGTTGCAGGCGGTGGCCCAAGCTTCGCTGGTCGTCTTGTCGCCGAGATGGTGGCCCATGCCGGCGGCACGCGGCGAGAAGATCGTCAGGTCGGTACCGCGCTCCTGCTGCACCTTGAGCTGACCGCCCTCGATCGTTGCGCGGATCTCGTCGTCGGTCATTGCCGGGCGCGGCGGCGGCGGCTTCCCCGCGGTGTGCGCCTCGATCTGTTGCTGGCGCCAGCCCTCGTGCTGACGGGGCGCGGTGGTGTAGTGGCCGTGGCAGTCGATGATCATGGCAACGGGCCTCCATCCCCAGCTGTTCTTGCCCGACCCGCAGGTAAGCACCGCGCGCCGCAGGCGGTCAACCTGCGGATGGATTTAGCAGTGCGGTCGCTGGACCGCGTGCGGCAGGGTTTCGTTGGCGGAATTTTAATGAGACTCCGATATTATCGCCGCCGTAGATCGAGCGGGACTGACTACGCGCTCAGCTCCGACCGGTCTGCTCGGCAATTTTTATCGCAACCACGTGGCGTACAGGTGATTTCGGCGGAACAAACTCGCGAGCCTCAGTGGAACGCGGTCGCGGCAAGCGGGCGCACCATTCTCGGCCGCCTGTGGCCACGGGGCGGCGGACGGCGCCCGATTCTGGAGCGCCCGGCGGCGCGCTATGGATTGGCGGTCGGATTTGCGATTGCCGCGATCGCGGCGGCAGTCCTGATCGAGGACCTGACCGGCAGATTCTTGACCTTCCCGTTTTACACCGCGGTCGTCGCCGCCGCGTGGCTTGGCAGCGGGCCGGGCTGCTTGTCGTTCATCATCGTGACGCTGGCGGCCGAGGATCTCTGGGCGCCTCCCCTGTTCAGCCTGCGCATCGGCCCGACGGAATTGCCGTCGTTCCTCTTCTTCGTCGCCTTCACCCTGGTGTGTCTCGCCTGGGGATCGCAGCGCCGCAACGCACAGCGGGCGCTCGAGGCGATCGTTCAGCAGCGCACCGCCGACCTTCGCCAGAGCAACGCCGCGCTGCAGAGCGAAATCGCCGAGCGGGTAGCGGTGCAAGAGGCGTTGCGCGACGCCGAATTTGAGCTGGCTCGCACCCTGCGTCTTGCCACCGTGGCCGAACTCGCCGCTGCGATCGCCCATGAAATCAACCAGCCGCTCGCCGCGATCACCGCCAATGGCAGCGCCTGCCTGCGCTCGCTGACCCAGCGGCCGCCCAAGCTCGACAACGCGCGCGAAGCGGCAGAGTGCATCGTTGCCGACGGCCACCGCGCCAGCGACGTGATCGCCCGAATCCGGGCGCTGTTCAACAAGGAGGAACCGAACCAGCTGCTGTTGGACCTTAACGACATCGTCCGGCGTGTCCTCGACGTGTCGCGCGGCGTCATCGACCGTCAGCGTGTGGTCGTGCGTGCCGACCTCGCCCCCGCACCCGTCATGGTGTCGGGCGAACTCGGTGCAATTGCAGCAGGTGATCGTGAACCTCGTCACCAATGCGCTCGAAGCCATGATCGGGATCACCGATCGGCCGCTGGTCTTGACCATTCGGTCCGAAGTTGAATGCGGCACGGCTGTGGTCTTCACTGTGGAAGATTCCGGGCGGGGCCTCGACCCCGAGCAGATTTCCCACATCTTCGACAGCTTCTATACGACCAAGCCCGACGGGATCGGCGTCGGGTTGGCGATCAGCCGCTCGATCGTCGAGGCGCATGGCGGCTCGTTATGGGCCGCTCCGGCGATGCGCTGCGGAGCCCGGGTTGGCTTTAGGTTGCCGCTAGCGACGCCCGGCGTCGCATGACCCGGCACAACGCGCCGCTCCACACCAAAGTACTACTGCGGTAATCCATGTCGGTAGGCTTATGTCTTAACAGCCGGTCGATCCCGTGCAGCTGACCTGCGTATTATTGGTCCAGCATGAGGATGCGGGTATTGCCCCATGGAACCGCTGATCTCGATTATCGATGATGACAAGGCGGTTCGCGATGCTTTGCAACGCATGTTGAATGCACACGGATTCACGACAAATGTCTTCGCATCGGCCGAACAATTCTTGAACCAGCCCGACTCGCGTAAGGCATCTTGTCTTATCCTCGATGTAACGATGCCGGGGATGACCGGGCTGGGGCTTCACGATTACTTGATCGCCACGGCTTGCCGAATACCAACAATCCTGATAACAGCTTGCCCGACGAACGGTGAGCAACGGCGGGCGATCGCCAGCGGCGTCGTCTCCTATCTGGCCAAGCCGTTGAGCGAACAGGTCCTTCTCGACACCATTCGCGAGGCGCTGAGCAATAGCGGACCAGCCGAGGGTGGCGCGGGCGAGCCTGGGCGCGGCACGGATACCGAGGATTAGATGAGCGAAGAGTCTCTTGCGACGGCGGCGGCGGGCTCGCCATCCGCCGGATTGTTGCCACGCCATTTGCGGCGGCTCGAAGCGGAGGCGATCGCGATCCTGCGGGAGGTCGCAGCCGAGTTCCGCAACCCGGTATTGCTCTATTCGATGGGCAAGGATTCGAGCGTTCTGTTGCACCTCGCATTGAAGGCGTTTCATCCCGCGCGGCTGCCGTTTCCGCTGCTTCATGTCAATACGACCTGGAAGTTCCGCGAGATGATCGAATTTCGCGATGCAACGGCGCGGCGCCTCGGGGTGGAGCTGATCGTGCATGTCAACCAGGAGGGGTTGGCGCGCGGCATCAACCCGATCGCGTCGGGCTCGGCGCTGCATACCGAAGTGATGAAGACCGAAGCCCTGAAGCAGGCGCTCGATCGGCATGGGTTTGATGCGGTGATCGGCGGGGCGCGGCGCGACGAGGAGAAAAGTCGGGCAAAAGAGCGGGTCTTTTCGGTGCGCGGCACCGACCACGTCTGGGATCCGCGGCGCCAGCGGCCGGAACTCTGGCGGCTCTATAACACCCGGCTGGGGCCGGGCGAATCGATGCGCATCTTTCCGCTGTCCAACTGGACCGAGCTCAACGTCTGGGAATACATCGAAGCCGAAAGGATCGACATCGTGCCGCTCTATCTTGCCAAGGATCGGCCGGTGGTGCGGCGCGAGGAGGTGTGGATCATGGTCGACGACGACCGGCTGCCGCTGCTGCCGGGGGAACAGCCCGAGTTGCGCCGGGTCCGGTTCCGCACGCTCGGCTGCTACCCGCTGACCGGAGCCATCGACTCGGCGGCGGCGACGGTCGGCCAAATCATCGCCGAGCTGCGCGGCTCGCGCGCGTCCGAGCGGCAGGGCCGGCTGATCGACAGCGATGAGACAGCCTCGATGGAACGCAAAAAACGCCAGGGGTATTTCTGATGCCTGACGGCGCCACCGAGCGGCCTGCGGTAACCGACAAGGGCCTGTTGCGGTTTCTGACCTGCGGCTCGGTCGATGACGGCAAATCGACGCTGATCGGCCGCCTGCTCTACGATGCTGACCTCATCATGGGCGACCAGCTCGCGACGCTCGAACGAGAGTCGCGGCGCTTTGGCACGACCGGCGACGATGTCGATTTCTCGCTCCTCCTCGATGGGCTCGAAGACGAACGCCAGCAGCGCATCACGATCGATGTCGCCTACCGGTTTTTCTCGACACCGCGCCGCTCTTTCATTGTCGCCGACTGCCCCGGGCACGAGCAATACACCCGCAACATGGCGACCGGCGCCTCGACCGCCGATCTGGCGGTGCTGCTGCTCGACGCGCGCAAGGGCGTTCTGGCCCAGACCCGGCGCCATTCGCTGATCTGCTCCCTGTTCGGGATCCGGCATATCGTGCTCGCGGTCAACAAACTCGATCTGGTCGGGTTTGACCGTGCCGTTTTCGAACGGATTTGCGAGGATTACGCGAAATTTGCCGCCCCTCTCGGCTTTGAATCGCTGGTCATGATCCCGCTCTCGGCGCGCTACGGCGATAACCTGACCGAGCGTTCGGCGCGGATGCCGTGGTACCAGGGACCGATCCTCCTCGATCACCTTGAGAGCGTCGAGGTAAGCGATGCGACCGGGGATCAGCCGCTGCGGTTTCCGGTGCAGTGGATCAATCGCCCGAATAGCGAATTCCGCGGATTTGCCGGGACTGTGGCGGCGGGCTCGGTGGCGCCGGGCGACCCGGTTCAGGTGATGGGCTCAGCCGTCGCGTCCCGGGTCAAGGAGATCGTCACCTTCGACGGCCTCTCGCCGCGCGCGGTGGCGGGCGATGCGGTCACGCTGACCTTGGATGACGAGATCGATGTCTCGCGCGGCGATCTCCTGGTCAATCCGCAGGCACCTGCCGAGTTCGCCGACCAGTTCGCCGCGCATCTGGTGTGGATGAAGGATGACAGGCTTGTCCCCGGGCGCTCCTACTGGCTCAAGATCGGCGCTCGCACCGTGTCGGCGACGGTCACCGCCTTGAAGCACCGGATCGACGTCGATAGCGGGGCGCACGTCGCCGCGCACACGCTCCAGATCAACGAGATCGGCTTCTGCAATCTGGCGACCAGCGTGCCGGTGGCCTTCGACCCTTATGCGAAGAGCCGCGAGACCGGCGGTTTCATCCTGATCGACCGCATGACCCAGGACACCGCCGGCGCCGGCGTCATCGCCTTCGCCCTGCGGCGCGCGAGCAACATCCATTGGCACGAATCGGCGGTCAGCTCGGCGCAGCGCGCCGGTCTCAAGGGGCATCAGCCGGCCGTGCTGTGGCTCACCGGCTTGTCCGGCGCCGGGAAGTCGACGATCGCCAATCGGCTGGAACAGAAGCTCTTGACGATCGGGTGCCATACGATGCTGCTCGACGGCGACAATGTGCGCCATGGGCTCAACCGCGACCTCGGGTTCACCGACACCGACCGGGTCGAGAACATCCGGCGGGTTGGCGAAGTCGCCCGGCTGATGGGCGATGCCGGGCTCATCGTGATCTGCGCCTTCATTTCGCCGTTTCGCGCCGACCGTCAGATGGCGCGGGAAGTTGCCGGGCACCATTCTTTCCTCGAGGTTTTCGTCGATACGCCGATCGCCGAATGCATCCGGCGCGATCCCAAGGGCCTCTATGCCAAGGCGAGCTCCGGCGCGATCCCCAATTTTACCGGCATCGATTCCGCCTACGAGCCGCCGCAAGATCCCGAGATCCGTCTGGTCACGGTCGGCCACGACCCCGAAGCCCTCGCCGACCAGATCATCGAGGAATTGCGCCGCCGCGTGATCCTCGCCTGAGCGCGAGCGCCGACTGGTTCAGGGGCTCCTGCTCCCCGCGCGTCGGGGCAGCCGCGGGGTGATGCGCAGCTCGATGCCTTCGAGCGCGTCGTCGTCGATCGCCGAGCGGCACGGCGCGCCATTGCGGGCTGGACCCACTGTCGCTCCCGACTGGAAATAGCCGGTATATTCGCAGTCGAGCGGTGTTGCGCCGGCCACGGCTTTTTGCCGAACCGCAAAGCCGATCAGCGGGATGCCCATGCCCCGGCTGCCGCACAGCGCGCCGCTGTCGAGCCACGGGGTTTCCGTGCCGCTGGCGCTCAATCCCTTGTATTCGATCGCCGTTTCAGCCAACCGGTCAGAGGGCACAATGATGAACCCCTCGATCCACAATCCCGGGCCGAGGCGGCCGATCCAGGGCGCACCCTGAAAGCGAACATCGCCGCGCTCGCGGATATGCGCGACGATCTCAAGGCCGAGCGGTTGCGGCTCCTCGGCCGCGGCGAGGTCGCCCAGTGTGAGCGTCATAGGCGCGGCAGGCGCCGCCAGGCCGGGCGCGGCGATCCGCCGAATCTCCAGCTCCAGCGGCATCGGGTCCGGCTCACCGGCCAAATATCCGGTAACCAGCGCCGCGCCGCCGCCTGCTGGCGAGGTGACGAACAGCACCGCGTTGCGGCCGTCGAGCCACGAACCGGCGCGGCCGAAACTGTCGGTGATCTCGATGGCGCCGCTCCCGCCGCGGCGCAGCGCTAACCTGCACCCCGGCAGCACGAGCCCGGCCATCGGGTCGCGCCGCCGGGTGTCGACGGCGAGGCTGAAGGCGTATAGGCCGGGATCGAGCGGCACCAGCCGGGCGACGACGTGCGTGCGGCGCTCGGCGGCACGCCGGCACGGGAACGGCGGGCGATCATCGGTCGATTATCGGGCGATCATCGCGCAGCGGCGAGGACAGGCGCCACCGCCGCGCCGCGGCGTTTACGCGGGCGCGGCACGGAGGTCGACTCCGGTGAGTTGGCGAATCAGCGCCAGATGCGCGGGAAGGCAGATGGTATTCAGGTCGAAGCGTTCGACCACGGAACGCCGCGCCTGCCGCCTCATCGCCGCCGTTGCCTTGGGGTTCTGCAGCACCGAGACGATCTGCCGGGCCATCGCGTCGGTGTCGAAAAAATCGACGAGATAGCCATTCTTGGTGCCGTCGATGACCTCCTCGACCGGCGGTGTTCGCGATCCGATCACCAGGCATTCGGCAGCCATCGCTTCGAGCAGGCCCCAGGACAGCACGAACGGGTAGGTCAGGTAGACGTGGGCCGTTGAGATCTGGAGGACCGCCAGATACTGCTCGTAGGGGAGCCAGCCGACAAAGTGGACGCGGTTCAAATCGAGTCGTTCGCCAACTTCGGCAAGCATGTACTGGCGCCAGTCGGTGCCGTCCGGTGGCAGCCTTCCATAGCTGACGCCGTCGCCGCCGACGATAACGACATGCGCTTCCGGGCATGCCTCAAGAACCTGCGGCAAGGCACGCATGAACACATGAAACCCGCGATAGGCCTCGAGCCTGCGCGCGCTGTAGGTGAGCACCTGGTCATTGCGCGACAGCACGTTGCCGCCGCGCAACCAGAGCTGCGCCGAAGGATCGGGGTGGACGCGTTCGGTATCGATCCCTTCATGGACCACGCTGATGCGGTGATGATACTCCGATCGGATATTGGTCGCGCTGCCATTGCGTCGGGCTGAAGCCCCAATCGGCGGCATCCAGGCTCAGCATATTGGTCGTGTTGCGGACCCGCACGCGCATCACATCATCACTATTGGTAGGAAACTCTGGGTCAAAATCGAGATCGGAACCCGTAGAACGATAGAAAAACTCGAAATAACCGAGCAAGGGAACGCTCGGCCAAACGTCCTTGACAAAAACCAGTTCGCCCCATCCAGTATGCCCGATGACGATGTCGGGGGTAAACCCTTCGCGCTTCAGCCCTTCGCACAGTCGGGCGACGGCGAGGCCGTTCATCACGGCGACGTCCATTTCGTTTACGTAGGATTGCGCCATCGACAATATCGGGGCCGGGAGATATTCGAGTACCCGAATGCCCTCGAGCTCCCGATCGCGGCGCTGGGTAATAAACACGACGACATGTCCAGTCTCCTGGAGGTGCCGAACCACATGAATATGTTGCCCAGGAAAGTTTTGATGGACGAATAAAAATTTCATTGTGCTGCAAAGCCAACATAATTGATGCGTAATTCCGCCAGGATATTTGCGTCCTGTGGCGGGCGAAGGATGACGATGACGTTGCCTCGACTATTCCGCGATCGCGGTCCCCATCGGCTCGTCGACATGCTCGATCACCCGAATGTTGATCGCTTCCAGCGGATCGTCGGCTGTTCCCGAGCGGCATTCGGCACCGTTCTGGTGCATCTGGGAGATGCCTCCAGTGAAAAACGAGCCCTGATAGACCACCTCGAACCGGTCGGCCCACTGCGGCACGACACGGATCGCGAACCCTAGGAGGGGCAGCCCTTGGCCGCGGGTGCCGCAAAACACGTCACCCGGGACCCAGGGAGTTTCCTCGCCGTCCGGCAGAAACGCCTTCATCTCGATGTCGGAGGGCGCCAGCCCCTCCAAAGGCCGAATGCTGAAGGCTTCGATCCGCATCTGCCGCCCCAGCGCGCCGACCCAGCCGCGACCCGGGAACAAGCGATCGCCAGTGCGCTCGATATGAAGAAGAATTTCGGTCGGGACATCCCGCGCCTCAGGGGCGGCGCGAGCCGATGCACCGATCGGTCGAGCCTCGGGGGCGCCGCGAGTTAATCCGCCCGCTGGTCGAGCCTCGGGGACGGCGCGGGGCACTGCGCCCGCCGGTCGCGCGACGGTCGGCGCGGCCTGCTCGACGGATGCCACCGGGGCGTCAAGGCACTGCAGATCGAGCGAGGGTTCGTCCGTTTGCTGCGCCGGGTCGCCGTACACCGTGACGATTACCTGACCGCCGTCGCGCGGCGACCGAAGGATCACCGTTCCGCCCTCTTGGTCAAGCCACGGTCCTCGCCGCGGGTACGACGCGACGATCTCGACCGCCTCTCCATCTTCGGCAAACGGCGCGGATACCTGCGCTGCCGGGACCGCCATTCCCGCGATCTCGCCGGGCTCTCCGCCGATCGCACCGATGTGCAACGCATGGAGGCCCTCATCGACCTGGAGCAGTTCTGACCGTCGTGACCGCGACCGACAGCGACCCCGGTGCGTGTGTCTGCCGCGGCACGCGCGGCGCCGGCGGGAATGGCTGGCGTGTCGCGGGCGGCGCGGGCGGGACCGGCTGGCGTGTCGCGGGCGGCGCGGGCGGGACCGGCTGGCGTGTCGCGGGCGGCGCGGGCGGGACCGGCTGGCGTCGGCTCGCCGCCCGTTTGCCGGCCTTTGCCGCCGGCGAACTTTGCATTTTGGCTCTTGTCCTCATGTTATGACAGTCCCAATCCAACCAGGCGGTGTTGCGCGTTGGGCGCATGCCAATGTCCGGGCGATCTCTCCCGCCTCGCTTTCGTCGCGAGATGATGACGGCCGCTTCCACACTCGGCTCGGGAACGCCCTTCGCCCGGCCGGGGCGACGCGTAGCCGGACCCGCAACGGCATCCACGCGCAGGGCGCCAGAAATTGTTGCAAAATGTTGCGGCGACTGTCAACCGGCCGGGCGCGTTGGGTCGCGTTGCCGGTTGACGCGTTGGCGGTCTACGGTCAGGCTGCATCCGTCAATTTTCCTGAACGGCGTTCGGAAGGACAGGCCATGAAGCTGATGTGGTTCCACCTGATGCCCTATACCGAATTGCCCGACGATTTCCGTGAGCAAGCATCCTTCGGTCTGGGTCGACATCCATTCCTCGCTGTTCGATCCGCGGCGCGCCCATCACATGTACAACGACTTCATGGACGAACTTGAATTCGCCGCCGAAAGCGGGTTCGACGCGATCTGCGTCAACGAGCATCACTCCAACGGCTATGGGTTGATGCCGTCGCCCAACCTGATCGCTTCGTCGCTCGCGCGGCGCACCACCGATACCGCGCTCTGCGTCCTCGGGAATTCGCTCGCGCTCTACAACCCGCCGACGCGGGTCGCCGAAGAATTCGCGATGATCGACGTTATCTCCGGCGGGCGGCTCATTGCCGGGTTCCCGGTCGGCTCGCCGATGGACACCTGCTTTGCCTATGGCCAGAACCCCTCGATGCTGCGCGAGCGCTACCTCGAAGCCCACGATCTGGTCGTGAAGGCGTGGACCGAACCCGAAACCTTTTCTTTCAACGGCCGCTTCAACCAGCAGCGCTACGTCAACATCTGGCCGCGCCCGATCCAACAGCCGCGTCCGCCGATCTGGGTCCCGGGCGGCGGTTCGGTCGAGACCTGGCGGTGGTGCGCGCAGATGGATCACGTCTATTGCTACCTGTCGTATTACGGCTACAAGGCCGGACAGGCGACGATGGACGGGTTCTGGGCCGAAATGGCCCGGCTCGGCAAGGACCGCAATCCCTATCACGCCGGCTTTCTGCAATTCGTCGGGGTGGCCGAGACCCGCGAGCAGGCGATGGAGCTCTATCGCGAGCCGGCCGAGTATTTCTACGGCCGCTGCCTCCATGTCGACGCCCGCTTTGCCGGCCCTCCCGGCTACACCACCGAGGAGACCCAGCGCCGCGGCATCCAGAGCCAGGTTCAGCAGGCTGCGGCGCAGAGCAATCGCTACGAGTCGAAATTCCAGACGCTGGCGCGCGAGATGGACGCGATCGTCGACAAGGGCTACGTCATCATCGGGTCGCCCGACGAGGTTGCCGCGCAGCTGCGCGAAGTGGCAGTGAACCTCAATGTCGGCCACCTGATGCTGCTCTTGCAGTTCGGCAACATGAAAAAGGACCTGGCCCAGTACAACACCGGGCTATTCGCCCGGAAGGTCATGCCGCAGCTGAGCGACCTGTTCGCCGAATGGGAAGACCGCTGGTGGCCCCAACCGATGGCGAAGACCGAGCGCGCCGCGCTTCCGTCGTTCGAGCCCGCGGGAGTCGCGGCGGAGTAACTGTAAATTGCCCCTCGCCCCCAGTGGGGGAGAGGGGTTGGGGTGAGGGGGGCACGGCGACGACCCTCACCCTCCCATCGCTGGCGCGATGGGCTCTCCCTCTCCCGCGATGCAGGAGAGGGGCCTAACAACGAGGGTGATAGTGAGCGAACCTCAGACCACGACCGTCGAATTGAACGGCTTTGCCTGCCGCGTATGGCAGAAGGGGAGCGGGCCGAAGCTCGGCTTTCTCGCCGGGTTGGGTGGGTTGCCGCGGTGGATCCCGTTCCTCGACGCGCTCGCGCGCGAGCGTACCGTCATCGTGCCGTCCTTGCCCGGCTTTCCCGGCGGCGAGCGCGGCCACACCGTGCTCGACAGCCATCTCGACTGGGTGCTCGCCACGCATCTCCTCCTTCACAAGGCCGGGCTCGACGGCGCCGATCTCGCCGGCAGCTCGGTCGGCGGCTCGCTTGCCGCCGAAGTCGCGGCGATCTGGCCGCATCAGGTGCGCCGCCTCTGTCTGATCGCGCCGTTTGGCCTGTTCGACGACAAGGACCCGCCGACCGATCCCTGGGCCCAGCGCGCGCCCGATGTGCCCGGCCTCATGTGCGCCGATCCGGCGCGCTGGGAATGGCTGAAGGCCGAGCCCGAGGGCCAGAATTCGCCGGAATGGCCGATCGAGCAGGTGCGCGCGAGCGAAGCCGCGGCCCGCATCTTCTGGCCGCTCGGCAATACGAAGCTCGATAAGCGGCTGCCGCTGATCGATGCCCCGACGCTCCTCCTGTGGGGTGCAGAGGACCGCATCATGCCGCGAGCCTATGCCGACCGCTTCGCCCACGGCATCAGCGGCAAAACCGAGACGCGCGTCATCCCCGGCGCCGGGCATCTGGCCGAACTCGACAAACCCGACGAGGTCGCCGCCGCGGTCCTCGGGTGGACGTCGCAATAGCCCCTCTCCCGCTAGCGGGAGAGGGTGGCCGGCGCGACAGCGGCGGCCGGGTGAGGGCGGTGCCGTTGCCGTACCCTCACCCTCCCATCGCCCAGCGATGGGTCCCTCCCTCTCCCGCATTGCGGGAGAGGGGCTGTAGGAGGATGGACGCCAATGAAGTTCGGCATTTTCTACGAACATCAGCTGCCGCGGGCGGCCGGCGCCGAATGGGACGAGGACGCCGAACGGCGGCTCTACCAGGACGCGCTCGACGAGGTCGAACTCGCCGACCGGGTCGGGATCGACTACGTCTGGGAGGTCGAGCACCATTTTCTGGAGGAATATTCGCATTCTTCGGCCCCCGAGGTGTTCCTCGCGGCCTGCTCTCAACGCACCAGACGCATCCGCCTCGGCCACGGCATTACCCTGATGCCGCCGCGCTACAACCATCCGGCCCGCGTCGCCGAGCGGATCGCCGCGCTCGATCTGGTGTCAAACGGCCGCGTCGAATGGGGTACGGGCGAGTCGGCGACAGCGGTCGAGATGGGCGGCTTTCTGATCGACCCGCCGGATAAGGAAGCAATGTGGCAGGAGGCCACCGAACAGGCCGCCAACATGCTGGCGATGCGACCCTACCCCGGCTTCAAGGGGCAATGGTTCGAGATGCCGTGTCGCAACATCGTGCCGAAGCCGGTGCAGAAGCCGCATCCGCCGATGTGGGTCGCCTGCTCGCGCCGCGAGACGATTCACCGCGCCGCCCGCGCCGGCATCGGCGCGCTGGCGTTCGCGTTTGTCGAACCTGAACAGGCGGCCAAATGGGTCGAGGACTACTACGCGATCATCAAATCGGACGAGTGCGTGCCGATCGGCCACACCGTCAATCCGAACATCGCCGTCGTCACCGGCATGTCGTGCCACAAGGACGAGGACGAGGCGATCCGGCGCGGCCTCGACGGGTTCCGCTTCTTTGGCTATTCGCTCGGCCATTATGCGCTGTTCGGCGAGCATCAGCCGGGCATCACCAGTTTGTGGGACCGCTTCCAGCAGGTCAAAGACAAGATGCCCGACAATGCCGGGCGCGGCGGCATCGGCACCCCGGCGCAATTGCGCACGCACCTCCTCCGCTATGAGGAGGCCGGGATCGATCAGGTCATCTTTGTGCAGCAGGCCGGCGCCACCCGCCACGAGCATATCTGCGAGTCGATCGAAACCTTCGCCACCGAGGTGATGGGGGAATTCGCCGAGCGCGAGGCCGCCCGCAGCGCGCAGCGGCAACAAGACCTGGCGCCGTTCATCGCGGCGGCGCTCGCCCGCAAGCCGCGGATGCCGGCGGTCGATCCCGCCGCCGTGCCGGTCGTCGAAGCGCTCGGGCGGAAGGCGCAGGGGGCGGCGATCACGACGAGTGACCGCGGTGGTGCGATCCCGATCGCCACCGCCGACCTCCTGGCGGAGCGTCCCGGGCTCGCGGCCGCTGCCGCGGCGCACGCCGCCTACGAAGCCGAAGTCGCCGCGAAGGCGGCGAAGTAGCAAAAATCGTGCGGAGGACGCCATGAGCAAACTCGAGGACTACGCCACCAAATACCAATGCGCGCGCTTCGAGCGGCGGGACGGCATCCTCCTGATGACGCTGCACACCGACGGGCAGTCGCTGCGCTGGGGGTTCGGGCCGCATGGCGAGTTGCCCGAGGCCTTCCACGATGTCGGCGCCGACCGCGACAACCGCGTCGTCATCCTGACCGGCACCGGCGCGGAGTTCTCCGGCCCGCGCGCGACCCCCGGCACCTCATCCTTTCCGACCCGGCCGGGCCCCGAGCGCATCGACCGTATCCATTGGGAAGGACGCCATTTGTTGATGCGGCTCCTCGAGATCGAGGTGCCGGTGATCAGCGCGATCAACGGCCCGGCGTGGCGGCATTCCGAGATCCCGCTGCTCGCCGACATCGTGCTCGCGGCCGACACCGCGCAGTTTCAGGATTCGGCGCATTTTGCCTCCGAGGTGGTGCCCGGCGACGGCATGCACATCGTCATGCCGCTGTTGTTGGGGCTGAACCGCGGCCGCTATTACCTCTTGACCGGGCAGACGCTCGACGCCAAGCAGGCGCTCGAATTGGGGCTCGTCGCCGAGGTGCTGCCGCCCGACAGGCTGCTCGCGCGCGCGTGGGAATTGGCCGAGGGGCTGACTAAAAAGCCGACGCTCGCGCTGCGCTACACGCGCCTCTTACTCACCGAATACCTCCGCCGCCAGATGCACGACCTGTTGGGATACGGGCTCGGCATGGAGATGCTCGCCCTTGTCGAGAAGCCGGAGGGGCGCTAGGGCAGGCGGTGGCGCTCAGCTCCCATTCCGCCCTGTCGGCGACGGTGAGGAAGGACTCGGCCGGTGCGGGGGCATGCGCCAGCATGAACGCGCTCAAGGTCTCGCGGCTGGCAAAGAGCGTCGCGAACGGGACCGGGTAGACCGGCGAGCACGCCATCGCCCGACGCAGCACGGCGGCATGCTGCATCGTCTGCGATGCCAGCCAGGCGGGGTTGTACCCCCCGTCGCCGCAAAATAAAATATTACATCCTGAAGTTTATCAATGCGTTGTTGGACAGATCGGGTTTGTTGCCGGGTCCTGCCGCGCCGGAGTATCGTCCGGGACGCCGCTGAGTGAGGATCGCACAATGCCGAAGATTGCCGCCGAACGCCTCGAAGAGATCGGTCGCGCGCTGTTCATCGCCGCCGGCACTCCCGATGATGAAGCCGCGCTCGTCATGCGCCACATCGTCGGCGCCAACCTCGTCGGCCACGATTCGCACGGGGTCATCCAGATCCCGACCTACATCGAGCGCATCAAGGTCGGCCACATCGTCCCCGGGGCACCCTGGGTCATCGTCCGGGAGTCGCCGAACCACACCGTCGTCGATGGGCACTGGGCGTTTGGCTATGTCGCCAACGAGCGGGCGATGCGCCTGACGATCGAGAAGGCCGAGAAAGGCAATGTCGCGGCCGCGACGGTGTTTCGCCAGGGCCATATCGGACGCCTCTCGAGCTATACGCAGATGGCGGCCAAGGCCGGCATGATCGGCCTCATCACCGCCGATTCCGGGCGCTCGCCCAAAGCCGTGACGCCGTTTGGCGGGCGCGAGGCGCGGCTCGGCACCAACCCGATCTCGATCGCCATCCCCTCCGACCTCGAGGCGCCGCTCTATCTCGACATGGCAACCTCGGCCGCCGCCGCCGGCAAGATCGCGGTCGCCGTAGCCCGGGGCGAGCCGGTGCCGCCCGGCTGGGTCATCGATGCCGCCGGGAAGCCGACCACCGACCCGCGCCAGTTGCGCCAGGGCGGGGCGCTGTTGCCGCTGGGCGGCCCCGACGGCGGCTACAAGGGCACCGGGCTCGCCGTCATGGTCGAGATCCTTTGCGGGCTCCTGACCGGGCTTGGCTTTGGCGTCGAGCCGACCGGGCGGCACAATGACGGCTGCTTCATGGCCTGCTTCAAGGTCGATGCGTTCCGCCCCTTGGCCGAGTTCAAGAAGGAGGTCGGCGAGTTTGCCCGTTATCTGAAAGAAACCCCGCCCGCCGAGGGGAGCTCGGGCGTCCTCTATCCCGGCGAAATCGAACACATGCGCGAACTCGACCGCCGCCAGAACGGCATCGAGGTCGAGGACGCGACCTGGTACAAATTGCGCGCGCTCGCCGAGGATTACGGGCTCACCGACCAGCTCGGCTTTGGCGACGTCGAGTGAGGTTCGGGGAATGATCGGGGCACCCCTCAGCGACGACCGGCTGACGCTCTACGGCAGTTTCACCTCGAGCTCCAGCTACAAGCCGATGCTGTATCTGGCGTTGTCGGGGCTGCCGTTTTCGTTCCGCACGGTCAACCTCAAGACCGGGGTGCAGAACACTCCGGAATATCTGGCGATCAACCGCTGGGGCGTGGTGCCGTCGCTGCGCCATAAGGGCCTCACGATCCTGCAATCGAATGTGATCCTTGATTACCTCGCGCGCACGACCGGGCATTTCGAGGGCCGGACTGAACAGGAGCGCTGGCAGGCGCGCGAATGGCTGTCGTGGGAGGCCGACCACATCACCGCGGTTGCGCGGGTGCGCCACTCGGCGCGGTTCCGCAAGATGCCTGACGAGGTCATCGCCGAATTCCGCCCGCGCGCCGAAGCCGCCCTCTCGTTTGTCGACAATACGGTCAAGGACCGGCCGTTCCTCGTCGGCGACCACTGCACGATCGCCGATATCGGCTGCTGGGGCCGCATGGTGTTCATGGCCGAGGGCGGGTTCGAGATCGCCCATTGGCCGCATCTCGAAGCCTGGGCCGGCCGCTTCAAGGCGATGCCCGGCTTCGCGCTCCCCTACGACCTGATCCCGAGCAAGGACCGCGAGTTCCCGGCGGCGCATTACGCGCCGGCGGCTGTCTCTCTTTGACGAGTTCCCGGCGCAGGCCGGGACCCATTCCTAAACCGTTTCGGGTGCCAAGAGCGTGGTTTCCTGCGATATCGACTAATTCACCCAGCCGCAACCGCTCACGCAACGTCAATCGGTTAGCCGTTCTTCAGGACGACTAAATATGGCATTTGGGCCAAAATCAGGTAGTGCCAGACCAACATCGAGCGAGAGCGGGAGGTGCGACCGAGACCGCGGGCGTCCCTTTACGAGATGAAGAACATTTGTCCCGACGCCCCCGCACTGAGGCTCGGGTGCCCGCTCAGCACCACGACTGCGCTACTGGCCGAGCCGCTGCCATCGTGGGAATAGCGTAGAGCCCCGGTCGTCTTATTGTAGGCAAAGCGCTGGCCGGTCGTCGTGAAGCTGCCGGTTGAATTGGCGACGAAGACGCTGGCGGCGAGGTGTTGCGCGCTGCCGGTGCCCATACCATCGTCGATGCCGAGGTTGAACCCGGAATCACGCAGCACGATCATGTTGCTGGAGCTCGCCGCGAAATCGGTGATCGTGTTGGTGCCGATGTCGGCAAAAGTGAACCGGTTGGCGCCGCCGCCGCCGGTCATCTTGGTCTTGCCGTCGGCGTAGAAGATATCGGCGCCCGCGCCGCCGGTCAGCGTGTCGGTCCCGCCGCCGGCATGAACGATGATCGCGTCGCTCGACGGCAGAGTGGCGGCGCTGACGGTATTCCCGGAATTGCCGTCGTTGATGGTGATCCTGCCGCTCGCGACGCCGGCGAAGTTGGCGCTTGTCAATGTCAGGCTATCGGCTCCGCCATTGGCGAGCTGGATGGTTTCGAAGGCGGAGAACCCGGTCACGTTGAGGGTACCGTGCGAGCCCTCGACGACCTTGTTCGTCCCGCCGCCGCCGTTGACCTTGCCGGTAAACACCGCGCCGGGATCGACGATCAGCACATCATTGCCGGCGCCAAACCGGACGGCGGTCCCGCCGCTGCCGGTGATCGTACCGGAATTGATGACGGTGCCGGCGCTGCCCTGGATTAAGGCGCCGACAATCCCGGAGAGTCGTGCGCCTGCGCTATTGGTGACAATGCCGCCGGCATTCAGCAGGATGGCGTAGGCACTCGGCGCGCTGATAGTGCCGAAATTGGTCACCGTGACGGCGCCGCCAGCTCCTTGGATGCCCATGCTTCCGGTGATCAGCCCGGTGGACGCGCCGCTCTTCCCGTTCGTGACGGTGCCGCCGGCGAATAGGTAGATGCCGGCGTTTTGGCCGGCGAGCGTGCCGAAATTAGTGACGTGTCCCGCGGCGCCGTGAACCGCGACGGCAATTTCTTGCGCGGAAATCTGCGCCGTCGTCGAGCTGCTCGACCCGTTGGTGACGGTGCCGCCCGCGCCCAGGTTGACGCCGTTGTGGTTGACCCCGTCGATCGTGCCGAGATTGGTGACGGTGCCGGTCGCACCGCCGATCGTCACGCCGTCGACGTGACCGGTGATCGAGGCCGTAGCAGCATTGGTCACGCGGCCGCCGGATCTGAGGTCGATGCCGGAGCCGGTGGGATAGGTGGCAAGGATCGTCCCATTGTTGGTGACGTTCCAGGCGGTGCCGGACTTGCCGTAGACCGCATCGCCGCTATACGACGGACTAAAACTGTTGACATAGGCGCCCGACGCGATCGTCACCGGATTGGTGACGATCGGGGTCTTGAGTACGATGCCGGTGGTGTGTGAGCCGCTGAACGTTGTCACGCCGGACCTCCCAATCTCCGCCGTGGTGCGGTCCCGGGGTGCGCCAACGCATTCCGGAAGCACGCGGCCAGCGGTCGTTGCTCACAGATCGGCGTCAAGCTTACGTGGTGAAAGGTGCAGTCGCAATCGCCAAAGGACTTGCCGCTTTATTGTGGAGCTTGTCGAGTTCAGGCGCGGTCGCTGCGCGGCCTTGCTCAATAGGAGCGCCGATAAAGGCCCTCCCCCTTTATGGGGGAGGGTTTTGGGAGGGGGGTGAGGCTGCAGCGCCGGTCGCGCCGGACGGTCGTTTATCGGCTGACGCGGCTGTTCGGTGCGCCGTCATGCGAGGACCACGTCTGCCACCAATTCGCGACCGCGGGTCTCCGGGCTGAAGAGCAGCGCCACGATGAAGCTGGCCGCCCCCGCCGTGGTTCCGACCAGCATCGGGATGGCAAATCCCAGATGCATGTTGACCGCAAGATAAGTCAGGATTGGCGCGACCAGCCCGCCGAAGATCGCCCCCTGGTGATAGCAGAACCCGCCGGCCGTCGCGCGCACCTCGGTCGGAAAGCGTTCGGCGAGGTAGGTCGGGTTCTGCGTAAACATCCCGCCGCCGGCGAAGAAACCCTGAAGCGCGAAGAACACGACGACCATCGTATAATTGGAGGTCAGCAGATAGGCCGGCGCGATCACGATTCCGATGGCGGCAGGGACGATCAGCGCCCAGCGCCGGCCGACCCGGTCGGCGACCCAGCCCCAGCCGAAGCCGGACAAGAAAAACGCCAGGCTCTGCAGCAGCACCGGCAGCGCGACATAAGCCGGGCTCAGATGCAGATCCCGTTGCAGATAGGTCGGGAACATGCCGCCGACCGAATAGCCGGTGACAAATCCGCTCGCCATCCACCAGCAGGCCGTGAATGTGTTGAACAGCATGCCCAATTTGAAGATGCTGAAGAGCGGCATGCGCACCTCGCGCTTCTGAGCGCGCTGAATCCGGCGGTTTTCCACCCACACCGGCGGTTCCTTGACGTAGATGCGGATGTAGACGAGCAGCAGCGCCGGCAAGACGCCGAGCATCAAGAGGCCGCGCCAGCCGATCGAGTTATAGAGCAACCCATAGGCGGCGCTCGACAACACCGCGCCGAGCCCCCACGAGCCTTGCAGGACGCTGCCCATCAGCCCGCGCGAGCGGATCGGCCATTGCTCCATCGCCAGCGCCGCGCCAACTGGCCATTCCGCGCCCATGCCGATGCCGAGCAGCGCGCGGAACAGGAACAAGAGCCAGAAGGTCGGTGACAGTCCGGCCGCCAGGTTGGCTACCGAATACCAGGCAATCGAGATCATCAGCGGCTTTTTGCGGCCGATCCGGTCGGCCAGCCAGCCGGACGCGGTGGCGCCGACGAGGCGCATCCACAGGGTGATCGTGAACACCGCGGTCACCTCGATCAGCGGCACGTTAAACGTCTTGGCGATAGGCGCCATGAGCAGCAGGAAGATCGTGAAATCAAAGGCGTCGAGGGTCCAGCCGAGCCAGGCTGCGATCCAGGCATGCCATTGATCTTTGGTCGGTTCCCTCCACCACGCGACCGGCTGGGTCGCACCGTCTGCGGCGATCGCCATGTTTTTCCTCCCGTTCACGACGGCTCGTTTGCCGAGTTCGTCTATGCCACCCTAACGCACGCCGCTGTCGGGCCGCAAGCTTGCGACGTCCTGTCGCGAGCAGGATCGCAGCGGGGTCGTTCCGATTGCCTGCCCCGCCGTCATGCCCCGCTCCGGACGAGCGCGCGCTTCTGATCACGCCCGGCTGCGTGGGTTTCCTTGCACTTTATATTTCGCCAAATCGGCATCGCGGGCCGGCGACGCGGTGCGTACCCGCGGGTCTTACGTCACGATCCCGCGTGATATTGGACGAAAGCGTCCCAGGCCGCGGCCTCGCTCCAGCCGAGCTTGGCAAGATCGACCACATCGGTGTTGATGCGGATTTGCGGTTCGGGAAAGTCGGTTTGGTCGGCGAACGCGAGCTCGCATTGCAACGGCAGGCGGGCGCGGATTTCGCGAGCGACCCGTTCGGCGAAGGTCCCCTGGGTCTCGGCATAGAGGCTGGGCCCGAGGAGCCGCCCGCCGCCGGGGCCGGCCTCGGCGACAAACCGCGCATAGGCCTTGCCCAGGAGATCGACATGGATGTTGTCGCGCACATAGCGCGGGGTTCCTACCCGGGCGACTTCGCCCTTGGACCAGGTCCGCATCAGATAGTCGGTAAACCGCGGCTCCTCGAAGGGCCCAAACGGGTTCGGGATGATGAAGCGGTCGAGCCCAACTCCCTCGCGCGCGCAGAAATAGGCGAAAGTGTCGGCGGTCAATCCCTTCGACAAGCCGTAGGGACTGAAGGCGCGCATCGGCCGGTTGCCGACCCCGGAATTCTGCTCGAACACGCTGCCGGTCAAGACGATGACGCCGCAGCCGTGGTCTTTCATCGCGCGGAGCAATTCACCGAGCCGGCGCGTATTGGCGGCCAGCGCGCCGGCGACGTCGAAATCAGGGCTGCGGTAATCGCGCACCTCGGCCCAATGGTGACACAGGACGTCAAACGAACCGGCGTTGCCGAGTGCGGCGAAAAAGGCGTCGCTGCCGAACGGCGCTGAGAAGATTGGCCGGCACGATTCCTTCAGCGCCGCCACCCGCCGGGCGCGAACCCCGCCATAGCTGGCCGCGTCATCGGCGCCGCTCAACGTCGCGATCACCTCGTGACCGCTCTGGCTGAGCGAGCGGGCAAACCAGTACCCGGTAAACGAACTCGCCCCGGTCAGCACGACACGCATCGCGCGCGCTTCACTTCAGGTTGATCGCGGGATCGAAATCCGGCCGGTCACGGTCCTTCTCGGAGATGACGATCGGCGGCGAGGGCCATTGAATGGCGAATTTCGGGTCGTTCCAGCGCACCCCGCGCTCGGCTTCGGGCGCGTAAAAGGCCGAGACAAAATAGAACGCCTCGCAATCGTCGCTGAGCGTCAAGAAGCCGTGCGCGAAGCCGCGCGGCACATACATCATGCGCCGGTTTTCCGCGGTCAACTCGGCGCCGAACGAACGACCGAAAGTCGGCGAGCCCGGGCGCAGATCGAGGATCGCGTCCCACAGCGCGCCCTTGAGGCAGCGCACGACCTTGACCTCGGCCGCGGGGTCCAGCTGATAGTGCATCCCGCGCAGGGTGCCGCGGTCGATGCTCAATGAGTTGTTGATCTGGACGTACTGGATCTCGAGGCCGTGCTCGGCGAATTCGTTGCGGCAAAAGACGCGGGCGAAAAATCCCCGATCGTCGCCGCGCTTTTCGAGGTCGATCGTGTAGGCACCGGGGATCGGCGTCTCGGTAAAAATCATCGTCTGATCGTCCTTATACGGGCAGTCGGCCGAGGTGATGCGAGGTAGCTGCCAATATAGCCCTATGGCCGGTGACAAGAACTTTCACTCGTTTACCACCTTTTCATGGAGCCAGCTGACGCGGGATACCGGTTCGGGGAATACCGGTTGCGGCCGCGGCAGGCGCGCCCACGGCGCCTGCCCGCTTTCCCATATTTTAGTCAATTCCTCATGATCGCGCTGCGTATCCATGCATGCCCAGTAGCCGCGATGGCGGTGGATTTCGAGCTGCCCGTCGTTGGCCAGCGCGACCAGCGGCCGCTGC
>CAVTGB010000015.1:0-30238 GCA_963734125.1 uncultured Alphaproteobacteria bacterium
TCAACCATCCTAGAGCAACCCTACGTCGCGTTGCATCACCCGGCGCGCACGCGGTGCAATTATCCCCTTGGCTGGCGCGGATTGGCTAGAATAGGCGTCAGGGCCGAGCGGTCCCGGAGTCTCACGTGCCGGAAGAGAGCGAACCGAACATTAGGCCGGCGCAACGGGCTGTCCGGCGGTGGCCGGCGCTGGCCCCGTTTGTCTGGGTGTGGTTGCTGGGCGCCGCGGCGGCGGTCGGGCTGGCCGGCCTCCTCTTCGTCAGCCTCCCCTACGCGCCGTGGCCGCTGCGCGCCTCGGCCCCGCGTACCACGACGGCACCGGCCGCCAACCCATCACCGGGACCCGCCGCGCCAGCCTCGACCGCGCCGTCCTACACGGTCTTCGCCTGGCGCGACGCTGCCGGGGTGCTGCGCCGGGCCGGGATTGCGAGCGCGCGCTACGACGAGTTTGCCGCGGCTGCGCGGCGCCAGATCGCCTCCGACCGGCAGGCGCTGGCCGCGGCGCGGGACAAGCGGCTGCGCGCCGAATTGGCCCCGATCTACGAGCAGATCGACCGGCGGGTCTCGGGGTACGCCGACTGGGTGTTCAACTGGTGGACGAGCTGGATCCTCTTGGGCCGTACATTCGGGTGGACGTGGGAGGATCTGTCGACCGGCCCGCCGTTGAGCCTGCCCGACCGGGTCCAGGCACAGCTCGTCGCCGCGGTGCGGCAGCAGTTTATCGGGCGGGTCCTGGAGCCGCCCGTGCTCGAGCCGAAGATCGACGCCGCCCTCCATGGCGCCCTCGTCGCGATGCGCGAGGATCTGCGCGGCGACTGCGCGAAATATCAGCAATCCTTCGGCGACTTTGTCCGCCGCGAGGCGCGCCAGGTTGAACGCAACGACGCCACCCAAGGGTGGATCCCGGATGCGTCGTGGGCGCCCGGCGCCGCCACGTTTCAGCCGCTGTGCGATGGGGCCGGAGCAATCGACGAGGCGGCGTTGCGGGCCCAGTTTCCGGTGCTGCTCGAGCTCAAAACCGCCGACAGTCCGGTCAACGACGTAATCCTGCGGATGGCGCGCCCGTTCGCCACTAAGCTGATCAGCTTTGTGGTGCTGCCGGTGATCGTCGCCGCCATCCTCGGCGGCATCCTCCTACCCCTGTTCAGCCAGCTGCCCGGGTTGCTGGCGAATGTCGTCACCGGTGTGCTGACCGGCGCCTTCGGCGCGCTGATCATCGGGATTGCCGCGAGCGCCTCGGTCGATTGGGTGCTGAACCGCACCGACGCGACGCTGAACCGCGCCGGCTTCGAGGCCGGTGTGCGCAAGGCGATCGTCGCCGCGGAAGACGATTTCGAGGCTCGCGTGCTCGACGCCCAGCAGCGTCCGATCGACACTCAGATGCGGGCGCTGGCGACGGAAATGGCCGGCCAGATCGCCCCGCCGTAGTGGCGCGCGACCGGGGGTCATCGCGCTGGACCGGATTGCCGGCTCTAATACTTGAGCTCCAAGATCAGCTCGGCGAGCGTTTCGGTGCGGCCGATGGCGCGGCCGGCCGGGCCGTTATCGGCGACGGAAGGCCTGGGCCGCCTGCTTCAAGCCGGCGCCGGGCACGGCAAACCCGAAGACACCGGTGAGGCCGAGCCAGTCGGTCGGCGTCCACTTTGCGTAGAGATCGAGTTCGTCGGCCGCATGGTGCGCGGTGATCCGCGGATCGTTGAACTGGGCCGGGTGATCAAAGTCGAAATCTGTAGTAGATCGCCCCGACGTCGAGAAGATCGGGCAGCGGCGTCGATTTGAAATGCGCCATCTTCACGTTGAGGTTGCTGTTCGGACTGATGAACGCCCCGAAGATTTCGCCCATGGTCCAGCTGCCGAAACCGCGATCGCCACTGGCGGCGAAGAGCGGGTCGTAAGACTGCTTGACCCGGTCGTTGGGATTGGGATCGCCGCTGAAATGGGCGTAGCGCAGGTTGAGTTGCGGGGTCCAGGGCAGCGCCGAAAACCGGTAGCCCGGCTCGACATACCAGGCGTCGGCGCTGACCCGCCGATTGGCGTCGTCGTTGCGCTCGAGGACGAACTGGCTGTACAGCAGGATGTCCGGGTCGACGCTCGAGGAACGCCCCTTGCAGATAGCCTGAATAGACGTTGAGGCCGTTGCGGTTGCCGTTGACGCTGAGCGTCGGTGACGCTTCGCCGACCGGAAAGCTGAAGGGTCCGGGCGTGCTGTCTGCGTCGTAAATATGGAAAAAATTGACCCCGGCGGTCCACACGTCCGCGGTCTCCTTCGTTGCCCGCGCCGCCGCGGTCTCCTGCGCCGCCTGGTTGGCCTCCTTCTCGCCGGCGGCCTTTACGCCCGAGAGTTCCGCGCCCGATTTGAACAGCGCCAGATCGAACCCGGCCACTTTTGTCTTCGGCTGGTCAAAGCCGTGCATCAGAATTCTGATCCGTTCGGGTCTCGAGATTGAACAGCTGGACGCGCACCGGCGCGCTGTTGACCTTGAGGATTGTCGCGTGGTCGAACGAGGTGTGCGGCTGGAGCGTGAAAGCGGCGCGCCCGAACCCGTTGACGACGCCGCTGCCGATCAGGAAGGCGTCACCGACCACAAAGGATTGGCGGCCGGCTGAGAGGTCAATGGCGTCGTCGCCGAGCGAGGCGGTGAGGAGTTCGCCCGAATGCCAGCCGATGACGTAGTCTTCGAATTCGGCGTCTTGTGGGGCGTCGGAGGTCGTCGAGCGCGCGCCCTGGGAAGCGAGGCTCGATAGCGCGTCGCCCGAGCCGCGCGTCATCGAGCCGTCGGCGCTGACCACGCCATAGGTATGGCCGAAACCGAAGAACGGCGTTTCGATCTCGGCAAAGGCCTTGGTATAGGCTTCGAACCAGTGTCCGCGTAGCCCGGCGCTGCCACGCCGGGAAGGGACCGCCCAGCGGGCGCCCGCGAATTGATGTCGCCGGCACCGAAATCGACGTCGTTGGCGCCAAAGACACCGAATCCGGCGTGCATGCCGACGACGAGTTTGTAGCCGTCCTCGTCGTACACCGTCTCGTTGGCGGCGGTCGGGCCGGCAGCCGCCGTGAGGGCGAGAGCGGCAATAAGGTTCAGGCCCCATCGTCGAGGCTGCAATCGATCCATTAGCGCACGCTGACGAGGCGACCCGGCAGCGCCTGCCACCGGCGCCGTTTTAGTCCGCAGCGGCCGAGAATGCCGCCGTACGCAATCCGGGCTGGCGCCCATCGGAGTAGCCGATCAATTGGAACTTGGGGCGCGGCTGATCGGTGAAATTCATTTTCATCTTGCCGCCGGCGCTGCCGCCGTCGCGGCTCATCGCGGCGGTATACCACCAGTCGCCGATCGCACCGCCGCCGATGACGCCGATCGTCGTCGCCGCGACACCGGTGAAGTAATAATAGCCGACGGCGCCCCCGATCGCGGCGCCCACGATCGTCGAGGCGATGGCGCCCGGGGTCAGCCCGCCCTCCTGCGCCGCGGCCTCTCGCGGAGCGGCGCCGATCAGAGCAAGCGTAACGGCCGCAACGGCCAAGGTTTTCATCAGGTTCCTCCTTTGAGGGAGCGCAGATCATTGGGTCTAACACGGATGCTCGGCGCATGATCAAACGTCGATAACGCCATAGATCCGGCCGCCTCGGACTAGCGGTCCCGCGGTCGGCGACCAGTCGCGGGCGGCCGTCTGCGCCTGGGCAATCTGGGTTGCGGTCATCTTCGCCGCGACCGCTTCGCGCAGCTCGCCACGGCATTACGCAGGGTCCCCCGGCGGCAGTCGCGCGGCGGCCAGGTTGAGCCACATGTGCGCGGCGATCAGATCGCGCGCGACGCCGAGCCCGTTGAAATACAAGGAGGCCGAGGCGATATTGCGCCGCGGGCACACCGCGATCGGCGGCCATGCGATACCACCGCGCCGCTTCGCCGTAATCCTGCGGCGACGACGATACCCCAATTCATAACAGACGCCGAGCTGATATTGCGCGAGGCCAACCCCGGCGGTTGCGGCTTCGCGCAGCCACTTCAAGCCCTGCGCGCTGTCGCGCGCCACCCCTTCGCCGGACAGATACATGCGCGCCAACGCGTATTGCGCCGAAGGCGCGCCGCCCGCGGCGGCGGGAGCGAGTTCGCGATAGGCGGCGGCATAATCACCGCGGTCATAAGCAGACAGCCCGTCGTCAAGACCGGCAACCGCCGACGCGGTCACTCCGGTCGCGATCAGCGTCCCGAGGATCAGGCGCTTCGTCGTTGTCGGCATGATCGCGCTCGAGGTTCCGGCGGGCGGGGCGGATCGGACAGAACTCGTGCGTCACCCGGCATAGCCATCCTTGCCGCGCCCGAGCCCCAGCGCACCGGCCAGTTCCATCGGCAGTGGGAACACGATCGTCGAGCTCTTGTCGCCGGCGATGCTCTGCAGCGCGAGGAGCGAGCGCAACTGCATTGCCTGCGGCCATCCGGCGAGGATCTCGCCGGCTTGCCGCAACCGATCGGCGGCTTGCAGCTCGCCCTCCGCGTCGATCACCTTGGCGCGCCGGTTGCGCTCGGCCTCCGCCTGGCGGGCGATCGCGCGGATCATGTTCTCGGCCAGGTCGACGTTCTTGATCTCGACATTGAGCACGTTGATCCCCCAGGAATGATAATGCTCATCGAGGATCGACTGGATGTTGTCGTTGATCTGCTTGCGTTCGGCCAGCATCGCGTCGAGATCGTGTTCGCCGAGATACCGAGCGCAGCGTGGTTTGGGCGAGCTGGCTGGTCGCCTCTTCGAAATCCTCGACCTGGATGATCGCTTCGTCGGGCCGGCTGACGCGGTAGTAGATGACGGCGCTCACTTTGACCGACACATTGTCGCGCGAGATGACATCCTGAACCGGGACCGCAAGGACCCGCACCCGCAGATCGACCCGCACCGCGTTCTGGAACAACGGCACGACGAAGACGAGGCCAGGTCCCTTGACCCCGGCGAACCGGCCGAGGGTGAAGACGACAAAGCGCTCGTATTCGCGCAACGCCGAGATCCCCAATAGGCGATGCCGAGGACAAGCACGCCGGCGAGCACGATCACAAAGGAGCTGTTGGTGCTGAACATCGAAACCTTCCCTTGCTCCAGGGCGCCGCCCGACGACAGTCATGATCGCACCGCGTGCTTCGCCCGCCCCCGGTAGTATTGGAACATCACGACAGCCAGCGCGATCGTCCAAAAATTCAGCAAGTACAGAGACCACAACAACAAGCAGATCGCGTAGATCGTGAGATAGGAGACGAATGCCGCCAACGCCACACCGAAGAGCGCCGCCCGCCGCGCCGTCGCGCCATGCCAAAAGAAAAACGGTGCGCCAACCGTCGCCACCACCAAAGCGGCGACAATGGCGATCATGACCATAAAGGGTGCGCTGGCGACATGGCCGGCCGGGTCGTCGACCAGGGTGCCGATGCCATAGTTCAACGGATTGGCGCGATCGCCGAGGAACTGCCACAGTGACAGATTCCAGGGACTTTGCGGAATGAACAGCGCGTAGGGGTCGAAGTAACGCCGGTCGTAGCGCGCGTACAGGAGGGCGATGCCGACCGCGATCCCAAGCAATTTGGTGAGCCCGGTGACGAGCGGCACCTCGAAAAAATCCTCGGGCGGCATTCTTCGCGCAAGGCGGCCGGCCAGTTTGGTGGCGGCAATCGGGAGGGTTATGACGAGCGTGATCTCAAGTACGGCACGGACCATCGCCACGAGGCCGCCGATCAGGCTCATCGCCGTCCGGCGCAGCCTCGCCGATATGCCGCCCCCTCCCCCGCCGCAGGCTGCTCCTTACCGAGCGCCCAGGCGACGAGGGGGTAGACGCGGGCAAAACGGCGTACAGGAATTGAATTTCGCCTCGCCAAAGCCATTCATCTCCGGATCGCCTAATACGCTTCCGATCCAAGCCCAGCCTCGCGCTGCTGGGTAAGCGCAGTCAACGGCCGCTCTCCGAACCGCAAGAACAGGATCGGCGTCATCATCGCATCCAATAAGGTGGCGCTGATCAGCCCGCCGAAAATGACGAGCGCCACCGGCGACAGGATCTCCTTGCCCGGCTGATCGCCGCCGAGCATCAGCGGTATGAGGGCGAAGCCGGCAGAGAGCGCGGTCATCAGAACCGGCGTCATCCGCTCGAGACTGCCCCGCACGATCATCTTGCGGCCGAAGGTCTCGCCTTCATAGAGCACCAGATTGATGTAGTGACTGATCTTGAGAATACCGTTACGCGTGCTGATCCCCGCGAGGGTGATGAAGCCGATCATCGTCGCCAAGGACAGAGTGCCGCCGACAATCCACAGAGCGGCGATGCTGCCGATCAGCGCCAGCGGCACATTGACCATCACGATCAGCGACAGGACGACCGAGTGGTAGCGCGTGTAAAGAATGGCGAAAATCAGCATCAGCGAAATCAGCGACAGGATCGCAATGTGCTTGGTGGCAGCCTCCTGGGCGGCATAATTGCCTTCGACGCCGACCGAGTATCCAGGAGGAACGTGCATCTGCGCGATCTGCTGTTCGATGCCGCGGGTGATCGCCGCCATGTCGGACCCGTTGGTGTTGGCGAGGATCGCGATGCGACGCAGGCCGTTGTCGCGGATGATCTGGTTGGGCCCGTCGGTATCGTGGATTTCGGCAAGCTGCTGCAGCTGCACATGCCCGACCGGCGTATCGACGAGCAAGAGTGCGCAGCGCCGCACTCGTCCGGTCGGCGTCATCGAGGCGGATCAGAATGTCGTAGCGCCGGTTCTCGTCGACGACCTCGGAGACGACCCGCCCCGCCGACAGCGTCTCCAGGAGCCGCGTCAGCTGCGCCGGGGTGACGCCGTAGATCGCGCGCCGCCTCGGGGTCGATGCGCACGTGCAGCTGGGGAATGCGCGCCTGGGCCTCGACCTTGAGGTCGGTCAGACCCGGAACCTGGGTCAGGCGGCCGCGCAGTTCCTCGGCGAGCTTGGTCAGCGTACCCAGATCGTTCGCCATAGATCTTGACCGCGAGTTGCGAGGGGAGACCGGTCATCACGAAATTGATTCGGTGGGTCAGCGGCTGGCTGATGTAGACCGTCCCCGGCAACGCGCTGAGGTGATCGCGGATGTCCTGCAAGACCGCCGGGAGCGGGCGCTTCGACGAGCGCAAGTCGACGTCGATCTCGGTTTGGTAGATGCCGTCGGCGTGGAGATCCAATTCCGCCCGCCCGGTGCGCCGTCCGACCGACTGGACCTCGGGAACCTCGAGCAGCAGCTTCTCGGCCGCCGTGCCCATGCGGTTCGACTCGACGAGCGAGATGCCGGGCTGGAAGGTCAGCTCGACCATGTACATGCCTTCATTGAGCGGCGGCAGGAAGGCACGCGGCAGGTAGGTGGCCGCTCCGCCCGCGGCGACAACGCCAACGAGCGCTGCCGCCATCAGGACGAGCTGGTGCTCAAAAGCCCAGGTCAAGAGCCGCTCGTTCTGCCGCTTCAGCACGCGCACCAGCGCCGAATCGCCGTGGCGCATCCGCTTCATCTGCGGCAGCAGGTAATAGGCCAGGACCGGGGTCAGTGTGATCGAGGTGATCAGGCTGGCGAGGATCGACACGATATAAGTGATCGCCAGGGGCGTGAACATCAGCCCCTCGATGCCGGGCAGCGAAAACAGCGGGAAGAAGACGAGGAGAACAATCAGCGTCGCATAGAAGATGCCGGACCGCACCTCGACCGTGGCGTCGGCGATAACCCCCAGGACGGCTCGCGGCTGCGCGAGCGCACGATTGAGGCGCAGACGGCGATAGGTGTTTTCGACGCCGACCACCGCGTCATCGACCAATTCCCCGATCGCGATGGCCAAGCCCCCCAGCGTCATCGTGTTGATCGTCAGCCCGGCGATCCAGAAGACCAGTATGGTGATAAAGATCGAGATCGGGATCGCGGTCAGGGAAATAATTGTCGTGCGGAAATTCAAGAGGAACACAAACAGGATCACCGCGACCACCGCGGCCGCTTCGAACAGCACGTGTTCAAGCGTGTTGATCGAGGTCTCGATAAATTTTTTCTGTTCGAAAACAATATGGTCGGCGTGGACGCCTGGCGGCAAGAAGGGCCGCATGTCTACGAGCGCCTGCTCTATCCTGTTGGTCAATTCGAGCGTGTTGACCCCGGGTTGTTTCTGGACGCGCAGCAGGACTGCGGGCTTCCCCATGAACCCGGCATCGCCCTGCTTAACGCGCGGCTCAAACGCGACCTTGGCCACCTGCTGCAAGAGGATCGGCCGTCCGTCCTTATTGGCCACCACCAGATGGCGGGCCCCGTCGACCAGCTCGTCGGTTCCCTGGGTGCGCGCAAGGTTCATGATCAGATAGCGGCGGCCGTACTGATCGACCGAGTCGCCGCCGGTATTGGTGTTATAGGCGGTCAACGCCTGCTCGACCTGGTCGACCGTCACATTGAGGAAATCGAGTCGCCGAGGATCGGGGGTGACGCGCAACTGCCGTACGTCGCCGCCCATCGGCAGCACCTGCGAGACGCCCAGGATCGCCATCAGCCGGGGCCGGATGTACCAGTCGGCAACATCACGCAGCGCCATCATGTCGCCGGTGTCGGAAGACATCGCGATAATCAGGATTTCACCCATGACCGACGATATCGGCCCCATTTCCGGCAGCGCGTTGTTAGGAAGCTGCTCGCGCACCTGGACCAGCCGTTCGGTGACCAGCTGGCGGTTGCGATAGGTGTCGGTCCCGAGCTCGAAATCGAGCATGACGATCGACAGGCTCGAGCTGGAGATCGAGCGCACCCGTTCGACCCCTTTGAGCCCCGACATCGCCGTCTCGAGCGGGAAGGTGATGCGGCGTTCGACCTCTTCGGGCGCGAGCCCCTGGCCTTCGGTGATGATCGAAACGGTCGACCGGTCGATTTCCGGCAGCACGTCGACCGGAACCCGCTGCAATTCAAGAATGCCGGCGATAATCAAGACGGCCGTGCCGCACAACACGAAAATCCGGTGCGTCAGGCTGCGTCGAATGAGGAAGGCGAACATGAGGTGTCAGCGCACCTCGTTGAGAAGGTCTGCCGCTTCGACGACGACTCGGGTATCGGGTGGCAATCCGGCGGCGATCAGCACATTTGTGCCGTCGATCAATTCGGTCCGAACCGGGATCGGGACGAAATTTTCCGGACTGGCATGTTTCCAGACGATGTCCTGGCCCGAATTATTCCGGGTGACCGCGGTGCGCGGCAGGATCACCCCGGAACGCGCGCCCTGGTTTCTACCAGTACCGAAACCAGGCTGCCGACGCTGATCGTCGAATCGGGGTTGTCGATCTGGAAATAGAGCGGGATCGTCTGGCGCTGCAATTGCGGTCCTCGACTGACGAAATTGAGGTGGTAGTTGCCCCCGGCCGCGCCCTGCGCGTTGGCGTCGACCACCGTGCCCATCGCCGCGATGTCATAGGCGTATGCCTCGACCCACAGGCGCTTCAAGTCGACGACCGTGAACAGTTTCTGCTGCTCGTCGACGATCTGCCCGGCGGCGGCAAAGCTGGCCGCGACGATCCCGGTGCTGGGCGCGAGGAGCGGCGCGCGCAACGTGTCGCGGTCGCGAATGACGGCGGCAATGGCGTCGCGCCGGCGGATCAGGTTGGCGAGATCGGCGCGGGCGTCATCGAGTTCGCTTGACGCGGCATCGGCGCTGTTCGCGCCCAAGGCGGGCAGGCGTTCCTGGATCAGACTGATCTCGTGGTCGATCTGCGCAACCTGCTGCAGGATGATGCCGCGATCGATCGGATTGACCACCGGGCACGACCCAGGCCAGCACATCGCCGGTTTCGACTTTTTGACCGATCTTCGGCCAGGCGCCGCGATAAGGCTCCAGCCGCCCGCGGATCGAGGCGTGAACCTCGCCACTGGTTCCCGGGTCGGCGATCACCTGGCCGACCATGCGGACGGTGCGGCCGACTTCGCTGATGCGGCTGACCACCGTGCGCACGTTCAGCAGCCGCTGCGAGTCCTTGGGGACGAAGAGGGTCCCATCCAAGAGGCGATGAGGACCGCTGAGTAAGTTCGCCGGCGGGAGCGGCACTGGCTGCCGGCGCCTCGTCGTTTCCTTCGTGAGCCAATACGCTGCGTCCGAACAGGAACAGCGCGATCGCGACGACAATTGCCGCGAGCAAGACGCCGGCGAGCGTCGACGCCTCGACCCGTCCCGCGGCGAATTGCGGCCGAACCGGTGCGATGGCCCCGAGAAAGCGACGCCAGGAGCGAATTTCACCGCTCCCGGATTTGGCCGCGCGCCGCGGCCGGATTGCCGCGAGTGGGGCGCGAACCGTGCGGTCGACGCGATCCCGCAATGCTCTTGCCACCCGGGCCCGGTCGAGCCAGCCGCGGCGCGCGCGATTGAAGCGGAGCTGAAAGTCCGCCACGGCGCCAGTGAATAAAAGCCCGACTTTAGCGACTGGTTGCACCTGCCGCAGACGCACACTGGCATCGCCAAAACCGGCTTTCGCCATGCCGGCGAAGCGGTCGGCTCTTTTGCGCACCCGGCCAGCCTCACCCCGCAGGATGGACGCAAGGGCTGTGTTGCGCTGCAACGCCACCGTCGCCAGCATGCCGAGCAGGAATGCGAGAACATTGTTGATCGACGGAACGCGCAGCCCGCCGCCGACGGTCGAGCCGGTGGCCGTTGGCGGCGCGGCCGGTATATCGAGAGTGCCGGCGAGGATGTCGGAACCCTGGTCCGAGAGGATCGTAAAGATGATGTCGTGGTGGCCGGCTTGCGCCAACCAATCCCCGCTCAGCGTGTAGACGCCGCTCGGCGCCGCCGTCGCGGTCATCGCATGCCCGTCGACCTCGACATCGAGCTTGGCTCCGGTCACCGGCTGATTATCGGCGAAACGGTCGAGATAGATGCTGAGCGTCTTACCTTGGGTGACGGCGACAAGCTCGAAATCGCTGCTCTGGGCTACGAGGCGCGGGGAGACAGGTAGATTGGGCGGCGGCGGGGGCGGCGCGTCGTCGCCATGCGCGATTGCCGGGCGCGGCGCCGCGGCCAGGCAGAGCCCAACGACCAGCGGCAACCCCACGAGGAGCGCTCTTAAATGTTCTGCCCTCAGCATAACCCCCTGCTCCTCCCGCCAACCTTCCCGATCAAGCTTAGGCTCGACGGATGCGGCGGCTGTCAGCCCGATCACCAACGACGGATACTACGACAGGAATAGTTGCTTTACCTAGGCCGGCGACACCCGATGCGGCGCCGGCGCTCCGCCCGGATCATCCGCGATCATTCATTCCGTCCGCCACAAAATGGCAGGCTCCAGGCTCACGGCCGCGCGCGGGGTCCGAAGCTAGTTCGACGCCTTGAGCTGTTCAAGCGCCTGCGACATTACGGTCGCGATCGCTTTGTCAGTGCCCAGGCGGACGCTGGCGTTCTTCAACCATTCCGCGGCCACCAGCGCCGCCTCATCCTCCAACAGCAACAATTGCTGGACGGCCGCCTCGAGCTGGCCCTGGGCGAGGCTGCGCGCGGCCAAGGCGACCAGGGCGGCGTTGCGTTCGCCGGTCGCCTCCGCGGGGGCGCCGGTCGTAAACAGCGATTGCACCCAATCCCAGGCGCGCTCGGCGACCGGTTGCCGGTGCGCCGCGGCGACGGCGGCCAGACGCGGTGCGATGACCGTGGTGAAGTTGTCGCGCAGCTCCGCGACAGTCGCCACCCCATGTTCGGCATTGCCGGCTAGCAGCTTGAGCGCGGCCGCCAGATCCGGATTATCGCCGGCCAGGGCCTGCGCCGCCGCGATCTCGCGCGGGTAGGGGCTCGCGGTGCGCGTCACATCGCGCAACTGTAAGGCCGCCATGAAGAACTTCTCGGGCCGGCGGTCGATTTTCTGCAATGCGCCGACATCGGCCTCGACCGCGCCGAGGCGAGCCGCCAGGACATCGTTGACCTCGTGATCGGTCGCGGCAAGCTTGTCCTCGACCGTCTTCAACTCGCCATCGAAGGTCGCCACCCGCGCTTCGAGCGCCGTAGCGCGAGCCACACTCGTTCCTTCGCTCTCGCTAGCCGCGGCGAAACGTTGATCGATCGCGGCCAGCTGTGCGTCGAGCGCTTCGAGGCGCTGCATCGCCACGCCGCTCGCGGCCGCCGTTTCGATCGCTTTCAGGCGGGCGTCAACGTCACTTTGCTTGGCCGCCAGAGCGTCGATCGATTGTGACGCCGCGGCCAGCCGCCGATCGACGTCGACGCGATCGGCGGTCACCAGATTGACGATCGGCCAATCGCCAAAGGTCCGGGTCAGCCATACCCGGGCCGGCGGAGGCATGACCGCGGTCACGGCAACAAGGAGGGCGATAAGCGCGAGCAGCATCGCGCCCACCACGAGACCGCGGCCGGGCGCCTTCTGCAGTAGCGTCGCGCCCACGGCCGGCGCAACCGATGGCAAAGCGCGCGCTTCCTTATCGTCGAGCGTCAGCGGCACATTGTCCTGCACCGGGTCCTGCACCGGGGGCTCGGCGGGGCGCAGGCTGCCGCTGGGAAACTGCCCGGCGAGCATGGCGAGGGCCGCTTCGTCCACTCCCGGTATCGGCCGCTTGCGTTTCATGCCAGTTCGGCTTGGCGAGCCCGCGCGGTTGCCGGCACCGATGGTGCGATCCGCAGCAGCCACTCGAGCTCGCGGGCCAAGAGCGCGACCTCGGCCGCCGCCGTGCTCGACGGCGCGAGAACCGTGGGCGAGGCTCCGTGAAAGGTCGCCTCCTGAAACAGCACGCGATCGCTCAGCTGGGCGCTCAGCGGGTTGGTTTTGAGGGCGGCCGAATTGAGCACGCGCATGCGTCGCAACCGCCGAACGCTTGACCCGACACAATAAGGTATGCGCCGGAATGGCGCGTCGGGTCAGCTGCGCCGCGCTCTCGACGATCTTGGTGGTGCGCGCCGCCTCGAACACGTTGGCTTCATCGGTCATCGCCGGGATCAATACCAGATCGGCCGCGCCGATCGCGAAGACCATCGCCTGATTGCCGAACCCGGCGCAATCCACCAGCACGAGGTCGTTACCCCGCGCCAACTCGCGGATCGTCGAAATTATCGCGTGCTCGTCGAGTTCGGTGCGCAGCGGCATCTCCGACAGCACGTTGCCCTTGCCGTGCCACCGCGTCAGCGTCCGATTAGGATCGGCGTCGAGGAGGGCCACTTTTCGCCCGCATTGGTGCCAATACACCGCGAGGCAGGCGATCGTCGTCGATTTCCCCGCTCCCCCCTTGGCGGTGGCCGCGACCAGGACCTTGGCAATCGGGTCCGCCATCTTAGAGCAAGCACCGCGTCATCTGGAGCAACCAGCAGAGCTTGTGTTTTCAATCACGCCATTGGATTGATCAGGGCCAGAAAATCGCCGGCCACGAAGCTTTGGCGATCGAGATTTCGCAAGACGACGTTCCCGTTTTTGCCGAAAATCGCGATGCACCAAAACGCCCCCCTGCTGCAGCGAATTTAGCATGCGGGAGGCGGCACGGCGAAGCGTTTTTGGCCGACCGGGAGAGCCAGTGACTATCTGGTTTGTGCCTCAGTCGAACTCTGCCCGATGTCCTCGGCGTAGGGGTCGCGGCGCAGGCGGCTCGGCAGCAACTCGCCAAGTCTTTCGAGGACCGGGTAAGCCGCCGCGGAAATATGGGCATTGATCCGCTTGAGATCGCGCAGTACGTCGAGATGCAGGGCGCTGGTCTCGACGCTCTCCACCCGTCCGGCGCGGATGCGGGTGAAATGCGCCTCCGTCGCGCACGCTTCGAGGTCGCGAAAGACTTCCTTCTCGCCGAGCAAGCCGCGGGCGGCGCGCGCGTCGTCGGTGATGAACACCGCCGCCGCGGTGTGGACATTGCCGGCCAGCCGTTCGAGCATGACGCGGATTTCGGCCTGCCCCTCGACCGAGAACGCGAGCCCGCGCTTCAGCCGCTTGGCGGCGATCGCCATCAATCCCTTCTCGACGATATCGCCGGCATGTTCGAGGTTGGTCGTGAAGGCGAGGATTTCTGCCAGCCGTCGATTATCCTCGTCATCGAGAACGTCGGGATCGAGCCCGGTCAGGTACACCTTTATCGCCCGGTTGAGGCGATCGAGCACGTCGTCGAGCCCCTTGATCGCGGCAACGCGGTTGCGGTCGCCGCGGTCGATTGCATCGAGCGCGCCCCGCAGCATGGCTTCGAGCACATCGGCCATGCGCAGCGCCTCGCGCGCCGCGCCGGCCAGGGCGATCGCCGGTGTTTCGCGCGCCGCCTCGCTGAGATAGATCGGCTGCGACGGGTCGGCCGGCGCCGCGCGCGCCGGCAGCAGCCATATGAGCAGCCGGGAGAACGGCCGGAGCACCGGCAGGAACAGCATCGCCAATACGAGATTAAAGGCGGTGTGAAAATCGGCGACGGCGCGCGCCGCGTCGGGTTCGACAGTGACCATCAGAGGCCCGATCCAATTGAGCAGCGCCAAGCCGAGCGCGACACCGACGATCCGGTTCAACAGATTGCCGACCGGCACCCGCTTTGCCACCGGGTCATCGCCTGCGGCCCCTTCGAGCAGCGGGTTGAGCGCCGACCCGAGGTTCGCCCCGAGCACCAACGCAAAGGCCGCGTGCGGCGGCACCACGCTCTTGGCCGGCGAGCGAAATCGTGAGGAGCACCGTCGCGACGCTCGAATGCGCCGCCCAGGTCAAAGCCGCAGCGAGGATCACGTCAATGATCGGGTTGGTCGCAATCGCGCCCATCAGCAGCCGCAGGCTCGGAACGTCCTCGTAAGGCGTGAAGATCGACAAGAGTTGCTGCAACGCGAACAGCATCAGCCCGAGCCCGATCGCCACTCGGCCGAGATCGCGCGTGCGCGACACGAAGCTGCGGCGGAATAGGATCACCCCGACGAGCACGAAAAGCGGCGCAACCCGGGCGATGTCGAACGACAGCAGCTGCACGATCAGCGTCGTTCCGACATTCGCTCCGAGCATGACCGCAAGCGCGGGGACCAGATCGACCAACCCGCCGGCCGCAAAGCTCGCCGCCATCAACCCGGTCGCGGTGCTGCTCTGCAAGACGGCGGTCACGCCAAGCCCGGCGAGAAAGGCGCGGCAGCGGCCGCCGAGGGTACGCCCGAGAAATCGCCGCAGATGCGGGCCGAAAGCGCGCTGGATGCCGCTCTGCACCATATGCACGCCCCACAGCAGCAGGGCGATCGAGCCGGCGAGATCGATCAGCGTCAGGGTGGTGTCCATTTCCGCCCCTTCCGTGGCCGCGACCGCGCGCGCCGCTCACGTCGGCGATAACTACGGCGTGGCCAATCATTACCGGATGAGTCCGCTCGGTGAAACATGCCACATTGCATACACGGACTGAAATCGGGTCGAATGAGAGTGCCGCGAAGAGTGCGACGGGGATGACGATGCCTTTAGTGAGAAAGCAAAGTGAGCGCTTCGCGGGCAGGTGCATGACCCTGGCGGCTCTCGGCGTTGGATTGCCGGCGATCGCGGGGCTCGCGTGGTGGCTGGCGGCAATGCCGGCAGCCGCGCAGCCGACACAGGGGGAGAGTGCCGCAGCGGCGGTGCCGGCGAGCGGTGATCTTACCGGCCGCAAGCAACTGCTGATCGTCGGGCCGACGGTCATGAAGAGGCTCACCGACGCGGTGATCAAGCGGCTGAGCGCGGCCTACGTGCTGCCGCCGCCGATCGAGCGGTTCGACACCAGAAAGGCCGCCATAGCGGCGTTTTGCGCCGGCGTCGGTCCCCAATATCCCGACATCATCGCCGCGACCGACCGCATGGACCCCGCCGAATTCGCCACCTGCACCGAAAACGACGTGCTTGACATCATCGAGGTTGAATTTGGCGACAGCGCGCTCGTCGCTGTCACCAAAAAGGGCGACCCGGTGTTCAACCTGACGCCGCGGATGGTCTATTACGGGCTCGCCGAGGAAACTCCGATCAACGGCGAGTTCAAGCGCAATAAGAGACAAACCTGGAACGAAACCGACAAGAAGGCGCCGAACCTGCCGATCGGCGTCATCGTCCCGGCTGAGAGCTCGGGTACGCACCGCTTTTTCGACGACGATTTCATGGAAGGCGGCTGCCGCCACGTAAAGGAGATCGATGCGATCTTTGCCGCCGCCGAACGGGTCCCGCGCTGCATTACGTTGCGTGATAACGGGCCGGTCAAAGCGGTTGCGGAGGATCAGGTCGTGGACGCGTTGATGAAGGCGCCACCGGGAACTTTGGCGTTCGTCGGATGGCTGACCTATGTCGACAACCAGGACAAGCTCGATACGCTGCCGGTCGACGGCGTCCGGCCGACCCACGAGAACATCGCCGACGATAGCTATCCGATGAATGAGCGGCTGCGCTACTACTTCAAGCGTGCGCATATGGAAGGAAGCCTCGGCGGGAGCGGCGTGGTGGAAGGCATCCCGGAGTTCATGGCCGAGCTCGTCAGCGACAAGGCGGCCGGTGAGGGCGGCTATCTCGAGAAGGTCGGTCTGGTTGCCCTGGAGCCGGAGGAACGCCGCCAACAGCAAGACATCGTGCGCCGGTTGAAGCGGTTTCAGCCGTGAGCGCCGGCCGCTTGCCGGTCAGTGGAAGGTGACGATCGACGGGTTGGCAAATTTGTTGAGCGTGACGGGTTCGTTGTCGCGCCACGCCAGATGAAAATAGAGCGCCGCGACCTCGCCGTAGTTCTCGAATGTTGCCGCCTCCTCGCGCGCCTTATGATCTAACTTGTGGGCGGTGGCCTCATCGCCTGCAAGCCCCTTTTCCTCCGACCAGAGGCCGAAGGCAGAGGAGCTCTCGGGGTTGACCTCGGTTGCTTTGGCGAGCATCCGGTCGGCGCCCTGGAGATCGTGCAGTCCCATCAGCGCCGCCCCCCAGGTCATGTACGCGGTGGCGAGCAGCACGTTGTTGGCCGGGGGAGCGAGGCGCACCAGCTCCTTCATGCGATCGGCCGCCTTTTGATAGTCGTCGAGCTGGATATCGGTAAAGGCCGCGTTGAGAAAGGGCACCGGGTTGGTGCGGTCGCCGAACATGGCGGCGTCGAACGACTTGCGGGCGCCTTGCGGGTCGTTCTTGAACAGCGCGACGAGGCCGAGCAGGTTGTCGAAAAGCGAGCGGTCAAAGCTGGTCGGGGTCGGCGGCAGCAGCGCCTTGGCGTGGTCGATCAGAGCGACCGCGTCGGTAAAGTCCTTGTCCGCGGAGTGCTTCTGCAGGAGGTAGAGCGCGGTCGAATAGGGCGCGAGCTGGGAGGCTCCCCATAGAGCGCTGCGTTGCACAAAGGCAATCAGAGGCTCGTCTTTATTGGGGATCATGATCTGATTGATGTTGCCGACCAGATGGCTGTGGCCATGGACCAGGCCGCGCATCTCGCCCTTGTCGACAAAGAGCGTGAAGCGAATACTGTCCGAGGTAAAGCCGAGTTGGTCTTGCAGGGCATAGGCGACGTTCTGCACGCTGAACGCCTCCGCCAGCGCCATGCCGACGCCCTGTTGCTCCCGCGAGCGGATTTCCAGCGGCCGAACCACCGAACTTGTCGCGGTGATCGCATCGAACTGGTCTTCGAACTCCCCAGCAAGCGTGCGCTGGTCAATCGATACGCCCTCGATCTTCGGGGCGATGGCAACTTCCACAGAGACGGTGCCGGCGTGCATGGCGGTGTCGCCTACCAACAGGCCGAGTGCGAGCAACACTGCGACGCTGATCGTCGTCAAATCCATGGCATTGATCCTGACGATTGCCGCCGGTACGAGCAGCCTCGTGGCGCAGGTGGTGTGGGGAGAAACTCCGGGTTGCGCAGCCGGGCAACCATAACAAACGCAAGAGATCATGCAAACACGGCGCGCCGGCTGACCGTTGCCGTAAGCAATACCCGTCGGGGGGCTGGGCCGCTTGCCGCTTGCGCCGGGCGCCGCCGCCCGATAAGGGATCACCGGACGGGGTTGCCGCTGCTCGCCGTTGGGGGCACCGAGGCGCGGCGCAACGACAAAATTCGGTCGCCAGCGACGACGGGGAGCGCGCGTGGTTTCGATGCCAGCGAATTGGGCTGAAAATTCGCGGTTGGGGCGCGCCTGGGCATTGGCGACGCGGTCGGCGCCGCTCCTGACCGCGGTTGCCTTCTGGCTGGCCGCCGTACCGGCATTGGCGCAGCCGGCGCAACCCGAGGCCCCGTCCGGAGCGATCTCGGGCGCGGGAGAGCGCGCGACGCCGCCCGCGGCCGATTTCGCCGAGCGCAACGCGCTGCTGATCGTCGGCTCGACTAGCATGAAGGCCATCAGCGACGCGGTCATAGCGCAGTTGACCCGCGATTACTTGGTGCCGCAGCCGATCGAGCGGTTCGCCCGCACGAGAGCGGGCCTGGCGGCGTTTTGCGCCGGTATCGGCCCGAAATATCCGGATATCGCCGCGGCGTCCGACCGGATTAACGGCGGCGAGTTCGATATCTGCGTTGGGAACCAGGTGCTCGACGTCATTGAGGTGTTGATCGGCCAAAGCGCGCTTGTCGTGGTCACCAAAAAGGGCAACCCGGTATTCAACGTAACGCCACCGATGATCTATTACGCGGCTGCGGGAAATATCCCGATCAAGGGCGAGTTCGCGCCCAATCCGTACCTCTCGTGGAAGGAGACCGCCAAGGGCGCGCCGGATCTGCCGATCCACATCATCATCCCGGCCAAGGGCTCCGGTACGCGCGGCTTTTTCGACGACAATTTCATGCAGGGCGGTTGCCGTCATGTGAAGGAGATCGACGCCATCTTTGCCGCCGCCGACCGGGTGCCGCGGTGCATCACGCTGCGCGACGACGGACGGGTCACCAAACTGGCCGAGCCCTTCGAGGCAACGGCGCTCGCCGCGGTCGAGAACGCCCCGCCGGGAACCGTCGCGGTGATTCCCTGGAACATCTATCTGGCAAACCGGGACAAGGTCGCTGCGCTGCCGGTTAACGGGGTCCTGCCGACCCATGAGACGATCGCGGACTACAGCTATGAGATGGCCACGACGCTGCGCTATTACTTCAAACGCGCGCATATGCGAAACGACGCTGGGCAGGGCGTGGTGCGTGGCATTCGGGAATTCATGACCGAGATCGTCAGTGATGCGGCGTCCGGCGAGGGCGGCTATTTCGAAAAGCTGGGGGTGATCGCCCTGTCCCCGGAGGATCGCCGCAAACAGAACGACAGCGTGCGCCGGCTGAAGCGGTTCGAGCCGTGAGCGCCACTGTGATGGTGCTGGGTCATGGGAGGTTGGTTCGATGACGCGCTACACTAGAGGGTTGCGGTTCGTCCCCGCGCTCGCGCTCATCCTGGTGCTCTTTCACCCGAGCGATGCGGACGCGGCCTTCGATCAGGCGATCAACTCGTTGCGGGATATGGTTTCGGACTTCGTCAATAACCTGATCGAGCCATGGACCCAGTCGACGGTGGAATCGGTGACGAAGGTCGAGCCGCTGTCCTATGTCCACGGCATGGAGGGCGGATCCCATTTCTTTCAGCACCTCTCTGACGCCGGTTACCAATTGGCCGGAATCGACATGTCTGTCGGACTGATCCCCGACATCAAGCTGACCTTCCAGATTAGCCGTGAGATATCGGAAGCCGACCGCCGGGCCCTCGAGCGCTCGCTCGAGATCGACGAGAAAAACGTCCCGGGGGTGACGGCGATGGCCCAGCGGCAGATCATCCGGACCCTCTTGGCGGTCTCCGGGACGGAGCAGATGCGGGTCGGCAAGCTGGTCATCGGCGTGCTGCCGTTGCCGTCGGCGGACTTCACGATCGAACCGGCCGATGCTCCCTTGAGCGAGGAGCACAGTGCGCTCATTCAGGCGATCAAGAGCAAGGCGGCCCAGGGAGGGGAGAGCAACCACCAACCGAAGCAGACGCAGTAAGGATACCGCGCTCGCGGCGGCGGCGGATCGCGCGGACGCGCAATCCAACCGCGGCCGCGCTATCCCGACGAGGATTGAGCGAACGCCACATAGGCGGTCGGCAGGATTCCGTAATCGCCGCCGAACGGGTAGCTCAGCTTGAGAATCACCAGAAATACCGACATCGTCACGGTCGCCACCAGCGTCGACATGATCATCGGCGCATAGATGTTCGGGCTGCCGAAGAACCAGGGGAAGATGATCGAGATCAGGGTGCCGACAGCGGCCACTCCCCACAACAGCGGGGTCAAGGCTCCGTAACTCAGGCGAATGCGATTGCCCCGGTTGTTGCGCACGACATCCAGCATTTGCAATGAGTATTGAAACGCTGATATCTCTTTTTCGGTCTGTGGCTCGATCGCAAGATACGTGTAGTACAAGTCGTCGAGAGTGGGAGAGCTTTCGAAATTGAGACGCCGGGCCTGCATCTGCGGCCACTCGACGGAGGCGACGGCTTGCGAATAGTCGCGCAGTTCCTTGCGGATCTGGTCTCTTGTGGCCTTTGGAAAGGCGATAGCGATGCGATCGAGCGTCGTCAGCGCATTGACCTCGACGATGATATCGGAACGGACATCGTCGTATTTCTGATAGACGCCGAACAGTAATAAGCCGATATAACCGGCATAGACCGACGACAGAAATGAGTATTTGAAACCACCGATAATGTTGTTGACGACGAGCTGCCCGGGAGTGACGTAGAAATTGACGATCAGCATCCCGAACACCGCGATGGCGATGCCGCTGCCGATCGTCACCACGGCACCGGTGCCGACCGGCAGGTCGTTCAGCCATTGTATGAGGCTCATCATCCCCTAGGCACCCCTCCCTGCCCCGCAGCGATCGGGCGCTGTCGGGGCCTCACCGGCATCGCCCCCTCGCGAGCCGACGGCCGCGAGCGATTGTTCTTGAGATCAGATGATGTCACAACCGGAAACTGGCAGCGCCGGTACCGGTCATTCCCGGCCGCAGTGGTCGCCAAACCGGCGGAGAGCTTGTCGATGATCAACCAATCTCTGCGCTGCCCAAGCTGCGGTCAATTCGGTTATGTCGTCGCGACCGACGCTGCCGATCTCGAGGATTTCATCGCGACAATGTGTCACTACTGCGGACACGTGCTTGACCGCGACGGGCTTGACGAATGCCTCGCGCGAGGCGAAGCCGAGCGCACTGCCACACGCGCGAACAGGGCATGGCGGGCACCGCGCCGCCCCCGCGGCCGAGGCTAACTCCCGCGCGCCGCGACTTCCGCGATGAACGCCTGGTACGGCGTCGGGCGGATGCCGTATTCGCCGCCGAACGGGTAGCTCAGCTTGAGGACGACCAGCACCACCGATGTCATCAAGAGCGTCGAGAGGATTCCCATCAGGATCGTCGCATTGACGTTGGGGCTGCCAAATACCCAGGGAAACACAATCGCGACCGCCGTCCCCGTAAGGGTCACGACCCAGAGCATCACCTGGAGCGCGCCCTGACTGCGCAGCACGCGGATCCCGCGCGTATCCCTGATGTCGCTCAGCAATTTTTGCGAATATTTGATGATCTCGCGCTGCTTGCGCGTCGTCGGCTCGACCGCGCCATAGGTATAATCAAGGGTGTCGAGCGCGGCAATCGTCGCCATGCGGGCGCTGCGGTTGCGCAGTTGCGGCCATTCGACGTCGACCACCTGACGGGCGTATTCCTTGAGCCCGTCGCGCAGCTGGATCCGGGTGGCGGCGGGAAAGGCAACAGCCAAACGGTCCAGCGTCGTCAGGTCAGCTACCTCACTGACCACATCGGCGCGCGTCGCATCGAAGCGGTTGTAGGCGCCGTACAAAAGAAACCCGAGAAAACCGGCGTAGACGCTCGAGATGAACAGGTACTTGAAGCCGCCGACAACATTGTTGAGGCTGAGTTCCGTTTCGCCGAAGAATAATCCGGCGACCGCCGTCCCGATGATCGACAGCGCGATCGATCCGCCGACCAGCACCAGGATGCTTGCCCATAGCGGCAGATCGTTGAGCCACAAAATCGCAGCCATGGTCGCCGGCCCCGCCCCGCCCCGCCCGCGACCCGATCAAAACGCGAAGCGGGCAATGATCGACGGCTTGTCCGGCAGCTTGATCAGGACGAGGACCCGGGTCACCGCCACGGCGGTCGGCTGCAACTGACCGACCATTTCATTGTTGTCGGTGTCGGAAGGGCCCGGTTTCAGCGTCACGGTCTGTTTGTCCTCGCCGGCGAGCACCGTCGCGGTGGCGCTCGCCTCCGCCATCTGGACAGCGCCATCGGTCTTGTCGTCAAACACAAAGACCTGCAGCTGATTTTCCTTGTGGATCAGCTCGACATAGTATGGCCCCGCATCGGCCAACTGACCGCCATGGGCGCCGGTGCCCTGATGCGCCGACCCAAGCGCCGGCCAAACCAGCACCACACAGGCGGCAAACATCCGCAGCAAATTCCGAGCAGACATCGCGGCACTCCTCTTACCGGGCACGCTGCCGCCGACCGGCTGGCGCAGGCAATATGGCGCGCGCCGTCATAGCAATAAAACGCGGCTTCGCCCAACAGCCAGCTTGTGGGTTGATCGCTGCGGCCAATGATGCCAAGGTGTCCTCGTCCGCGACCGTTAGAAACGACGGCGCGGCGAGGATATTGAAATCACGACTGAGATGCTCGGCATCCATCGCAACAAGGGGCGGGGCTAGCCGCCGATGTCCCCGCGCGTTTGGCGCCGCGCTGCCGCTTGGGTCGGGGTCGCCGCGCTACTTTGCCAGGTTTTTCTGCCCTTGGGGCTCGCCCGACTGGCGGACGCAGCGAGCTGCGGCGTCTTGGCGCAGGCCTCGCAGGACGAGCATTATCACGACCCCAGCCTGGCAAATTCGCTTGGCTCTGATTGGGCCGTCGAGCACTCCCATCTCGGGGATACGCCCTCCAGCCGCATTCGTTTCGACCTCGCTTACCTGACGCCGTTCGCCGTCGTCAGCCCGCCGGAAGCGCCGGCGGTGCTGGTGCATTGGGTGGCCTTCCTCGCCGAGCGGATGCTACCGGCCCCCGCGGTCAGCGACGGCTTTATCCGCCCCCTCCCCCGAGCCCCGCCCCTGCCGGCCTGAACCACCGGTCGCCGACGGCCTGACCGGCGCTGATCCCGCCCGACGCAAATGTGCCGGCTGGTGACGGTGTCCGCGGCAGCGTGCGTTGCGCGCCATCGATCGACGGCACGATTGCGATTTAGCTCTTTGGGGGAGTTAAACAAATGTTTCCGGTCAAGTTTGTGCCCTGTCCTATTGACGGGACTATCTGCCGCTTCGTTGTGCGAGCAGGGCTCGCCGCTGCGCTGCTGGCAATCAGCCAGCCCCACCCGGTCCACGCTCACGGCTTCGCCGGCGCCCGCTTCTTTCCGGCGACGATCCTCACTGACGACCCGTTCGTCGCCGACGAAATGTCGCTGCCGACGCTGACTCGCTTGCCGGACGCGCCGGACGGCACACAGTTCTCCAGCTTAGAGTCTGACATCGCGAAACGGATCACGCCCGATTTCGGCCTGACCTGGTCCGACGCCTACGACTTCGTGAAGAAGCCCGGCATGCCGACAGTCACCGGTCTCGATACAATGACGGCCGGTGCACAATACCAGCTGTTCATCAACGGCGAACACGAGGCGATGGGGCTGGCCGGGCTCAGGGTCAGCTGGGGGCATACCGGGCGAGTCGCCGCGCTCGCACAGCCCGATTTCACGACGGTGTCGCCGAGCTTCGACTGGGGCAAGGGCTTCGGCGACCTGCCGCGATTCGGTCCAATACCTGAAACCTTTTGCAATCACCGGCAATCTCATCGTCGAATTTCCAGACCAAGACCGAGAGCGCCGGCATCCAGCACCCCGAACAGTTTCAACTACGGCTTCGCCCTCGAATACCCGATCAGCTACCTCGAATTGCAGGTCAAGGATTTCGGCCTCCGGTTCCCCTGGCAGCAGATGATCCCGCTCGTCGAGTTCGCCGCCGTCGACGCCGTTCAACCGCCTCACCCCCGGGGTTACGACGACTGGAACGATCCAGCCGGGCGTCATCTGGGCCGGGCAATATTTCCAGATCGGCGCCGAGATGATCCTGCCGATGAACAGCGACATCCGGCCATGGCATCGGCGGGCTCGTCCAGTTCCACATCTATCTCGACGACAGCTTCCCCAACAGCCTCGGCAAGCCCCTTGCGGAGTTGTTCAAATGATCCGGCTCTTCCTTGCTCTCGCGCTCCTCGCCGTCGCCGCACCGGCGGCGCGTGCCCACGCCTTCCTCGACCATGCCAATCCGGCGGTCGGCAGCACCGTGCACGGCTCGCCGGCCGACGTGAAGCTGTGGTTCACCCAGGAGCTCGAACCGGCCTTCAGCACGGTGCAGGTCGTCGATCAGAACGGCGCGGAGATCGACAAAAAGGACAAAGCGATCGACGCGGGCGACCCAACCCTGATGAAGGTGTCGCTGCCGAGGCTGCCGCCGGGCAAATACAAGGTGATGTGGCACGCGCTTTCGGTCGACACCCACACGACCGAGGGGACCTTCAGCTTCGAGGTCGAGCCGTGAGCGACGCTGGCCTCTACCAGGATCGGGTAGCATGTTGACAGATCTTTTTTCGGGTTTGGTTCGGGGCGCGCATTACGCGTCGACCGTCTCGGCGTTCGGCTGTTTTGCATTTCTGTTTGCGGTCGCGCGGCCGGCCTGGCGGTCCGCCGGAGCGGGCGCCGACGAAGCGGCGGAGCTGGAGCGATTTCTGCTTCGCCTGGTCGCCTGGAGCGTCGGCGCGACGTTGGTGAGCGGGCTCCTCTGGCTGTGGGTGGTCGCCGCCAGCATGAGCGGTAAACCGCTCGGCGCCGCGCTCAACACCGAGCTGCTCGGCACGGTGCTCACCGCCACCGGGTTTGGCCGCCTGTGGCAGTTCCGCCTGGTCACGGCGATCGTGCTCGCCGCCTTCCTGGTGTATTGCCGTTTGACCGGCCGTCCCTCGGGCTGGCGCGGCATCGTCGGCGGCCTCTTCTCCGGCGTCATCCTCGGCTCCTTGGCGTTGGGCGGGCACGGCGCGGACGACACCGGAGCCGCGGGGGTGTGGCATCTCGGCGCCGACATCCTGCACCTGCTGGCCGCGGGCGGATGGCTCGGCGCGTTGATCCCGCTGATCTATGTGCTGTGGCGCGCCCGCCGGCCCGCGTGGCTGCCGATCGCCCAGCAGGCGACGCTGCGCTTTTCAACGCTCGGCGTGGTTACCGTCGCCACCCTGATTGCGACCGGCCTCGTCAACACCTGGTATCTGGTCGGCAACATTCCGGATCTGGTCGGGACGCCCTACGGAAGGCTTTTGCTGGTCAAGCTCGCCCTGTTCGCGGCGATGTTGGGCTTCGCCGCGATCAACCGTTTCAAATTGACCCCGCGGCTCCTCGCAACTCCACCGGGTCATGCCGGGGTCCCCGCTCCGCTGCGCGAACTTTATCGCAGCGCGACCTGCGAGACCGGCCTTGCCCTCCTCGTGCTGATCGTCGTGGGCGCGCTCGTCCACCTGAAGCCCGGCTTGCACGACCAGCCGGTCTGGCCATTCCCGATCACGATCAATTCTCACGGCGTTGTGTTGACGACGGGCGCTCGGATCATCGTTTATGCCGCGGCGGCGGTGGGCGCTCTGGGGTTTGTCGCCATGGCGCTGGCGATGCGGCGGCGGCGGTGGATGCTCGGCGCCGTCTCGGCCGCCGTTGTCGTGGTGGTGGGCGGAGTGGCCCTGCGCCCCTTATGTCGTCGAGGCGTACCCGACGAGCTACATGCATTCGCCGATCCGCTACGGCGCCTTGTCGGCCGCCCGCGGTCAGCCGCTATATGCCGAGAATTGTGCCCTCTGTCACGGCCCCTACGGTTATGGCGACGGCCCCGCCGCCGCAGCGCTGCCGATCAAGCCGGCCGATTTGACCGGCGAGCACCTGTTTCACCATGGTGAGGGGACGCTGTTCTGGTGGGTCAGCCACGGCATTGCCGGGACGCCGATGCCCGCCTTTGCCGACCGGCTGAGCGCAAACCAAACCTGGGATGTGCTCAATTTCCTGCACGCCCAGGCGGATGCCGAGCACTCAAACTCGATGAGTGCGAATACCGGCCCGTGGTCCGACGTGGTCGCCCCGGACTTCGCCTTTCAGATCGGCGATGCCGCGCAGGAGACGCTCAAGCAGCAGCGCGGGCGGTTCACTGTGCTCCTCGTGCTGTTCAGCGATCCCGGGTCGATGCAGCGCCTGCGCGATCTCGATGCGGCGATGCCGCAACTCAAGGCTGCTGGGGTGCGCGTCATCGCCCTGCCGATGTCAAAGGACGCGGAGTCGTCCAAGACGGATCTGGAGCTGCCGCACCTGGCAATTGCCGACACCGATACGGCGACGATCGCCACCTACAGCCTGTTTCGCCGCACCGCGTCGATCGAGGGCGTGCCGCCGATGCCGGCGCATATGGAATTCCTGATCGATCGCTCAGGCTATCTGCGCTACCGCTGGAGCCCGGTCTATGGCGCTGGCTGGGACAAGATGGCGGCGCTCGTCGACCGGGTCGAGGCGATCAATCGCGAGCCGCCGCGGCCACCGGCGCCCGAAGGCCACGTTCACTGATTGCGGGCGGCCCAAATCGCGTGCAATCGCTTGCTAACGCCCGAGCACGAGCCCTGCGACAACCGGGCTGCCGTGCGCGGCTCCCGCGGGCCCGGCGCGGGCCGGCTTCAGCGACGGATGAAGTTGGGTCTCCCCGCCGTGCTCGTACCACCACAGGGCGGCAAGTCCGCCGACAACGCCGCCGGCGAAGTAGGTCAAATCGCCCGGAACCACGAGGTGAAGGACGAGCGCGCCACCGAGGATTCCGGCGGCGACGACCAACGCCCGCTCCTTGGATACGCCGAGAATGTCGCCGGCCGGAATATCCTTGGCCAGAATATCCCGCGATTGGTTTGTCGCCGTGTCCGCGAACGCGCAGTTCGGAGCGCACAGGCACGCCGCCATAAGCACTGCGGCAATCCATTTAGGCATCTGTCCGACCCTGAAGGTGCATATTAAGTCGCCGGCGATGCCGGCTGCGCGCGCTAAAACAACAGATAGCCAACCGCGCCGCCGACCACGACGCCGAGGACCACGGGGGTGCTCGCCGCCGCGATCGCGCCCGCAACGCTCGCCGCCACCACCGGAGCGGCAGCGCCGATCGCCGACGCGGTCGATACTGCAGCGGTACTGAGGGCCGCGGCCGTCGCATTGAGGCCGCTGGCGTAGACGGAACCGGCCAGGCCGCCCACCACCGCGCCGGCGGTAATGGCACCGACGTGGTCGGCCCGCGCCGCTGTCGGGGCAATAAGGGCAAATGCAAGCGCTGCGATCAGGAGAAATTTGCGCATCGAACTCAAACCCTCGCTCCGCGGACCGGCCGCAGCGGCCGGGATGCGCGAATACTATATCGGATTTTCGCCGCCTGCCATCGCTTCGCATCGGCCAGCTTTGCGCTTCGCGGTGGCCGGCGGGCGAGCGACAACGGGGTCAGACCAGGGTGACGTTGTTGGTATCGGACTGACCCGACAAGCGCGCCCGCACATACGACCACGAGACCCCGACAGCCAGCAAATTAGCCAGATTTACCAGCATGATCGTCGCCACGGTGCCCGACCCGGCGACGCGCAGCAGGCCGAGGTCGATCATCATCCAGGTGACGACGGCGAAGAACAACAGCCACGCGGCGATCCCCAACCGGCCGAGCGAGCGCTGGGTCGCCAGGCCGAACGTCGCGTAGAGAATGGCGAGCACGACCCCGACCAGGAGCTTCAAGATCCAGTCATTGAGATCCAGGTCGCCGACCCAATGAAAATAGGAATACCCGCTTGGGTTGTAGGTCGCCAGGACCAGCAACATCGCCGCCAGCCAGCGAGACACAAACCTCTGGATGCCAAACGACTCGAACATCGATCAGAAGATCCAGGCCAGGGAGCGCCGGTTGCCTGGGTCGCCGGCGCGCGCCGACCCAAACTCAGGAGCGTCGCGCCAGGACCCGCGCCTGCGATTGTGCCACGGTTTCGAGCAAGTCGAGAACGTGGTTTGCCGCGATGCGGCTTTGCGCCGCCCGGATCCACGGTTCTGCAACCTTGCCCTCGGGACCGGTAAGCTTGCCGAGCGCCGCCGACGCCCCGGCCAGATCGCCGGTGTCGAGACGCGTCTTCGCCTCCCACACGATTTCGGACGCCGGCCGGGTATCGTGGAGCCAATGCGCCAGCGCATGCAGGTTCAGGGCCGCCGCCGCCGAAATGACCGTGCGGTCGATGCGGTTGGGCCGCGTGCCGAAGACGTCTTCGAACACGATCGCATTGGCGAAATCGGCAAAGCTCGCCGCCAGCTCCGGCATGGTCGGCACCCCCTTGTCGGCGTAGGCGGCAAGCGTCTCGAGCGCCTGGTTGACGTCCGGCTGGCTCGGCATCACCCGTCTGACCAAGGTCAATTGGTCGCGAAACGGCTCGTTGCTCAGCAGCGCCGGACGGAGCTGGGCGACGCCGAGAACCATGAATTGTGCAGAGCCCGGATTGCCATACATCTTCGGCGACCAGATCGGCCCGGTGATCACCATGACGAGGCTGAGCACCGAGAGGAGGAGCGCGGTGAGCGTGGTGTCCCGCAACCGCGTTGCGGCGCGACGGGCACCGGCGCCGCTGGTTGTCGCGTCCTGATCAGATGTCATGATGCACCATCTTTCGGATCGGCGGTCAATCGGACGGGCGGGTTGATCGTCAGGGTTGGATGGTCCGCCGGTCTGTTTGGGGGGTCGACCGGCGTCGGGATCCCAGCCTTTATGCGCCAAAAGGCCACGGCTTCCAAGGATGTTTCGTCGCGCGGAGGCAAGCGTTGCGGGACACCGCCGACACCCGGCCCGGACCAACGCTGCCTGCAGCGATCGCCGGGAACCCGCGCAGGGCGCGGGCCGGGGGTGACACAAGAAGCGCCTTCACTATAAGCTTTGGCTCAACCGAGGCGATCGGCTCGCCGACGCGCCGAGCTGTTCCTCCCCGGCCGATCGGCGGCGCTGTGAATTGGTTGTGGCGATGGTGACTGAACCTCTCCCGCTGGCGTTTGTCTTCGCCCGGTTCCTGTTCACCCTTGGCCTGGTGTTCGTGACGTACAACCCGACCGGATACTCGTTTTTTCACTGGATTTCCGATATCGGTGCGGGTCCGGCATCCCTGAAGGCGGTGGTCGCCCTCACGCTTGTGATGATTTATTACGCAATACTCCGCGTCGTCTTAGCTGCGTTTCGCCGATCCGGCCTGATCATGGGCGGCCTCGCCGCATTTCTCTTTGCCACCGAGTTGGCGAACATCGTCGCCAGGTGGCGATCGCAGCCCTCGTGGCACTTCTACTTTCTGCTCGGCCAGTATGTCGCCCTGTGCGGCATCGCGATCGTCCTCTCGCTCGGTGTATCGTGGTCGCACCTGATCGAGCGGCTGACCGGCCAGTTGCAAAAGCGCTATGTCCGACGGTGATGTGGAAGCGGCTGGCGGCGGTCATCGCCCGCTGTCGCAGGCGCCCGGCGAGCGGGCGATCGCCGGGGCTGACACCCGGCTCTTCGTCGCCGTCGGGATCGGCGGTCGCCTGGAATTGACGGCCGAAGAGATCAGGCTCGTCAAAGGGGGCGTCTTCGGGCACGCGGTCGAAATGCTGTGGCTTGGCTACGGGGTCAGCGAAACGACCATACCGGTGCGCGCGATCTCCGCGGTCGAGATCGTCAGACCTATGATCATGCCCGACTTCATCCGCTTCTCCTACCCCGGCAGCCCGCCGCGAACCCACAACTACATCGACGATGCGCTGGCCGAAAACGCGCTCCTCATGGGGTGGTTCGACAATCGGGCATTCTACCGGATCAAAACCTGGATCGAGGGCTGGCCGCACAGGCCGCCGGCGCCGGTCGATCCCGCGCCCTCGGGTGCCGCTTGACCATGCCGGCGGGCCGCCGTTCCCCAGTGGCCGGCCGCGGCGTCGCGGCTTGCCTGGCGCTCGCGCTGGTGCTGTTGCCCGACCTCGCCGCGGCGTCGGGAGAGGTTGACACCGGCACCCAACCGGGCCTTGCCGCCCGTCTCGGAGCGATCACGGGAGCACTTTGCGACACGGCCGAGCGCGACCTCGTCGCCCCCTCGCGGCAGGCCGCCGCGGCGGTGCTCGCACACCCGCGAACGCAGCAACTCTGGGGGCAGGTCGGCGACGCCGCGGATAGCCTCGGCACGTCGGCCGACACTCATATCCTCCAACCGCTGTCGCGCGAGTTGGCCGAGCTTTTCACCCGGTCGGGGTTGCGCCAGTCCTATCAGAGGGTCGGCACGCTCGTCGGCGGCCTCT
>CAVTGB010000016.1:0-77168 GCA_963734125.1 uncultured Alphaproteobacteria bacterium
GAAGTGAAAATTGGCTGAACCGATCCGGAGTTCAGCTGTCTGGTCAAAGCTATTGATTTTACGTGATTATTGCAGGGACTCTGTTCGCAACCAGGATGTGGAGACGGGCCCCATGAACTCGCTCGCCCATTGTTTGAGAGCGGCGCTGTCAATATCCGCGGCACGGCGCGCGATCTCGGCAACATCGATCCGGTCACCAGAGTGTCGATCGCGAGCGACAAACGCGGCGGGATGTCGAGGAGCGCCGCACGGCGCGCGATCAGTGATGGCGTGCCCCCCACCGCCGCGGCTTCGCGTGGCGGCAGACCAAAGCCCTCGTATTTTGAGGCGAAAATCACATAGTCAGCCTCGGCCAGGAGCTTGAATTTTTCCTTGTTTGACGGCCTTAGCATGCGAAGCGCGATACCGCGCGTCTTCAGGAGTGTTTCATTGAAGGGATCGATCTTACCAATGACCGTCAAACAAGGAAATCCCAACGAGACCGGGGTCGTTGCGGCGGCGCTCGAACGCGTGTTCGAGATCGCGCTCGGGAGCCTCGTCGCGCTTGGCGTAGCGCTCTTGGTGTCGCCGGCCCGCGCTGGCGACCTCCTCTGCACGGCCGGAGGAGACGCGCTCGGGCTGATGGCCGAGCAGGTGCGCGCGCTGCTCGGCGGCGTCAACGCACCGGTTGATGCCGCCGCGGTGCAGAGCCTCCACGACCGCATCCGCGCCGCGGTCGAGCGTGCCGCCGCCGCTGCCGACGAAGTCGATCGCGAGCGCCGCAGCTACATCACCGAGGCCCCCGACCCCGATCCTCTGGTGCGCACCCTGCGCCGGCTGAGCCATGATCTGGTGATCATCGCGCGCGCCTTGACCGCGCCGCTACCGGAAGCGGTGACCGCCCGATTGGCCCAACCGGCCGAGGCGATAGACGCTTCACTTTCGGCCGCGCTCGTCGCCATCGCCGCCGCGCTCGCCGGCCGCTCGGCTCCGCCCGATCTGGCCGCGGTCGCCGAGGCGCTGGCTGCATTCGAGGAGGGGCTCGCGGCATTACGGCAGCACGGCGTCACCCGCGAGCTGGCGGAGGAGGCGGTCGAGCGGATCTTCGGCCTGGCCTTCGGGTTCGAACAGCTCGGCCGCAACCTCACCGAGCTTGCCGGCCGCGTCCGCGAACTGGCGGAGCCGCGCTAGCGACCGGGCAACCTCACCGCTATTTTCCCCCGTGCCAGCGCCGCGCGATGGGGTACGATCCGCCGAATTTCACCGGGGAGGACGCAATGCTGAGGTCGCGCTGGTTGATCGCATCGCTGTTCGCGGCTGCCGGGCTGGCACTGACGAGCCCGCCACCCGCATCCGCGGCGGAGCCGATCAAGATCGGTTTCGGCATGGGACTGACCGGGGGCCTGGCGGCCAGCGGCAAGGCCGCCGTCTTGGGGATGAAGATCTGGGAGGACGAGATTAACGCCAAGGGCGGGCTCCTCGGCCGCCCGGTTAAGCTCGTTTATTACGACGACCAGAGCAACCCGGCGACGGTGCCGGGAATTTTCACCAAGCTCCTCGATGTCGACAAGGTCGATCTGGTCACCGGCGACTACGGCACCAACCTCCTGGCGCCGGCGATGCCGGTTGTGATGCAGCACAAGATGACGTTTTTCGCCCTGTTCGGGCTCGACGTGAACCACGAATTCCACTACCCGAAATATTTCTCGATGACTCCAGTCGGCGGCCCGGACCCGGCGGTCACCTTCTCCAAGGGGTTCTTCGAGTTGGCGATGGCGCAGAACCCCAAGCCGAAGACCTTGGCGATCGTCGCCGCCGACGCCGAATTTCCGCACACTGCCGCGGACGGCGCGCGCAAGAGCGCCAAGGCGGCCGGGCTCCAGATCGTCTACGACAAGAACTATCCGCCGGCGACGACCGACTACACCCCGATTGTCCGTGCCGTCGATGCGACCAATCCCGATATCGTCCTCAGTCTGTCCTATCCGCCCGATGCCGTCGGCATGGTGCGTGCCGCCAACGAAGTCGGCCTCAAGGCCAAGATCTTCGGTGGCGGTCTGGTCGGGCTGCAATACGCCTCGATCAAACAGCAGCTCGGCTCCCAGCTCAACGGCATCATCAATTACGATTTCTGGGAGCCGGCCAAGACCCTGGTATTTCCCGGTATCGACGCGTTCCTGAAAAAATACCAGGCGCGCGCCGCAGCCGAGGGTGTCGACCCGCTCGGCTATTACCTGCCGCCGTTTGCTTATGCCAATCTGCAGGTGCTGCAGGCAGCCGTCGAGGCCACCAAGAGCCTGGATCAGGACAAGCTTGCCGAGTGGCTGCGCACGCACACGATCCCGACGATCGTCGGCGACATCAAATACGGCGCCAACGGCGAATGGGCCGAAGGCCGAGTCTTGTTCTTGCAGTTCCACGACGTCAAGGGCAGTGACCTCGATCAGTGGAAGGACGACAGCAGGCAGACCATCCTGTGGCCGTCGCAATACGCCACCGGAAAGGCGATCTATCCCTATGCCGAGGCGAAGAAATAGGCCCGCGCAGCCGTGGCGATCCGGGACGAAAAAGGAGTAAATCGCGATGGAATTTGGCATGTTTCACCAGTTTCCGGTGGTGCCGGGACGAGCCGAGAGCGATGCCTTTGCGCAGGCCTTCGAGCAGGTCGACGCCGGCGAGCGCTACGGCCTCGACGTGATGTGGCTGGCCGAATTGCATGTCGACCCGGCGCGCTCGGTGCTGGCGGCGCCGATGACGATCGCCAGCGCCATTGCCGCGCGCACCGAGCGGATCAAGATCGGCATCGCGGTGCAGGTCTTGCCGCTGTGCCATCCCTTACGCATCGCGGAAGAAGCCGCCACGGTCGACCAGGTGAGCAAGGGCAGGCTGATATTTGGGGTCGGGCGCAGCGGGCTGCCGCGGACCTACGAGGCCTACGGCATCCCCTATGCCGAGAGCAAGGACCGCTTTGCCGAGACGCTCCACGTGATCGAGCAGGCGTGGTCGGCGCCGAAATTCTCCTTCGAGGGCAAATACTACAGCTTCGACAATGTCGCGGTGACGCCGAAGCCCTACCAAAAGACGCTGCCGCCGATTCGCGTCGCGGCCAGTAGCCCCGATACCTTTCCCGCGATCGGCAAGCTCGGCTATCCGATTTTCGTGATGCCGCGCGGCACTTTCTCCGACATGCGGCCCTCGATCGAGAGCTACCGCGCCGCCTATCGCGCGGCCGGCCATCCGGGGCGCGGCGAGGTCTACATGCGGGTGCCGCTCTACGTCGGCGAGACCGGGGAGCGGGCGCGCGCGGAACCCGAGCCGAGCATCATGAAATTCTTCCGCGAGCAGGCCGCCCGCCTGCGCGCGTCGGCCAACCGGCCGGGCACCTCGGCCAGCGAGGGCCGGGCCGAGCGCGCCGCGATGCTCGACACCCTCACCTACGACGACGCGATCCGCGGCAAGATCATCATCGGCACGCCCGAACGGGTGGCCGAGCAATTGCACGCGCTCCAGGATGAGCTCGGCCTCGACGGCATTCTCGCCGAACTCAACACCGGCGGCCTCATCCCGCACGACTGCGTGGTCAACGCGCTGCGCCTTTTATGCGAAGAGGTCAAGCCGCGGTTTCATTAGCGCGTTCCAAGTCCAGTCGCTTCAATTACTCGTCATGGCCGGGCCTGACCCGGCCATCCACGTGGATCCCCGGGTCAAGCCCGGGGATGACGACTTCTTGGGGATGATTGAATTTTACGAGTACCGCCATAGGAAGGCGTTTTCAGGGCGCGCCGCGGCCGCTAAAGTAGTTGGCGATTGTCGTCGGCAGGAGGCTTCTGATGGCTACTCGAGCGCCGTTCCTGAAAACCCGATATAGCGGTTACCTGCATCGCCGGGTGCCGCAGGAGGACACCGAGCTCACCCATGTCGGCCCAGAGACGCCGTGCGGCGAATACATGCGCCGCTTCTGGAACCCGGTCTGCTTCTCCGACGAACTGACCGACCTGCCGAAGCGGCTCCAGATCCTCGGCGAAGAGTTGGTGGTGTTCCGTGACCGGAGCGGCGCCGTGGGGCTCCTCGAGTTGCATTGCCCGCATCGCGGCACATCGCTCGAATTTGGCCTCGTTGGTGAGAACGGCATCCGCTGCTGCTATCACGGCTGGCTGTTTGGCGTCGACGGGGCGATCCTGGAGACCCCGGGCGAGCCCGCCAATAGCACCCTCAAGGACCGGCTCTGTCACGGCGCCTACCCGGTCCATGAGGCGCATGGCCTCGTTTTCGCCTATATGGGCCCGCCCGCCGAAATGCCGCCGTTCCCGATCTACGACAGCCTGATCCGGCCCGGCTACCGCGTCATCCCGGGCCAGAAATATTTCTATCCGTGCAACTGGCTGCAGATCCAAGACAACACGATGGATCCGACCCACACCGCATTCCTCCATACGATCGTCAGCGGGGCGATGTTCACCGAGGAGTTCGGCGTCCTGCCGGAACTCGACTACCTCGAGACCCCGATCGGCATGATCTATGTCGCGACCCGGCGGGTCGGCGACAATGTCTGGGTGCGGATGGTCGAGACCGTTCTCCCCAATCTGCAGCAGGTCGCGCCGATCTGGGAAAATGGCCGGCAGGAACGCCAGTTCAGCGGTCCGATGATGAGCCGCTGGCTGGTGCCGATGGACGATACGCACACGATGTTCATCGAACTGCGCCATGTCAGCGAGACCGACGGCGAAACGCCCGACTGGTGGGCCGATCGCGGGCAGATGCTGCCCGGGCAGGTTGCCGCCAATTCCTATGAGGAAGGCCAGCGCCGCCCCGGCGACTTCGAGGCCCAGGTGTCGCAGCGGCCGATTGCCGTCCACAGCCTCGAACATCTGAGCGAGACCGATCGCGGCATCAGCATGTTCCGCCGGCAGATGCGGCGCGGCATACGCGCCGTGCGGGACGGCAATGATCCTGCCGGCGTTATCCGCGAGGCCGGCGCCGTGATCCCGACTTATTGCAACAATACGGTCATGCACATGCCGCCGGCGGCGAGCGAAGCGCGGGACAAGAAGACGATGCGCGAGGCTGGGCTGCGGCTCGCCAAAAGCTACCTCAATGCGCCGCCCTTGAAGATGGCCGCCGAATAGTTCGGCGAAGGCAGGCGAGATTGCACCGGCCGAAATCGAGTCGCCGATGATCGTGTTGGGCGTTCATTTCGAGCATGATGCCGGGGCCACCCTGATGAAGGATGGCCGGATCATCATCAACGTGGACGCCGAGCGGATCACCGGGGTGAAGCACGCCCAGGGGGTTCCCGCTGTTCAATTGGCGGTGCAGGCCGCATTCTCCCAGAGTGGTCTGCGGCCGGAGGAAGTTTCGGCGATCGCCTATTCGGATCTGTTCGTCACCGAGCCGCGCCTGCTTGATCGCCGCACGGAAATACAGGCGCACACGCACGGGCCAGACCTGGTTTATTCTCTGGGGGGTCTCGCCAATTCCGGCATTACCCACCTACTGCCCGCCGGCACCGCAAACTTCCGACCCGATACCCCCGTCTTTCTCGTCTGCCATTCGATGAGCCACGCCGCGGGCGCGGCCTATATGGCGGGGTTTGCCGAGGCGTGCGGGCTGGTATTCGACGCCTATGGGACCTGCTGCGGGATGATGGGCTACAGCTACCGCGGCGGGCGTCTGCTCAGGCTCGATCAATGGCAGGATCGCTATCTGCTCGGGGCCGGGTATCATCGGATCGGGATCATCTCGAAGGAGATCAAGGGCACCAACCACCTCGACGTTGCCGGCAAGGTCATGGGTTTGCAGGCCTATGGCCACCCGATTGCCGAATGGGTGAAGTATTTCCAGGAGAATTATTTCTCGAGCAGCGCGGAAGCGGGTTATCAAGATTATCTGCGGATGCGTACCGCGACGCGGTTCTGTGCCGATCTGTTCCCCGGGGGATTGACCGCCGGAAGCCGCAGTGTGCACGAGAGCGAATATTGCAATCTGGTCGCGTCGATGCAGCAGGCGTTCACCTCGGTCATTGTCGAGTGCGTCGACCGCCTGACCCGGGAAACCGAGCTATCCAAGGTTTTCCTGTCGGGCGGTTGCGCCATGAACATCATCAGCAATGTGGCCGTTGCCGCCTTGCCGCGGGTGGAAACCCTGTTTGTGCCGCCCAATTGCGGCGACAGCGGGCAGGCGATGGGCGCGGCCGTACTCGCGATGCGCGCCATGACCGGAGCGCCGCTCCATCGCCCGGAGGTCACCGGCCGAGAGCGCCGAAACCCCTACACCGGTGCGGGCTTGTTGGACGATCCTGCGGTGGCCGACCTGCCTCCCGGGGTCGCCCGGAGCGGGTTCGACGGCTCGAGCCCGCGCCAGCGGGCCGAGATCGCCCGGCGCCTGATCGCCGGCGACATCATCGGCGTTGTCACCGGCCGCAGCGAAATTGGCCCGCGCGCCCTCGGCAATCGCAGCATCCTCGCGCACGCCTCGTTCCCGGAAATGAAGGACGTCATCAACGAAAAGATCAAACACCGGGAATGGTGGCGCCCGTTCGCCCCGGTTTGCCGCCTGATCGATGCCCCGACCTATTTCGAAATGCAGGCGCCTTCGCGCTACATGCTGATGAACGATGTTGTTATCGAAGAATGGCGCGGCGACTTGGCGGCAATCACTCACGCCGACGGCACCGCGCGGGTGCAGGTCCTCGAGAGCCGCGACGATAACGCGCTCCTGTGGGATCTCTTGACCGAAATAGCGGCGCAGGGCGCGATCCCCGTCCTTCTCAACACCTCGTTCAATCTCGGCGGGAAGCCCTTGGCGAATACGACCGCGGAGGCGATCGAATTGCTCGCCACCAGCAGAATGGACGCGGTCATCGTCGAACAATTCGTCTTTGAAAAGTGCCGGGACCTCGCCTCGGCTCGATGATTGCGCGGCGGCGGTCGTGCCGCGATTTCATCAGGAGCTGGATTGCTGACCGGGTGCGTGGGGCGAAGGCGTCGTCTCGGCGCCGTTCCAGGCAACGGCAAGCGCCAATCGGGTCAATGGCTGGAGGAATGGCTGGCCGGCGCCGTTCCAGGCGGCGGCAAGCGCCAATCTTGCTAACGCCGGCAGAGACTTCGAGCCGGTCTTCTTCATGATCGCGGCGCGATGAGCCTCGACGGTGCGCTGGTTGATGCCGAGCCTAAAGGCGATGATCTTGCTGGGATGGCCGGCGAGGACGAGTTCCATGATCTCGCGCTCGCGTGGCGTGAGGCTCGCGACGCGATCGGCCGCGTCCTCGCGCGAGGCGAGCAGCTGGTGCAGGACCTCCTCGTGCTGGATCAACTCCTCGTTGCGATGGCGCAGCGCCTCTTCCCGGGCGAGCGCTTCGCGCAGCCGCTTATCCACGTTTGCCAGCTCGCGTTCGTAGCCGGCGGCCGTGCGGGGCGCGACGCCTTCAAACAAGGTATTCGCGGGAGGGGCTCGCTGCACGAGATGTTGAAGGGTCATTGTCGTCATCCTTCGGCCACCTGGACGTTCGCTCGCACGAAATTTGCGGTGGCGGCAGCCCGCCCACATTGACCTGAAATCAACTATGTCGGCTGCCGCACATTGGGGTAGGCGTGGAACAGCGCCGTGCTCGGTACTGCGCCGCATTAATGGCGGCCGCATCAACGATCTGTACGCTGACAGACAGATCGGCTAGTTTGCGAAATCGGGTAAGGCGAAAGGCCGCCGCCCGGAAGCAAGGAGCCGCTTGTCATGCCATCGGCGGAGAAACTCCGTGCGGAGGTTCGCCGTTTGCTGGCGACGGTAGGAGATCTCGCCGATCCCCAACTGAAAAGAGAATTGGCCGGGAAGGTGGTTGTGCTCGCGCAACTGGCCGAGGCAATCGAAAGAACGACGCAACATCCCGAGCTTCTTCGAGCAACGATCGCCCGCTACCGAGCCCTGTTGACCGACGCGCCAAACGACGAAACCCTGACGAAAATTGTCGAAGAGGTTCTCGCTGACGCCGAAACACTGTGGGCGGCGCGAGCGGCGGGTGCCGACGGCTCGCAACAGACCCGATAGCGGCGCAAATCGCCCGCCTCGGTGCTGGCCACGCGGAGATCGGTACGTATTTTCCGGGGCTGCCCGTGGGCAGCGTCGAATTACATCTTCAGGCGGTAGGCAGCGCACGAGCGTCAAGCCGTACGCCCAGCGCCCAGAACCCCGGAAGGAGGATTACCATGCCATCCCTCACCTATTCGATCGCAATGCCCGCGCCTTTCGCGCGCTCGGTTGCGATCGCGGCGCTGCTCGGCGCCACGATGCTCGCCAGCCCGTTCTCCCCGGCGCGCGCCGAGACCGTCGCCAACGCGCCGTTCCAGCTGGCCCAGGCCGCTCAAAGCCCGGCCGGCAAGGGCGCGACCGAGACGAAGGGCGAGACCGTTGAGCAGCGCATCACCAATCTTCACACGGCGCTGAAGATCACGCCCGCTCAGGACGCGCAATGGAACGCCGTGGCGCAGGATATGCGCGAAAATGCGGCCGCGATGGACAAGCTGGTCGCCGAAACTCGGACGACGCCTCCGCAGAGCATGACGGCGGTGGCAGATCTGCAGATGTACCAGAAGTTCGCCCAGGCGCATGTCGACGGGCTGAAGAACCTGCTTTCACACTTCGAGGCGTTTTACGCGGCGATGCCCGACGCCCAGAAGAAGGTCGCCGACGAGGTGTTCCGCTCCACCAGGCAATAACGATCGCTCCGCGACCGTGATACCACGCTCATCAGAGGAGGTCGCTATGACCAAAATCATCGACACCACACCGCAACGCGGTCTGTCGGCGAGGCTGGCGGCGGGGCTCGCAATCTGCGCGATCCTCGCCGTCGGGACCTTCGCCGGATCGGCCGACGCTCGTGTCTATAACCACTACTACAACGGCGGGTATTATCGCGCCCCGCCGGTGGTCTACGGCTCGTACTATGGCAGCGGATACTACGGCTCGGGCTATTACGGTGGCTCACCCTACTACTATGCGCCACCGGTGGTTTACGGGCCCAGCATCGGCATCAGCCTGCCGTTCATCGGCATCGGCATCCGCTGAGCTCCGCACCGATCCGACATGGCGACGGCCGGCAGCGATGCCGGCCGTCTTTTCGAGCCAGGATAAAGGGAGAACGGTGATGATCAGCAAACGCCTCAGGCGTCTCGCATCGATCGCGGTTTGTTTGACGGCGATCATGACCGCGCAAGCCCTTTTGGCGCAGCAGGGTGGGGTTCCCGCCGAGCTCATCACCAACGGCCCGCAAGCCAATCCCGGGGATGCCGGCGGCGCGGCGGCGGCCCAACAAAACCGGCGCGAGAGCAGTCAATACGAAAGCTTGCTCCGCTCGAACCCGGCGTTTCGGGCCCACCGCATCGCCAAGGAGTGCGATCCGGTCACCGACCCGCAACTCCATGCCGCATGCGTCGCCAGTTTTGGCACTCCCAATCGGTGAGCCAGCCTGAACCCGGCTCGCTCGATCAAAAAGGTGGAGGGACAGAGTTATGCTACACCTTATACTTGTGGTTGTTCTCGTGCTCGTCGTGCTGTCATTCTTTGGCGGCTATTCGGGCTACGTGCCGGCGCATTACGGGTATGGCGGCGGCGGCGTCGGCCTCCTGCTTCTGATCGTCTTATTGGTGTTGCTGTTTCGCTGAACGCTCAATCCGCGCCGAGCAGGCGATCGAACTCCCGCTTGGAGACGCCGTAGCATTCGCACGAGCGATCCTCCAGGCCGCGGCGATCGATGATCGTGACCTGACCGCGCTTATATCGCATCAGCTCGGCGCGTTTCAGCACGCCGGCCGTGACCGACACGCCGGATCGGCGCACGCCGAGCATCATCGCGAGGAACTCCTGGGTCAGCAGAAACTCTTCCGATTGCATGCGGTCGTGCGTCATCAGCAGCCACCGGCAGCAGCGCTGTTCCAGCGAATGAAAGTTCGCGCAAGCGGCCGATTGGGCGACCTGGTTGAAGAAGGCGTGGGCGTAGCGCAGCATTGTCGCGCGCATCGGCGCGCTGCGCTCCAATTCGTCGCGGAAGGTCTGTGCCTTCATCCGCAGGCCCACGCCGGGCACCTGAACGTAGACGCAGGTGGGTGCCCTGTCGTCGCCGAGCAGCACCGGCAAGCCGACAAACCCCTCATTGCCGATGGTGCCGACCTCTGCTGCCTGGCCGTTCGCCAGCGTCAGCACCAGCGACCCGACGCCGCGTTCGATGAAATGCACGAACTCGATCGGTTGGTTGGCGTCATAGAGCGAGCGTCTGTACTCCAGCACCACGGGTTCGAGGTGCCGATAAAGGCGCGTCCGATCCTCCTCTCGCAAGAGCGTCAGCAACCGGTTCGAGCTCGTGTCTTGCGGATCTTTGGCGCCCATTGACATTCCTCATGGATTTTGACGCTGTGGGCCATCTATACGTCACGCCCGGAGCGAATCGCATGTCCGATTGCCGTATTGATTTGAATCAGAGGACCGGATTAGGTCGTTCTCAAAACTCGAACGTTTCTGAGCTGGAACGATCGATCTTGAACTAAGAAATAGCATACAGCGTAGCGCAGGGGAGACAAGAATCATGCGTTTCGGATTGTTCGGCGGCGCGCGCACGGAAATGGGCGAACAGGCTGATGACAGCCGGATCTACACCGATTACATCGACTATATCTGCGAAGCCGAAGCCCTCGGGTTTCACAGCGTCTTTCTGGTCGAACACCATTTCACCGGCTTCGGGCAGATTTCGGCGACGCTGAATTTCCTCACCTATCTCGCCGCCAAGACGACGAGGATGCGGCTCGGCACCGCGGTTCTGGTATTGCCGTGGCACAATCCCGCGCTCCTCGCAGAGCAGGCCGCGACACTCGATCTCCTTTCGAACGGGCGCTTCGATTTCGGCATCGGCAAGGGCTATCGCTGGGGCGAGTTCCACGGGTTTTGCATGAGGATGGACGAGGCCGAGGAGCGCTATCAGGAAACCGTCGCCTTTCTGAAGAAGGCGTGGACCAGCGAGGGGCGCTTTTCCCATCACGGCAAGTATTGGCATTACGACGACGTCGTCATCGAGCCGGCGCCGGTGCAAAAGCCGCACCCGCCGCTGTGGGTCGGCGCGCAGAGCCCCAATTCGATCCGCTTTGCCGCCGAGAACGGGTTCAACCTCCTGCTTGGGCAAGGGGGTGGGCCGGAAACCGTCGCCGAGGGGATCGGGGTCTACCGGCGGGCGATCGAGGCGCAAGGCCGGGTGTTCGACCCCAGGACGGTGGGGTGCACCCGCGCGCTGCACATCACGATGACCGAGGACGAGCGCGAAAAGGCTCGCGAACTGCGCGCCAAGTTCATGGCCAACGTTCAGCAATTATCGCTGTCGCCGACCGGGGAATCGCCCGCGCTCGGACGCCCGCGCAAGATGCTGTCGCGTGCGGAAATGGACCAATTGACCGAGCGCGACGCCCTGATCGGCCGCCCGGACGAGATCATCCGCCGCCTCAAACGCCTGGAGGAGGGCGGCCTCCAATACGTCATGGTGATGGACTTCGCCGGATCCGTCGAGCACCTGCGCATCTTCGCGCGCGAGGTCATGCCGGCATTTGCCGACTGAAAGGGTCTTATTGAAGTCTCTGCCGGTCGGCATACCCGATCACCAGGAGATGCCAGACCCGCAGAATGCATCCGGCTAGCTCCCTGGCGGGTTCGTGCCGGCAGCGGCGCCAAGCGCGTATCCAGCCCACACCGCGGCGAGGCACAGCACGACCGACAGGACGATGTTTCCGCCGGCATCGAGCCAATGCCCGCTGCGCGCAAGTTCGAGCGTCTGCAGGCTGAACGACGAGAACGTGGTGTAGCCGCCGCAGATCCCCACCAGGATGAAGGCGCGGATGTCGAACGAGATCGGCACCCGGCCAACCGGCGTCGTCAGGTAGGCGATGAGCCCGATCACGAACGACCCGACCACATTGATGATGATCGTTCCCCATGGGAAGCGAGGCCCGGTGAGGGCCGCCACGGCGTTCGTCATCCAATATCGCGCGACGCTGCCGAGGGCACCGCCGAGCGCGACCCATAGATAGGTCGACCACATCGCCGACGGTCAGCTGCTGCTGCAGCGCGGTGGCGATCGGGTACTCAGAGGTCGGCGTAGATATGCGTCTCCGCGCGGGCGCCGGGATGGGTGATGGCCCCTTTCTCGGTATCGCCGACGGTTTGCGCGTATTTCCACAGCGTGCCCGACTGGTAGTCGTTCTTGCGCGGGGTCCAGGCGCGGCGGCGTTCGGCGAGTTCCGCATCGCTCAGCGCCACATCGATCGCGCCGGTAGTGGCATCGATCGTGATCCGGTCGCCGTCGCGCAAGAGCGCGATCGGGCCGCCGACCGCCGCCTCCGGCCCGACATGGCCGATGCAGAAGCCGTGCGTCGCACCCGAGAACCGGCCATCGGTCAGGAGCGCCACCCGCTCGCCGACGCCTTGCCCATAGAGCGCCGCCGTCGTCGACAGCATCTCGCGCATGCCGGGCCCGCCGCGCGGCCCCTCATAGCGGATGACGATGATGTCGCCGTCCTTGTAGCGGCGCTGTTCGACCGCCGCGAAAGCATCCTCCTCGCAATCGAAGCAGAGCGCGGTGCCGGCGAAGCGCAGCGTCTTCATGCCGGCGACTTTGACGATTGCCCCCTGCGGCGCGAGGTTGCCCTTGAGGACAACGAGGCCGCCGGTCGGCGCCAGCGGCGCCGAAGTCGGGCGGACCACGTCCTGTCGGGTCGGGAAGACAATGTCCCTCAGGTTTTCCGCGACGGTCTTGCCGGTGACCGTCAGGCAGTCGCCGTGCAGATAGCCGCCATCGAGCAGTGCCTTCATCAATACGGCGACGCCGCCGACATCGTGCAGATCCTTCATGACATAGCGGCCGCCGGGCTTCAGATCGGCGATGTACGGGGTCTTCTTGCAGATTTCGCCAAACGCGTGGAGGTCGAAATCGATGCCGGCCTCGTTGGCGATCGCCGGCAGGTGCAGCCCGCCATTGGTCGAGCCGCCGGCCGCGGCAATCACGGTCGCGGCGTTTTCGAGCGCCCTCCTCGTCACGATGTCGCGCGGCCGGATGTTGCGCCGCAACAGCTCCATCACGGCCTGACCAGAGGCTTCAGCATACGCATCGCGCGAATCGTAGGGGGCCGGCGCTCCGGCCGAGCCGGGCAGCGCGAGACCGATCGCTTCCGAAACGCAGGCCATCGTATTGGCGGTGAAGAGGCCGCCGCACGATCCCGCCGAGGGGCAGGCGGCGCATTCCAGTTCGTGCAGATCTTCGTCCGACATGTTGCCGACATTGTGCGAGCCGACGGCCTCGAACACATCGCCGATCGTCACGTCCCGGCCCTTGAAGCGGCCGGGCAGGATCGAGCCGCCATACATGAAGACCGACGGCACGTTGAGCCGCACCATCGCCATCATCAGGCCGGGCAGCGATTTGTCGCAGCCGGCGAGGCCGACGAGCGCGTCATAGCAATGGCCGCGCATCGTCAATTCGACCGAGTCGGCGATGATCTCGCGGCTGACCAGCGAGGATTTCATGCCCTCGTGGCCCATCGCGATCCCGTCGGTAACGGTGATCGTGGTGAATTCGCGCGGTGTGCCCGATGCCGCCGCAACCCCCTTTTTCGCGGCCTGGGCTTGGCGCGACAAGGCGATGTTGCAGGGCGCCGCCTCGTTCCACGTCGTCGCCACGCCGACCAGCGGCTGGTTGATCTGCTCTTCGGAAAGCCCCATCGAATAGAGAAAGGCGCGGTGCGGCGCGCGTTCCGGCCCGATCGTGACGTGCCGGCTCGGCATATGCGATTTGTCGACGAGCGGACGGCGAGCATCATCGGGCATGGCCGGGTCTCCTGTGCAGGCGAAGCGCGGGGTGCGGCACCGTAGCGGCGCTGCGGAACGCAAGCAATGGCTTCGCTGTGTTTGCGTCCTGGCGCGCAACCGGGCAATGTTGCGACCGCTCGGCTCGGCGACGGATGTACAGCATGGCGGACCGGCCGTATTGAGCGGTGGGGTGAGATGATGCGGGGTCGCGTGTGGCTGTTGGTCCTGGCGCTGGCGGCATGTTCTTCGGGGCCCGGCGGCACGACGAACCTGACCCTCAACGATCCCTATTGGGACCGCGTCAATGTCGAGGTCGTGATCACCAAGCGCGCCGATTGCGACAGCCGTGCGGAGGGCTACATCGCGACCAAGGAACTCGACATGCGCAAGGACAAGACCGAGACGATCGAGGTTCCCGACGACGCCACCGTGTGCTGGCGTCACGACCGCAATCCCGACAAACCGGTCCCCGGCGCCTGGTCGGGATGGACGAAGGCGACGCTGTCCCCGGGTCAGAGCGCCAAGACCGACCTCTGACATCCGGCTTGCGCAAGCCGGGACAAGGGCTTTCAACCGGCGTCTTCCAAACGCCATTTTGCGACGGTAGAAGGCGCCTGCGCGGAACCGGTCCGGAGCTGTCCTGATGCTCGCTCGCTTTGCCGCCGCTGTGCTCGCACCGGTGCTGGGCGCCACCCTCGCACTGGCGCAACAGCAATCCGCACCGGTTCCGCTCGATCCGGGCGCCGCGCCGCGCTCCCTTGAGACGCAAGCGCTGCCGCCGCTCGCGCCGGCCGTGGACGTCGCGCCCCCGCCGGGCCAAGCGCCCTCGGCCAGCCCCTCGCCGCCTGCAGGCACAGCATCCTCCGGCGCGCCAGAGCCGTCGGCTCCGATGGAGCGGATATTCTGCGAGCAGCCAGTCACCCTCCATCTCGCCGACCCGGACACGGTTGCGAGCCGCTATCGTCCTTTCCTCGGGATCTGGAGCGATGCGTCCTGGACACCGGCGCTATGCGGCGCACTGATCGTCGAAACCGTCGCGCCGGACGGGACGGCGACGATCGTCTATGTCTTCGGGCCGATGGGATCGAATGCGCACGAGCCCGGCGGCGTCTTGCAGGGCACCGGGATCATCCGCGACGGCGAACTCCGGTTCCAGAATTCCGACGGCAGCCAGTTCGCCTTCCGGCCGCTCTACGCCGATCTCGACGGCCATCTGACCGCGCCAACCAACCAGACCTTCCAGGCCGTCTTCAAGAAGACGCCTTAACCGCGCCCCGCGGGTCTTGCGCGAGTTGACGCTGCGCTGCAGCCTTCCTAGATCTTGGGATTCGGAAGTTGGACGACACACGAGAATGAGCGAGCATCCGATCGCTTCTACTGGTGCCGTCTTAATGGTGACGAGAATATGACACGCGACGAGCGAACGTTGACGATGCCGGCACCCTCGCCGATCAGCGAGTTGAACGAGCGCAGCCGCGAGATCTTTCGGCTGATCGTCGATGGTTATGTGCAGACCGGCGAACCGATCGGTTCACGCACCTTGTCGCGGCTGTTGGGACAGAACCTGTCGCCGGCGACGATCCGCAACGTGATGGCCGATCTCGAAGAGGCGGGGCTCCTCTACGCACCGCATACCTCGGCCGGAAGGCTGCCGACCGAGGCGGGGCTTCGCCTCTTCGTGCATGGCCTGCTTGAAATCGGCAACCTTGCCGAACATGAGCGCGTCAATATCGAGAGCCTCTGCGCGGCCAGAGGCAAAAGCCTGCCCCAGGCGCTGGAGGAGGCGACAACGGCGCTCTCGGGCCTGTCGCATTGCGCCGGGGTCGTCGTCGTGCCGAAGCAGGAGCGGCCGCTGAAGCACATCGAGTTTGTCCATCTGGGGCCCGGGCGCGCCCTTGTCGTGCTCGTCACCGAGGATGGCCTCGTCGAGAACCGGGTGATCGAGGTGCCGCTCGGGCTGCCGCCCTCGACCCTCGTCTCGGCCGCCAATTTCCTCAATTCGCGCCTCATCGGCCGCACCATCGAGGAGGCGCGCGGCGAGATCGATGGGGAGATCGGATCGCACCGGGCGCAACTCGACGAATTGACCTCGCGGGTGGTATCGAGCGGCCTGGCGTGCTGGGCCGGGGGCGAAGGAACCAGCGCGCTCATTGTGCGCGGCCAGGCCAATCTCCTCGAAGACGTGACCGCGCTTGCCGACCTCGAGCGGCTGCGCTCGCTATTCGAGATGCTGGAGACCAAGGAGACCGTGCTGCGCCTGCTTGATGCCAGCAAGAAGGCCGAAGGGGTACAGATCTTTATCGGCGCCGAAAGCCATCTGTTCGGCGTCGCCGGCTGTTCATTGATCATCGCGCCCTATCAGAACAGCCGCGAGCGGGTCATCGGCGCCATCGGGGTCATCGGCCCCACTCGGATCAACTATGCCCGGATCATCCCGATGGTGGACTACACCGCCAAGATGATCGGGCGGATCATAGGATAATCGGGCATGACCGAGGACAAGGAAGAGCCGGCCGCCAACGATCCCGGCGAGGATCCCCGGGACGGCGCCGGCGAATACGGCGACGACGGCGCGCCGGCATCGACCGAAGAGCGTCTCGCCGCGGTCGAGGCCGAACTTGCCGACACCAGGGACCGCCTGTTGCGCACCCTCGCCGAGACCGAGAATGTGCGGCGCCGCTTTCAGCGCGAGCGCGAGGACGCTCAGAAATATGCGATATCGGGCTTTGCCAAGGATTTGCTCTCGGCGGTCGACAATCTGCGCCGCGCGCTCGACGCCATGCCCGATGCGGACGTCACCGACCCGCGCACGCAAAGCCTGCTCGACGGGGTCGCGGCGACCGAGCGCGAACTCTTGGCCGCTTTCGAGCGCAATGGCCTGACACGGATCGACCCCGCGGGCCAGCGTTTCGACCACAATTTCCACCAGGCGATCTTCGAAGCGGAGCGACCCGGCACACCGGCCGGGACGGTGATCGAGGTGCTGCAGCCCGGCTATGTGCTGCACGATCGCCTCTTACGCCCGGCCATGGTCGGGGTCGCCAAGGGGACCCCGAAACCGGCTGGAGCCGGCGCCGACGGCGACACTGCGGCGTGACCGACGGTGATGGGCCAGCCGCCTAGCGCGGCCCCGGCGAAAGGAGATGGTGATCGCCCTCACCCGGCCCGCCGGGAGGACCGGTCGCGAGCAGCGTCGAGCCGGCATAGGCTGGGTCGTTGGCGGCGGCGATAGCGCCCGGCAGATCGCTGCGGCTACTCCCTGGGTCTGGAGCGCCGGCGTGCAGCCGGGCCGGGGCGATATCGGCGAAGGTCACTCGCGCCGCGCCACCCGCGACCGGCGGGTCGGTGACCCGGGTCCCGCCGTGATTGTCGGAAGAGAGCGTGAAGTCGGCTGTCGTGTAGAACCCGAGCAGCGCGAGGTTGACCGTATTCGTTCCATCGCTGACGCTAAGCGTGCCGCTGGTGTTACCAGCCGCCTCGGTGAAGCTCATCGTTCCCGCGCCGTAGGCGATCCCTCTTAGATCGATCCGGTCAGGGACGGCAAAACCCGAGATGACGCCAGTGAAGCTGGCCCCGGCATCGAGTTGCAAGGTGCCGCCGTTGATAAAGCTGACCGTGCCGCCGGCGGTGCCGCGGCTCGCCACCTCGATGACGCCGCGGTCGATCGTGCCGCCGCTCGCCGTCCCGTGGACGGTCTCGAGCCCACGGAGGTTGATCCGACCGCCGCTCGCCGTTCCATAGACGATTTCGGTCCCGCCTTTGAGGGTGGTCCCCTGCGTCACCCCGCCCGAATAGACGATCTGATCACCGCCGTGCTTAATCGCGGCGCTGTGCGCCACCCCACCCCGCTCGACGATCTGCCGTCCGCCGCTGGCGACCGAGCCCCAATTCGCCCGCCCGTAGACGCGTTCGACGCCGCCGCTGGCGAGCGTGCCCCCATTCGCGGTGCCGCCCGACCGGACGATCTCGCTGCCGCTGACAGCGCCGCCGCTAAACTCCGCAGAGCCGCCGCTGTTGACCACTGCGCCAACGGCAACGCCGCCCCCAATCACCCGGAACCGGCCGTCGCTGCCAACCACCGTGCCGTAAGCGACGCCGCCGGAACTAACCTCGGAGAATGCCCCTGCGGACACGCCTAAGCCGGAGATTGACCCGCCGTTATCGATCTCAATCGAGACAATTCCACCGCTTTGAATGGTGACCCCATCGATGACATTCACACCATCGGCGGACCATTGGCCGTACGCGCTTGTGAGCTGAACCCCGTTGATGGTGCCACCGCTGCTGACCACCGTGCCGCTGGCAACGCCGCCGGAAAAGACATAGAGGATCCCACCGTCGGTGACCACCGATCCATCGGCAACGCCGCTGTCATTAACGTAGGCAAGTGCGTTGAAAGAGACGATCAAGCCGGAGATCGATCCGCCCTGATCGATCTCAATCGAGCCGATTGCTCCACCACTTTCAATGGTCACACCATCGATGACATTCACGCCGTTGGAGGACCATTGGCCGTACGCACTGGTTAGCGTGATCCCGTCGACCCGACCGCCGCTGCTGACCACGCTGCCACTGACCACGCCGGCGCGGTCAAAAATATACAGGCGACCGCCGCTGCTGACCACGGTGCCGCTGGCAGCGCCGCCGTAGACCGTCAGCTGACCGCCGCCGCCGACCACCGTACCGCTGGCGACGTCGCCGGAGGAAACATTGAGGAAACCGCCGCTGATCTCCGTACCGCTGACGACGCCGCCGGAAGAGACATTGAGGGTGCCAATGCCGCCGACTACCGTACCGTCGGCGACGCCGCCGGAAAAGACACCGAGGGTGCCGGCGAGCTCCACCACTGTGCCGCTGACAACACCGCCTGAGAGGACATCGAGGAAACCGAAGCTCTGGACGACAATCCCGCTGCTGGTCTAGCCGGCGGAAATGTTGAGCGTTTGACTGCTGGTGACGGTGGTCATGGCAAGCTGCTCGCGCGATCGGGAAAATTGCCCATCCCGCTGGCAATGGCCTCAACCGACGTGCCGGCGGCCGGCACATCGATACTCTCGGTCCGATCGCGCTTGGTGGCGGACTCCACAGCCTCCGGTTTCCCTTCCTACTCGTTTCCTTTTTTCCGCCCATTGTAGCCGCGTACCAGCCGCGGTCAAATCGCGACGCCGCGGCAAATCGCTGGGCGGAATGTGCTTGGTCCGGCAGCCTCCAATCTCACCGTCAGCGCAGCGCTGGCAGCGGGGGATGGTGGGAGCCCAAACCCGGCCCACCGGGCGGACCGGTCGCGAGAAGCGTCGCGCCGGCATAGGCTCGGTCGCTGGCGGCAATCGCGCTCGGCAGATAGAGGCGGCCGCTCCCTGTGTCCGGTGCGCCGGAGTGCAGCCGGGCCGGGGCGATCTCGGCGAAGGTCACTCGCGCCGCGCCGCCCGCTGCCGGCGGATCGGTAACCCGCGTTCCGCCGTGGAAATCGTTCGAAAGAGCGAAATCGTTCGTCGCATAAAACCCGAGCAGGATGAGCTGGACGGTGTGCGTTCCGTCAGTCAGGGTGAGCGTGCCGCTGGTGTTGCTCGGCGCCTCGCTGAAACTTTCCGTTGGCCCCGCCGCAAAGGAGATCCTCCGCAGATCGATCCGGTCAGCGCCAGCAAAACCCGCGATGACGCCGGCAAAGTTGGCCCCGGCATCAAGCTGCAACGTACCGCCGCTGACGAAAGTGACCGTGCCTCTGGCCACGCCGCCGCTCGCCACCTCGAAGAGGCCGCCATTGATCGTGGTTAGATTGGCGACGCTGCCGGAAGAGACGACTCCAGAGCCGGCTCGCTCGATCGTCGTGCGGCTCGCCGTGCCGGCCGAAAAAACTTCAAGAATGCCGCCGCTGCGCACTGTGGCGCCGATCGCCGTGCCGCCATAGGCAACAAACTGGGCGCCGCCGTTGCTGACCACGGTGCCGGTTGCGGTGCCGCCGTAGACCGCCTGGAAGCTGCCGCTCCCGCCGCCTCTGATGGTCGCGCCGCTCGCCACGCCACCGGAATCGACGAACTGCCCACCACCGTTGCTGAGCGTGCCACCACTCGCCACCCCGCCCGCTCCGACGACCTGCGTACCCCCGTTGACGACGACAAACCGGGCCACACCAAAGACATCCTGCTCGGCGCCGCTGAGCAGCTTGGCAGTGCGGTCCTTGCCGCCGGCTGAGACGGTTTCGACGCCGCCGCTCATCGCAAAGGTGGCCACTGCCGTGCCGCCGGACTTCACATACTCGTTGTCGCCGGAATAGATGACGATGCCGGTGCTGGAGCGACCGGCGCCGACAGTGTAGGTCGTCGATGATGCCCGGTCCCAGCCGAGCACATCCATCAGCGTGATGTCCCGGGAGGTGACGGGGTTGCTGACGGAGGTTTCGCTGTCGTCGTTATAGGCGTCCGGCGTATAGGTGTTGGTGGAGAGCCAGTCGCCGAGATCGCCGTTATCGCCGAACGCGTTCGATGGGTTGTTCCAGTTGAAGATATCGGTTTTCCCGCCGTCGAGCGAGAAATAGGACGGATTGCCGGTGTCGGAGAGCTGGCGGACACCCGGCGCGGCATAGCGGTACAGGTCGATCAGCGAGTAATCGCCCGAGCCGTCCAGCCACGAGCTGCGGCCCATTACCTCCGAGATTTCATGTTCGACAACGCCGAGGAAACCCGGTTGCGGCACGCCACCGCTGATCAGGGACGTGCCAAAGCCGATATTGCCGTCGGGATTGGTGAACGATCCCGACGATCCGCTGGCTAGCCCCAGCGCCTTCTCTTGCGCCATCGATATATTCAAGACCATTCCACCGGTCGGATTGGTTGCCGGCAGGTCGTTGGCCAGCGCGGTCTTGTCGGCGGCGTCGCCGGTCGCGGCGCGGGCGCTCATCGTCGAGCGAAGCTTGGAATAGGATTCGCTTGGGCCGGTAAACGTTTCGCTCTCGCCCAGACCAGTGACAGGAGTGTTCGCGCCGCCACCGGTTTGCACTTCGCCGTAGCCGACATTGTAGTAGAGCGTCACCCCCGGGTTGTCGAAGGTATTGGCGTAAAACTGGAACGCGGCGCGGACCTCGGTGTCGAAGCTGACCGGCGCGCTGCCCACCGAGGAATCAAAGCTGATATGGAAGGTCAAGCCTCCGGGCTTGCTCCCGCTAACCACGATGGGGGCGGTCGAGGCAAATCCGGCGACCGGATCGTTCGGCCCGCCGGTCGCGTCCCCTTTTGCGGATCGGGCTTCCGACCGCGCTCCCGATGGCGCCGCGCTGGTCGCGCCCCCGCCCGATACGATGCTCTCGACCGCACCGCCCGCCAGCCCGGCGGCGGTGACCATATCGCCGGACGGCGCATCGGCGCCGGCCGGAATGATCCAGCCGGTATCGACGCTCGCGGTATCATCGCCGCCCGGCGCGACGCTGTCCGCACCGCCGAGTGCCACCGCATTCGCCACGACGGACCCGCCGAACTGCACCACCGAACCAGCCGCATCGCCGGCGCCGCTCGATGCGGGCAGCGCGTGCATGGTCGCTCGAGTGGCGGCGATCTTGGTCGAACCATCGTTGTCCGCGCTCGCGGCGAGACCGTGATCCGCGAGCGGGAATCCGGTGCCGGCATCTGCGCGTGAGACACCCAGGATAATCGGCTCGACCGTCGTGAGAGCGGGTTGCACATCGCCGGCGCCGACCGGATCGAGCGGGGCCGCGCCGTCAGCGTGGACGATGGGACCGGGCACCTATGGATCTCCTTCTCCGGTTCGTTGGTGATTTGTGATCTCGCCGGCGCGCCAGTCTAGCATCCCCCAGCGGCCCGCGAACCCTGTCCCGGCTGCCACTGCCTGTTGCCGAGCGCCGCGCTCACCGCTAGAAAGCAGGGTCCCTGGTGCGAGCACGATCGCCGCGATCCTTGAGATGCACGATGGCAGATGAAGAAATTAGAGCGACGATGCGTCCCGACAGCACGCTCGATGCGACGGGGCTCTTGTGCCCGCTGCCGGTGCTGAAGGCGCGCCGTGCGCTGAAGGCGGTGCCGCCCGGCGGCATCCTCGAAGTCCTGGCGACCGATCCCGGCGCGACCAAGGATTTCGAGCATTTCTGCAGCACCACCGGCTGCGCGCTGATCGAGGCGAGCGAACAGCCGGGCGGCATCCTGCGGTTTCGATTGCAGAAACCCGGCTGAAGGGGGAGCGCGATGGCGGCGTTGATCACGGCACCGCGGCTAATGGCGATCGGCGGAGGGGCGCTCGCGGAATTGCCCGGTTTGCTGGCGCGGCTGGGCCTCGCGCGGCCGCTGATCGTCACCGACCCCTATATCGCCCGAAGCGGCGTCCTCGATCGCGCGACCGCGCTTCTCGATGGCGCGCGGATCCCCTGGTCGGTCTTTTCCGACACCGTCCCCGACCCGACGACCGCAGTCATCGAGACCGGGACCGAGCGCCTCCAGGCCGGTGACTATGACAGTCTGGTGGCGATCGGTGGCGGCAGCTCGATCGACACCGCCAAGGGGATGTCGGTGCTCGCCGCCAACGGCGGGCACCTGCGCGACTACAAGGTGCCCAACGACATCCCCGTTGCCGGCGCTCCGATTGTCGCGATTCCGACGACCGCGGGCACCGGATCGGAGGTCACCCGCTTCACCGTCGTCACCGACACTGAGACCGACGAGAAGATGCTTATTGCCGGGCTCGCCTGCTGTCCCACGGCGGCGATCGTCGACTTTGAGCTGACCATGACGATGCCGCTGCGCCTCACCGCCGACACCGGGATCGACAGCCTGACCCATGCGATCGAGGCTTATGTCAGCCGCCGCGCCAGCCCCTTCACCGATGGTCTGGCGACAACCGCGATGGGCCTCATCTCCAGGAATATCCGCACCGCCTGCGCCGAACCGCAAAACCGTGCGGCGCGGGAAGCCATGATGCTTGGCGCGATGAAGGCGGGGATGGCGTTTTCGAACGCGAGCGTCGCCTTGGTGCACGGCATGAGCCGGCCGATCGGCGCGTTTTTCCATGTCCCGCACGGCCTCTCAAACGCGATGCTGCTGCCCGAGATCACCGCCTTCTCGGCCCCCTCCGCGCTCGAACGCTATGCCGATTGCGCCCGCGCGATGGGGCTGGCCGAAGAGGGCGAAGGCAGCCAGAGCGCGGTGGCGCGCCTCCTCGACGAGTTGCGCCGGCTCAACGCCGATCTTCGCGTGCCGAGCCCGCAAGCTTACGGCATCGCGCGCGCCCGCTACGACGAACTCTTGCCGGTGATGGCATCGCAGGCGCTGGCCTCGGGCTCCCCCGCCAACAACCCGCGCGTACCGACGAGCGAGGAAATCATCGAACTCTACCGGCGGGTGTACGCATAAAATTTGAACGCTTGGCGGCTCAATCCAGCTTGACCTGGATCTCGTCGCCGACGAGGCGGACAGGGTAGGTCTTGAGGTCCTCGGTGACTGGTGGGCACAGCGCCTTGCCGGTTTGGATGTCGAAGCGGCCGGCATGCAGCGGGCATTCGATCTCGCCCTTGTCGAGCCAGCCGTCGGACAATTTGGCGTAGGCATGGGTGCAGATGTCGTCGGTGGCATGGAGCGTGCCGTCGAGATCGTAAAGCGCGATCTCCTTGCCGGCGACGAGGACGCCCAGCACCTCTCCCTCCGCGAGATCCTTTCGGTTGGCGGCCTTGACCCAGCCGGCGTCACTCATGCGTCCTCCGAACCCAAGCAGCGTTCCCCGCACCACATGCTGTCATTGCGAGCGAGGCGACGCAATCTCGTGCCGGTTTCTCACTGGCGGCGCAAGATTGCTTCGTCGCGGCGCTCCTCGCAATGACGCGTGGGTGCGGACGAGCGCCGGATCAGGCGCGGGCGGCGACCCGGGGGGCGCGCGCGAGAAACGCCGGCAGATCGTCGCCAAAGCCGACAACCCGAGGCTCCCGCTGTTCCGGACGGTGCGGCTGCACCGGCTTCGCGGCCGGCTGCGCGAACATCGCGACGGCGGGTTCGGCGACCTGCCGTCTCGGCTCGGCCGGCGCCGCGGGCGCCCGCCGCGAACGTCCCCGGACGGCGGACTCGCTCGGTCTATCGACCAGGCGATCAGTGAGGCCATTCCGGCTGGCGGCGCGGCCGACGTCAGGATGCGCCGCGGCGCGCTTGGGCGCGGCCCGCGCCGACGAGGCAACACGGGTCGCCGGTGCGCGGCCGCCGCGGCCGCGGCGCCGATCGCTGCCGGTGAAATCGAGTACCGCGGGCGCGACATCGGGCATTGTCTGAACCGGGATGTCCTTGCCGATCAGCTGCTGGATCGCGGCGACGGCCTTGCCGTCTTCGGGCGCCGCCAGGGTCAACGAGCGGCCAGGCCGGCCGGCGCGCCCGGTGCGCCCGATGCGATGGATGTAATCCTCGGCGTGGTAGGGCACGTCGAAATTGAAGACATGGCTGAGGCCCTCGATATCGAGGCCGCGCGCCGCGACATCGCTGGCGACCAGCAGCCGAATCTCGCCGTTCTTGAAGCGCTCCAAGGTCTCGGTGCGCTTGGGCTGGGCCATGTCGCCGTGCAGCGCGGCGGCATCGAGGCCGTGGCGCGACAGCGAGCGCTGCAGGATGTCGACATCGCGCTTGCGGTTGCAGAAGATCAGCGCGTTCTTGACCTCTTCGCTGGCGATCAACCGGCGCAGCGCGTCGCGCTTGTCTTCGGCGGCCACGACGACGAGCGACTGTTCGACGGTCGCCGCGGGCGAAGTCGGCGGGGTAACCGAGATCGCGACGGGGTCGTTGAGGAACGCATCGCCCAGGCGGCGGATCTCGGGAGCCATCGTCGCCGAGAAGAACAGCGTCTGGCGCTGTTTTGGCAGGAGGCCGACGATGCGCTCGACATCGGGGATGAACCCCATATCGAGCATCCGGTCAGCCTCGTCGATGACCAGGATGCGGACGTCGGACAGCAGGATCTTGCCGCGCTCGAAGAGGTCGAGGAGGCGCCCCGGGGTAGCGATCAACACATCGACCCCGCGGTCCAGCTTTTTCAGCTGGTCGCCGAAGCTTTCGCCGCCAATCAGGAGTGCCGTCGTCAGCCGGTGGTATTTGCCATAAACCTCGAAAGCGGCTTCGACTTGCGTTGCCAGTTCGCGCGTCGGCTCGATGATCAACGAGCGCGGCATGCGCGCCCGGGCGCGGCCGGCGGCGAGCTTGTCGATCATCGGCAAGGCAAAGGCGGCGGTTTTGCCGGTGCCGGTCTGGGCGCAACCAAGCACGTCGCGCCCGGTGGCGACGACGGGGATACCTTGCTCCTGGATCGGGGTGGGATTGGTGTAGCCGGCGTCTATGACCGCCTGAAGAAGTTCAGGCGAAAGTCCAAGTTCGTTAAATTTCATTGAGAATTTGTTGCCTTACGCAAGCTGTAGGTGGGCAGATCGCCCAGGCCTTGCAATTGGGGATGAACCGCGACAAGTCAATCTCTTTCGCGGTTTCAGCCGGGTGTCTGTGAAAAGAACGGCCATCTCAGGTGCGCGAACGCTCGCCACCTCAGCGGCGGCGGAATTGCGGCCGGGGCATGACCGGCGGAGCGGTCGTGTCCTTGTGGCGGAAATTGATCCGACCCTTGGTCAGGTCATACGGGCGTCATTTCAACGGTGACGCGATCGCCGGCAAGAATACGGATCCGGTTTTTCTTCATCTTGCCGGACGAGTAGGCGAGCGTTTCATGCCCATTGTCGAGCCGCACCCGAAACCGGGCGTCGGGCAGAAGCTCCGACACGGTGCCTTCGAATTCGATCAGATCTTCCTTGGCCAATGAGTACTCCCATAGAGAAAGGGGCGCCGCAGCGCCCCTTGGCGACCGACGGTCAGGTCGGACGCAGGTTGACCGCCGACACCCGGCCGCGCTGGCCCTGCTCGAGCTCGTAGGTGAGCTGTTGGCCCTCGTTGAGGCCGTCCATGCCGGCCCGCTCGACCGCGGAGATGTGGACGAACACGTCGGGGCCTCCGCTCGTCGGCTGGATAAACCCGTAGCCCTTTTGGGCGTTAAACCATTTGACCGTACCGGTCGCCATCGCCAGGAACTCCAGTTGGTAGAAAGACCGCCGCAGTTCATGCGGCGGATCGGCCATCGGTTGGATCGGGCGACACGGGCCGGCATCCACAGGCGGACGCCAGCCGTGCCACCGAACCCAAACGGGTCGACGCGCAATTAATTAAGCGGAAGCGCCGATTTGCGCAAGATCCGCGAACGGCCGCCGCCGCTATTTTCGCCAAACGGCGCCCGCGCCGAGGACGACCGGCGCGTTTTCGCGGCTCAAGCGGGGTCGCAGGCCACCTTCGCCGGCCCTAATGGCAGCGCAGCGGGGCCGCGCTCCTTTTTCAACAAAAGGCTCAGGCGCCAATCCCATTGCCAATTCGCGAGATCAATCGCTCGCGCTCAATCAGCGCGGCGTCAATCGCCGCGGCAAGCGCGTTCAACCGCGCAATGTTTCCGTTCACTTTTGCTACCGAACGACGTTCCTGCTGCAGGTGGCTGATCCGCGCGACGATCGTGTCCAATTCAACCCACTCAAACGACAATGCCGTTTTCTCGCTGACCGACTCAAACGTGCGATCGCTTATCATGCCGGAAACGCCGATCATGGCATTGGGCGGTGTACGGGGCTCGTCGCCTTTAGCCACCGGCTCCGATTTAGACCCGTTGGTGACCTCGGCCTCTTCCTCCGCCGCACTCAACCGTCCCAGATCTCGGCTCAGCTCGGCGAATGCACGACTTGCGCGCAGGATGTAGCGGAGGCGGTGGCTCAGGACGAGCCAGTTGACCGGTTTTGGCACGAAGTCAGTCGCACCGGCTTCATAGGCGCGCACAATCGACGCGATGTCGTCGCGGCCCGTCGTCACCACGATGGGCACATCGACGGATCGAGCATGGCGGCGCAGTTCGCGGCACAGCTCGTACCCGTCCATGCGCGGCATCATCAGGTCGACGAGAAGTAGGTCGGGGCGGTGCTCTTCGTACAGCTGGCAGCCCTCCACGCCATCGACGGCCTCGATCACCTCGAAGCCCTTATCCTCCAGTGCCGCGCGCATCAGCAGCCGCTGGCCCGGATCATCATCAACGATGAGGATCGATGCAGTCGGGCCAGTTTCGGCCTTGTCCATCGGCGGCTCCAACGCGCTGTGACGCGCGTCATCCATTGGCGTGCTTGAATTTGCCGCTAAATCCTGTGCCATTCCGCACGTCGTCCAATCCGTTTTTTGGGCGATGCGATCGTCGGCTTTATTGGTTTAACTTTGGTGAACAACGGGGTCGCGGCACCCTCTGCCGCCACACCGGACGTCTCGACGTCTCGTTCGCCTCTTCGCCGCGGGGCGGCGGAATTCTAAACGTCGAGGTCGCGGGCGAATCTGGCGTTCTTCTGGATATAGTCGAAGCGTAGTTCGGGGCGGCGGCCCATCAGCGTCTCGACCAGCTGTTCGGTGCGGGTGAACCCGGGATCGGGAGTGAGGCTCGCCGCCGCATCGGCCTTGGACGGCACCTTCACGCGCAACAGCGTGCGCTCTTTGGGGTCCATCGTCGTCTGGCGCAGATAGCGCGCCGGCATCTCGCCCAATCCCTTGAACCGGCTGATTTCAACCTTGCCGCGCCCGGGGAACGCGGTTTCCAGCAGGTGCTCGCGATGGGCATCGTCCCGCGCGTAATGCGTCAGCTCGCCCTGGGTCAGCCGGTAGAGCGGCGGCGCGGCGAGGAAGAGGTGGCCGTTGTCGACGAGCTTCGACATCTCGCGGAAAAAGAACGTCATCAGGAGTGAGGCGATATGGGCGCCGTCGACATCGGCATCGGTCATGATGATGACCCGCTCGTAGCGCAGCGCCTCTTCGCGATATTGGGCGCCGGTACCGCAGCCCAAAGCGAGGACGATGTCGGAGAGTTCCTGGTTGGCCCGCATCTTGTCAGAGGAGGCGCTGGCGACATTGAGGATCTTGCCCCGGAGCGGCAGGATCGCCTGGGTCTCGCGGTCGCGCGCTTGTTTGGCCGAGCCGCCGGCGCTGTCGCCTTCGACGAGGAAGATCTCGGTGCCCTGCGCGCTCTCGCAGGTGCAGTCGGCGAGCTTGCCGGGCAGGCGCAACTTCCGCGTCGCGCTCTTTCGCGACATCTCCTTCTGCTGGCGCCGGCGCTGGCGCTCGTCGGCGCGCTCGGCGATGCGGTCGAGGAGCGCCTTGCTCGTTGCCGGGTCGGCGCTGAGCCAATGGTCGAAATGGTCGCGCACCGCGCCTTCGACCAGCCGCGCCGCCTCGGCCGAGGCCAGCCGCTCCTTGGTCTGGCCCTGGAATTGCGGGTCGCGCAGAAACACCGACAAGAGCATCGCCACCCCGGCGGTGACATCCTCCCCGGTCGCGCCGGCGATGCGGCGGTTGCCGACGAGTTCGCCGTAGGCCTTGATGCCGCGGGTCAGCGCGTTGCGCAGCCCGGCTTCGTGGGTGCCCCCTTCGGGCGTCGGGATGGTGTTGCAATAGGAGTGGCAAAAGCCGTCTTCCTCGTCCTCGGGCCACACCGCCGCCCATTCGACGCGGCCGCCGCCCTGAAGCTCGGCTTGCCCCAGAAACGGCCGCGGCGTCAGGAGGTCGCGCCCATCGAGGGTGGCCCCGAGGAAATCGCCGAGCCCGCCCGGAAAATGCAGCCGCGCCTCCACCGGCACGCCGTCGGGCCGCGGCAGCGAGGGATCGCAGCGCCAGCGGATCTCGACGCCGCGGAACAGATAGGCCTTGGAGCGCGCCATCCGATAAAGGAGCGCCGGACGAAACCCCGCATCGCCGAAAATCTCGGGGTCGGGATGAAAGCCGAGGGTCGTGCCGCGCCGATTGTTGACCGGGCCCAAATCCTCGACCGGACCCAGGGCGACGCCGCGGCAGTAGCATTGCCGCCACAGCCGGCGATCGCGCGCCACCTCTACTTCGAGCGCATCGGAGAGCGCATTGACCACCGAGATCCCGACGCCGTGCAGCCCGCCCGAGGTCTTGTAGGCGTCACCGCCGAACTTGCCGCCCGAGTGCAGCATCGTCAGGACGATTTCGAGTGCGGACTTCTTCGGGAATCGGGGATGCGGATCGACCGGAATGCCGCGGCCGTTATCGCGCACCGTGACCCAGCCCTGGGCGGAGAGCTCCAATTCGATACGGCTGGCAAAGCCGGCCACCGCCTCGTCCATCGCATTGTCGAGGGCTTCCGCGGCGAGATGATGGAGCCCGCGCTCATCGGTGCCGCCGACATACATGCCGGGGCGGCGGCGCACCGGTTCGAGGCCCTCGAGAACCTCAATATCCTTGGCGGAATAGCTGTCGGCGGTATGATTGGCACCGGAAGGCGCGAGGCCGTCGAAAAGATCTGCCATGGCCCGATTATAGGAAGCCTTGCACCAGGCGCAAGCAGGATGCAGTATACTCATCATGGTCAACAACAATATGTTGGGTAACGAAGGGCATAGGTCAACCGAGGCGGAAGCTGGGATGGAACCGAACTTGCTGCGCCGCAATTCACGATGATGATGACCAACGAGCGCAAGATCTGGGAGGCCGCGATGCTGCTGGTGCGACGGCACGGCAGCGACGCCATCGCGGTCGCCGAGAGCGAGGCCGAGCGGTTGCGCACCGGCGATGCATTGACCTGCGTCGTGTGGTGCTGGATCGCGCGGTCGACCGCCGAGCTCTTACGCCCGGTACCGGAAGCCGGCGAGCGGGTGCATTAGCACCCCACCGGAACGACGATTGCGCGGCCACTTCACGACAGGCCCGGCGCGCGCGATAGTGTGGCCTGGTGCAACCGGCTCAATGAGGCGCGATCATGGCAGAGGGTTTTTTCGGCCGTTTAGGCGGCCGTGGCCAATCATCGAGCAAGACGGCAGCGAAACCCGGGGAAAAGACTTTCGAGGTCGCGCTCGACGATGCGGAATGGCGCAAGCGGCTGAGCCCCCCGGCCTACCACGTGCTGCGCGAGCACGGTACCGAGCGCGCCGGAACGAGCCCGCTCGACAAGGAGTACGGCGCCGGGATCTATCATTGCGCCGGGTGCGGACAACCGCTGTTCGACGCCAGCACCAAGTTCAATAGCCGCACCGGCTGGCCGAGTTTCTGGGCGCCTATCGAGGGTTCGGTCGAAACCACCAGCGACCGCAGCTTTTTCATGGTGCGCACCGAAGTGCACTGCCAGCGTTGCGGTGGGCATCTCGGCCATGTCTTCGACGACGGGCCGAAGCCCACCGGTCAGCGCTATTGCATGAACGGGGTGTCGCTCGAGTTTCACCCCGGCGAGAGCGATCAGACGCCGCCAGACAAATCCTGATTCCGGCCTAAGCCGCGCGCTTACACTGCATCCGGCCCGCGCTCGCCGGTTCGGATCCGCACCGCCTCCTCGATGGCGAGGACAAAGATCTTGCCATCGCCGATCTTGTCGGTCTTCGCGGCTTGCTGGATCGCCTCTATAGCACGCGTGGCGAGGGTCTCCTCGACCACCACCTCGATTTTGACCTTGGAGAGGAAGTCGATCACTATTCGGCGCCGCGATAGACTTCAGTGTGGCCCTTCTGGTGGCCGACCCCCCTCACCTCGCTGATGGTCATCCCGGTGATACCGATCTCGCTCAGCGCAGCTTTCACCTCATCGAGCCTGAACGGCTTGATGATCGCCTCGATTTTCTTCATCGCCTCACCATTGGCAGGCCCATGCGCCTTTCATCCCGCGCATGAACCGTGCCAAAGGCTGCCGTCGTTGACCCCCGGGGACCCGGTTTTGTCTGTCCTCGCCTCGCGTCCTAGAACACGATGCCGGTTTCGATGAGAAACCTCGCCTGGGTGCTCGTGCCGCCGCTGGTCCCGAATCCGAAGCCTTTGGTAAAGCTGGTCAGATCCACGAGCGAGGCTTCACCGCGCAGAAAATAGATCCCGTTCTGGTAGGTCGGGGTCAGGGTGAACGACATCGCCGAGCTGCCGGGACCGTAGCCGAGGGGGCCAGAGCCGCCGACGGTTCCGGCCCCGCTCGACCCGATATACTCCCAGCGCCCGGCCAGGTTGACGTTGTCGTTGATCGAATAATTGGCGAGGACCGCACCGCCGAACGTCGAGGATGATACCAAGGCCGGTAGAAAGGCCTTATCGGAGTCGGTCTGGCTGTATTGGATATAGGGAGTGATCGTCCAGGGCGCGGCATTGTAGGTGTAGGCGGCTTCGATCATCATGCTGTTGTTGAATTCCGGTGCCGCGGGGGTCGCCGGCGGCCCGGCCGAGGTGACGCGGCTGACCGGCCCCATGCCGGCGAGAACGAACGAATTGGCGGGATCGACCGTCCATGTCGCCGAGCCGGACAGGTAGTTGTATTGCCCGCTGTAAAAGCCGTCGTTCAGCGAAAAGGCCCAGGCCACCGGACCCGTCGTCAAATTGGCCTGGACGCCCTGGTTGACGATGTTTTCCTGGTTCCACAACAGGCCGCGCTCGATGTTCATGTTCTGGAAGGTAAACGCGGATTCGGCGCCCATCAGGGTCGGCAACTTGCCGCCCTGGACATTGAAACTGTCGTTGAAGACGATCTTGCCCCAGGCCACCGGCAGCCCGCCGAAGGTGCCGTTTACCGTGGTCGACATCTTGGTGTAGGGGACGCTGACAGTCGGGAACGAATAAATTCCGGGTTCGACGAAGAACTGGAACCACCCCGAGGTGGTTTGCAGGATGGCCTGGGCGTTGCTGATGTCGAGATTGCCGCCTTTATTGCCGAAGACGGGATCGGTCTGGCCCAATACAAGGCCGCTGACCGCGCCGGTTACGTACATCGGACCGAAAAACGGCGTAACATCGAGGTGCATCGGGTCCGGGTTGGCGACGAGGGGTCCCGCCATCGACGGGTTGGTCATCGCGTTCGAGGTCGGCGCTGCGGGCGCCGCCGCGGCCGGTGCGCCTGGTGCGGGCGCCGCGGCGGGCGGCGGTTGCTGCGCCCACGCAGCGCCATCGGCGCCCAGCTGCCACGCCGCCGCGACGAGGCAAGCGGCCGCCAGTCGCAAACCGGTCCAGAACGGTGATCTCATCGAGTTCGTCCCCTGTTAAACTGCCGGAACCAAACGCCATTCGATCGCGCGAATAGCCATGAGGGCATTATGCGGTCGGGGTCTTAGACACCGCCAGTAGATAAAGAAACAAGATCGCTGCATTGCGCTAAATCTAAAGAGCTCATTGGCAAAACCGCCACAGATCGCCCAGAAAATCGGCATTTTCGCGCCATCGCCGATGCAAGCGGTCGTCATTGTACGATCTCGCCGTGGATCGCGAGATCGAGCCCCTCGCGCTCAGTATCCAAATCGACCCGCAGGCCGATCGCCAGATCGACCAGCTTCAAGATGATCAACGACGCGATCGCGTCGTATGCGGCGGTGCAGGCGACGCCATAGAGCTGGATCAGCACCTGGCGTGCATTGCCGTCAATGAGGCCGCTGTGGCCGGCGCCGCCGACCGCCGACACCGCGAGAACGCCGGTCAGAATCGCGCCGGTGGCGCCGCCGATCCCATGCACGCCGAAGGCGTCGAGGCTGTCGTCATAACCGAGCAGGTTTTTCAGGCCCGTCGCCCCCCAAAAACAGGCGGCCCCGGCCGCGATCCCGATGATCAAGGCGCCGCGCGGATCGACAAACCCCGACGCCGGGGTGATCGCCACCAGCCCGGCGACCGCGCCGGAAATGATGCCAAGGACGCTCGGCTTGCCCCTCAACCCCCATTCGACAAACATCCAGGTCAAGGCGGCGGTCGCCGTGGCGATCTGGGTCACCGCCATCGCCATGCCGGCACTGCCGTTGGCCGCCGTCGCCGAGCCGGCGTTGAAGCCGAACCAGCCGACCCACAGGAGCGAGGCACCGATGACGCTGAAGACGAGGTTGTGCGGCGCCATGGGCTCCGTGCCATAGCCGCGCCGCCGGCCCATCACCAGGCAGGCCATCAGCCCCGCGACCCCGGAATTGATGTGCACCACGGTGCCGCCGGCGAAATCGAGGATCCCGGCGTCATTGAGAAAGCCGCCCGGGCCCCACACCCAATGCGCGATCGGCGCGTAGACGACGACCGCCCACAGCCCGATAAACCACAACAGCGCGGAGAATTTCATGCGGTCGGCAAAGGCGCCGCAGATCAGCGCCGGAGTGATGATCGCGAACGTCATCTGGAAGCACATGTAGACCGATTCGGGGATGGTCTTGGCGAGGTCGTTGACCGAATCGATCGTCATTCCGTTCAGCATCAGGCGGCTGAAACCGCCGAAAAACGGTGTGCCGTCGGTGAACGCCATGCTGTAGCCGACGATCGTCCACAGCACGGTGACAAGGCAGGTCACCGCAAAGCTCTGCATAACGGTGGCGAGCACGTTCTTCTTGCGCACCATGCCGCCGTAGAAGAGCGCCAGCCCGGGGATCGTCATCATCAGAACGAGCGCGGTCGAGGTCAGCATCCAGGCGGTATCGCCGCTGTCCAGCTTCGGCGCCGCGGCGGCCGGCGCCGCGGTTTGGGCCATCGCGGAGACGGCCCAAGCCGAGGCGAACAGCACCACGCCGACGAGGCGCCGGACCAGTCGGTTGACAAAGCGCATTCCCGGTCTCCCCGAACCCCGAGCGTGCGGCCCCCTGGTGGGGTGTCGCCGCTCGCTCATGCGACGCCGGGCATGCAACGCCGGGAAGCGGAACCCGCCTCCCGGCGCGCAACCCCCCAAAAGGCGATGCGGTCGGCCTATTCGCCTTCCACACCGATCGCATAGGCGGTTTCGCCGTGAACCGCGTCGTCGCCGACCATCAGCGTCGCCTCGTCCATGCGCAGCGGCACGAAGATCGAGATCACCTTGAGGATGATGAACGTCATGATCGCGTTGTAGGCGATGATGAACACCGCCGCCTCAAGCTGGTGGAGGAGCTGGAGACCCGTGTCGCCGTAGAGCAGACCCGTAACGCTGACCCCGGGCGCATCCTTGTCGGTGCCGATATATTCGAGCATGTCCGGGTTGGCGAGGATGCCGACGAGCAGACCACCGGTCAGGCCGGCAACCCCGTGGGTCGAAAACACGCTCAGCGTATCGTCGACCTTCATCATGAACCGGGCCTTTTGCAGCTTGTTCATCGCCAACCACGGAATGATGCCGGCGACGATGCCGACGATGATGGCTCCCCAGCCATCGACGAAGCCGGCGGAGGGGGTGATCGCCACCAGGCCCGCGATCATGCCGTTGACCGCGCCGATGATCGACGGCTTGCCGTAGGCTATCTTGTCCATCAGGATCCAGACGATCAGCGCGACCGCCGTCGCGGTGTTGGTGTTGAGCACGGCGGCGCCGGCATCGGCGTTGGCGAAATAGGGATCGCCGCCGTTGAAGCCGTTCCAGCCCAGCCACAGAATGCCGGCGCCGATCAACGCCACTAATAGGCTATTGGGCGGAAAGTTATCGCGATCCGCTTGCAGGCGCGGCCCGATCACCGCCGCGGCGACGAACCCGGATGTGCCGGCGGCGAGATGGATCACGTAGCCGCCCGAAAAATCCTGTGCACCCAAGACCGAGAGCCAGCCGCCCCCCCACAGGCTGAACGCCCCGACCGTATAAACCAGGGTCATCCACACCGGGCAGAAGATCACCCACGCCGCGAAATTCATGCGGCCGAGCACCGAGCCCGCGAGGATGATCACCGTGATCGCGGCGAACACGAACTGGAAGAATATCAAAGTGGCCATCGGGAAGGTCAGATCGGGCATGCCCGCGGCCGCGGCCGGTATGGTCGCCTGGCCCAAGGTAAAACTCGCCGAGGTTGCCAACATCGGTTTCCCGAGAAATGGAAACAGCTGTGGTCCGAATGCCATATTGTAGTCAAACAGGATCCATACCACCAAGACCGAAGCGAAGGCGTAGAAGCACATGAAGGCCGAATTGATTGCCCATTTTTTCTTGACGATGCCACCGTATAGCACCGCCAGTCCGGGTATACTTTGCAGGCCGACAAAAGTAGCTGCCGCCAACTGCCATGCATTGTTTCCCGAATCTAGCCATTTAGGCGATGGTACGAGCATTGATTTATCCCCTGTTTCCTCTGCCGCGACGACGCTCACAACCCGCGGTACAAGAACGTCGGGCCGATTGAGCGGACCAAGCGAGATTGGTGAAGGCAAGAGGCATGCCAGACGAATGGCCCCCGGGGAATTGGCGGCTGAGCACGGCCCTTTTTGGGTTGCCGATCCCCCGCTCAAATCGCGAGGACGCGAACTGCACACGAATTAGGCAAACCCGGTGGCCCGGCTTATCGCAGCAGCCCCGGCTTATCGCAGCAGCCCGGCTTATCGCAGCGTGGCTGCTTTGCAGGGAGCCCGGATTTTGGGTATGCATCGGCGCATGGCGATCGTCGACGCGACCATGGTTCGCACCCGGGTACTGGCGGCAGGGATGGCCGTTCTCGCGGCGAGTCTCGCGGCTCCGACGATCAACGGTGAAGCCGAGGACAGCCCGAGCGCGATCACCTGCACCAATCCCTATAGCGGCACGTCGTGGCAGATCATCATCGATTACCGAAAATCCACCGTCGATGCGAATGCGGCCGCGATCACTCCCTCCGAGATTTCCTGGTTCGACCCCAAGGACGGCGGCAACTATGCGCTCGACCGAGAATCCGGCGATCTCACCGCAAGCGTCGCGTCGAGCACCGGAGGCTATTTTCGGCGCGCGCATTGCGCTTTGAAGACCCCGCGGTGACGGGGTGAGGCCCGTTCGCGATGATCCCGGTCGCGATCCGGGCCCTGGTCCGGGCCAGCGGCAACCCGGCGAAGGCGGCGCCGTCAGCACCGGGGCGACGCTCGAACTCGGCGTCCGGGCGAGCATCGGGTTCGCCTCGAAGACCGGGCAGCGCAAGGAGAACGAGGATTTCGCCGGCGCCCTCACCGGCGCAGAGCTGGCCGAGCCGCGCCAGGAGGTGATCGCCGCGATCGCCGACGGGATCGGCGGCGCCAAAGGCGGACGCGTCGCGGCCGAGACGGCGGTGCGCGGTTTTCTCGACGGATTTTGTGACCTTCCCGAAACCATGGAGGTGCAGCGCGCCGGCGCGACGATCGTCAGCGCACTCAACGGCTGGATCAATTCCTTGGGCCGGCAAGACCCCGCGCTCACCGGGATGGGCTGCACCTTTACCGCGCTCGTCCTGCGCGGCCGCCTCGCCCACCTGCTGCATGTCGGGGATACTCGCGCCTACCGGCTGAGCGGCGAGCGCATGACGTGTCTGACCACCGACCATGTCCGCCCGCAAACCACCGGCCGCTCGAATACGCTGACCCGCGCGCTCGGCGTCGAGCCGGAAGTGCGCCTCGATTACGCGACGCAGCCGGTGGCGTTGCACGACCGCTTCTTGTTGTGCAGCGACGGCGTGCACGGGTTCCTCGCCGATCAGCGCATTGCCGACATCCTGCGTCAGCGCTCCGCCCCAGCAGATGCCGCCGGCGCCCTGGTCGCCGCGGCGCTGCGCGCCGACAGCACCGACAACTGCACTGCCCTCGTTCTCGACGTGGTGGCGCTGCCGACCGCGGGATCGGCGGACATCAGCGCCGCCATCCGCCAGCTGCCGGTGATCCCGGTACCCGAGCTCGGCGAGACGGTTGATGGCTTTGTTTTGAGGGCGCTGATCTCGGACGGCCGGTACACGAGGCTTTTCGCCGCCGAGGACGAGATCGAGGGGGGCGAAGCCGCCTTGAAGTTCCCCAAGCCGCAGATCGCCAGCATCGAAGCCTTTCGCCTCGCCTTCCTGCGCGAGGCATGGGTCGGCGCGCGGGTGCGCAATCCCTGGGTCGGGCGCGTGATCGAACTGCCACCGGGGCGCCAGAGCTGCCTCTACACAGTGATGCCGCTCTATCAGGGCGAGCTTCTCGAAGGGCGGCTGTCGCGGGCTCCCGCGGTCGGACTGGAAGAGGGGCGCCACATCACAATCACGCTCGCGCGCGCGATCGCCGGGCTCCACCGCGCCGGCATCATCCATCGCGACATCAAGCCCGACAATATAATCCTCGAAGGCGGCGGTTCATTGAAGCTAATCGATTTGGGCGTGGTTCGGGTCCCCGGCCTCGAGGAATTTCCCCCCGAGAACATCCCCGGCACCGCGGCCTATATGGCGCCCGAGATGTTCGCCGGCGAACCCGGCAACGAGGCCACCGACATCTATGCCCTCGGCGTCACGATGTTCCGCGCCTTCGCCGGCCAATACCCCTACGGCAACGCCGACGCCACGAGCCTGCCGCGCCGCACCCGGCCGACCGACTTGTCGGCGTTGCGGCCGGATCTTCCGGCCTGGCTCGAAGCGGCGCTGGCGCGCGCGATCGCGACCGATCCAGCGAAGCGCTTTGACGACATGATCGAGTTCGCGCTGGTGATGGAGGCCGGACCGGCGCGGGCGCCCGACGAAATCCGCCGACCGCAGACCCTGTACGAACGCGCCCCGATCCGTGTCTGGCAAGGCGTCGCCGCGCTCCTGGCTCTGGCGCTCCTGGCTTCGCTCCTCGTGCGATAAGCCGGCAGTCAGCTGTTGTCGCTTCTGCCGAACAGGCTGCCCAGGATGCCGCCGACCACGGCTGCCCCTGCGGCGGTGCCGACGCTCCCGGAACTCGCCGCCTCGGGTTGCGCCGGCAAATAGCGCGCGATTTCCTCGGCGAGATTGAGGATCGGCATGCTCTGGAGGACGATATGCCCGGGTCCGGTCAGCGTCGCCAGGAACAGGCCCTCGCCGCCGAACAGGATGTTCTTGAAGCCGCGCACCATCTGGATGTCGAACTGAATGGTCGGGTCCATCACTCCGACATGACCGGCATGGACGAGGAGCTTTTCTCCCGCGGCCAGATCGCGTTCAACGATCTCGCCGGAGAGATCGAGGAAGACCGTGCCGGGGCCGGTCACCTTCTGGAGGATGAAGCCCTGGCCGCCGAAAAACCCGGCGCCGATGCGCTGCTGCCAGGCGATCGCGAAGGTCACCGATTTTTCCGCGCAGAGAAAGGTTTCCTTGCGGCAAATCAAGGACTGGCCCGCCGCCAGCTGGATCGGCATGATCGCGCCGGGAAAGCGCGGCGCAAAGGCGACGTGGCCGTTGCCGCGCGACGTAAAATCGGTAACGAAGAAACCGCCGCCGCTCGCGCTGCGCATGATCCCGGCGAGAAACCCGCCGCCGGTGTTGGTATTCATCTCGATGGCGTCGTTCATCCAGCACATCGAATTGGTCAGGCTGTAGACGATCTCGCCAGGCGCGAGATCGATCGCCACCGTCTGCATGACCGTTCCGGAAATCGCGTAGCGCATCGCTGTTCCCCCCGTTCGGCGAGCCACGCCAGTTTATCATGCTGCTTATCATTATGGGGCAAACGAAAGGGGCCGGGTGTTGCCCGGCCCCTTGGCGCTTGGATATGCAAAGTCGGGTCAGACCGAGTAATACATCTGGAACTCGATCGGGTGCGGGGTGTGCTCCATCGCGTACACCTCCTCCCAGCGCAATTCCATGTACAATTCGATGAAGTCCATCGAAAAGACCTCGCCCTTGGTCAAGAAGGCGTGGTCGGCCGCTAATTCGCCCAGGGCCTCGCGCAACGAGCCGCAGACGGTCGGGATGTCCTTCAGTTCCTCCGGCGGCAGGTCGTAGAGGTTCTTGTCGATTGGCTCGCCGGGATGGATCTTGTTCTGGATGCCGTCGATCCCGGCCATCAGCATCGCGGCAAAGCCGAGATAGGGGTTGCACGCCGGATCGGGAAAACGCACCTCGACCCGCTTTGCTTTCGGGCTCGAGACGATCGGAATCCGGCAGGCCGCCGAGCGGTTGCGCGCCGAATAGGCCATCAGCACCGGCGCCTCGAACCCCGGGATCAGGCGCTTATAACTGTTCGTCGTCGGGTTGGTGAAGGCGTTGATCGCCTTGGCGTGCTTGATGATGCCGCCGATGTAATAGAGCGCGGTTTCGCTCAGATCAGCGTAGAGGTTTCCGGCGAACAGCGGCCGCTCGTTCTTCCACACCGACTGGTGGGTGTGCATGCCCGAGCCGTTGTCGCCCTTGATCGGCTTGGGCATGAAAGTCGCCGTCTTGCCGTACTGGTTGGCGACGTTGTGCACGACGTATTTATAGATCTGCATGCTGTCGGCCATCTTGACCAGCGTGTCGAACTCGTTGCCGAGCTCGGCCTGGCTGGGCGCCACCTCGTGGTGGTGTTTTTCGACCTTGAGGCCCATGTCGTGCATCACCGACAGCATCTCGGCTCTGAGATCGCTCTGGCTGTCGACCGGCGGCACCGGGAAGTAGCCGCCCTTCACTGGCGGCCGGTGGCCGGTGTTGCCTTCGGGAAACTGCTTGGCGCTGACCCAGGGGCCTTCTTCTGAGTCGATCGTGTAGCTGGCCGACTGCATCGTCAATTCGTAGCGCACGTCGTCGAAGATGAAGAACTCGGCCTCGGGGCCGAAATAGGCGGTGTCGCCGACTCCGGTCGCGACCAGGTGCTTTTCCGCCTTCTTGGCGATCGAGCGCGGGCAGCGACCATACGCCTGGCCGGTCAAGGGCTCGTGCGTGTCGCAGAAAATGATGATCGAAGTTTGCGCGGCGAACGGGTCGAGGACCGCGGTCGAGCAATCCGGTGCCAAGAGCATGTCCAATTCGTTGATCGCCTTCCACCCGGCGATCGACGAGCCGTCGAACATCACGCCGTCATTGAGAAAACCTTCGCTGATCGTGCGGACATGGTGGGCCAAATGCTGCCACTTGCCGCGCGGATCGGTGAACCGGAAATCGACGTATTTGGCGTCGTGTTCCTTGATCATATCGAGGACTTTTTTGGTATCGCTCATCGCCCCATTCCGTTGGCTGGTTGAGAGTTGAAAGGATGGCTCGGTATCGGCTCAGATCGCGTCCGGCCCGCGCTCGCCGGTGCGGATCCGGATCGCCTCGTCGATCGTCGATACGAAAATCTTGCCGTCGCCGATCCGCCCGGTATGGGCGGCCAGCTGGATCGCCTCGACGGCGCGCTCGACCATCGAATCTTCCATCACCACCTCGATTTTGACCTTGGGCAGGAAATCGACCACATATTCGGCCCCGCGATAGAGCTCGGTATGGCCCTTCTGCCGGCCAAAGCCCTTGGCCTCGGTGACGGTAATGCCCTTGATCCCGACCTCGTGAAGGGCTTCCTTCACCTCGTCGAGCTTGAACGGCTTGATGATCGCCTCGACCTTCTTCATCGAAATCCACTCTCTGTGCGCGCAGCGCCGCTCATGACGCCACGCAGAGCATAACCCATGCCAGGGCCGGGCCGCGATGGCGAAGACGGCGGAAGCGAATTATGCCCGTTTTTTGGGCAAAGATCCCGCCGTCGCTGCCTTATTTTTAGTCCCTGGCGGTGCCCGGTCGGTTGCCGAGAAAGCGGCGGATCCGCTCCATCGCTTCGGTGATCGCTTCGAGGCTATTGGCGTAGGAGAACCGAACATAATTCTCGCCGAACGCGCCGAAGCTGGTGCCGGCGATCGTCGCCACCCCCTCGTCGTCGAGGAGCCGGCTCTGAAAGGTGCGGGCGTCGAGGCCGGTCCCGGAAATGTTGGGGAAGGTGTAGAAGGCACCGCCCGGCCGGGCGCAGCCAACGCCGGGGAGCCCATTGAGCGCGGCGACGATCACCTCGCGGCGCTCGGCGAAGGCCTTGACCATACGGTGGACCGGCTCGCGCGGGCCTTCGAGAGCGGCAATCCCGGCATATTGCGCCGAGGCATTGACGCAGGAGTGGCAATTGATCGCGAGCCGCTCGGCGTCGGCGAACACCGCCTTCGGCCACACCCCGTACCCCAGCCGCCAGCCGGTCATCGCATAGGTCTTGCTCCAGCCGTCGAGGAGGATCAGGCGGTCCTTCAGCTCGGGATAGCGCAGGAGGCTGATATGCTCGGCGCCGTCATAAAGAATTTCGCCGTAGATCTCGTCGCTCATCACGGCGACCTGCGGATGATGCTCGAGCCCGGCGACGAGCCGGTCGAGTTCGGCCTTCGGCACCACGCCCCCGGTCGGGTTGGCCGGGCTGTTGATGATGAGGAGCCGGGTCCGAGGCGTGATCTTTTCCAGGACCTCGTCGGCGCTGAACGAAAATCCGGCACTCTCGTAGAGCGGCACCGGAACCGGGGTCGCGCCGGAAAACCGGATCGCGCTCTCGTAGATCGGAAAGCCCGGGTTGGGATAGAGGATCTCCACGCCCGGTTCGCCGAACATCATCATCGCGAAGAACATCGTCACCTTGCCGCCCGGCACGACCAGCACCTGCTCGGGCGACACCTCGACCTTGTGGCGCCGCCACAAATCGGCGGCGACCGCGGCGCGCAGGGCCGGAATGCCGTTGGCCGGGGTATAGCCGTGGTGGCCATCGGCCAAGGCCTTCCTGCCGGCTTCGACGATATGGTCGGGGGTCGGAAAATCGGGCTGGCCAATCCCCAAATTGATGATCGAGCGGCCCTGCGCCGCCAGCGCGTTGGCCCGCGCCAGCACCTCGAAGGCGGTTTCGGTGCCGAGAACGCTCATGCGGCCGGCCATCTGCAACATTCACACTTCTCCTGGAACCATGGGCTGCCCTTCTACGACGGGCAGGCGTTTGGCGAATTTAGCGCCATCGCCGCGGCGTGGCGATGATGAAGAGCCGCGGGTCAAGCGGGTTGCCGGAGTGATCCGGCACCGGCGGTGTTTGCTCGTATAGGGCCGGGGGTGTTTGCTCGTAAAGGACAGTAGGCAAATGAGCGACCCGGAACCGACCATTCTTGTCGTCGACGATGATCACGAGGTGCGTGAGGTCGCCCTCGCTGTCCTTGAGACGGCGGGTTACCGGGTGCTCGCGGCGGCAAGCGGCGATGATGCCTACCGGCTCTTACTGGCGCATCCGGATCTGCGGATCGATGTATTGTTCACCGATGTCGTGATGCCCGGGCGGCTCGACGGCATCGATCTCGCCATTGCGGCGCGGTTGCTGCGCCCGGGGCTCCCAGTGCTCTACGCCTCCGGGTTCCCCACTCTGGTGCGCGACCCCTGGGACAACGACCTCGGGGAACCGGTGCTGCGCAAGCCCTATCGCGCCGTCGAACTGTGCGACGCGGTCATGGGTTTGCTCGGCACGGTCGGATAGAGCGGTTCCCGACCAGGTTGCGCCGCACTCACCCCCTCCCAACCCTCCCCCATCGAGGGGGAGGGCTTCCGCCAGCATGCCTATTTCTACTCCCGCCCCCTCGATGGGGGCGGGTTGGGGTGGGGGTGATGCGCGCCGAGTGCTTCGACGCGGTCGGGAGCCGTTATAAGCCAACTCGCTCGCGCTTTATTCCCTGCGCGAGGGGTAGCGGGTAATCTCCGGGCGAATTGACGCCGGGGGTGCCGATGCCTGATGTCGAGGAGGCGGCGGTCGCGTGGCGCCGCCGGGCGGTGCGTTCGGCGGCGATCGCTATCGCCGCGGGCGTTTGGTTTACCGCCTGCGCGCTAGCCGAGGAGCCGGGGGCGAGGCCGGCGCCCGCGCCGCTCGCCGGCCCCCGCCCGGCGGCGACCGTCGAGCCATTGGCCGGCCCGATTCCCCTGGCGCCGAGCATGACCGGCACCGTTGCGCCGGCCCCGGCCCCCGCGCCGGCGCTGGCCCCGCCGCCCGAGCCTGCCGCCGCGGTCACACCCACTCCCGCCATCGCGATGCCCGAGCCGCCCTCCCCCTGCCCGCCCGGCCAGGTCGCGACGTGGAGCAAACCCGACATGGCGGGAACCCCGGTCCTGCTGTGCCGTCCCCTCAATCCGGGGCGCTAATCACCCGGCGCGCAGATACTGCACGGCCTCGTCGCGGCGGAAGAGATAGAGGAGGGTGCGCAGCGCCTGGCCGCGCGGGCTCGCCAATTCCGGGTCGCGCATGAGGATGAGGCGGGCATCGTCATGGGCGAGCGCGATCAGCGCCTCGTGCTGGGCGAGATCGGCGAGACGGAGCACCGGCAGACCGCTCTGCCGGGTGCCGAGCACTTCGCCGGCGCCGCGCAGCCGCAGATCCTCTTCGGCAATGCGGAAGCCGTTCTCGGTTTCGCGCAGGATCTGGAGGCGCTGCCGGGCAACCTCGCCAAGTGGCGGCTGATAGAGGAGAAGGCAGGTCGACGCTCCCGCGCCGCGGCCGATCCGACCGCGCAGCTGGTGCAATTGCGCCAGGCCGAAGCGCTCGGCGTGCTCGACCACCATGACCGTCGCGGCGGGCACGTCAATCCCGACTTCGATCACCGTCGTGGCGACCAGGAGATCGATTGCGCCCGCGGGCGCAACACCGGCGAATGCGGCCATCGTGCGGTCTTTCTCGGCATTCTTCATCCGGCCGTGCACGAGGCCGACCCGGCCCGGCAACAATTCGGCGAGTGCGCGATAGCGCTCCTCGGCGGCGGCCAGGTCGGTGACTTCGGATTCCTCGACCACCGGGCAGACCCAGAACATCTTGGCGCCGCGGCCAAGCGCGCGCGCGATCGCCCCGGTCACCTCGTCGAAGCGGTCGAGCGGCACGGCTCTGGTGTCGACCGGCTGGCGCCCGGGCGGCTTTTCGACGAGCCGCGAGACGTCGAGATCGCCGTAGGCAGTCATCATCAGCGTGCGCGGGATCGGGGTGGCGCTCATCAACAGCGTGTCGCTGTCACGTCCCTTTGCGGAGAGCGCGAGGCGCTGGCCGACCCCGAAGCGGTGCTGTTCGTCGATGATCGCCAGCGCCAGATCGCGGAAGACGACGTCGGGCTGTAGGAGCGCATGGGTGCCGACGACGATCGGGGTCAGGCCCGATTCGAGGCTCGCCAGCATCGATTGGCGAGCCCGGCCCTTCTCGCGCCCGGTCAGGAGACCGATTTCGACCCCGGCCGGCTGGCCAAGCCGCTGCAGCACCAGGTGATGCTGGCGCGCCAATACCTCGGTCGGCGCCATCAGCGCCGCCTGGGCCCCGCTCTCGGCCGCGATCAGCATCGCAATCAGCGCGACGACGGTCTTGCCGCTGCCGACATCACCCTGCAACAGCCGCATCATCCGGGTCGGCGCGGCGAGGTCGGCGGCGATCTCGGCCACCGCTTGGCGCTGGCTACTTGTCAAGCGAAAGCCGAAGCCGGCTTCGGCGCGCGCCTGCAGTGCGCCGGTTCCCGCGATGACCCGGCCGGGACGCCGGCGGCGCTGCGCGCGCACCAGCGCGACGGCGAGTTGCGAGGCAAGGATCTCGTCATAGGCCAGACGCTCGCGCGCGGGGGTCGCCGGATCGAGGTCGGCCGCGCCCTGCGGCGCGTGCACGGCGGCGATCGCCTCGCTCCAGCCCGGCCAGCGGCGCTTCGCCTGCACTGCCGGATCGAGCCATTCCGGCAGCTCCGGCGCGCGCTCAAGGGCAGCCGCAACGCCCCGCGCCGCGATCCGCGACGAGAGGCCGGCGGTCAAGGGGTAGACCGGCTCGATCGCCTTCACCTGCCCGGCCTGCTCGGGGGAGACGACGTAATCCGGATGCACGATCTGCGGCATGCCGTCGTAGTATTCGATCTGGCCGCTGATCACCCGCTCCGCGCCGACCGGTAAGAGGCGCTGCAAGTAGTCGCCCTTCATGCTGAAATAGACGAGCATCAAAGCGCCGGTCGCATCGCTGACGAACACACGATAAGGCCGCCGCCCGATCCCGGGCTGATGACGCTCGACCTTGGCTTTGACCGTGATGACCGAGTTGGCGGGCCAGTCGCGCGGGTGGAGGGCGCCGATCGAGGGCGCGGCGCGGCGGTCGACCACCCCCACCGGCAGGTGCCACAACAGGTCGACGACATTGGGGCCGGCGGCGCGCTCGAAGAGGCGGCCGAGCTGCGGCCCGATGCCGGGGAGCACCGTCACCGGCGCGAACAGCCTGTCGAGGAGGGCGGGGCGCATTACTTTCGTCGATAGGGTCGCAAAGGACGCTGACGTTACGGCGCAGCATCGCTATATCCAAGGCGCCGTACCAGCCCCTCACCCCAACCCTCTCCCCGCTGCGGGGAGAGGGCGTCGCGCGACGCCGCGGCGGGTAAGGGGCCATTTCGGCGTGCATTGATGAGATTTGTTGGATGACCGATTCGCCCGACATCCGTAAGAAGCGCCTCTTGTTCCGCTCGTGGCACCGCGGCACCCGCGAAGCTGATCTGATCCTCGGCTCGTTTGCCGAGGCGAATCTCGCCGCCTTCGACGAGGGGAGTCTCGACCGCTACGAAGCCCTCCTCGAATGCCTCGACGCCGACCTCTTCGACTGGATCACCGGCCGGACCGCGCCGCCGCCCGAATACGACACCGACGTGACCCGGCTCCTCCTCGCCTTCCGCTATAACCCGCGCGCGACATGAACCCGCTTGCCGCCCTCGCCCGCTCGCTCGCCGAGAGCCCGCGCGCCATCAGCCTTTTCGGCGCGCCCGAAGGGCAGGACGCCCGGACGATCGGGGCGCTCTTGGAGACCGGCGCGGCGCCGACGTGGCTGCATGTCTGCCGCGATGACGGGCGGATGGCGCGGTTTGCGGCCGCGCTCGGGTTTTTTCACCCCCATCTCACGCAGCTGACCTTTCCGGCCTGGGATTGCCTGCCCTATGACCGTGTGTCGCCGAATGGCGAGATCACCAGCCGGCGCATCGACACGCTGACCCGCCTCGCCGAAGGCGAGGAGAAGCACCCGCTGGTCGTACTGACGACGGTCAACGCGCTGGTCCAGCGCGTGCCGCCGCGGCGCCTCTTCGACGGCCGCGTCCTGACACTGGGCGCGGGCGGGCATATCCCGCTCGACCGGCTGCAGAGTTTTTTTCGCAACAACGGGTATTTCCGCACCGATACGGTGCGCGAGCCGGGCGAATTTGCGGTGCGCGGCGGGATCGTTGATCTCTACCCGGCCGGCGCGGGCCAACCGATCCGCCTCGATTTTTTCGGCGACACGCTCGAAAGTCTGCGCAGCTTCGATCCCTTGACCCAGCGTTCGACCGGCGCCATCGAAGGCTTCCAGCTGCGCCCCGTGAGCGAAGTCCTGCTCGACGACGCGGCGATCCAGCGTTTCCGCTCGCGCTATCGCGAGGCCTTCGGCGCGGCCGGCAGCGACGATCCGCTCTACGAATCGGTCAGCGCCGGGCGTCGCCAGGCGGGAATGGAGCATTGGCTGTCGTTTTATTACGAGACGCTGGAGACCCTCTTCGACTATCTGCCGCAGGCCGCCGTGTCATTCGATTACCAGGCCGCCCAGGCGCGCGCCCACCGGCTCGAATTCGATCGCCGATTTCTATGCGGCGCGGCAGAGCATGAGCAGCCCCGGGCGCAATGCCACGCGCGGCACCGCGCCGCTCTATCGCCCGGTGCCGCCGCAGCAGATGTTCCTCGACGAGGCGGAATGGCAGAGGGCGCTCTCCGGCCGCGCCGTCATCCAGCTATCCCCGTTCGCGATGCCGGAAGAGGGCCTGGCTGGTGTATTGCCCGACGACGCATTGGATGCCGGCGCCCGGCCGGCGAAGAATTTCATCGCCGAGCGCGCCGATCCCAAGGTGCCGCTGTTCGACGCTGTGCGCGATTACCTGGGGAGCGAACAAAAATCGGGGCGGCGCGCCGCGATCGCGGCCTATAGCGAGGGCTCGGCCGACCGGCTCGCCACGGTGCTGCGCGAGCACGGCGTCGGCGAATTGCGCGTGGTGGCCGACGGCAGCGCGCTGGCCAAGCTGCCTCGCCACACGGTCGGGCTCGCGATACTGCCGCTCGAAGAGGGCTTCGAGACCGATGCCTTGGTGCTGCTCAGCGAGCAGGACATCCTCGGCGACCGGCTGTCGCGCACGCCGCGCCGGCGGCGCAGCCTCGACGAGTTCATCACCGAGGCGGCGAGCCTCACCGCGGGCGACCTTGTCGTCCATGCCGAGCATGGCATCGGCCGCTACGAGGCCTTGGAGACGATCCAGGTCGCCGGCGCTCCGCATGACTGTTTGAAGGTGCTCTATGCCGGCGACGACCGGCTGTTCGTGCCGGTCGAGAATATCGAGGTCCTGTCGCGCTACGGCTCCGAGGAAGCCGGAGCCCAGCTCGACCGCCTCGGCGGCGTCGCCTGGCAGTCGAGGAAGGCGCGGGTCAAGCGGCGGATCCGCGAGATCGCCGGCGAACTCATCCGCATCGCCGCGGAGCGCCAGCTGCGGCCCGGCGAAACCCTGGCGCCGCCCGAGGGGCTCTACGAGGAGTTCGCCGCGCGCTTCCCCTACCCCGAGACCGAGGACCAGCTGCGCGCCATCGAGGACACGCTCGGCGACATGGTGGCGGGGAAACCGATGGACCGCCTGGTCTGCGGCGACGTTGGCTTCGGCAAGACCGAGGTGGCGTTGCGCGCCGCCTTCATCACCGCCTTTGCCGGCGGGCAGGTCGCGGTCATCGTGCCGACGACGCTCTTGGCGCGCCAGCACTACCGCACCTTTATCGAGCGCTTCGCCGGGCTGCCGGTGCGGATCGCGCAATTGTCGCGGCTGGTCGCACCCAAGGACGCAAAGCAGATCAAGAGCGACCTCGCCGAAGGCAGGATCGAGATCGTCGTCGGCACCCACGCGCTCCTCGCCAAGGACGTGCGTTTCGCCCATCTCGGCCTCGTCGTCGTCGACGAGGAGCAGCATTTCGGCGTCGCCCAGAAGGAGCGGCTGAAACAATTGAAGGCCGATGTTCATGTCCTGACGCTGACCGCGACGCCGATCCCGCGCACCCTGCAGCTGGCGCTCTCCGGGGTACGCGAGATGAGCATCATAGCGACGCCACCGATCGACCGGCTGGCGGTTCGCACTTTCGTCACGCCGTTCGATGCCGTCGTCGTGCGCGAGGCGATCCTGCGCGAGCGCGACCGCGGTGGGCAGATCTTTTATGTCGCGCCGCGCATCGCCGATCTCGACGAGGTGCGTGAGGAATTGCGCAAGATGGTGCCGGAAATCCGCGTCGCGACGGCGCATGGCCGGATGGCTCCGGTCGAGCTCGAAACCGTGATGACCGCCTTCGACGAACGCGCCTACGATCTCCTGTTGTCGACCAACATCATCGAATCCGGGCTCGACATCCCCTCGGCCAACACCCTCATCGTGCACCGTGCCGACATGTTCGGCCTGGCGCAGCTCTACCAGCTGCGCGGCCGGATCGGCCGCAGCAAGGTGCGCGCCTATTGCTATCTGACGCTGCCGGAAAAAAAGCAGCTGGCGCCGACCGCGCTGCGCCGATTGGAAGTGATGCAGACCCTGGATACGCTGGGAGCGGGCTTCCAGCTGGCGAGCCACGATCTCGACATCCGCGGCGCCGGCAACCTCCTGGGCGACGAGCAATCCGGCCACATCCGCGAAGTCGGCATCGAGCTCTACCAGCACATGCTCGAAGAGGCGGTGGCCACTGCCAAAACCGCCGGCGCGGGCGGCGATGATGCTGCTGTCGAGGAGTGGAGCCCGCAAATCACGATCGGCACGCCGGTGTTGATCCCGGACAGCTATGTCGCCGATCTGGGCGTGCGGCTCGGGCTGTACCGGCGGATCGCCCAGTTGGGCGGCCGACGCGAACTCGACGCCTTCGCCGCCGAGCTGATCGACCGCTTCGGCAAGCTGCCCACGGAGGTCGAGAACCTCCTGCAGATCATCGCGATCAAGCGCTGGTGCCGCGAAGGCGGAGTGGAGCGGGTCGAGGCCGGGCCCAAGGGCGCGGTCATCACCTTGCGCGGCAACCGCTTCGCCAATCCGGCGGGGCTCGTCGACCTCATCCAGAAACACGCAGGGACGCTGCGGCTACGGCCCGACCAGAGGCTCGTCTACCTGCGCAATTGGGAGGACGCGGAGGCCCGCCTCAAGGGCGTCGCCGGGCTGATGCAGGCGCTGGTCATGCTCGCCCGCGCCCGGGAAGCCGAAGCACCAATGCCGAAGCCAACGCCCGAGCTGGTGAAGCGGCAGGCGGTGGGGCGAGGGTGAGGCGGCTCAGGTTCGGCGGGGCTGCCGGGCGCCGGTGAAGGCGCGCCTCAGAGCCACAAAGATCAGAAAGACCGCTATGGTCGCGGTTATCGAGACGGCAAGCCCCAACAATCGGGCGGATCCCGGAGACCCGGCGCGGTAAAGAGAGGCGTAAACCGCGAACAACACCAACGAGGAGAGTGACATCACGACGACGATGCCGATCAGGTGGGCGACGACATAGGCGCCGATTTCCGCTCCGGTGGTGGTGATGGTGCCCTCCCGCCCGGGAGCCGCCACGCTAGCGGGCACCCCTTCGACGATGCCCCGTCCTATCAGGAATAACGGGAACGCCAGCCCCATCCACATCACACTGAGGCCGAATGAAACCGGCAATATTGCGAGGCTACCGCCGGTGCCGTAGGCCCACTTATACAATGATACCAGCACGTTGAGAGACGATAGCAGGTAGATCGCCGCGATTCGGATCGCTTGCGCCGCAAAATAGGCGAGCACCTCGCGAGAATTGGTCAGCTGATCAGCCACGTCTTGCCTCTGCTTTGGTGCTGAATTTATGCCGGCGCTTACCGCCGGGCAAGCGCCGGCCGGCGCCGCATCCTGTCCGGAGGCGACCGGCGGCAAGCGGCCCTCGCCGGGTGAAATTCAACCTCCACGAGGGAACGAGCGAGGTTCGATACCGTTTCAACTTGCGGGTGAAGACGATTTCGGCGCATGGCTTTCACTGGGAGCCGATAGCGCGTCCCGAGGGGGAAACATGGATAGCGACATGTCCCGGCGCGTCGTCGCCGAGTTTTTCGGAACGTTCTGGTTGACCTTTGGCGGCTGCGGCAGCGCCGTTCTGGCCGCGGGCTTCCCCGGCCTCGGGATCGGCTTTCTCGGGGTGGCGTTCGCGTTCGGCCTGACGGTGCTGACCATGGCCTATGCGGTCGGTCATATCTCGGGCGGTCACTTCAATCCGGCGGTCACAATCGGCCTATGGGCCGGGGGCCGCTGTGCGACCAAGCACGTCGTTCCCTATGTGATCGCCCAGGTTGTCGGCGCCATCCTGGCGGCTGCGGTGCTTTATATGATCGCGTCGGGCAAGCCCGACTGGGTGGCGGGCGGGTTCGCCAGCAATGGCTACGGCGCCCTCAGTCCCGGCAAGTACAGCTTGGCGGCCTGCTTTGTCACCGAGATCCTGGCGACCTTCTTTTTCCTCTTCATCATCATCGGAACCACGTCGAAAGGCGCCGCGGCCGGCTTCGCCGGCATCCCGATCGGCCTTGCCTTGACATTGATCCATCTGGTGACGATCCCAGTCACCAACACCTCGGTCAATCCGGCGCGCAGCACCGGGCCGGCGTTATTTGCCGGCGGCCCCTACATCGGCCAGCTCTGGCTGTTCTGGCTGGCGCCGATCGCCGGCGCAGCGACCGCCGGCCTATTGACCCGTTGGATGTATGAGCAGGAAGCCATCATCGAAACGGTCGTCGTCGAGGAGCGGCGGCAAACTTTCTAGCTCCGGGGTCACCCGGTCGGCGGGGCGATGTCGTCAAGCGAGAGGCCCCTTGCTTCGGGGCCGACCTGGGTCACCGCGAAGGCGGCGATCGCCACCATTATCGCCATCGCAATGAATACGGCGTTGAGGCCCCAGCCGTTCTTGATCCACAGAATCGATGGGATCGCGACAAAGGCGCCGACGCGGCCGGCCGCGGCACACAACCCAAAGCCCGAGGCGCGAGCGTTGGTCGGGAACACTTCGGAGATGAAGATGATCGCGGAATTGCCGGCCAGCTGCGTGAAAAAGATCATCACGAAACCGACCGCCAGCACCATCGTTTCGCTCCCCGCGTTGGCCCACCACAGACCGAAGATGCCGGTCAGGATAAAGGCGACAACCGCGGTCGGTTTGCGGCCGAAGCGCTCCAGGGAATACATCATGAAGGCGCTGGCGATCGGGAAGGCGAGGGTGATCCAGAAGATCGAGTTGAGCGACTTGGCGATCGTGAAGCCGCGCTCGACCAGGATGTTGGGCAGCCAGGCGCCGAGCCCGAGCGCGATCGAGAAGAAGGCGTAGAAGCACGCCATCCCGGCGATAATCCGGCCGGGATATTGGCGCAACACGACGCCGAAGGGATCGCTGTGGGCGCTGCTCGCCGCGTCCGCCCCCAGCGTATTGAGCGGCACCGAGCGCAGCCCCATCCGCTGCAACAAGTCGAGCGCCCGCTGACCCTGGCCGTGCGTCGCCAGCCAGCGCGGCGACTCGGGCAAGGAAAAGCGTAAGACGAACACGATTAGGGCGCCGACCCCGATGATGATCCAGATGCCGCGCCAGCCGATCGAATCGCGGAAGGCAAGGGTTAGGAGGACGCCGAGCGGCCACGGCCAGGCGCCGCCGATGAACTGCATGAACGCGGTGAGGCGGCCGCGGATGTCCTTCGGCGAATATTCGGCGACGTAGGCGTAGCACAAGGGCTGTTCGGCGCCGAGCCCGACCCCGGCGAAGAACCGAAAGACGAGAAGCCAATTGTAGCCGGGGTTGAACCCGATGCTTGGGATCGGCGGCAAGGCCGCGATGATCGTCGCCAGGCCGAACAAGAGCAGGTTGAACTGGTAGACCGCCTTCCTGCCGAAGCGGTCGGTGAACTCGCCCTGGCCGAGCGAACCAACGAAGAGGCCGGCAACCGTGACGCTGCCGATCCAGGGGACCTGCGCTCCGGTGACAAACCCGCTCTTCAGTAGGTCGGGAACCAGCGCCCCAAAGATCGTGAAGTCCATCACGTCAAAGAACAGACCGGACGCGACCAGCGCCAGCACCCGCCAATGGATCGCGCCCATCCGCGCCCCGTCCATCGTCTCGCCGACATAAGCTTCGATAGTCTGGGCCGCTGCGCCCGATTGAACCATGCCTGGTCTCCCCCTTAGCCCGCGCCGGTTGAACCGGCATCCTCACATTCGCCATTTTTGTCCTATCGAGACTAGCACGGCCGGCCAGGCGCAAGTCCAGCCTTTGCCCGCTCCATAGCCCACTGGGACATGCGCCGCCGACATGTTCGATATTCTGAACGACATTCCGCATCGCGTTGCGGCGGCGGCTGCGCTAGCATGACCGAGCCCCGGAATTCACCATGGAGAAACCCCGATGAGCCGCGCCTATAACGTCATCGATGCCGATGGGCACATCCTGGAGCCCTTGGATCTCTGGGCCAAATACATGGACCCCAAGTTCCGCGACCGCGCGCCGCGGCTCGTCACCGACAACGCGACCGGCAAGGAAAAGCTGTTCGTCGAACAGCAGATGCTCGGCAGCGAGCAGGGCATGGGCGGGATCGGCGGGGTCGGCGCGCGCCAGGGCGAGATCAAGGCCGAGACGATGAAATACGAGGACGGCCGCCCCGGCGGGTTCGACCCGCACAAGCGCATCCCCGACATGGATCTGGACGGCATCGACGCCGCCTTCCTCTATCCGAGCATGGGGCTGTTCGCCGGGGCGGTGCACGAGCCCGGGCTCGCCGCGGCGCTGTGCCGCGCCTACAACCGCTGGCTCGCGGATTACTGCAAGCCGTACCCCGACCGCCTCTTCGGGATCGCCATGCTGCCGATGCAATCGGTGCCGCACGCGATCGAGGAGATGCGCTTCGCGCGGAAGGAGCTCGGCTTCAAGGGCGGTTTCCTGCGGCCCAACCCCTACCACGAAAACAAGATGATCAGCGACCCGATGTACGAGCCGTTCTGGACGGCGCGCCGAGGACCTCGATTTTGTCGATCGGGTTCCACGAGGGCGGTTCCTCCGGCATGCCGACGGTCGGCATCGACCGCTTCGAGGGCCGCGCCGCGCAAGCACATCGTTTCTCACACGATGGAGATGATGCTGGCCTGCCTCGCCGTGATTTGGGGTGGGGTGTGCGAAAAACACCCGAAAATCCGCATCGGCTTTTTGGAATCGGGCGGCGGCTGGATCGCGCCGTGGCTCGACCGCATGGACCGGCACTTTGATGATCAAGGGTTCAACGATTCCGGGCTGACGACGCGGCCCTCCGACCTCTTCCGCCGTAATTGTTGGATCTCGTTTGAGCCGGTCGAGGGGAGCCTCCACGTGCTCGCCGACTATATCGGTCCCAACAAGATCATGTGGGCGACCGACTACCCGCATCGCGACGGCTTCTTCCCCGGCGCGCCCGACATGGTGCGCGAGCGCCTCAAGGGTACTTCGGCCGCCACCCAGCACGGCGTCCTCGCCGGCGGCGCGATGGGCTTCTACGGACTGAGTTGACCCTTTTCGCCCCTCTCCCGCACCGCGGGAGAGGGGCAAAATCTCATTCGTTCGGGATTCTGAACGGCATTCGACTCTCGCATCGCGATCGCGGCTGCGTTAGGATGCTGTACTCGCCGGTTTACCCCTTGGAGGAAATGCTGATGACTCGCGCCTATAACGTCGTCGATGCCGATGGTCACATCCTCGAGCCGCTCGACCTGTGGAACCAATACATCGACCCGAAGTTTCGCGACCGGGCGCCGCGCATCGAGAAGATGAACAACGGCAAGGAGCGCCTGATCATCGAGGAGCACGCGGTCGGCGACGGCCAGCGCGGCATCGGCCGGATCGGCGCGGTCGGCGCGCGCCAGGGCGTCGTCGCCGGCGACACGATGGAATACAAGGAAGGCAAGCCCGGCGGGTTCGACCCCCATAAGCGCATCCCCGACATGGATGCCGACGGGATCGACGCCGCCTTCCTCTATCCGAGCCTCGGCCTCTTCGCCGGCGCGATCCATGCCCCCGATCTCGCCGCCGCAACCTGCCGCGCCTACAACCGCTGGCTCGCCGACTACTGCAAGCCCTATCCCGACCGCCTGTTCGGGGTCGCGATGCTGCCGATGCAGGACGTCGACCTGGCGATCGCCGAGATGCGCTTTGCCAAAAAGGAGCTCGGGTTCAAGGGTGGCTTCCTGCGGCCGAACCCCTACCACGGTCTGAAGATGATGAGCGACCCGATGTACGAGCCGTTCTGGGCGGCCGCCGAGGACCTCGATTTCTCGATCGGCTTCCATGAGGGCGCCTCCAGCGGCATGCCGACCGTCGGCGTCGACCGCTTCGAGGGCCGCGGGGCCCGGCACATCGTCAGCCACACGATGGAGATGATGCTGGTCTGCCTGTCGGTGATCTGGGGCGGGGTGTGCGAGAGGCACCCGAAAATCCGCATCGGCTTTCTGGAATCGGGCGGCGGCTGGATCGCGCCCTGGCTCGACCGCATGGACCGCCATTTCGACGACCAGGGGTTCAACGATAGCGGCCTGACGATCCGGCCGAGCGAGCTCTTCAAGCGCAATTGCTGGATCTCGTTCGAGCCGGTCGAGGGCAGCCTCCACGTGCTCGCCGATTATGTCGGGCCCAACAAGATCATGTGGGCGACCGACTATCCGCATCCGGACGGGTTCTTCCCCGGCGCGCCCGACATGGTGAGAAAGCAGCTCGAAGGCTTGTCCGCCGAGACCAAACACGGCGTCATGGCGGGAGGAGCGCTGAGCTTCTACGGCATGAACTGACGATACCTGACGACGGCACCGGTGAATCGCGGGCCTCTGTCGGGGGCCCGCGATAGCCTCAAAAAGTCGCCGGTAAAAACATCGGAGGGAGGATCATGAGCACCGCGCTGCAAGACGACATGTTCACCCCGGACGTCATCGCCGACCCCTATGCCTATTATGGCCGGTTGCGGGACGAAGACCCGGTACACTGGAACGAAACCTACGAGGTGTGGGTCATCACGCGGCACGACGATCTGGTGTGGCTGACCCGGCACCACGAGCTGTTTTCATCCGCCGTGTTCAAGAACGACCCGAGGCCGGCCTATCCGGCGATCGACGAGTTGGATCTGGGGCTCTACGAATATGTGCGGAACTACCAGGGCGACCAGTTCATCCAGCACGACCGGCCGGATCATCTGGAGATGCGCAAGGTGGTGCACGGCTACTTTACGCCGAAATCCTTGGAAGAGTGGCGGCCGTTTGTCCAGAAGGCGGTCAAGGAACTGCTCGACGCAGCGGAGCGCAACGGGCGCATGGACGTGATGCGCGACCTCGCAACCCCGCTGCCGGTCTTGGTGATCGCCGAGATGATGGGCGTCCCCGACCCCGACCGGCACTACATCCGCGAATTAGCCGAAAAACTCCTCTACATCGGCCGCGGCGAACATGACCGGATGAAGCTGTTGACCGAAGGCATGAAGGGCATGATCGACTACGTCTCGCCCTTGGTCGACGAACGCCTCGTCAACCCGGGCGACGACTTCATCTCGGTGCTGGCGGGCGGCGAAAAGGCCGGAATCTTCACCCGGCACCAGGTGCTGGTCAACACCTCGCTCCTGCTCCTTGCCGGCCACGAGACGACAATCAACCTGTTGTGCAACGGCACCCTCTCGTTCATCCAACATCCCGACCAATGGGCCTTGTTGAAAAAGGACCCGGCCGGCGCCGCCAAGCTGGCGACCGAGGAATGCCTGCGCTACGATTCGCCGGTCAAATCAATCCAGCGGATCGCGTCAGAGGATGTCGAGATGCGCGGCAAGGTGCTGAAGAAGGACGACCGCGTGCGGTGGTTTATTTCCTCGGCCAATCGCGATCCCTCGATGTTCGCCGAGCCGGATAATTTCGACATCACCCGGTGGCCGAACCAGCATGTGGCCTTTGGCTCGGGGATTCACCATTGCCTGGGCGCGACCCTGGCACGGGTCGAGGGCCAGGAGGTCTTCAAGGCGCTGGCGGAACGCTTCCCCGGCTTCCGGCTCGACAACACGGCGCTGGAATATCATCCGAGCATCACGTTCCGGTCGCTGAAGTCGCTGCCGATCCACTGGCAATAGGGGACGGCGATGGCCAGGAAGGTGCGCGTCCGGGTCGACCACAACCTCTGCGTCGGCAACGCCATGTGCGAGACCTTCGCTCCGCATGTCTTCCGACTCAATGACGACCGCCAGTCGGAAGCGGTCGATCCGGACGCAGACCCGGTCGAGCAGATCCTCGAGGCCGCGGAGAGTTGCCCGATGAGTGCCATCCTCGTCGAGGATGCCGAGACCGGGGAGCAATTGTTCCCGTAGCCGATCGTTACCCTCGCTCCCACCGGCCCGCCGGGGAGAGGGTAGGCTGGGAGGGCAAAACCGCTAAGCCGGCGCGGCCGTAAATGCTTGCTCGTGCGCGGCGATCTGCTCGGCGTAATTGTCGCGGTAGCGGGCGTAGACCCGCTGGTGGCGCTCGAGAGCCGCCGGATGCAGCTCGCCCTCGGGCGCCGGAACCAGGTCGAAATTTCCGCCGCTGTCGCGGCCGCGCACGAGCCGGGCGCACATTCGCACCGTGCCGGTCAGGCGGCAATGCGCCGGGATATAGCTGATGCCGAGGCCGATCCGGCGGTGACCCGCCCGGTTCGGCGCCGAGCGGTGGCGGCACAGCGTGTGGTGCAATGAGAAGCTGCCGGCCTCCAGCGCCATCATCGCCGAACGGCGCTCGTCAAAGGGTTCGACGATTGCCTGGCCGGCGCCATTGATGCTGTTCTCGAGCCGCAGCGCGGCGTGGACCAGCTGACGCGGCTTGCCCTCTGACGACAGAACCTCCATGCAGCCGGCCTCGGCGCCCGCCTCGCTCAACGCGACCCAGGCGGTGACGTGCTCGTGCGGATCGAGGCCGAAATAGGTCGCATCCTGATGCCATGCGGCAAAGGTCGGGCTGTGCGCCTCCTTGATGAACCAGGTTGCGGTGTAGACCAGGATGTCGGGGCCGATCAGCTCCTCGACGACGTCGAGGATCTTCGGGTGACGCACCAGCGCGTCGACCCACGGCAGGATCACATAGCTCGCCGAACGCCAGCGAAAATCGCCTTGATTGACCGGCTTGCCGAGCCAGCGTTCAAAGCGGGCGAGCCCGGCGGTGCACTCGGCCAATTCCGCCACAGACAGCGCCGGGAACGGAAAGAGATAGCCGTCGTAGCGATAGTGCTCGATCTGGTTCCGGTTCAGCATGTTGCCGCCTCAAATGTCATCCCGGCGAAGGCCGGGATCCATTGTATACAAAACACGTCGCTTGCAAGCTGTCCTCATCCCCGCGCAAATTTACCGAGCAATGTGCGGTCCGCCGGTGGATCCCGGCTTCCGCCGGGATGACAACGCTGGGGGTGCGGGCTATCCTCGGCGTCTCAAGGGGAGGACCCGCCATGGATTTCGCCGACGCGCCCGAGCATGCCGCCTTCCGCGCCGAGTTCCGCGCTTGGCTGGACGCCAACCTCCCCGACGATCTCAAGGTCGAGGACGCCCAGGACCAGCGCATCTCCCCCGACCGCGACATCCTGGTGAAACGCATCGCCTGGCAGAAAAAGATGCACGCGGCCGGCTGGGTCGGGATCTCCTGGCCCAAGGAATATGGCGGGCGCGGCGCCAATTTCATGCAGCAGGTGATCTGGGACGAGGAGTATTTCCGCGCCCGTGCGCCGATCCTGCCGTGCCAGAGCGGGCTCAACCTGTTGGGGCCGACGCTCATTCATTGGGGCAACGAAGAGCAGAAAACCAAGCATCTGCCGAAGATTTTGAGCGCCGACGAAATCTGGTGCCAGGGTTATTCCGAGCCCGGCGCCGGCTCGGACCTGGCGAGCTTGCGCACCCGCGCCGTCGACCGCGGCGACCATTTTGTCGTCAACGGCCAGAAGGTGTGGACCTCGGGCGCGCATTTCGCCGATTGGTGCTTCCTGTTGGTGCGCACCGATCCCGAAGCGCCCAAGCACCACGGCATCTCCTACCTGCTCGTCGACATGAAAACGCCCGGCGTCACGGTGCGCCCGCTGGTGCTGTTGAACGGCCACCGGCATTTCAACGAAGTGTTCTTCGAGGATGTCGTCGTGCCGAAAGAAAACCTCGTCGGCAAATTGAACGAGGGCTGGAAGGTGACGACGACGACGTTGATGTTCGAGCGCGGCGGCGCCGGCGGGCGCGACCATGCCGCCCAGATCGCCCGGCTCGTCGAACTCGCCAAGCAATTCCCCAACCGCCAGGAGCCGGCCTGGCGCGAATCGCATATCCGCCAGCAACTGGCGCAGCTGGCGATCGAAACCAAGGCGTTGCAGGTGACGCGGCTGCGCGGCCTCAGCCGCCGGCTGCGCGGCGAGCCTCCCGGCCCCGAAGGCTCGATATTGAAGCTGTTCGGTTCAGAACTCGCCGGCCGCATCGCCGATTTCTCGGCAACCCTTCTCGGCCCCTACGCGACGCTCGACACCCCGACCGAGGCGGTGCCCGACGCGCCGCGCTGGCTGCACCGCGTCCTCGGCGCCCGGCAATACACGATCGCCGGCGGCACCAGCGAGATCCAGCGCAACATCATCGGCGAGCGTGTCCTCGGCTTGCCGCGGGGGTGAACCGTGCCCCACTTCTGTGATCCCGGCGCAGGCCGGGACCCACTCATCATCCACTCGGACAACGCGGGCGTGGTATGACCCTTCGCGCTTGCTCTGCCACGATCGAGTCCGCAGCCAAGTGGGTCCCGGCCTCCGCCGGGATCACAGCTTGCATCGGGGCACGGCTATCGCCGGCGGGCGGGGTGGCGATGCCCGGCATCGACCTGTCGCAGCCCCTGTCGCCAGCGCAGAAGGACGCGATCGACGCGGCGTTTCTCGCCCATCATGTCGTCGTCTTTCCGGAGCAATCGCTGAGCCGGGAGCGGCAATTCCTGTTCGCGGCCAATTTCGGTGAGGTCGAGGCCCACGGCGCGCATCGCGGCGAAATAAAGCGCTACGGCGTCGCGCATGTGATGTCGAACCTAGGGCCGGATGGGAAGCCGACATTCAGGGTCTCCAAGGCGGCCAATTACCATTGGCACACCGACAAGCCCTACCACCCGGCGCCGCCGATGCTGACGATGCTCTATGCGGTCGAACTGCCTCCCACTGGCGGCGACACCCAGTTCGCCAACATGGCGCTGGCCTATGCCGCCTTGCCCGAGGAGATGAAGCGCCACATCGCCGGGTTGCGCGTCGTCTTTCGCCCAGCTTTCGACGAGAGCCACCCGGCGGTCGATCATCCGCTGGTGCGCACCCACCCCGATACCGGCGCAAAATCGCTCTACATCGGCAATCACTCGACGCACATCCGGAGCCTGCCCGAACAAGAGGGCACCGCACTTCTCGCCGGGCTTCTCGAGCACGCGACGCAGCCTTGTTTTGTCTATACCCATCGCTGGCGCGTCGGCGATTTGATCATGTGGGACAACCGGTGCCTCCTCCACCGCGCGGTCGGCAACTACGAGGTGGAGAAATACCGCCGCGTCATGCACCGTAGCGTTGTCAGGGGCACGGTGCCGGTCTGAGCGAGGCCCGCGGTCCGGGAGGGCGTAATGGACATCGGCTTTACCGAAGAACAAGAACTCTTACGCGACACCGCGCGCAAATTCCTCGACGGCGAGTGCCCGACGACATTCGTGCGCCGGATGATGGCGACCGACGATGCGGTGACGCCCGAGTTCTGGCAGAAGCTCGCCGACCAGGGCTGGCTCGGCATCACCTACCCCGAAGCCGATGGCGGCAGCGGGCTGGGCCTCGTCGATCTCATCGTGTTGATGGAGGAAATCGGGCGCGCGGTGATGCCGGGGCCATATCCGGCGAGCGTGCTGCTTGGCGGTGCGACGATCGCCGAGGCCGGATCGCCGGCCCAGCGCCAGGAATTTTTGCCGCGCATCGCCGCCGGCGAAGCCAAGGCGACGCTCGCGGCAACCGAGCCCAACGCGCGCTGGGATGCCGCCGGCGTGACCCTCGGCGCGCGCGAGACGCGCGGCACCTTCACCCTCTCCGGCACCAAGCTCTTCGTCCCCGACGCCCATTTGGCCGATGTGCTGGTGGTCGCCGCGCGCACCCGCGACGGCAGCACGATGGAGGACGGGGTGAGCCTCTTCCTCGTGCCCAAGGGAACGCCGGGGATCGCGGTGCGGCTCCTCCCCTCGGTCGACGAGACGCGCAAATTGTGCGAAGTCAAATTCGACAACGTCGCGCTGCCGGCAACCGCGCTCCTGGGTGAGCTGCACGACGGCTGGCCGGCGCTTAGCCGGGTCACCGACAAGGCCGCGGTGGCGCTGTCGGCTGAGATCTGCGGCGCCGCCCAGCGCGTCCTCGACATGACCGTCGAATATGCCAAGCTCCGCCAAGCTTTCGGGAAACCGATCGGCAGCTATCAGGGCGTCAAGCACAAATGCGCCGACATGCTGATCGAGATCGAGAACGCCAAATCCTTGACCTATTACGCCGCCTGGGCGGTCGATGAAGAGGAACCCGATGCGGGAATTGCGGTGTCGATGGCCAAGGCCGCCGCCTCCGACGCCGGGCGCAAGGTGTGCGCCGCCGGGATCCAGCTGCATGGCGGCATCGGCATGACCTGGGAGCACGATCTCCAGCTTTACCTGAAGCGCGCCAAAGCCTCCGAGATCGCCCTCGGTGACGCCACCTGGCACCGCGAACGCATCGCCCGATTGATGGGCGCGTGAGGCGCTGCCGATTTGCCGGCCGCGGACGCTCTTCGCCTGGTGTCGCCGAGCCTCGGCCAGCTTGCGCAATACGAGGCGGCGCTTGCCGCGGGGTGGTCGCCCGACACCGAGCGCGACGGCAGCGCCGAGCAACTCGCCGCGTTGCGCCGCAACCGGCATGCGTTTCTCGCCGAATTGACCCGTCAGGACGGGACCGTCGTCATCGCCTCGGGCCGTGTGGTGCCGCGCTTGCCCGGCCGGGTCCACTGGATCGATGACGGCGAGTTCTGCGGGGTCATCAATCTGCGTTATGTCCCCGGCAGCGACTCGTTGCCCGATTACGTCTCCGGCCATATCGGCTATGCGGTCGTGCCGTGGAAGCGGCGGCGCGGCTATGCGACCCGGGCGCTCGCGCTGATGCTGCCGGTCGCCCGCGAGATCGGGCTCGGCTGTGTCGAATTGACCTGCGACGACGACAACGAACCCTCGCGCCGGGTCATCCTTAGGAACGGTGGGGAATTGATCGGCACCCGCCCGGCGCCCGGCGGCAAGACAAAGCTGGTGTTCCGGATCGATCTTACACAGCTTCTGTAGGCCATCCCCGTCTTTCTGTAGGCCCTCCCCCTCGATGGGGGAGGGTTTGGGTGGGGTGACGCCGCAGCTCTCGGTCTCCCCACCCCCACCCCTTCCCTCCCCCATCCAGCGGGAGGGAGTAAAGCGCGGTGCCGCGGGCTTGACGCTGTCCCTCCGCCGGCCAAGGATGCCGCCGATGGATCCGATCTACGATGCGCCGCATCTCGCGCGCAATCCGGCGAATTATGCGGCGCTGACGCCGCTCGGTTTTCTCGCGCGCGCGGCGGCGGTCTACCCCGACAAGCTCGCCGTGGTACACGGCGAGCGGCGCTTCACCTATCGCCAGTTCGAGGCGCGCTGCCGGCGCTTTGCCGATGCGCTGAGGAAGCGCGGCATCATGCCCGGGGACACGGTCGCGGTGATGGCGCCCAACGTGCCGGCGCTCCTCGAAGCGCATTACGCCGTGCCGATGGCCGGGGCCGTTCTCAACGCCCTCAATTACCGGCTCGATGCCCGCGGGATCGCGTTCATCCTCGGCCATGGCGCGGCTAAGCTCCTGATCGCCGACCGCGAATTTGGCCCGTTAGTACGCGAGGCTTTACGCCTGTTTGGCCGCGACATCCCGCTGATCGAGATCGCCGACGGCGACAATGGCGCCCCCATCATTGCTATTGGCGGCGGCACCGAATACGAGGAGTTTCTCGGCGAGGGCGATCCCGCAGCCGCATGGTCGCCGCCGGACGACGAGTGGGCGGCGATCGCGCTCAACTACACCTCGGGCACCACCGGCAACCCCAAGGGCGTCGTCTATCACCACCGCGGCGCCTATCTGAACGCGCTCGGCAACGCGATCACCTTCGGGCTCGACCGCCATTCGGTGTACCTGTGGACGCTGCCGATGTTCCACTGCAACGGCTGGACCTACACCTGGGGCGTCACCGCGGTCGCCGGCGCGCATGTCTGCCTGCGCCGGGTCGAGCCGGCGCCGATCTTCGCCGCGATCGCCGAGCACCGGGTGACGCACCTGTGCGGCGCCCCCATCGTCCTCAACATGCTGGTGCACGCCCCGGACGCGGTGAAGCGGCGGTTCGACCATGTCGTCGAGGCGGCGACCGGCGGCGCGGCGCCGCCCTCGGCGGTCATCGAGGCGATGGGGCGGATGGGCTTCCGCGTCACCCACCTTTACGGCCTCACCGAAAGCTATGGTCCCTCGACGGTGTGCGCCTGGCAGGAGGATTGGGACGCTCGGCCGGCAGGCGAGCGGGCCGCCAAGATGGCGCGCCAGGGGGTGCAATACCTGACCCTGGACAAGCAGCGCGTCGCCGATCCGGCAACGATGCAGGAGGTGCCCGCCGACGGGGCAACGATCGGCGAACTGATGCTCCGCAGCAACACGCTGATGAAGGGCTACCTCGCCAACGCGGCGGCGAGCGAGGACGCCTTCGCCGGCGGCTGGTTCCACACCGGCGACCTCGCGGTGATGCATGCCGACGGATATATCGAAGTGAAGGACCGCTCAAAGGACATCATTATCTCGGGTGGCGAGAACATTTCCTCGATCGAGGTCGAGGAGGTGCTCTACCGCCATCCGCTGGTGATGGAAGCCGCCGTCGTCGCCCGGCCCGACGAAACCTGGGGCGAGAGCCCGTGCGCCTTCGTCACCTTGAAGGAGGGCGCCGGCGAGATCGCGGCGGCCGACATCATCGGTTGGTGCCGCGATCACCTGGCGCACTTCAAGGCACCCAAAACCGTCGTCTTCGGCCCGCTGCCAAAGACCTCGACCGGCAAGATCCAGAAATACGCACTGCGCGAGCGGGCCAAGGAGGCGTCGTGAGGAAAAGGCCGACCGTCTGCCTTCGCCCCCACCCTCCCATGCTGCGCGTGGGCCCCTCCCTCCCCCGCTTGCAGCGTAGGGTCTCTTCACCGATGCCGCTCCGATCAGCTCGCTCCCCCGCAAGCGGGGGAGGGTTGGGGTGGGGATCGGAGCTGACGCAGCACATCGCCGGAGAGGCCGCGTGACCGAGCTGCCGAGCTTCGACATCACCGGGCAGGTGGCGCTTGTCACCGGCGCGTCCTCGGGCATCGGCCGGCATTTCGCCGAAGTTTTGGCGCTCGCCGGCGCCAAGGTTGCGCTTGCCGCACGGCGCGCCGATCGGCTTGCCGAACTGGCGCGTGAGATCGAAGGAAAGGGCGGGCAGTGTCTCGCGCTTGCCTGCGACGTCACCAAAAGGGACAGCATCGCCGCCGCGATCGCCGCCGCCGAGGATGGGCTCGGGGCCCTGTCGATCCTCGTCAACAACGCCGGCGTCGTCGTCTCGAAGCCGCTCTTCGAGCACACCGAAGACGATTGGGACCATGTCGTCGACACCAACCTCAAAGGCGCCTGGATGGTGGCACGCGACTTTGCCCATCACCTCGCCGGGGCGAAGCGTCCCGGGCGGATCATCAACATCGCCTCGGTATTGGGACTGCGGACGATCGGCCGGGTTCCGGCCTACTGCACGGCGAAGGCCGGCCTCATTCACCTGACCCATGTGCTGGCGATGGAACTGGCGCGCCACCGGATCCTCGTCAACGCGCTGGCGCCCGGCTATGTCGAGACCGACTTCAACCGCGAGTTCTTCCAGACCCAGGCCGGCAAGAATTTGATCGACCGCATTCCCTTGAAGCGCATCGCCCAGGCTCCCGATCTCGACGGGGCGCTCCTGTTCCTGGCGTCACCGGCGAGTGCCTATGTGACCGGCGCCGTCATCTCGGTCGATGGCGGCCACGCCGTTGCCGCGATTTGACCGTGTGCTGCTCGCCCGCTTCCTCGCTGAGGCAAGCGGTGCGATAAATGTCGGGGTCACCGAACCGGAGCTGCTTTCCGGCGGCGCGATCCAGGAGAACTGGGGCTTCCGGGCGCGGTTCTTTGGCGGCCCATACGACGGCGAACACGACCTCGTGTTGCGCACCGATGCATCGACCGGGGTCCCGTCGAGCCTCGGGCGCGACGAGGAATTCACCGTTTTGCAGGCGGTGTTCGAGGCTGGCATATCGGTGCCGGAGCCGCTGTGGAGCAGCGCCGACCCGGAGGTGATCGGCAAGCCGTTTTTCGTGATGCGCCGGGTCGCCGGCACCGCCCAGGGGCGCCAGATCACCGCGGACCCCGCGCTCCAAGCGGCACTGCCGGCGCTCGCCGCGCGGCTCGGCACGGAGCTGGCGCGGATCCAAAGGGTCCGCCCGCCGCACCCCGAACTCGGCTTTCTGCCGGCCATCGGCGCCGAGGAGCATATCGCCTCGTTCCGGGCCTATCTCGACGATCACCCCCAGCCCCGGCCGGTCATTGAATGGGCCGCGCGCTGGCTCGAAACGCACCTGCCCGAACGTGCCGCGCCGGTGTTGTGCCACCGCGACTTTCGCACCGGCAACTATATGCTCGACGGCACCGATCTCACGGGCATCCTCGATTGGGAATTTGCCGGCTGGGGCGATCCGGACGAGGATATCGGCTGGTTCTGCTGCAAGGGCTGGCGCTTTGCCCGGCTCGACCGCGAGGCCGGCGGCATCGCCGCGCGCACGCCATTTTACCAGGCCTACGAGGCCGCCTCGGGCCGCCGCCTCGACCCCGAGCGGGTGCGCTTCTGGGAAGTCTTGGCGAATGTCCGCTGGGCGGTCATCGCGCTGCAGCAGAGCGACCGGGTCCTCCTCGGCGGCGCGCGCGATCTCTCGACCGCGATCATCGGGCGGCGCGCCACCGAGAGCGAACTGGAGCTGTTGATACTGCTCGACCCGGACGGACCGCCGGCCTCCAGCCCGCATACGGTGGAAACGGCCGCGGTCCATGATGGCCTGCGTGACCTGCCGAGCGGCGCCGCGCTCCTGGCGCTCGGGCGCGAGCAGCTGCTCAACGAGCTGTCGCCATTCTTGCCGCCGGAGCGCCAGCGCGCGCTGCATCTTCTCGCCACCGCGATCGCGATCGCCGAGCGCGAAGCGCTCGCCGGCTCCGCACCGGCGCAGGATATTATCGCCCAGCTGGCCGAGTTTTACGGCGGTCCAGTTGATGCGTTGCTGCCCCGTCTCGCCGCCGACTTGCGCGCGGGCGCCTTCGAGCGATGCGACACGCGCCAGCGCGCCGCGCATGCGATACTATGGCGGCTGACGATGATGAAGCTGCGCGAGGGAAACCCGCAATTCCTCGCCGCGAACGGGTTCGGAGAATAGAGAAATTGTCCCAGGCGAGCGTCCGCGAAGCCATCGACGCCTTCTCGCACGGCGAGATTGTCGTCGTCACCGATGATGACGACCGCGAAAACGAGGGCGATTTGATCATCGCCGCGATGCACGCGACCCCGGAGAAGATCGCGTTCATCATCCGGCACACCGCCGGGATCGTCTGTGCGCCGATCACCGCGGAGATCGCCCGCCGGCTGCACCTCGCCCCGATGGTCGCCGACAGCGACGCCATCCACGGCACCGCGTTCACGATCTCGGTCGATTACCGGCACGGCACCACCACCGGCATTTCCGCCGAGGAGCGCACCGCGACGATTCGGGCGCTCGCCAACGGCAATACCGGACGCGCCGATTTCGTCCGGCCTGGCCATGTCTTTCCGCTGATCGCCAAGGATGGCGGGGTGTTGATGCGATCCGGCCATACCGAGGCGGCGATCGATTTATGCCGTCTCGCCGAAATCGAGCCGGTCGCGGCGATCTGCGAATTGGTCAACGACGACGGCACGGTGATGCGCGGGCCCCAAATCGCCGCCTTCGCCCGCAAGCATTCGCTGAAGCGGATCTCGGTCGCCAATTTGATCGAGTACCGCCAGGCGCGTGAGAAGCTCGTAACCCGGATCGCCGAGTTCGAGATCGAGACCGAGGCCGGGGCGTTCACGGGCTACGCCTATGTCACCCCGTTCGACAAGGTGCATCATTACGCCTTTGTCTATGGCGAGATCGGCGACGGGCGCAACGTGCCGACGCGCCTCCACCGCGCCAACGTGGTCGGCGACGTCTTCGGCGGGGCCAAGTCGATCCACGCAGCGCTGAGCCGGTTCAGAAAAGCCGGGTGCGGTGTCCTCGTTTACCTGCGCGACGGCGCCTCCGGCGTCCCGACGACCGCGATTGCCGAGAACATCACCGCGTCCGAGTCTGAGCGCAGCCGGGAATGGAAAGAGATCGGCCTCGGCGCCCAGATCCTGCGCGATCTCAATATTTCCTCGATCCGGCTCTACGCCACCCGCTCGCGCACCTATGTCGGGCTCGCCGGGTTCGGCATCGAAATCGAATCGACCGAGCCCCTCGACGAAGCTCCGGGCCATCGCCTGATCCTGAAAAACCGGCGCGAGCCGCGAACCGCGGCCGATTGTTGAGGCCGGCGAGACCCAAGGGAGCCATGGCCGGACCTGAGACCCTGCCCTATGGGGCGTGGCGCTCACCGATCACCTCGGATTTGATCGTCGCCGAGACGATCGGCCTAGGCGACATCCTCGTCGATAGGAGCGAGGTTTATTGGATCGAGGGACGGCCGCGCGAGGGCGGGCGCAGCGTCGTCGTGCGATCCGGCTCGGGCGGGGCCAGCGAAGACCTTACCCCGGCGCCGTTCAGCGCGCGCACCCGCGTCCATGAATACGGCGGCGGCGCCGCGACGGTCGCGGACGGGGTCGTCTTCTTCAGCAATTTTAGCGATCAGCGGCTCTATCGGCAGGCGCTCGGGCGGGCGCCGCAAGCGCTGACTCCGGAGGGGGGCGGCTGGCGCTATGCCGACGGGGTGGTCGACGCGGCGCGCCGGCGCTGGATCGGCGTGCGCGAGGCGCATGGGTCCGAAGGGCGAGTTGACAACACGATCGTCGCGGTCGAGTTCGATGGGTCGGGGCCCGGGCAGGTGCTGGCCGCCGGGCACGATTTCTACGCCGCGCCGCGCGTGTCGCCGGACGGAAGCAGGCTTGCCTGGCTCTCCTGGGACCACCCCAACATGCCATGGGTGGCGACCCAATTGTGGCTGGCCGAGATCGCCTCCGACGGGTCGCTGGCGGCGCCGCGCCCAATCGCCGGCGGGCCTGAAGAATCGATCTTCCAGCCGCAATGGTCGCCCGACGGGGTCCTCTATTTCGTCTCCGACCGCACCGGCTGGTGGAACCTCTACCGCTGCGACCCGAGCACCGGCGGCGTTCACCCGATTTGTCCGCGGGAGGCCGAATTCGGCCAGGCGCAATGGGTTTTTGGCCAATCGACCTACGCCTTTCTGGCGGCCGAGCAACTCGTTTGCGCCTACGGCGAACCCGGGCGCGACCGGCTCGCCCGACTCGACGTCGCATCGGGCAAGCTCACCCCGATCGAAACGCCGTACACCGATTTCGGTGCGATCCGGGTCGCCGCCGGCAGCATCGTCTGCCGCGCCGGATCGCCCACCCGTCCGCCGGCGATCGTCAGGATCGACCCGGCGAACGGCGCAGCCGAGGTATTGCGCCGATCCGCACCGGCGGCCGGCGAGGACGTCGCTGCGCCGCTATTTCTCGGTGCCGCGGCACATCGCCTTTCCGACCGAAAACGGGCTCACCGCCTACGCCAATTATTATCCGCCGGCCAACCCGGACTATGCGCCGCCGCCTGGCGAAAAGCCGCCGCTCGTCGTCAAATGCCATGGCGGCCCGACCTCCTCGGCATCGACCGTGCTGAGCCTCGGGATCCAATACTGGACGAGCCGCGGCATCGCCGTCGTCGATGTCGATTACGGCGGCAGCACCGGCTATGGCCGCGCCTACCGCGAGCGCCTGAAGGGCGCCTGGGGCGTCGTCGATGTCGAGGATTGCGTCAACGCCGACCGGCATGTCATCGCCGAGGGCCTGGCCGATGGCGAGCGCTGCGTCATCACCGGGGGCAGCGCCGGGGGCTATACGGTGCTGGCAGCGCTCGCGCTGCGCGACGTGTTCCAGGGCGGCGCCAGCTATTACGGGGTCAGCGACGTCGCCGCGCTCGCCCGCGACACCCACAAGTTCGAGTCGCGCTATCTCGACTGGCTGATCGGCCCCTATCCCGAAGAGGCCGACCTCTACCGCGAGCGCTCGCCGTTGACCCATGCCGATCGCCTGAGCCGGCCGGTCATCTTTTTCCAGGGCGCCGACGACCGGGTGGTCCCGCCCAACCAGACCGAGATGATGGTCGCCGCGTTGCGCCGCCGCGGCATCCCCACCGAGCTATCTGTTATTCGCCGGCGAGGGCCACGGCTTTCGCCGCGCCGAAAACATCAAGCGCGCGCTCGATGCCGAACTCTATTTCTATGCAACGCTGATTTTCCACACCCGCCTCGGCTTCTGATAGGATGGGTTGAGCGCGGCGAGGGAGCGTCTATGCCCAAGGTCACCTATATCGAATACAACGGCAGGGAGCACGTGGTCGACGTGCCGGTCGGACGCTCGGTCATGCGCGGCGCCGTCGACAACAACATCCCCGGGATCGACGCCGATTGCGGCGGGGAGTGCGCCTGCGCCACCTGCCACGTCTTTGTCGATCCGGCATGGCTGCCCAAGACCGGGCTGCCGGTGACGGGATCGCAGGAGGCCAGCATGCTCAGTTTCGCCGCGGTCGACCCAGGACAATTCGCGGCTCTCCTGCCAGATCAAGATGCGCGAAGAGCTGGACGGGCTGATCGTGCGCATGCCGGAAGGGCAACATTAGCGTCACCCGAACGGGAGGCAGGTCGATGAACGACATCGCGGTTCTGAGCAACGCCGACAGCGTGGCGCTCGACGACATCGACGTCAGCGATCCCAAGCTCTACCAGGACGACACCTGTTACCCCTACTTCGCCCGGCTGCGGCGCGAGGACCCGGTGCATTACTGCCGGCAGAGCCTCTATGGCCCGTACTGGTCGGTGACCAAGTACAAGGACATCATGCAGGTCGAGATCAACCATCAGGTCTATTCCTCGGACGCCGCGATCTGCGCATCCTCAGACCCGCCCAAGGACCTGGAGCGGCCGAGCTTTATCCGCGATGGATCCGCCGAAGCACGACGAGCAGCGGCTGGTGGTCAGCCCGGTCGTCGCGCCCGGCAACCTCGCCAACATGGAAGGGCTGATCCGCGAGCGCACCGCGCGAGTGCTCGACGGCCTGCCGCGCGGCGAGACCTTCGACTGGGTCGACCGGGTGTCGATCGAATTGACGACGATGATGCTGGCGACCTTGTTCGACTATCCCTGGGACGACCGGCGCCAGCTGACCTATTGGTCGGATGTGGTGATCGCCAACGTCCGCTCGCCCGAGTCGCCGGTGCATTCGGAGGAGGAGAAATTCGCCGAGCTGACCAAGATGACCGAAGCGCTCGGCAAGCTGTTCAACGAGCGGGCGCAGCTGCCGCCCAAATTCGACCTGTTGTCGATGCTGGCGCACGGCGAGGCGACGCGCAACCTGCCGTTCCGCGAGTTCATGGGCAACGCTGTCGCTGCTGATCGTCGGCGGCAACGACACGACGCGCAATTCGATGACCGGCGGCCTGATGGCGCTGAACGAGCATCCCGGCGAATACCAGAAGCTGCGCGACGATCCCGTCGCTGATCCCGGGCATGGTGTCGGAGATCATCCGCTACGTGACGCCGGTCATCCACATGCGGCGCACCGCCAAGGAAGATGCCGAGATCGGCGGCAAGCAGATCAAGAAGGGCGACAAGGTGGTGATGTGGTACGTCTCGGGCAATCGCGATCCCGAGGCGATCGAGGACCCCGACAATTTCATCATCGACCGCCCGCGGCCGCGCCAGCACCTGTCGTTCGGCTTCGGCATCCACCGCTGCGTCGGCAACCGGCTCGCCGAATTGCAGCTGCGCATCCTCTGGGAGGAGATCATGCACGCGCTATCCGGTGATCGAGGTCATGGGCCCGGCAAAGCGCACCTACTCCAACTTCATCCACGGCATCCGCTCGTTGCCGGTGCGCATCCCGGCCTGAGGCACCCTCGCGTCGCCCCCGCGAAAGCGGGGGACCAGGGGCACGCGGCACGGCGGTTGCCCCCGGGTTCCTCCCCGGGCTTGATCCGGGGATCACGCGGGAAGGACGAACCGGATGCTCGCCGTTAAACCGGCGCGAGCTGCTGGTGTGGGGCGGGCGGGAGTTCGACGCGGATCGGGTCGCCTTCGCGAACGTCGCCCCCCGCCAGCACGATCCCCATGATCCCGGCCTTGCGGACGAGGTTGCCGTCGCTGTCGCGAGCCAGGGTGGCCGCCATCAGCCCGGGCTGGAGCTTGTCGAGTTGGCGGCACGGGTTGCGCAACCCGGTCACTTCGACCACCGCGGCGGACCCCAGATGGAGCCGGGCGCCGGTCGGCAACCCCAGGAGATCGACCCCGCGCGTCGTCACGTTCTCACCCATCAGCCCGGGCGACACCGTAAAGCCGGCCTCGCGCAATTCGTCGAACAGCTCGCCGTGGATCAGATGCACCTGGCGCAGATTGGGCGTGCCCCCAAAGCGCTCGAGCCGCGAGCGGTGCTGGACCGTGGCGCCCTGATGCGCGTCGTCCTCGACGCCCTGCCCGGCGACGAGGCGGATCTTGTCGGCGTTCGGCTTGGTCAGGCTATGGCTCGGGCTGCGGCTGACCGCCATCACAATCCCACGCATCGGCAAATACCCCTCAGCGGTTGCGGAAGGCGGGTTTGCGCTTGGCGATAAACGCCGCCATCCCCTCTTTCTGGTCCTCGGTGGCGAACGTCGAGTGAAACAGCCGCCGTTCGAAGCGCACGCCCTCGGCGAGCGTTGTCTCGAAGGCGCGGTTGACCGATTCCTTGATCATCATCGCGATCGGCTGTGACAATTCGGCGATTCGCGTCGCCACCGCAATCGCCTCGGGCAGCAGCTTGTCGGCCGGCACGATGCGGCTGACGAGGCCGGCCCGCTCGGCTTCGGCGGCATCCATCATCCGGCCGGTGAGGCACAGATCCATCGCCTTTGCCTTGCCGATGAAGCGCGCCAGGCGCTGCGTGCCCCCGGCCCCCGGCATCGTGCCAAGGTTGATCTCGGGCTGGCCGAAACGGGCGTTCTCGGCGGCGATCAGGATGTCGCACATCATCGCGATCTCGCAGCCGCCGCCCAATGCGAAGCCGGCGACCGCGGCGATGACCGGCTTTCTGCATTGCGCCACCCGCTCCCAGCCCGCGGTGATGAAGTCCTGCGCGTAGGCCTCCATATAGGTCTTCTCGGCCATCTCCTTGATGTCGGCGCCGGCGGCAAAGGCCCGCTCGCTGCCGGTCAGAACGATCGCGGCGATCGCGGTGTCGCCCTCCAGGTCGTCGAGCGCCGCCCCGAGTTCGGTGATCAGTGCCGCATTCAATGCGTTCAATGCCTGCGGCCGGTTGAGGGTGACAATACCGACCGGGCCCTGCCGCTCGACGAGGATATTGGCGTACTCAGTGCTCATCTGCGACCTCTCGCCGAAGGCTGATCTGCGGGGCCGAGCCGGACCGGCGAAGCGGGGTCCGCATGCGGCTGTGGCAACAGATTACGGTTATGGCGGGGTTTGTGGTAGCGTGGAAGTCCGCGCGCGATGCGGAGGGTCGGCGAGGCTGATCCCCGTCGCGCGGTGGACATGAGGCGATCGATCCCGCACGCGGGCAGGGCGCCATCAATCGGGGTGCTCACGAGACAGGAGAAACGACATGGCCAAGGGACAAAAACGCAGCAATCGCGAAGTGAAGAAGCCAAAATCCACCACCAAGAAGAAGTCGGTCGTCGCCGCCCGCTCGACGATCACCACCGCAGCGCCCAAAAAACCATGACCGGCCGGCGGCGCTGCTGCTGTCTGGTGTCACTCGGGGCGCAGCGCGCGAAGGCGGGATGATGGATAAGCCGGTGGATCTCGACGAGCACCGCGGGATGGCGGCGCAAAAGCAGACCGAAATTCGCCGCCTGCTGCACGAGGTTCAGGCCAATCAGGCGGCGTTGCGCGAGCGGATGGAAGAGATTGAAACCGTCATGGTGGCCGACGACGCGAGTACCTGGGCGGAGGCGGCGGCGAAGGCGCGCTACCTCATTCAGCTCTACGCCGCGACGCCCGATGCGCGCGACCCCCGCCGGCAAAAACTGATCGCCGGGGTGCTCGCCGATCTCGCTCGGCTGTCCGAGTGATCCACCCGATGAGGGTGGGATCAATTATCGCCGGGTGCACGCGTCGGCGTGGTGTCGCGCTGCCCGGGAATGACCGGTTTCCGTTGAGGAGCAGTTGAGATGGCAAAAAAAGAATCCGCAAAATTTGTCCCGCCTGACAGCGCCGCGCGCGCGGCCGAGGCCGCCAAGACGACGCGGCTGCGCGCCCTGCGCCTGGCCAAGGAAGCCGTGGTTGCCGAGGAGAAGAAGGTTGCCGCGGAACTCGATGCCGCAGCGAAACTCGCCAAAGCGCAGTCGCGCCGGCGGGTGCGCGGCGCTCGGCCCGACGCCACGGCGCCCTGATCCGGCCTAGCGCTGACGCTTGGCGCAGAAGAACGTCGAGCGTCCCGATTGGACGATGCGCCGGACGCCCTCGGCGCAAATGCAGCCCGGGCACGGCTCGCCCTCCCTGCCATAGACCGCCCAGCGGTGCTGGAAGTAGCCGAGTTCGCCACTGGCCTGGACATAATCGCGCAACGACGATCCGCCCGCTGCGATCGCCTCGCCGAGCACGTCGCGGATCGCCGCGGCCAGCCGCGCGGCCCGCGCGCCCATGACCGTCAGGGCGAGCCGGCGCGGCGACAGCCGGGCGCGGTAGAGCGCCTCGCAGACATAGATGTTGCCGAGCCCGGCGACGATCTTCTGGTCGAGCAGCGCCGCCTTTATTGTCGTCAGCTTGCCGGCCAACGCCTGTTCGAGGTAGGCGCCGTCAAAACCCGGCTCCAGCGGTTCGGGTCCCATCCCGGCCAATAGCGCATGCGCCGCCTCGGTGCCGCGCACCAGGTAGTCGATGAGGCCGAACCGCCGCGGATCGTTGAAACGCACGACGGTGCCGTCGTCGAGGGTTAGGATCACATGGTCGTGCTTTGCCGCGGGAACATCGAGCCCGGCCGCGGTGATCCGCCCGGACATGCCCAGATGGAGGAGGAGGAGCCCGGTCTCGTCGAGTTCGATCAAGAGGTATTTGCCGCGCCGCGACAAGGCCCCGATGCGCGCGCCGGTGAGCCGCTCCGCCAGCATCGGCGGAAACGGGCGGCGCAGATCGGGACGGGTCAATTCCGCGCGCACGATGCGCCGGCCGCTGATGCGCAGCGCCAGCCCGCGGCGGATGGTTTCGACTTCGGGGAGTTCAGGCATGCGAAATGTAACTGCGTGGGGCGCGCCACAGGCTATTGTTCCTGCCTGATGAGCGTCGACGAGACAAGCGATAACTCCCCCGGCGCGTCGCCCGATGCCGAGACCGATTTCGGCTTTCGGCGGATCGCGGAGGCGGCGAAAGCTCCGCTCGTGCGCGCGCTGTTCGACAGTGTCGCCTCGCATTACGACCTGATGAACGATCTGATGAGCGCCGGAATCCACCGCTGGTGGAAGGCCGAGATGGTGCGCGTGCTCAACCCACGCCCCGGACAGCGCCTCGTCGATGTTGCCGGCGGCACCGGCGATATCGCGCGTCGCGCGCTGCCGCATTTGGGAGCCGGCGGAGCGGCGATCGTGTGCGACGCCAACCGCGAGATGCTGGAGATCGGCCGCGCCCGCGCGCTCGACGACGGCATTCTCTCCGGGATCGAGTGGCTCGCGGGCGACGCGGAAGCGCTGCCCTTCGCCGACCGCTCGTTCGACCTCTATACGATCGCATTCGGCTTGCGCAACGTGACCCGGATCGAGCGTGCGCTTGCCGAAGCGAGGCGCGTGCTCCGGCCGGGCGGGCGCTTTCTCTGCCTGGAATTCGCCCCTGCGGTCGCACCGCTGTTACAGCCGGCCTACGATTTCTACAGTCTTCAGGTGCTGCCGTTGCTCGGCCAGGTGGTGACCGGCAATCGCGATGCCTACGCCTATCTGGTCGAGAGCATCCGCCGCTTTCCGCCGCAGAGCGCGCTCCTGGAACGGATGGTCGCTTCCGGGCTTGAGCGGGCGAGCTACCGCAACCTGACCGGCGGCATCGCGGCGCTCCATTCGGCCTGGCGGCTCTGACCGACCCCGGCGGTGCAGGGGCTCTTGCGCAGCTTTCGCAACCTCGCCCGTCTGCTCTGGATCGGCCTGACGCTGGCGCGGCACGACGCCCTTTTCCCGCTCGATCGGGTCTCCAGCGCCGCGCCGTTGCGGTTCCTCGCCCGGCTGCTGCGACGCCGCGGCAGCGTTCCCGCCGCCCGACCGGGCGAGCGACTAGCCGCCGCCCTCACCGAATTGGGCCCGAGCTTCATCAAGCTCGGTCAGATCCTGGCGACCCGGGCCGACCTGTTGGGTGACCAGATCACCGCCGACCTCGCGCGACTGCAGGACCGCCTGCCGCCGTTCCCCGGCGCGCAGGCGCGCGCGCTGATCGAGGCCGAGTTCGAGGGCGCGCTCGCGAGCCTCTTTGCGGAATTCGACGAAACCGCAATCGCCGCGGCCTCGATCGCGCAGGTCCATTTCGCGGTGACGACCGACGGGCGCGAGGTCGCGGTCAAGGTGTTGCGTCCCGGGATCGCCCGCGCCTTTGCCCGCGACCTCGACCTGTTCCGCTGGCTCGCGCGCCTCGTCGAGCGGACCCGGCCGGCGCTGCGCCGCTTGAAGCCGGTCGAGGTCGTCGAAACCCTCGCGCAATCGGTGCGGATCGAGATGGATTTGCGCTTCGAGGCAGCCGCCGCCTCCGAGCTGGCTGAGAATTTCGCCGGCGACCCCGAGTTTCGCGTGCCGCGGGTCGACTGGCAGCGCACCGGGCGCACCGTCTTGACCACCGAGCGGGTGATGGGGATCCGCGTCGACGATCGCGACGCGCTCCTCGCCGCCGGTCATTCGATTGGCGCCATCTTGCGCAACGCGGCCGATGCGTTTTTCAAGCAGGTGTTCCGCGACGGCTTCTTCCATGCCGATCTGCACCCCGGCAACATCTTCGTCGGTGCCGAGGGCGCGCTCGCGGTCGTCGATTTCGGCATCATGGGCCGGCTCGACCACCAGACTCGCACTTATCTCGCCGACATGCTGATCGGCTTCCTCTCCGGCGACTACCGGCGGGTGGCGCAAGTGCATTTCGACGCCGGCTATGTGCCGCGGCGAGGCTCGATCGACGCCTTCACCCAGGCCTGCCGCTCGATCGGCGAGCCGATCCTCGGACGCCCCTTGCACGAGATTTCGATCGCCCGGCTCCTCGCGCAGCTCTTTCAGGTGACCGCGCAATTCGAGATGGAAACCCAGCCGCAGCTGCTGCTGTTGCAAAAGACGATGGTGCTGATCGAAGGCGTCGGGCGGCGGCTCGACCCAGAGGTAAACATCTGGAGCCTGGCGCGGCCGCTGGTCGAAGAATGGATGCGCGACAACCGCGGCCCCGAGGCCCGCCTCAAGGAGCGGATCGAGGCCGCTCTCGAGGCGATCGACCAGATCCCGCGGCTGTTGCGCAGCCTCGACCGGCTAGTGGGCGATTGGTCGCGCGAGGGCGTTGTCCTCCACGCCGAAAGCCTCGCCCTCCAGGCCGCCCACCGCGCCCGGCTCTTCCCATGGCTGGTAGTGCCGCTCTGGCTCGCCGCCGCCGCGCTGGCAGCGATCGCGGGGTTGTTGCTGGTAGGGAGGTAATACGGTCAGGGCAACCGATCAAGCTGTGTCGAGTAGCGCTGCGAGGGCGTCGATAAAGTTCGCGGCATCCTCGATAACTCCTTCGACGGTCCGTATAGAGACATTGGTCGCGGTCCCGATACCCTGGTCGGCGCGAGACTTGACCTCATACCCGCGTCTAGAGCATAGGCGCATTGGCTGGAACGCTGAAAGCGGTTCCCAGGGGTAGACTATTCGGAGGACCTTCGGGGGCGGGTTCTGGCGGCGGTTGACGCGGGCATGGCGGCGCGGGCGGCGGCGAGCGTGTTTCGGGTCAGCGTGTCCTACATCTACAAGGCGCTGATCCGGCGGCGGCGCACCGGCGAGGTGAACGCCAGCGCGCGGCGCGGTCACCGTCCGCGCAAGCTGACGCCGGAGAGGAGGCCGCTCCGGCGCCCCATATCGAGGCCCCTCCGGACACAACCCTGGCGGCCTTGCAAACCTGGTTGGCGACCGAGCATGCGGTGCGGCGCTCGAACGGAGCGATCGGCTCGGCCTGTCGTTTAAAAAAGACGCTCCGCACCACCGAACAGGACCGTCCGGACCTCCCGCCCGGCGCCGCACCCGATCGAGATGGTCTTTTCGAAGCTCAAGACGCGCCTGCGCCAAGCCCCGGAACGCACCGTCGAGGGTCTGTGGCGACATATTGGTGCCCTGCTCGACCAATTTTGGGATCGGTGCGGGTTTGATGCTGGTTGGGTGAGTGCGACAGGCCGCGGTTTTGCTGGGCGCGACGCCCGCGAGCGAACCCCGGGGAATGTCCGATAACGGGAGTGCTTCGACATCTCCTTAATATTTCTATCGGAATTTGGCGACAAGCCGATCGAACGAGTGCAGCTGGGCCGCGGCTCGGTGCCATTCTTCCGCAAGACATATCGATCGACTTGCAATCTTAGAGGCGTCACTGTAATCCAGAACCAATGAGGAGGGGGTGGTGTGTCAATAGGAGAGAGTGAACCACTTTATCTATCGACGCCGGTACCTGGCGAGTCTGGTGGTGGAAAGCATATTCTGGTCGTCGATGACGACGTATTCTACCGGAATCTGGTTCTTTGGATATTGGAGGATGCCGGGTTCCGGGTCACGGCGGCGGAAGATTTCGCTGCCACGATCAAGGCTCTTGAAGGCGATGAGAGCGTGCACATGCTGTTGGCGGATGTGCAGATGCCGGTCGGGACGCCCAATGGTGTGACGATTGCCAGGATGGCCCGGCTGCGCCGGCATAAATTGCCGATCGTCTTCATGACGGGCTTCTACGATCCGGAACAATTAGGCGCCATCGAGCCGAACATTGCAGTTTTGCGCAAGCCCTTTACGGGCCAGGATCTACTGCGGATGGTTGAGGCTGCACTCAACCCCGCGGGATCCTGTTAGCCCACCGCGCCAATCCCCACCAGCGTCCCTCCCTGGCGAGCCTCCGCCGATGGACCGCAGGCCGCCCGGCCTCGCCGTCACTCGACGCTGAGCAATCGCCGGGTCGTTCGGCTGGATCGCGATGGACCACAAAGTCGACAGATCATCCGCACCGGCGCTGGGTCAGCGGCTGAATGTGCCTTGAAGCATCCTGAAATTGCTCATGGGAATGACCGGGGTCGGCCCGTTCAGCCATCGGGCTGGATGACCTGAGCGCGTTCTGATGCCCCCCACAACGGACCTTTCCACAGGGACAGGGACCGACTCAGTCCGGAGGAAACTGAACGATCTGACGCCGAGACGGTGAATGTC
>CAVTGB010000017.1:0-25835 GCA_963734125.1 uncultured Alphaproteobacteria bacterium
TATCGGGAGGTCGATGACAATCTCCTCGGATCGCCTCGTATTTTCACCCATTTTGAAGCGTTGTAATTGGTAAGTCCGGAGGTTGTCACAGGCCTGCCGGGCTCGAAGGGCAACTCAATTTGGAGATGATGTCAATAGGCGTTACCGACACGGTAGCCTTGTCGCCACCGACCGCGAGCGCTAACATTCACTGGACCTTGACACTCAATGTGATCTGCTCTTAGCATCTCATCAACAGTCCCTATTCACAGCTGCTATCATCAGCGTCACTTGGGAATTCTCTGATGCGAGTTCCAGATTTCATCTGTGTTGGGGCACAGAAGGCAGGGACGACGTGGTTTTACGAGCAAATCTCGCGTCATCCCCAGGTGTTCATGCGTGCAAAGGAGATTGATTTCTTCTTCAAACCTCTCAGCCTGAGTTGGTACTCAGCATATTTTGGCGACGCACCTGCATTTCAATTATGTGGCGACATATCGCCAAACTATGCAGCCTTCGTTGGGCTCGCGCGTCAGATCAAACATTTTTGTCCGGCCGCGCGCATTATTCACTTACTTCGCAACCCTGTGGACCGCGCATTCTCTCAATGGAAGGCAATTATAACCTTTACAAAGCGGCCTCCACGCTATATAATTGATCCGTTAGCGCAAAGAGGTTGTCGTGGACGCCCATCTAAACGATCCGATCTTCCAGGACGAGACCGCAGCCCGCGAGTGGCTTGAGGCGCGGATGTGGCCTGACGGACCCTTCTGCCCCCACTGCGGATCGTTCTCGGTAACGGTGCTGCGCGGCGAGGCGCACCGCGCCGGCCTGCACCAGTGCAACGACTGCCGCGAGCAGTTCACGGTCACGGTCGGGAGCGTCGCCGAGCGCTCGCACATCCCGCTCAACAAGTGGGCGCTGGCGATCTACCTGATGGCAGCCAGCAAGAAGGGCATGTCGGCTCACCAGATGCATCGCATGCTAGGTGTCTCGTATAAATCGACCTGGTTCATGTGCCACCGCATCCGCGAGGCGATGCGCGAGGGCAAGCTGCCCGGCGGACTGGGCGGCAAGAACAAGGTCGTGGAAGCAGACGAGACCTACGTAGGAGGCAAGGAAGCGAACAAGCATAAATCCAAGCGTCGAACGGACGGCGCTCGCGGGTCAGTGGACAAGGCCCCGGTAGTTGCGTTGGTCGAACGCGACGGCAGCGTGCGCTCGTTCCACGTTCCGCACGTCAGCGCCCAGACGCTGCGTCCGATCATCGTGACGCAGGTCAACCGCTCGTCCTACCTGATGACCGACGACAGCACCGTATATCCCACGATCGGTCGAGAGTTTGCCGGCCACGGTACGGTCAACCACAGCGCCGAGGAATATGTCCGCGCGACGTTCTGGCACACCAACACGGTCGAGAACTACTTTTCTATACTGAAGCGTGGGATTATGGGCGTCTACCATCACGTTTCTGAAACTCATCTTCACCGCTACGGAGCCGAGTTCGACTTCCGCTACAACCACCGCGTCAACCTCGGGTTTAGCGACTTGCAGAGGGCCGAGAGGATCGCGGTAGGCATGGCGGGCAAGCGGCTCACCTATCGGCGGCCTGATAACCGGGCGAACGTCTAGGCCGGCTTTGTCGCGCCGCGCCTTCCGCCGCGCGCTGGCATGGTCGCGCGACCCTTAGCGGCCTTTGGCTTCGGTGGCGAGCGCATGACCACGTCAACCGCCTTCTCGAAGCGCTCCCAGGCGTCCGGGTGCAGTTCGATGTCCTCGACGAGCTTCGGTGTCGGCTTAGCTTTCATGCCCATACCCTAACACACGGCGGGATCGGATTCGCACCCGATCCCGCCTTCCGCTATCCTAGACGTTGCCAACACGATCTAGGAGCGAACGACCATGCCAGAACTCCTTACTGGCCTCAGCATCTTCAAATCCCTGGTACGATTTGGTGAAGGCCCTCAAGGATATCAACGACACTACCGTGCGGAACGGGGCGATTGTAGAACTTCAAGAAAAAATCCTCACTGCACAAGAGGCACAATCTGCGTTGACCCAACGTGTAAGCGATGTTGAAAAACAATTGGCTGCATTTGAAACATGGGACGCCGATAAGAAAGAATATGAGATGCAAACTCTGGCTTCTGGGACGATCGTCTATGCGTTGAAGCCAGATGCTCAAACGGCCAAACCGGCGCATTACATATGTACAAGATGCTATGAGCACAGAAAACGCTCTATCCTTCAGATAATGCCTACCTCTGCTGTAAGCATTTCCCTTAGCGTTCCTGATAAGTACAAATGCCCCGAATGTAAAACTGAATTTGTAGCGTCGTAATAATAACATGGCTACACCTCAACTCAAACCTTTTGCTGAAGCAATCGGTGACCTTTGCAACGAATGGGCGCATCTTGAACAATGGATAGCTCGGTTATTTTTAGCGATCGGAGAATGGGACTATCGCCTCCGAAATGCTACTTTAATGGTCAATTGCCTAGATTTACGAGACTTAATAACCGCAACAAAAGTAGGCGCTATCAACAAATTGCCGGCAGGACAGTTACTAGAGACAATAATTTCTAGCCTCGATTATATCGATAACGAATTACGAACCGCACGCAATGGATTTATACATCATATATGGGCGCCAGCGGAAGATGGCCAAGGCGCAATGGAAGTAAACATAACACCAAAACTACAGCGAGAAGCTGGATCAGGACAACGTAGTATTCAACCGTGGGAAAACAAATACATAACTCTGGCCGAAGTCAGGGAAGTACTAAGCGATATTACCAAGGAGAGAGAATATCTAGGTAACATCGTTCTGTATCTTCTAAGTCCTCAAGATACTTTACTGCCATCGCTGCTCGCAAAGCAGCCTGCACGGCCTCATCTTCTCCGCCGCAAGGAAAGGCAACGTCGTAAGGGCACTTTAGGCGCATCTCCTCGACTGCCGCGTCAACCATCCTCGCGGTAACCTCGTAGCCAGCCTCTTCCCATTCGTCGCGTTCGCGAGGCATAATTTACACACCTAATTCGGCTTTGTAAAGGTTACAATTGCCCAATGGAAGATGGCTAGAGCCCTCGGTAATATCCCCTCTGAGGTGTCGTTCCTTGATGCATTCGAACTTGATTTACAATATATGAGACGGCGCGGTGAGTATATTAGAATAATTGAAGAATATGATTATTTCTATCCTCTGGGAAATAAATCGGCTGTGTTCTGGTATGATGATATCCGCACGCGGCCACGCGCACTTATGCGAAGCATTATGGATTTCCTGGAGATCGATTCCAGTTGGCAGTCGCCCGCGCTACACTAAGTGATTGAACCCAGCCGAGACAAAACTCAACCACCACAAAAAGCGGTCGCTGTGATTGCAGACTACTATGCGCCGTTTGATGACAGACTTCGGTCTTGTCTGGGGGTTAGGTGTTTGCCGTGGGACGAACCGGGTTGACGCAGTGTAACTGCTCACCCGGTTGCGCGGGAGCGGGGATTGGGTTGCGGGTGAGGCGCAGTGCCTGGTGGTCACCGCGAGGGCATCGGTAAAAACCGTAGATCGTCGGGTATAAAGGCGAAGCGCGCGCCCCCCGCTGTGTTATGTTGCAGTTGATGTCGCGGCTGCTTTTTCAATCCCTCGTTCTTCTCGGCATCTTCAGCGGTGGCGCCCTCGCCCAGTCGATTGCGCCCGGCCAGTCCGATCTGGCGGGCCCGCGCGGCGGCGGTGCGGCCGCGGCATTGCCGCAGTTGGAGCCGAAACCGCCGCCGCAGCCGAGCATCACCGCGCCCGCGCCGGCGGCTCCGCAGGGCGCGCAGCCGCTGTCCTCGGCCCCGGTCTTCGTGCTGCGCAAGATCACGCTCGAGGGCAACACCGCGCTCGACGCCGCCTCGATCGACGCGGTCAGCGCCCGCTATATCGGCAAGCCGGTCTCGATCGCCGACCTCGAGGAGATCCGCCGCCAGCTGACGCTCCTCTACATCAACCGGGGCTACATCAATTCCGGCGTCACCATTCCCGACCAGAATGTCGAGGACGGCGTGCTGGTCTTGCACGCCACCGAGGGGCGGGTGAGCGGGATCGAGGTGTCCGGCGCCAAGAATTTCGATCCCGACTATTTTCGGACGCGGCTGGAGCGGGGATTGAGCGTCCCGTTCAATGTCGCCGACATGGAACAGGAGCAGCAGATCCTGCTGCAAGACCCGCTGGTGCGCCGCCTCAATATCGAATTGCTGCCGGGCCTGGTACCGGGCGAAGCGACGGCGCACGCCGATGTGCTGGAAGCAAGCCCCTATGCAGCGGTCATGCAGATCGCCAACAACCAGTCGCCGACCGTCGGCGAGATCCGCGGACAGCTGCAGGGTACGGCGGCGAACATTCTCGGCTTTGGCGACATTCTGTCGGCGCAATACGGGCGCAGCCAGGGCATCAACGACGGCGCGATCGGCTATTCGTTGCCGCTCGCCAGCGACGACACCAGGATCAACCTGCACTACGACATCAACGGCACCCTCGTCGTTGCCCCGACGCTGTCGCCGCTGCACGTCACCAGCAACTATACGAGCCTCGCCGTCGGGGTGAGCCGCCCGTTCTATCGCACCGCCGAACAGAACCTGACGCTCGGCGTCAGCCTCGAACAGCGCCGGGCCCAGACTTTTCTGTTGAACATGCCGTTCTCGTTTACCGCCGGATCGAACAACGGCACGACCAACGTCACCGCGTTGCGCTTCACCCAGGATTACCTGGACCGCGATGCCGAGCACGCCCTTGCCCTGCGCTCGACGCTGAGCTTTGGCCTGCCCATCCTCGGCGCCACGGTGACGAGCATAGAGCCCACCGGCAAGTTCCTCTCGTGGCTGGGGCAAGCCCAATACGTGCGCCGCGTTTACCGGGACTGGGATGCGGTCATTCGCTCCGACCTCCAGCTTTCCAACCATCCGCTCTTCCCGATCGAGCAATTCGCGCTCGGCGGCATCGATACGGTGCGCGCCTATCGCCAGTTCCTGACCGTGACCGATGACGCCTTCTTCGCCTCTGGCGAACTGCGCATTCCAGTCGGGACGCTGCGCCTGCCCTATCTCGCCGATACCGCGGAGGCCGGGACCGTGCAGATCGTCCCGTTCTACGATTTCGGGGAGGGCTGGAATGTCGATCGCCCGACACCCGCGCCGTCGGATATTTCGGGCGTCGGCGCCGGTGTGCGCTGGCTGGTCGGTTCGGGCGTCACCGCCGAAGTCTATTACGGCAAGGCGCTGCGCCATGTGTCCGCCGGCACCGCACTCGAGGATCGCGGCCTCTATTTCCGGCTGACGGCGAAGGTGTATTAGGCCCAACGGGCGACGCCATAAGAGAGGATTTTTTCGTGGGCCAGCAGGTCGAAGAGTTGGCGCGGTTTGTCGCGCAGACGCGGTTGGAGGACATCCCCGAGGCGGTGCGGGCGCATGCCAGGCTGGTGCTGCTCGACACCCTCGGCGTCATCCTCGCCGGCGCGAAAGCGGCCGGAGCTGAGCGAGCTGCGCGAGCGCTTGGCAGTCAAGCGCCGGCAGCGGCGCCACGGTCTACGCGCGCGGCTGGCCGAGTCACGACCCGCGCACCGCAGCGCTGCTTGAACGGCATCGCCGGACGCTCGATCGAGCTGTGCGAAGGGCTGCGCCTCGTTTCCGGCCAGGCGGCGATGCAGGTGTTGCCCGGCGGTGCTCGCGGTCGGCGAGACGGCGGCGAGCTCGGGCCGCGACATGCTGACGGCCTTCATCCTCGGCTACGATGTCGTCGGACGGCTCGCCGTCGGGTTCACGCCGCGCCCGCTGGCGCATCAAAACGGCCAGGTGTCGCTGCTGGCGGCGGCGGCGGCGGGCGCGCGCCTGCGCGGCCTCGATGCCGCCGGGAGTCAGCCGGGCGATGCGCATCGCGACGACCCTGCTGCTGACGCCGAGCTACACCAATGCGGTGGCCGGCGCGACGGCGCTCAATGTCGCCGGCGGGATGAGCGGCTTTGCCGCGGCGCTGGCGCCTGACCTGGCGCAGGCCGGGTTCGAGGCGCAGCCCGATGCGATCGAGGAGGCGCTGGGGCAGCTGGTCGGCGCCGGCTTCACGCCCGAACGTGTGCTCGACGAACTGGGCGACGCGCTGGCAGATCACCCGCAACTATTTCCGGCTCTATGCCTGCTGCAACCCGATCCACCCGGCGCTCGACTGTCTTGCATGCGGCGCTCGCCGAATTGCGGCCGCGCCCCGACGAGGTCGAGCGCATCGACATCTCGACCTATCGCTTCGCCTCGGTCATGCGCAACCCCGACCCGCCCAATTATTTCGCCTCCAAATACTCGCTGCCGCACGCCGCCGCGGCGATGGTGGTGCGTGGGCACGCCGGCTTTGCCGAACTCGACGACAGCGCGCTCGCCGACCCGGTCATCGCGGGCCTGCGGCACCGCGTCCATATCACTGAGGACCCGGCGATGAGCGCGCGTGGCGCCGCGGTTGCGCCCGGCGCGCGTCACCGTGACCCTCGGCGACGGTCGCCAGGCGACCCAGGCCACCGAGAGCCATCGCGGCGATTTCAACCAACCCTTCGCCGAAGCGGAGATCCGCGACAAGTTCCGCCAGCTGGCCACGACCGTGCTGACGCAAGCCGGGGCGGCCGCTGTCGAGCGGGCGGTCGACAGCTGCGAAGAGTGGAAGAGCGTCGGCGAACTGCCCGAGCTGCTGCGTCGCTCCGGCCGCTCCTCAAGGTAGTTGTCATACCGGCGGAAGCCGGTATCCACGGCGGGGAATGGATCCCGGCCTTCGCCGGGATGACAGATTATTGAAACCTCACTCGCCTTTCAGCACCGGGAGCTCGATGTAGGAGGGCGTCGCCGCGGCGTGGTGCACGGTGTTGCGGGCGACGCGGATCGCCGCTTCGCCATCCTGGGCGAGCATGGGGTTGCCGCTGTTGGTGTTGCGGGCGCGCCGCGGGAAATTGCTGCTGGTCACATCGACCTCGATCCGGCTGCCGGGTTGGAGCGAGTGGTGGATGTGGCCGAGGTCGATCGTCACCTGATAGATGCGGTCGGGCGCGAGCGGTTGCGCCCCCACAGCGGGCTTGCGGTACATCGCGCGAATGACCCCGTCCATCAGCAGCTGCGCCCGCCCGTCCGGCAGAACTTCGATCAGCTTGGCGACGAAATCGGTGTCCGGGCAATCCGATTGGACCGAGAGCGCGACCCGGACATTGCCGGCGATCGTCAGTTCCTCGCTCAGCTTCTCGCCGCGGTAGATGAGGCCGTAATCGGGGAGCGCCTGCGCCGGGCGCTGATCGAGCGGGCCCGCATCGATCAGCATGTTGCGCCCGCCGAGGGTCGGGATCGGGCGCCCTGGGTCATAGGTGTAATGGCGCGGCTCGCCGCCCAGGTCGTCGCGTCCGAGGCTGCCGTCGCCACGCAGATAGAGCCGCAGCGGACTAATACCCGGCGGCGGCCAGCGTTCGGCCCGCCGCCAATCATCGGGCCGGTAGCGGGCACGGTCGGCGACCCAGGCGCACGGCGAATAGAACACCGGCTTCTCGCCGATGAGCCCGGTCGGCTCGTCCTTCAGCCAATACCCAAACCATTCGAAATAGGGGTCGCGCGGCCAGAAATTCTCGGCATAGACGAAATGATGCTCGTTCGGGCCGATCCACAGCTTTTGCGTCCCGGTGCGCGCCTGGATCTCCTGGAAGGCGGCGATGACGCTGGTTTGAAAGATGTCGAACCAGCTGGTGACGTGAAAACCGGGAATGTCGATCGTGGCCCGGAAATTATGCTGCGCCCGGAAGGCGTCCGGGGCCGGATGGGTGATGATCTCGTCGAGGAACGGCTGCCAGGTGGAAAAATCGGGGGTGCCGGCGAGCGGCAGACGCATCCAATCGGGCGATCCGATAAAGGGCGGCCCGGCCGAGCGCGCGGCATCGAGCCTCGTATAGCGCGCAGCGGCCCGCTCGGCGGCGGCGTCGAGTTCGCCGGCACTGATCCCGGAGCGCTCGAGGACCGCCTCACGGTGCGAGGCAGAGAGCCCGGGGATGTTTTTCGCCACCCACAGCCACAACCGCTCCATCTCGATCGACTGGCCCTCATAAACCACGTCGTCGTAGATGCTGGAGCCGCCGGCCTGGGCGAAAAACGCGCGCAGGCTCGGATGGCGGGCCGAGGCCGCGGCGAAGGTCGTGGTGGCCCCGGCCGACGACCCCGACATCCCGACCCGCCCGTTGGTCCAGGGCTGCGCGGCGATCCACTCCAGCGTGTCGTAGCCGTCCGCAGCGTCGTCGGCGTAGACGCGATCCTCGCCCTCGGAGCCGTGCCGGCCTCGGCAATCCTGGTAGACCGCGGCATAGCCGTGCTCGACGATGGCGCGCCAGCCGCGTAGGATCGAGCCGCGCATCGGCTCCGCCGGGTTCGGCAGCCAGGCGCGGGCGCAGTCGAACTTGTCGCGCGCGTCGGCGGCGGCAATGCCGTAGGGCGTGCGGTGGACGATCACGGGAAAGCGCGGGCCGCCTTCCACGGGGAGAAAGACGAAGGTGTTGAGCCGGGTGCCGTCGCGCATCGGCACCATCGTCTGGAACGCGCGCGCGCCGGTGATTGCATCCGCGATCTGGTCCACGAGCGCATCTCCTCAACTGTCAAATAGCAAATCCGCGTTCCCGGCGAAGGCCGGGACCCATTGGCCATCCGATTGGTTGCCGGGCGGGGTGGGTCCCCGCCTTCGCGGGGAACTCGTTGTTTATTCTGCCGGACACCGTTCAGCTCAACCAACGCCGCAAGACCACCCCGGCTCGGCTCACTCGACCCTCAGGAGGCGGCCGTAGCCGGAGATCGGCTGATGGATGCCGCACGTGCGCAAGGCATGCCACATCATCGCCGAAGCGCTGGACAGCACCGGCTTTTGTAAATCGGCTTCGAGCAGATCGAGCACCGTGAGGGTTGGCATCCCGGTGCCGGAAAGGAATACCGCCTCGGCCTCGGGCCGGTCGACGCTGCGGGCCAGGCCATAGGCGCGCTCGGCGGTTTCGTCATAGATGTTGGTGACGCCCTGCAAATTCTGCGAGTGCACGACCGTGAAGCCGTGGGTCTCGAGGTGCGCATGGCCCTGCGCCGTCGTTTCGGGGGAATAGGGCGCGCCAAGCGCAACGCGGCGCACGCCCAAGCGTTCGAGCGCGGCGACGACCGAGCCGAAGGCCGTGACGATCCGGGTGCCGCTCGCCTCCGTGAGCCGGGCGAAAATTTGGGCTTCGCGGGCGCGACCGAGGTAATAGCTCGTCGCGGTATGGGCGACGGTGATGATGTCGGGCTTGACCATCGCCAAGAGCGCGACGCTGGCGTCGAGGCTGTCGATCATCGCTCGGGTGCGCTCGTCCTGATTGTCGAGCGCGCCGGGCACCCCGCCGCCGACCGCCATGCGGTGGAAATGCAAGGACACGCCAGTGGGCGCCAGCGCCATCATCTCCGCTTCGACCGTCGGGTTGCCCGGCGGCACCAGAAACCCGAGCCTTGCTCGCCAGCCGATCATGCCCCGCCTCCCTCGTCTTGGCAGTCGAGATTGCCGCGTCGCCGCGCTCCTCGCAATGACGCTCTCCTCTCCGGATCACGGCTTGACGGGATTGCGGCGGGTGGCCGACAACAGCGCATGAGCACCGAGGGCAACACGCCGATCCTCGCCGGCAAGGACTATCAAGCGCGTTCGGTGTTCGAGCCGGCCAATCTGCTGCGCGAGGCGCGGCGCCAGAAGGGCTTGGCTGCAGCGGAAGTCCCGGAGATCTGCCTGCTCGATCCCGATGGCGACATTCTGCGGTCTTTGCGCAGCGCCGGGCGGGCCACCCCATCAGCCGGCTGGGCGTGCTACCACACCGAGCTCTACGAATTCGACGACGAGGGCATGCGTTTTGGCATCATCGGCTGCGCGGTCGGCGCCCCCTTTGCGGTGCTGCTCGCCGAGGAACTGTTCGTTTCCGGCTGCCGCTTCCTGGTCAGCATGACCTCGGCCGGCCAGATTGCTCCGCCCTTGGGGCAGGGCGGCTCGCCGCCCTATTTTGTCGTCATCGACCGCGCGCTGCGCGACGAGGGCACCAGCTATCACTACCTGGCGCCGGGCGAATTCGCCGAGGCCGACGGCGCGCTGGTCGATGCGGCGATGCGGGCGCTGGGTGACGTCGGGCTGCCGGTCTATCGGGGCGCGGCCTGGACCACCGATGCGCCGTTCCGCGAAACCGCGGCGGCGATCGAGCGGGCCCGCGAACGCCACATCCTCGCAGTCGAGATGGAAGCGGCCGCCCTCTACGCCTTTGCCCGCGCGCGCAATAAGCCGGTGCTGTGCCTCGCCCATGTCACCAACCGGATGGCGGTCGATGCGGGAGATTTCGAAAAAGGCGAAGCCGACGGCGCGGATGCCTCGCTCACGGTGATCGCGGCGGTGGCCCGCGCCTGGCGAGGATGCGGGGACGCCGAGCGGTGAGGATCGCCGGCCGACCCGGAATTTGCGCCATCGCGATCATGGCCAAGGCGCCGCGCCGGGGTGAAGTAAAAACCCGCCTGGTGCCGCCCTTGTCCGCGGCGGACGCGGCCGCGCTCGGCAGCTCTTTCATCCAGGACGCCGCCGGCAACATCCTCGCCGCTGCGCGAACCGCCCCGATCGAGGGCTATGTCGCCTATTCACCGCCGGGTTCGGAGGATCTGCTCAACTCGCTGCTGCCGCGCGGGATCGGCCTCGTGCCGCCGCGCCGGATCGGCCTCGGCGACGCGCTCCTCGACGCCGCCGAGGACCTGCTGGCTGCCGGCTACGGCTCGGCCTGCCTCGTCAATGCCGATAGCCCGACGCTGCCGACCAACGTGCTCATTGCGGCGGCGCGCGCGCTCGCCGCCCCGGGCGACCGGGTCGTCCTCGGTCCAGCCGAAGATGGCGGGTATTACCTGATTGGCGTAAAACATGCGCACCGCCGCCTCTTCGAGGAGATCGCCTGGAGCACCGCGCGCGTGTTCGGGCAGACCCTGGAGCGGGCCCGCGAGATCGGGCTCGACAGCGTGACGCTCCCGCGCTGGTACGACGTCGACGATATCGCCTCGCTGCGGCGGCTGGCCGACGAGCTGCGCGGCGCCGACGCCGGCGGTTATGCCGCGCCCCATACCGCGGCGATCCTGCGCCGGCTTGCCGCCCAATTGTGAGCCCTCGCCGTTTTTTTCTCCTATTCGGGTGCGGCGTCGTTCTGCTTGGTTTGACCGCGGCCGGGCTTTACGAGCGGCGGGCCGACGAGATCGGGGCGTTTGTCGCGCTCGCCTTGGGCCAAGGCGCGGTCTATCTCGCCGCGCTTGGTGTGATCCGGCGCGCTCCAACATCACGCCGAGACCTGGCGCTGATCGGCGCCGTCGCGGTGGCGATGCGCGTCGTCGTCCTCGCCGCTCCGCCGTTCCTGTCGAGCGACGTCTACCGCTATGTCTGGGACGGGCGGGTGCTCGCCGCCGGGATCAACCCCTATCGCTACATCCCGGCCGACGCCCAGCTTGCGCCGCTGCGCGACGCCGAGATTTTTCCCCGGATCAACCGCAGCACCTACGCGCCGACGATCTATCCGCCCGCCGCCGAGGCTATCTTCTTCGCCGTAACCCGGATCAGCGCGAGCGTCACGGCGATGCGGATGGCGATGGTGGCCTTCGAGGCGATCGCCGCCGCCCTGCTGTTGCGCCTCCTCGCGGCGGCGGGCCTCCGGGCAACGCGGATCATCGTCTACGCCTGGCACCCGCTGCCGGTATGGGAATTTGCCGGGAGCGGGCATGTCGACGCCGCGATCATCACGTTCGTGGCGTTGGCGCTGTGGAGCCGCCGCCGGTGCGGCGCTGGGGCCACCGGGTTGGCGCTCGCTCTCGCGGTCCTGGTGAAGTTCTATCCGGTGGCGCTGTTTCCGGCCCTCTGGCGCCCTTGGGGGCGGCGCCGGGAATGGCGCATGCCGGCCGTCTTCGCGGCGGCGGCGGTGCTGGCCTACCTGCCGTTTCTCGGTGTGGGCTCTAAGGTTTTCGGCTTTCTTGGCGGCTATATGGCCGAAGAAGGCTTCACCGCCGGCGGGGCCGGGTTTTACCCGTGGAGCGTGGCGCAGGCGGTCTTGCCGCTCGGGTCACTGCCCGACATCGCCTACCTCGTCACCGCCGGCGGATTGGTGGCCGGACTTGCGCTTTACCTCGCCACCCGGCCGCCGGGCGCCGACCGCGAGGTTTTTGGCACCGCCCTCCTCGGCGCCGCCGCTGTCTTTCTGATGTCGCCGCACTATCCGTGGTACTTCGCTTGGTTGATCGTCTTTGCCTGTCTGGTGCCCGCGGCTTCGCTCGTATGGTTGACGCTGGCGAGTTTCTTGCTCTATCTGGTCCCGGTCGGGTCGCAACTGGTTCGGGACCGGCACCGGTTCCTTGTCGAATTCCGCCATTTACGTGCCGTTTCTGGCACTGGCCGCGATCGATCTGTGGCGGCGGCACCACCGGGAGCAGCTGACCGATGACGAACAAACTGCCGGTTGAGAGCATCCCGCGCCGCTATTTCGACCATATCGCGGCCGAGCGCGGCGCGGTTGCCGATGCCGAGCCGGTCTGCCTTTATCTTGAGACGACCAATCGCTGCAACCTCCTCTGCACGACCTGTCCGCGCACCTTCGAGGCGTTGGAGCCACCCGGCGATATGAGCTGGGCGCTCTTTACCGCGATCGTCGACCAGTTCCCGCGGATCGCGCGCGTCGTCTTGCACGGCATTGGCGAGCCGATGATGGTGCGCAACCTGCCGCGGATGATCCGTTATCTCAAGGACCGCGGCACTTACGTGCTGTTCAACACCAATGGCACCCTGCTCAGCGAGAAGAAGGGCCGGGAACTGATCGACAGCGGGCTTGACGAATTGCGCGTCTCGCTCGACGCCGCCGAGCCCCATGCCTTCAAGCTGGTGCGCGGGCGCGACATGTTCGCCCGCATCGTGCGCAACATCAGCGCCTTCCGCGCGCTGCAGCGCGATCTCGGGGCGGAGCTGCCGCGTGTCTCGCTGTGGCTGACGGGCTTGAAGGAAACCGTCGCCCAGCTCGCCGATTTCGTGCGTCTCGCGCATGAGGTCGACGTCGCGGAAGTCTATCTGCAGCGCCTCGTCTATTTTCCCGAGGGGCAGGGGCTGGCGCGGCCGGACCAGGCGCTGTTTGCCGGGGGCGAGGATGAGGAGGGCCGCCTGATCCGCGAGGCGGAAGAGCTGGCAGGCCGGCTCGGCATCGCCTTCAACGCCTCGGGCGCGACCGATCCGGCGGCGAGCCTCAAGCGAGATGAGGCGGCGCAGCCCTGGTCCTTGTGCCGGCGTCCCTGGACCCTGATGTACGTGACCGCGCATGGCCGTGCGATCCCCTGCTGCATCGCGCCGTTTTCGATGCGCGGCTACGACAGCTTTACGTTGGGCGACGCGACCCAGGAGACCCTCAGGGACATTTGGAACGGCGCCAAATACCAGGCCTTCCGCAGCGCCCTCCTCAGCGAGCGGCCGCCCGCCGCATGCGCCGGCTGCGGGTTGCGCTGGAGCCTGTGAGCCCGCCGTGACCGCGCCCCGAGCGCCCCGCCCGCGGGTTGCCGTGGTGATCCCGACGCTCAACGAGGAAGAGGCGATTGCCGGGGTGCTCGCCCTCATCCCGCCGGGCACGGTCGATGACATCATCGTCGCCGACAGCGCCAGCACCGACCGCACGGTCGAGCGCGCCCGCGCCGCCGGCGCGCGCATCGTCAGCGAGCCTCTCCGCGGTTACGGCCGGGCCTGCCGGGCCGGTGCCGAAGCGGCAGCGGCGTGCGACATCATCGTCTTTCTCGACGGCGACGGCAGCGATTGCCCGGAGCTGATCCCGGCATTGGTCGAGCCGATCGCCGAGGACCGGGCCGATTTCGTGATCGGCTCGCGCACCCGCGGCGCGCGCGAGTCGCACAGCATGAGCGCGCACCAAATCGTCGCCGGTTATGCCATCGGTGCCGCGCTGCGCCTCTTGTACGGTGTCCGCTATACCGATATGGGACCGTTTCGCGCGATCCGGCGCGACGCATTGATGCGGCTCGGCATGCGCGAGATGAGCTACGGCTGGAACCTCGAGATGCAGATGCGGGCGGCGCGCGCGGGGTTGCGCATCATCGAGTTGCCGGTCGCCCATCGCCGCCGCGCCGGCGGCCTCTCCAAGGTGTCCGGCAGCCTCAGGGGCACGTTGAAGGCGAGCTGGCGCATCCTTCTGACCTTCGCGCGGATTGCGCTCGAACCGCGGCCGCGCCCGGTCGCGGCAACGGCGGCGCGTCGCTAACCCAGGAATCGGCTGATGAACCCGAACCCCGCCGCGGACGTCGCCGGCTTCCTGACGCAGCCCGGCTGGCTGACCCTGGTGTTCTGGCTCTTGCTCCTCGCCAGTATCGCGATCGCCGCCATTGCCTTTGCGACGATTCCGGAACAGCGCCGCTTCGAGCCAGCGGCGCAATGGGTCTTGCGCTTTCTCATCGGTGCGTTTTGGTGGCAGCAGAGCCTGTGGAAGCTGCCGCCCTATTACACCGACCACCCGGAGCAGCCGTTCGGCGCCACCGGCCTCGCCTACTGGATGAAGCTGTTGGGCCAGCACGCCGCGATCCCGCTGCAGGCCGATTTCGTCAACCATATCGTCCTGCCGCATTTCTATCTGTTCGCCCCCATTGTCTACGCGGCGGAAGTGCTGACCGGCGTGTCCTTGATGCTCGGCGCCTTCGTGCGCCTTTTTGCGCTGATCGGCGCCTTGCAGATCCTCAACCTCTGGCTCGGGCTCTACAGCGCGCCCGGCGAGTGGCCGTGGACCTATTTCTTCCTGCTTCTGCTCCAGCTGGTCTTTGCCCTTCACCGCTACGGACGGGGCCTCGGGATCGACGCGATCCTGACGGCCCGCCGGCCGGCCCGCCTCGACGCGGGCTGGGGCCGCCGCCTCCTCGACGCCGTAACCTGAACCGGGCGCTGCGGTGAGAGGCGGCGAGCGCAGCGCCCGGTTCAATCGCGCGGCGATTACCGCGTCGATCATGCTGGCGACGCTGATGCAGGGGATCGACAACACGATCGCCAACGTCGCCCTGCCGCACATCCAGGGGGCGCTCTCCGCGTCGCAGGACCAGGCCGCCTGGGTGTTGACCTCCTATATCGTGGCGGCGGCGATCATGATGCCGCTGACCGGGTGGCTGGCCGGCCGATTCGGCATCAAATACGTGTTTCTGATTTCGGTCGCCGGCTTCACCGCGGCGTCAGCCCTGTGCGGCAGCGCCACCAGCCTGCCGCAGCTGGTGCTCTACCGCATCATGCAAGGCGTCTGCGGCGCGGCCCTTGTTCCACTGTCGCAATCGGTGCTGTTCCAGATCAATCCGCCCGAGCGGCACGGCCAGGCGATGGCGGTGTGGGGCAGCGGGGTCATCCTCGGGCCGATCATGGGCCCCTTGCTCGGCGGCTGGTTGACCCAGGATTACAGCTGGCGCTGGGTGTTTTACATCAACCTGCCGTTCGGTGTGCTCGCCGCGCTCGGCATCCTGATCTTCATTCACGAGACCCGGTACGGCCATCGCGAGCCGTTCGATTTTCTCGGCTTCGCCAGCCTCAGCGTTTCCATCGGAGCCTTCCAACTGATGCTCGATCGCGGCGAATTGAAGGACTGGTTCCATTCGAGCGAGATCTGGGTCGAGGCCGCGATCGCCGCGGGCGCCCTCTACGTCTTCATCGTCCATACCGTAACCGCGACCGACCGGTCCTTTATCAGTCGCGATCTCTTGAGAAGCCCCAATTTCGTGACCGGGACGCTGTTGATGTTCGCCATCGGCGGCATCCTCAGCGGCACGCTCGCGCTGGTGCCGACGATGCTGCAGGGGCTGATGAACTATCCGGTGTTTACGACCGGGCTGGTGACCGCGCCGCGCGGCGTCGGCACGATGCTCTCGATGTTCCTGGTCGGGAGGCTGGTCGGCAAGGTCGACACAAGGCTGATCATCCTCGCGGGCCTCGCGCTGACCGCGGTCTCGCTGTGGCAGATGACCGGCTTTTCCTTACAAATGGGAATGGGCCCGGTGCTCTCCTCGGGCGTGCTCCAGGGCTTTGGGCTGGGCTGCACCTTTGTGCCGCTCAATACGATCGCGCTGTCGACGCTGCCGCGGCACCTGATGACCCAGGGAACTGCGATCCGCAGCGTGATGCGCAATCTGGGCGGCAGCATCGGCATCTCGCTGCTGGAAGCGCTCCTCGCCGAGAACACCCAGACCGTCCACGCGCGGCTCATCGAGAATTTGCGCCCCGATAACCCGCTCGCCCAGGCGCCGCTGCTCGCCGTGCCGTTCAGCCTGACCACGCCCTCGGGGGTCGCCGCCCTCAATGCCGAGGTGACCCGCCAGGCGGCGATGGTCGCCTATATCGACGATTTCGTGCTGATGATGCTGGTCGTCCTCCTGTCGATGCCGCTGCTCTTGATGCTGCGCCGGCCGCGCCCCACCGCCGCCGCCGGAGATTGATGCTGTCTCCGGCGAGGCAATTGGATCGAAGCGGCGTTACGCCGGGCGGGGCAGGGGCTGGCCGGGTCCGCCGACGAATTGGCGGTAGAGACCCGACAGGAGGCTGGCGATCACCGCCGCGCCGGCAAACATCACGGCAAACCCGATGATCGCCAGCACCAGCCCGATAAATGTGGGCGACCTGCCGAGCACGGCTTTGACGACGACGAACGGCAGGTAGCAGAGGACGAGACACGCGATCATCCGCCAGTAATTGCCCGCGGCGAGATCCCAGGCGGCGCGCAGGTCGATCGGCCGCTCGATCGCGGCGGCGGGAAAGACCAGCCACAGCCGCGCCAAGGCAAAGCCGAGCGCGATGCCGCCGATCATGGCGAGCGGCATCGTCAGAAAATGCGGCGGCAGCGCGGCGATAACCCCAAGGAGGATGGCGCCGAGGATGAAGACCGCCGCGATCTTGAGCGCGGCGATGATGAACGGCACCCAGCCCGGCGGAAAAATATCGCCGCTCGCGGTTTCGCCGAGCAGCATGAAGCGGTACCAGCGGACGATAAAGATCGTGCTGAGGAGGGCCAGCGCCAGGCCGCGGACCAGCACCGCCAGCACCAGCCCGACCCAGCCGGCGGCGCCCAGCAGCATCGCGACGATCTCGGCGGCAACCAGGATCGCAAACGGCAGCCACGCCAGTTCGACCGCGAGCCCGGCATTCTCCCAGACGCTGGTGTAGGCGGTACTCACCGCGGCGCCGACATCGATCGTGCCGCCCGCGGGCGGCGTTCCCCCATAGCTCATCGCTCCCTCCCCCGTCGCGCCGGCGAAATGCGGGACCGCCGCGTCAGCTTACATCGGCGCCGGGCGAAATTGCGCGATGTTGTGTGGCGGCACCGGAACGCGCCGAGCGCGGGTGGGGAGCCGGCGAGCGCGGGTTTGGCCGAAGGTTCTCGCGGCCGGAACCGGCGGTTCGCTGGAGCAGCCGGCCGGAGCCGATGGTCTGAGCAAATGAAACGCGATATAGGGCCCGACAGCCATGGCCCGATCTCGCGCCCGCATCTTGTGGAGCAACCCGGGGAACCCGCCGGATTCGGTGGCGCGGGCTCTTGGCATGGCGACGCGGCACTTCAGCCGAGCGCTGCACAAGATCAAGGCGGCGAGCGACCTTTCCGGAGCGGATCGCGTGGTCATATATAGTGACGGCTCGGTCACCGATGAGCAGGGCGCACCGCTTGGCAACCTCCACGATGAAGACTGACGTGCAGACGGACCGCAAGGTGTTCGTCACGCTGCGCTTTGCCGGCGCCGATCTGGACCCGCGCAAAATCTCCGCGATCCTGCCGGTCGAGCCGACGCGCGCTCATCGCAAGGGCGAGGAGTTCGTTGCCGGGCCGCGCGCGGGGAAGCTGCGCGGCCGCACCGGCATCTGGTTTCTCGCAACCGATAAGCTCGTCACCAGCGACGACCTCGGCGACCATTTGACTTTCGTGCACGACCTGCTCTACCCGGAGCCGAACGATGATCGGCGCATCAAGAGGCTCCGCGACATCTTGGGGCACGCGCATTCCCGCGCCCACCTCACCTGCTTCTGGCGCGGCGACCCCGGCGAAACCGCGCCAAAAATTCCTGGCCGGTTCAAATCGGCAATAGAGCCGTTGGCCGCAGACATCGAAACCGATTTCGCGGCCGGAAGTAGGGTCGGCTGAGCAGGGCGAAGCCCGCCACCGCCGTCCGTTGCAAAAATTTCGATGGGCTTCGCTTCGCTCAACCCATCCTACGCAGACTATGGTTGCGCAGTCGCGGGCTGCGCGGTGGGTGCTGGGGGCTGCGCCTGTTGCTGGAGTGCCTTTTTCCCCGCCGCAATTACGCCAAGCTCCGCGAGACGCAGACGTCGCCGTTCGCGTGCGACGTACCACTCTTCAAAAAGCAATTCGACCAGCTCGATCAGCTTCTGGGCTTCGTCCGGTTCAACATCAACGATCACGTTAATGTCGGCTTCCATATGGGCGCCGATATTGCCAATGCCGCGGACATGATCAATCGCGTCAACCGTATCGGCCTGTACGCCGGTCGGCGCGTTGCCGTTATCAACCCGGTCGCGCAGCTCCTTGATTTCATCAACGAGTCGCTTTTTTGATATCCCACAGAAATCGCGGATGACGCCCTGGATACAGCGGCGCGTGATGGTGGCCGATGCCTTGGGACTCAAGTCACGAATCGCGCATGCTTCTTCGTAATCATGACGAAGTGGTTTCGGGATGAAATCCGGCTGCGGCCGAGCAAATGAAGAAGGCAGCAACCGCCAATCTTGAATAATACTCTCAATGTCGAAATGCTCGTGTCTAGTATTCCAATTTCCCTGCGTCACCAAATAAAGTCTCAAGCTTAGCTTCCGACAACCATCGTTTGCACACACGATATATTCAGCAAGGTAGCCAACTCGGCCGTGCTCGCAACCGTCTAAGCCCATCCAGTCTAATTGGGTTCCGAAGCGATCCTTCGAAACCACCTGTGCGCGATTGCAGTATGGGCACTCCCAATTATCACCGATCTTCGGCATTTCGCTATCCTGACTCCTTTCACAGCCCTCGGTCCGGTATCGAGAATCGGGAAGCCGAGCAGGCTGTCGCGAACATGTGGGTTCGCGCTGGATGATCGTCAAACTGAGAGTAGACGACGGTCTGGATGTGGCAACTCGGACTTCGATTTTCCGTCTTATCCCAATTCCGCCAGCCTCGGCAGCACTTCCTTACTGAACAGCGTCAGGTTGTCGACGGTGTCTTCGTGGCTGATGTAGCCGCCTTGGCCCATCATCAACAGGTGACCGAAGCCGCCGACGTGGTCGTAGAAGGACTTTAGTTGGTCGAAGACGTCGTCGGGGGTGCCGGCGAAGGAGAGGCCGGCGTCGATGGCGTCCTCGACCGACATCGTGCGCGGGTTGATGGGGGTGCCGTCCTTCCGCTGGACGCGGGTCGCGCGCGCCGCCATGGCGCCGCCGCCTTTCAGCATCTGCGCGGCGCCCGGGGCCGGGACATAGCCGGGCGGATTGGCGAATTGCGGCGCGACGATCCCCGACGTCCGGCTGTAGCCGAGGATCTGATCGGCGCGGCGCTCGCCCTCCTTGCGGGTATGGCCGACCCCGATCAGCGCCATATAGGCGAGCTTGTCGGGGGAGGGCTCGCGGCCGGCTTCGTGCGCCTTCCGGCGGTAGGCGTCGAAGATCGCCGGGGTCCGCGCCCAGCCGGTGTTGAGGACGCCGATCGTGATGCCGCGCTCGGCGGCTTCCGCGGCGCTGCCGGCGCTGCCGACCGGCATCCACACCGGCGGGTGCGGCTCCTGGTAGGGGCGCGGCCAGACATTGACCGAGCGGTAGTGGAAATGCGTCCCCTCCCAGTTGAACGGGCCGTCGTGGCTGGTCATCGCCTTCAGGATCAGGTCGTGCGCCTCCCAGAAGCGGTCGACCAGATCGGCCGGGTTGGTGTTGGCCGGCGAAATCTCGAACGGCACGCCCTTGACGAAGCCCATGTCCAGGCGGCCGCGCGAGATGACGTCGATGATCGAATATTCTTCGGCGACGCGAATGGGATCGTTGCGGTTGCCGATCGGCATGCCGAGCGCCAGGAGGCGCACCTTTTTCGTCTCGCGCGCCAGGATCGCCATCGGGATCGTGCACACCGAATCGGCGCAGGTGGCGGTCGCGTGATGCTCGTTGGTCATGATGTTGATGCCGAGCTCGTCGCACAGCGCCCATTCGTCGAGATAGCGGTGATAAAGCTCGGCGCCGATCTTCGGGTCGAACAGGCTGTTGGGGATGATGACGCGATAGGAATCGCCGAGATGCTCCCACGCCGGGTGATAGGCCATCTCGCTGAAATGCCAGACCTGCATGCCCTGGGCGCTCATGTCCGGTCCTCCTCTGAGGCGAAGGCTTCGATTGCGGTGGCGACCCGCCCGGGCTGTTCGATCTGCGGGTAGTGCGCGGCCTGGGCGATCCGCTCGAAGCGCGCGTTGGGGAGCGCGGCGGCGAGGCGCTCGCCATAAGCGGGGGTGACGATGCCGTCAGCTTCGCCCCACAGGACCAGGGTCGGCCGGGTGATCCGGTGTAGCCAGTGCGCGAGGGCGGGGTCGTGCATATAGGGTTTCCAGCCGTAGAGCGCGGTCGCCTCGCGGTCGCGGGCGATGGCGAGCAACTCATGATCGTCGAGTTTGGCGTAGTCGGGCACCACGTGGACCGGCTCGACAAAGAGGCGGCCCAATACTTCTTCGGCCGGCAGCGCATAGATATCGGCGATGTCGCGCTCCTCGCGCCCGCCCAACTTGACCCCGAGCGAGTCAATGAGGACGAGGCGCCCGAGCCGGGCTTCCGAGCGCACCGCGATTTCGAGCGCGACCCAGCCGCCGAACGACGAACCGACCACGAGCGCGTCGGTCAAAGCGAGGCGGTCGAGGAGGTCGAGATAGAGATAGGCGATGTCGTGCACGGTGCGGAACCATGAGGGGCGCGGGGTCGCGCCAAACCCGGGATGGCGCGGCGCGATGACCCGCCAATGCCGCGCCAGACGATCGAGGAACGCCTGGTTCTGCGCAACATAGTCGCCGCCATGCAGGAAGAGGAGCGGTGACCCGGTGCCGGCGATCATCGTCTCGACCGCGATCCCGCCTAAATCGATATGCTCCATGCCTTCGCCCCTCGCCGCCTTAATCGCCTTCTGCCGCTAACCTTCCCACAAATTGTCATCCCGGCGAAAGCCGGGATCCACCTTTCCGCTGGCGTGGACTATCCGATGCGGCATGATCGCGGTGCTTCTCGTCGAGGCAGAGTGGTGCGGAATAATGGGTCCCGGCTTTCCCCACGGAACAAGTCCGTGGGCTGAAGGCCCACGGGATGACGATTGGAGGCGGACGATGGGCCAGTTCGGAATCGGGCAGCCGGTGCGGCGCTTCGAGGATCGGCGCTTCCTGCGCGGCGAAGGTCGCTTCCAGAACGATCAGAACCTGCCCGGCCAGGCCCACGGCGTCGTGCTGCGCTCGCCCCACGCCCACGCGAGGATCCGCGCGCTTGACACGTCGGCCGCCCTGGCCGCGCCCGGGGTGCTGGCGATCCTCACCGGCGACGACCTCGCCCGGGCCGGGCTCGGCACGATGGGGGTGCCGTTCCAGCGCAAGCGCCCCGATGGCTCGCCGATGTTCGCCCGCGCCCATCTGGGCCTCGCGCGGGAGAAGGTGCGCTTTGTCGGCGAGCCGGTCGCCTTTATCGTCGCCGAGGCGCTCGCTCAGGCGCGGGACGCCGCCGAGCGTATCGATATCGATTACGAGATCCTGCCCTCGGTTACCGACACCGCCGATGCGGTCGAAGCGAAAATCGCGGTATGGGACGAATGCCCCGACAACATCTCCAACCTCTTCGAGGCCGGCAACAAGGCGGCGACCGAGGCGGCGTTCGCCCAGGCCGCGCATATCGTCCGGCGGCGCTATGTGATCAGCCGGGTCTACGCGCATTACATGGAGCCGCGCGGCGCGATCGGGGTGTGGGACCCGGGCGAGGAGCGCTATACGCTCTACGCCGACGTGCAATATCCGCACCGGGTGCGCCAGGCGCTCGCCACCCGCATCTTCAAGATCCCCGAAAGCCGGATCCGTGTCATCGCCGGCGACGTCGGCGGCGGCTTCGGTACCAAGGGCTGGCAGTACCCCGAGCATCGCCTCGTGCTCATGGCGGCGAAGCAATTGCGCCGGCCGGTCAAGTGGAGCTGCGAGCGGAGTGAAGCGATCCTCGCCGACGAGCACGCCCGCGACAACATCTCGGACGCGATGCTGGCGGTCGACAATGACGGGCGGTTTCTGGCGCTCCGGGTCAAGACCTTCGCCAATGTCGGCGCCTATATCTCCTCGGAGCGCAATCTCCTCGCGACATTCGGCAATGTCGGCACGTTGACCGGCGTCTACGACATCGGGGCGGCCTACGTCGAGGTGCACGCGGTGATGGCCAACACCAACGGCACCGCGCCCTATCGCGGCGCCGGACGGCCGGAGGCGACCTATGTCATCGAGCGCCTGATTGACGATGCGGCGCGCGAGCTGCACGACGATCCCGTAGAGTTGCGCCAGCGCAATATGATCCCCAACGAAAAGCTCCCGTACAAAACCGCGCTCGGCCTCAACTACGATTGCGGCGACTTTCTCGGCAACCTGGAGAAGGCGCTGGCGCTGTCGGACTGGGACGGCTTTCCCCGACGGCGCGCGCATTCGCGCGCCCATGGGCGGCTGCGCGGCATCGGTCTCGCCAACCCGATCGAGAAGGCGGCGGGGCCAGGCCAGGAATTCGCCGAAATCCGCTTTCACCCGAGCGGCAACATCACCCTCCTCATGGGCAGCAAGAACCAGGGCCAGGGCCACGAGACGACGTTCAAGCAGGTGCTGTCGGAAAAGCTCGGGATCGACCCCTCGGACATCCAGTACATCGACGGCGACACCGACCGGGTCGCCTTCGGCATCGGCACCAACGGCTCGCGTTCGACGGTGATCGGCGGCTCGGCGTTGTGGATGGCGGCCGACAAGATCATCGCCAAGGCGAAAAAGCTCGCCGCGCACCTCATGGAGGCGGCCGAGGCCGATATCGAGTTCGCGGACGGCACCTTCGCGGTTGCCGGCACCGACCGGCGCATCGCGCTCGCCGAGGTCGCGAAGGCCGCCTTTCGCGCGGGTAACCTGCCGCCCGGGCTCGAAGGCGGGCTCTACGAGACCGGCACGTTTGCGCCTACCGATTTCACCTACCCGAACGGCAGCCATGTCTGCGAAGTCGAAATCGACGCCGAAACCGGCGAACTCGACATCCTCAACTATGTCGTCGTCGACGATGTCGGGACCGTGGTGAACCCCATTGGCCTCAAGGGCCAGATCCATGGCGGGGTCATGCAGGGCCTGGGGCAGGCAGTGATGGAAGAGGTCGTCTACGACCGCGAATCCGGGCAGATGCTATCGGGCAGCTTCATGGATTACGCGATGCCACGGGCCGACGCGCTTCCGGAGATCTCGGTGACCTCGAACCCGGTGCCGACGAAGCGCAATCCGCTGGGCGCCAAGGGCGCGGGCGAAGCCGGCACGGTCGGCGCGCTGCCGGCGATCGTCAACGCCGTGATGGACGCGCTCTCCCCGCTCGGCGTCAAGAACATCGACATGCCGACCACCAGCGCCCGGATCTGGCGGGCGATGTACCGCGGCGGTTAGGCAGCCGTTGGGTGGGTTAGCGCAGCTTAACCCACCACATTGGAGCCCATCAGCAATCCGCCGAACGACAACGACGCGCGCGTAGTCGTTACCGTCCGGCTTCGAGCAGCGGCGCTATTCGCTGCTGCGATCGCTGCAATCTGGGCATCAAGCGCGGGCATTGGCCGCCCTGCTCGCCGGCGAGCACCCAGGATTTCTGCATAATGCGGCGTCGCAGCATCATCAAAGGCGAGAGCGGGGTCGGGGAAATCTTCGCGAAACATTCTTTGCGCCGCCGCAGCGAGATCGGCTTTCCGGCGGCCATCGGGCAGGCGAACAACGCCGTAGAGGATTTCCGCTTTGGTGATGCTGGTCGTGCACAGGCTGTCCCGCGACTGCCCGGTGAGCCACCCGAGAACAGCCGCATTCGGCTGCGGCTTCATCAGCTCCGAGACAACGTTTGTGTCCAGAATAATCACTGGAAGTCGGGCGGTTCTCGGGCAAACTCCCGCGGCGGGATGTCGAGTTCGACGCCGCCAAAAGGCGCAAACCGTCGCCGGATCGCCTCCGCGAGATCGAGCCCGCTCTCCTCTTTCGGCGCGGGCGAGGCGCCGACCGCATCCTTCAGGATCTGCCGCAGTTCGGCTTCCATAGAGCGGCCGTGCTCGGCAGCCCGTATTCGCAGGCGCTTTTGCACCTCTGGATCGATTTTGCGGATCGTCAGGGTTGCCATCGATGTTCCCGATATATAAGCGCCTGCAATGTAGGCAATGCAGGCAGACGAGGCAATCGCGCATGCGCGTAACGGCGGGGGCGGGGCTGCAATCCCGGCATTGGCAAAACCCTTGCCAACGGCGTTAAACTGCGCCCAGCGCATTTAGCCCGAAGGAATACACGATGCATTACAAGCGCATCTCGGCCGATTGCCATCTCGACATGCCCTGCATGCCGCCGGAGCTCTTTGTCGAGAACTCCCGGCGCGAATTGAAAGAGCGCATGCCGTATGTCGAAGAGGGGCCGGACGGGCCGCAATGGGTCGCCAGGAACGGCGCCAATTTCGGCCTCGTTAACGGGGTCGGGCCGGGCGGCGCCAAGCACGTGCCGGGGCAGAACGTGCGGGTCGACATCATGGCCGCGCACGGCCTCTATTCCGACGCCAAGAAGGGCAAGTTCCGCTGCCGCGACCCGCATCTGCGCTTGAAGGACATGGAGGAGGACGGGGTCGACGCCGAGATCATCTTCGGCGTGCTCGGCACCGCCTCCAAGCTCAACGACATGGAAGCCTCCAACGAGGTCCTGCGCATCTACAATGACTGGCTGAAGGAATTCTGCAGCCATTATCCGGACCGCCAGATCGGCCTGGCATGCCTGCCCTACGGCGACATCGACGCGGCGGTGAAGGAGATCCACCGCGTCGCCAAGATGGGCCTGCGCGGGCTCGAATTGTCGTGCTCGTGGGACATGGAGCCGATGTGGCACCCCGATTGGGAGCCGGTGTGGCAGGCGGTCGAGGACGTCGACCTGCCCTTACATTTCCACACTTTCCCGACAACCCCGCCGCGGGCGCGGGAATTGACCGGGCAGGTGCGGCGCGCCGCGATGTTCACCGGCGTCTCCGCCTTCCAGATGGGCCTCGTCCACATCATGGCCGGGATGATGGGCGCCGGCGTCTTCGAGCGTCACCCGCACCTGCGCATCGGCTTTGGCGAATCCGGCGTGGGCTGGATCCCCTATGCGCTGCACCGCATGGATTTCGAGTTCGAGGACCGCTTCCGTGACCTGATGAAGCTGAAGCCCTCCGAATACTGGCGCCGCCAGTGCCGGGCGACCTTCCAGTTCGATCCGATCGGGGCGAAGCTCGTTGACGACATCGGCGTCGAGACCATCATGTGGGGCTCGGACTACCCGCATACCGACGGCATCTGGCCGGAATCGACGAAATACATCGACGAGCAGTTCGCCGGCCTCTCAGCCGACCAGATCCACAAGATCACCTGCGAGAACGCCGCCAAGTTCTACCGGCTGTCGAACTGACGAGCCGGCGGCGTCGCCGCCGACTCGTCATCCCGGCGTAAGCCGGGATCCACCCCACTCCATCCCCCGCCATGCCGGCCTGCGCCGGTAGGGCGGGGCGGTGCTGACGCTGGCACTTTTGCCGAG
>CAVTGB010000018.1:0-132010 GCA_963734125.1 uncultured Alphaproteobacteria bacterium
TCGAGAAGGCCGCGCGCGTCTTCGGAATCTGCGATGGACGACTTCTACCGCGACTACATCCTGGACCATTATCGTAACCCGCGGAACTTCGGCACCTTGGAGCACTCGGACGTCGAGGCGGAGGACCTCAACCCCCTGTGCGGCGATCAGATTCGCATGCAACTGAAAGCTCGATGACGGCGTGGTCGAGGACGTGCGGTTCTCCGGCAGGGGCTGCGCATCAGCCAGGCCTCGGCCTCGATGCTGACCGAGATGGTCAAGGGTATGAAGCTGACGGATGTCGCGAAGCTCTCGAAGGACGCGGTCTTGGAGAACGTGGGAATCGGCATCAGCCCGACGCGCATGAAGTGCGCGATGCTGGGGCTGCGCGTGCTGCGGAGCGCCGCAATCGGCGAGCTTGCGGCGTGGCCGGACGAGGAGTGATGCATCCATCTCCGACGAGCAACTGGGCGGCGTTGGCCGAACAACCCGAGTTTCGCGCGCTCGTGCGAGCGCGGCGCCGATTCGTTACGCCGGCGACGTTCTTCTTCATCGCCTACTATCTCGCGCTGCCGGTAGCCGTCGGATTCTGGCCGGCGGCCATGAGCCGGCCGGTCTGGGGCCCGCTGACGATCGCCTAGCCTTCGCTCTGTCGCAGTTCGCGATGGCGTGGATCCTGCTCGCCGTCTACTTGCGGCGGGCCCGCAAATTCGATTTCCAGGCGGCTCTTATCCGAAAGCACGAGACGCGCGAACTGTTTGACGCGCGTCCCTGAGCGATGAGAACCCAGCAGACGCTCGTGATGTTTGCGATCTTCGTCGGCATCACGCTGATCGTAACGTACTGGGCATCGGGACAGAGCACTACGCGGCGGGGATTCTACGCCGCGAACCGGCGCATCGGCGGACTCCAAAACGGCTGGGCGATCGCGGGCGAGTACTTCTCGGCCGCGTCCTTCTTGGGCATCACTGGCTTGATCGCGTTCTACGGGTTCGACGGTTTCATGTACGCGGTCGGATGGCTGGTCGCATATCTGGCGGTGCTGTTCCTCGTGGCCGAGCCGCTGCGCAACACCGGAAAATACACGGTCGCCGACCTCGTTTCGTTCCGGCTGCGCGGCCGCGGCGTTCGCGCGACGGCGGCGCTCTCGACGCTTGCCGATCACCCTGTTCTTCCTGATCGCGCAGATGGTCGGCGTCAGCGCACTGGTCAAGCTCCTACTGCCGCAACTCGGCGACGTCGCAGCGATCATCGCCGTCGGCGTGCTGATGCTCACCTACGTTTTGTTCGGCGGCATGCTGGCGACGACGTGGGTGCAGATCATCACGGCCGCGCTGCTCCTGTCCGCCGCCCTCGGCCTCTCGCTGCTGGTGCTGGCGCACTATCACTTCTCCGTCGGCAACTTTCTCACGGCGGCCTCGCACGTGAGCGCCGGGGGACACAGCGTCAATCTGTTACAGCCCGGGCTGCTCTTCCATGGCGCTCCGGGCGCTTGGAACCTGGTATCCCTCGGCCTCGCGCTCGTGCTCGGCACGGCCGGTCTACCGCACATTTTGATGCGATTCTTCACGGTGCCGTCCGCGCAAGCCGCGCGCACGTCGGTAGCATGGGCGATGGTACTCATCGGCGCGTTCTACTTGTCGACGTCGTTCATGGGTCTCGGCGCCGCAACGATCGTCGGTAAGGAGCGCATCGGGCAGCGCATGTATGCGGGTCAGGCGATCGCGTACATCGCGCATCACCCAACCGAACAAAACCCGCTCAACGAGCAGCTAACGAAACAGGGCTACATCGTGCCGACTCCCGACAGCAACCTCGCGGCACCGCTGCTCGCCGCGGGACTCGAGGGCTCGATGTTGACGGCATTCGTGGCGGCGGTCGCCTTCGCCACGATCCTTGCGGTGGTCTCCGGTCTCACGATCACGGCGTCGTCGGCCTTCGCCCACGATATCTGGTTCAGCCTCGTGAGAAACGGACGAGGCGACGAGAGCGAACATCTCTTCGTCGCGCGCATCGCGGCATTCGGCGTGGGCGTCCTCGCGATCGTGCTGTCGATAGCCCTGCGCGGATTCAACGTCGCGTTTCTCGTTGGCCTCGCGTTCGCGGTCGCCGCCAGCGCGAACGTTCCGGTCATACTGCTGGCGCTGTCCTGGCGGCGCTTCTCGCGGTCGGGCGCGATGGTCGGCATGCTCTCGGGCCTCGGTGCATCCTTGGCGCTGATCGCGGCGAGCCCGGTGTTCATGGGAGCCCGCGCGAGCTTTCCGCTCGATAATCCGGGGATCGTTTCGATTCCGGTCGGCTTCGTCGGTGCGATCTTGGGCGCGCTGTTGTGGCGTGACCGCGAGTCCGAGCAGATGTTCGACCAGTTGCAGGTACGCGCCAACACGGGTCTAGGCGCGGAGATGTAGGGCGGCGTTAGCGATCGCTACTGTGTCTTGATCGCGTAGTGATCCGTGATCTGTAAGCCGGCCGGACCCGGCTCCAAAGTAAACGTGACGTAGTATTCGCCGCTGGACGTTTCGATGTCGGCCGTCACCTTGTACGCACCCGCGCCGACGTTCGCCGAGCGAATGGATTGGATGTGCGAGCCGGGAGCTCATGAACGACTCGCTGGGGGTGCCGTGCGCGAGGTATGCCGCCGCACCGGGCCGGTCGCCGCGGCTCAATGCCTGCAGGTACGAGCGTACGACGGATGCCGGCCCGATCGTCGCCGGCCGCCGCCAGCATCGCCGCCGGCGCTTTCGGCGTCGGCGCGGGCGGTTTGGCCGCCGGCGCGGGCGCTTTCGGAGTCGCCGGCGGGTTCTCCGTGGCCGCCGGTTTCCCGCTCGCGGCGGGTTTCTCAGTCGCCGCGGGACGCGGCGGCGCCGTTGGGCTGGGCGTCACGAGCGCGAGGCGTTTGGATGTCGACACTGGCTTGGGCGAGGATGACGCCTTCGGCGACGGACCGGGGGTTGGCGTGAGCGACGGTGCGGGCATCGGGCTGTGCAGCGCCGCGCGCGTCGCGCGCGGGGACGGGGGCGGAGGCGACGGGGGCGGAGGCGACGGCAACGGCGTCACCGAGGGTACCGGCGCGACCGCAACGCTCTTCGGCGGCGCCGCACTGCCACCCGAACCGCCGAAAAAGTGCGCGAGGACACCGCCGAGCAACAGTCCCGCCAACACTACCACCAAGATGAGCGGGAAAAGCGGTAATCCTCCGCTCGGTTCGTCGTCTAGCCGGCGTCGGCGCGGGCGCTCTCTCATACTCCGGCGGAGTTTGTCCTGAGGGAATCGGCGAGCGCGTCGCGCAGCGCGGCCGGCAAGACTGCCACAAAGTCCGGACGACGCTGCACGAACAGCGCGGTCGACTCCTTGAGCAGCTCCGGGTTCGCACGCGCGTAGGCGATCAGCGCCTCAGCAGCGCCCTGCTCGCGGCGCGCAATGTTTTCGAGCGTCGCGCCCGCACCCTCGGCCGCATCTTCGGAGGATTCGCCGCGCTCGCGAAACGTGGCAAACACTGCCTCGACAAATGCGTGAAACGCGTCCGACGGCATCGCGGCAAGCTCACGCTCGTACATGATGGCGAGGTCCGTCTCGTCCATCTCCGCGAGAAGCTTTTCGAGCGCGCCGGCCAGCGCGTCCGCCGGCACGTTCCCGAACGACATTGGCCGAATCATTTATCCCCGGCAGCAGGCAGCTCCTCGATGCGGCAGAAAATGTCGGCTGATGATCCGCGTGAAGGTTCCGCTTGATCTCCATGCCGTCGCCATCGGCGGCTCGGGCGCCTTCGCGCTTGCCACGCCGCTGCGCGTTCGCGACGTCCTGCGCTTCGCCGTTCGCGAGGCGATCGGCACGCGTGCGCCGGCCGATAAACTCTCGCGCAGCCTCCATCGGACGCTGGCCGGACTCGCGGCCGGCGATTTTACAATCAGCGTCAACGGCCGCAGCTTCAGCGACGCAGATACCATCGTCGTGTGCGAGCACACCGCAGACGTCCGCTTCTTCCTGACTCAGCGGCGCAGGACCGCACTCCACCGAACGTAGAGAGCCGCTTCCTCTTGCATCGGGTGATACTGTTAAGAGGAAGAAACTACTCGGAAGAAACGGAGCTCCCCAATAAAACTTGGCATCGCCCTGCTTGCCGCGCTGTTGTCGCCGGCGTTGCCGGCGCATGCCGACCTCCGGTACCAGACCTTCGGCGAGGACCTCTATCGGGGTGAGTCGACGGCCACCATATCCCGCGTCGCTTACAACGGGACGGAACTGCTCTCGATCCGGCGCGAAGACGGCTCGTTCCGCTTCGATGCGCGAGCCCGGTATGCGCAAATGGGGCCGGACGGAAAAAACAGCGGACAGGCCCGGTTCGTCCAGATCCTCCGCCCCGACGGCTCGTTCGAAGACGCCATCGATGATGATCCCGACTTCCTAACGATCCTCAACCAACCGTTCGCCGTACGGTTGGACCGCGTGACGCTTGCGGACGTACGCGAACTCCACGGCCGGGTTCCATTTGCCGCAAGCTCGCCGCTCGATGGGCACACGTTGCTGCACGGCTTTCTGCGGCCGGCCGCCAACGGACCGGTCGAAGGACGCCCGACGGCAGCGGTACGGTTCGAAGCCGACGGGCCGATGGACGGTACGCTGCCCGGCCGCGCGGACGCCGGCGTCACCGGCCATATGCGGATGGACGGCACCGCCTACTATGCGCTGGACGACGACGGCTTGCTGCTCGCGCTCGACGTTACCTTGACGATCGAAGCGCAGCTGCGCGAACGGAGCGCCGCGCAATCGGTCCCGGTGCGGATCGTTTATCGTCGCCGCATTCGGGCTCTAGGGAACCCCTGAAAGTCTAAAAGGCCCCGACGAGCTCGACTTGGAGCGGGTGGCGGAAGGGTTGCTCCCGCAACTCGGTGAGCGGCGTAAACGCCAGATGATTCTGATGACAATCGATCAGCATTTCTATCCCGCGCCTCACGGAGCCGGTTTCCTCGATGTATTTGGCCAGCTTCTTCTTGAAGTAAGCGCGCGGATCGTTGAGAACTTTTGCGTAATAGGGATCGTCGGTGAGCCCGACCGGATCCACACCCTCCTTCGGGACGAGCCATACGAACCACGGATCCTCGCTTTGGCGATAACCGATCATCACGAGCGGCAGCGCACGCGCCGAGTCGATTTTAGGCAGGAAGCTGCACAGCGTGTAGGCGTCGAGCGAGATCTCCGTTGGCTCGATGGCTTGCGTCATGGAATCTACACCTCTCATTCGATCGAGAAACCAAAAACAAAAGCCGCTTGCTCTTTGCGAGCCAAGCGGCTTGATATCACATCCGGGCCTCGCGGCCCAGCAAAAGCGCCATGGCGATGCTTTAGGAACGGGGCGGCAAACCCCTGCGGTCGCACCGGGCGCCGTAAGATCGGCCGTTTCAGGAGTTTTTACTGCGAGCGTGAAACCACGACCCTAGCAGTGGTGGTCCGGGGCACTGTATGAGCGCGCTCGCACCACTCCTTACGGGAGTTTACGTGCCTTCAGCGACAACGTCGGGGCGGGCCGCCAGGGCGCAGTCCCGCGGCGACTGGTCTCCGACGTCTACCCCGACGAGATGGTGCCGGGCGGCATGGCGTTTCTGCGCTGCAACCCCGACCACCACGGCATTGCCCTCGTAGGCTCGATGTCGGCGGCGGCGGACAATGTCGAACTCAACCATATTGCCTTCGAGGTGGCGACACTGGAGGAGGTGATGCGCGCCCGCGATCACCTGCGCCAGCACGGGGTCGAGATTGATTTCGAGGGGCGCCGGCGCGCCGGGTGCCAGCTGGCGGTCGAATTCCGTGATCCCGATAACCACCGCCTCGAAATCTATTGGGGCATCGACCAGATCGGCAGTGACGGCCGGGCGCGGGCGAAGGAGGAATGGAACGGGGTACGGGGCCTTGAAGCTGCGATCGCCGATCCGGTGCGCGGCCAGGACACCACGCTACACGAAGCGGTACCGCACAAGCGCTAGGGCCGCGCTTTGAGGAGATCGCGGATTTCGGCCAAGAGCACCTCCTGCCGCGGCGGCTCGGGGGGCGGGGCCGGGGTGGCGGGCTCTTCGTGTTTGAGGCGATTGATCTGTTTGACCAGGATGAAGATCGCGAACGCGACGATGACGAACCGGATCACGGCATTGATGAACAGCCCATAGTTGATCGTCACCGCGCCGGCCGCCTTGGCGGCCTCGAGCGTCGGGTAGGAGCCGCCCTTGAGGGTCACAAAGAAACTGGAGAAATCGATGCCGCCGATCAATAAACCGAGAGGCGGCATAAGGAGGTCGTTGACCAGCGAGTTCACGATCGCCGTGAACGCCACCCCGAGGATGATCCCGACGGCGAGGTCAATTACGTTGCCCCGCATTGCAAATTCACGGAATTCGCGCCACATGCCTGCCTCCCGCCGGTGCTGTTCGAGACTAGCATGAGACCTGCAGTTGCACGATGCCGCACTCCGGGCGCCACGATCGCCGCGCGGCGCTGAGATCGCCATGTCCGAGCCTTCGCTCCCCGCGCCGGATCGCTACACCGTTATCGTCCGCGGCCTCGTCTTGATCTGCAGCATCGGTATTCGCCGCGCCGAACGCGAGCGGCCGCAGCGCGTGCGCGTCTCGGTCGAGCTGACGGCGACGGCGGAGGCGAGTTTTCCTGGCGAAGACCGCCGGCGCGTCATCAACTACGAGAAGGTCGTGGCGGCGATCCGCCAGATCGCCCAATCCGGGCATATCGATTTGTGCGAGGGCCTGGCGGCGCGGATTTGCGAATCGTGTTTTGCCGATCCCCGGGTCGGGCATATCCGGGTCGAAGTCGAGAAGCTCGACATCTTTGGCGATGCCGAGGCAGTTGGCGCAATTCTCGAACGCGCGCGCCCCGGTTGAGGCCATGGCCGGCCCGCTGCTCGTCGGCATCGTCAACATCACCGCCGATTCGTTTTCCGACGGCGGGCGTTTTCTCGACCCCGCGGCGGCGATCGCGCAGGCTCGCCTCCTGGCGGCGAGCGGCGCCGACATCGTCGAACTGGGGGCCGCCGCCAGCAACGTCGCGGCCGGCACGGTCCCCCCGTCCGAGGAGATCCGCCGGCTCGACCCGGTGATCGCCGCACTCGCGGGCACCGGCACGCCGCTCGCGATCGACACCTCACAGCCCGAGACGCAGCGCTTTGCGCTCGACCGCGGTGTCGCTTATCTGAACGACATACGGGGCTTCCCCGAACCTGGCGTCTACCCCGCGCTGGCCGCCGCACGCTGCCGGCTGGTGGTGATGCACGCCGTCGAGAGCGGGGGCCGTGCCCGGCGCGTCGATCTGGGACCGAGCGAGGTGTGGCGGCGGATCGTGGGCTTCTTCAGCGATCGGGTGGCGCGCCTCGAAGGCGCCGGCGTTGCCCGCGAACGGCTGATCCTCGATCCCGGGATGGGGTTCTTCCTCAGCAGCCGGGCGGATGCGTCGTTGCGCGTGCTGGCCAGCCTCGACCGGCTGAAGCGGGCGTTCGGACTGCCGGTCATGGTTTCGGTCTCGCGCAAATCCTTTCTCGGCGCGATCACCGGCCGCGCCGTCCCCGGCGAACGCGGCCCCGCGACGCTGGCGGCGGAACTCTATGCCGCCGCGCATGGCGCCGATTATATCCGCACCCACGACCCCGGCGCCTTGCGCGACGCGCTGGCGGTGACGGCGGCGCTCGCAGCGCAGGCGCGGGGATAGCTCAGGGTCCGGGCGGCGGCTCGGTCAGCGAAGGCGGAAGCGGGGCGCCGGTCAGCGCCCGGAGGAAGGCGACGAGGTCGGCCCTTTCTGCCGGGCCCAATCGCGGGACGAGGTTGAGGGTGACGTCGCGCGCGCCGACGAGGCGGCCGCGGCTCGCCGCTGGACCTTGCGCATAAAACTCCAAGACTTGCGGCAGGGTGGCGAACCGCCCGTCATGCATGTAGGGCGCTGTCGTTGCGACGTTGCGCAAGCTCGGCGTTTTGAACGCGCCGAGCTGCGATCGCGGCGACGGCAGAAATTGGAGCCGGCGCTTGATAGTTTCGCTCGGTTCGTCGCTAAAGGGACCCGCCTTGTTGAAGATGTCGGCGCGCACCAGCGCGATCCCGGCCGCGCGGCCGAGATCGGGAACCTCTCCCGGTAGGAGCGGCAGGCCGAGATTGTGGAACTCTCCGTCACTGAAGGCCGGGCCGGTATGGCAGGCAGCGCAGTGGGCGGCGCCGACGAACAGCTTCAGCCCGCGCCTGGCCGCGGGCGAAAGCACCGCCTGTTTCCCCGGATCTCCGGTGCGCAGCCCTTCGACATAGGTGTCGAACGGCGAGGGGCCGCTGATGAGCCGGCGGACATAGGCTTCGATCGCCTTGCCCAGATTGCTGAACACGCGGTCGATCGCGGCGCGGTCGGCCGGTGTCATCGCCTCCCAGCTCCGGGCGAGTGGGGACTGCGGGTCGGGATCTGGGCGCGCATGCGGCGGGAAGCGCGCCTCGTCGGCGAGCGGCGGCAGCTGGCCGAAGACCTGTCGATAGGCGACGGCGAGCGCCGGGTCAGCGGCGATCAGATGGGCGAGGTGCAGTCGGTCACCGCCGAGTTCGCGCGGCCCTTCCAGCGGCTGCAAGGCCTGCGACCACAGCGAATTGGCCCGGCCGTCCCAGAAAAACCAGCGATTGAACGCCGCGTTGAGGAGGCTCGGCGTATGTCGCCTGCCGGGGGCGAGCCCCTTTGCCACCGTCTGCCCGTCAGTGAAGCCGTGCGTCGGCTGGTGGCAGGTGGCGCAGGCGATTTCGCCGTTCGCGGAGAGCCTCGCGTCGAAGAACAGAAACTGGCCGAGGGAGGCGGCGCGGGCGCTGTTGGCAACAGCGTTGGTCGGCGCCGGCGGCGGCTCGCCCAAGGGCGAGCGGCGGTAGATCCTCGCCAGTTCGTCCGGCGTATAAAGGGCGCGGTCGTCACGCGGGATCGGCGTTGCGGCGCCGAGGATCGCGGTCAGGCCGGCCGCGGCGGCGAGGGCGCAGAGGGTGGTGCCGAGCTGGCGCTGCAGCGGGCGCAGGATCATTCAATTCAGGCGGAATCGATCTTATCGAATCCCATCAACCGATAAACCAGGATCGAGACGGCCCAGCTTGCGACAAAGAGGGCAATGATGACATAGCCGAACATGCCGAGATTGTTGCTCGCGGCGTTAACCATGTTCCACGGCCCGCCGGATAGACCGATTTTGCCGGCGATGAGGCCGAGCGCTTCGACCCCGCCGACCAGCGCGGCAACGATCACCGACATGCCGGTGATCGTCAGATTGTAATAGAGCTTGCGGATCGGGTTGACGAAGGCCCAGCCATAGGCGCCCACCATCACCACCCCGTCGGTGGTGTCGACCAGCGACATGCCCGCGGCGAACAAGGCCGGGAACACCATGATCGACCAGATCGGCAAGCCCTTCACGGCCTCGGCGGCGGCGATGCCGAGGAGGCCGACCTCGCTCGCCGTATCGAAGCCGAGCCCAAACAATAAGCCAAGCGGGTACATGTGCCAGCTTTGCGAGATCAATCCGAACAGCCGGCGCAGCACCCGCGCGAGCAGGCCGCGGCGCGCGAGGAGGCCTTCTACTGCATCAGCGCGATAGGAGCCGCCGCGCCGCACCGTCGCGAACAGGCGGTAGATCCCGACCAGCAAGACGGCGTTGACCGCCGCGATTGCCAGCAGAAACGCCGCCGAAACCGCCGTGCCGATGGCGCCGCCGGCATCGACGAGGGCGGGGTAGCGGTGCTGCAGCGTCGTCGCAGTCGCAGCAATCGCGGTCGCGGCGACGAGCACGATCGAGGAATGCCCCAGGGCAAAGAAAAAGCCGACCGCGACGGGGCGTTTGCCCTGCTGCATCAGCTTGCGCGTGACGTTGTCGATCGCCGCGATGTGGTCGGCATCGACGGCATGGCGCAGACCGAAGCCGTAGGCGAGGAGCGCCGTCCCGATCAGCGCCGGATGGTCGCGAAACGCCGCGAGGGCCCAGGCCCAGGCGAGCAGATTGGCGGCAAACAGGCCGACGTAGAGCGCACTTACCTTGCGGCGCACCGCATCGCCCTCGCAATAACGGCGCAGGCGGGTGGGCTTATTCGACCAGCTCGGCCTCTTTCGGGTCGAGCGGCGTTACCGGTGGTGTCGGTGGTGGCCGTTCGATGTAAGTGAAGGCGAGCTTGTCGGCCTCCTTGTCGACCGACACCCGAACCACTCCGCCCTTTGCCAGGCTGCCGAACAGCAGTTCTTCGGCGAGCGGCTTCTTGATGTGCTCCTGGATGATGCGGGCGAGCGGGCGGGCGCCGAACAGCGGGTCGTAGCCCTTCATCGCCAGCCAGTCGCGGGCGCTCGCGTCCAATTCGATTGTGACGTTGCGGTCGGCGAGCTGCTCCTCGAGCTGCAGCACGAACTTGCCGACGACCCGGCCGATCGTCTCCGGCGCCAGCGCGGCGAACGAGATGATGGCGTCGAGCCGGTTGCGGAATTCCGGCGTGAACATCCGGGTGATCGCTTCCTCGTCGTGCCCGGTGCGAATGCCGCTGCCGAACCCGATCGCCTGCTTCGCTAATTCGGCGGCGCCGGCGTTCGTCGTCATGATCAGGATGACGTTGCGGAAATCGACGGACTTCCCGTTATGGTCGGTCAGCTTCCCGTAATCCATGATCTGGAGGAGGATGTTGAACAGGTCGGGATGGGCCTTTTCGATCTCGTCGAGCAAGAGGACGCTGTGCGGGTGCTGGTCGATCGCATCGGTTAGGAGGCCGCCCTGGTCGAAGCCGACATAGCCCGGCGGGGCGCCGATGAGACGCGAGACGGTGTGCCGCTCCATGTATTCCGACATGTCGAAGCGGGTGATCTCGATCCCCATCGTACGCGCGAGCTGGCGGGCGACCTCGGTCTTGCCGACCCCGGTCGGGCCCGAGAACAGATAGGAGCCGATCGGCTTTTCCTGGTCGCGCAGCCCGGCGCGGGAAAGCTTGATCGCCGAGACCAGCGCCTCGATCGCGGGGTTTTGGCCGAACACCATAGTCTTCAAGTCGCGATCGAGGTTTTTCAGCACTTCGCGGTCGTCGCGCGAGACGCTCTTTGGCGGGATCCGCGCCATCGTCGCGATGCAGGCCTCGACCTCCTTCGCGGTGATCGTCTTGCGGCGACGGTTTTCCGGCAGAAGCATCTGCGCCGCACCGGTTTCGTCGATGACGTCGATTGCCTTGTCCGGCAGCTTCCGGTCGCCGATGTAACGATGCGACAGCTCGACCGCGGCCTTGATCGCATCGGCAGTGTAGCGGACCTTGTGGTGGCGCTCGTAATAGGGCTTGAGGCCGCGCAGGATCTTGATCGAATCCGCGATCGACGGCTCGTTGACGTCGATCTTCTGGAAGCGACGGACAAGGGCCCGGTCCTTCTCGAAATAATTGCGGTATTCCTTGTAGGTCGTCGAGCCGATGCAGCGGATGACGCCGCCGGCCAGCGCCGGCTTTAGGAGGTTGGAGGCGTCCATCGCTCCGCCCGAGGTTGCGCCGGCGCCGATCACGGTGTGGATCTCGTCGATAAAGAGGATCGTGCCGGGCTGGGCTTCGAGCTCGGCCAAGACGGCCTTCAACCGCTCCTCGAAATCGCCGCGGTAGCGCGTGCCGGCCAACAAGGCTCCCATGTCGAGCGCGTAGATCGTCGCGTTGACGAGCACCTCGGGGACTTCGCGCTGGACGATGCGGCGGGCGAGCCCCTCGGCGATCGCGGTCTTGCCGACCCCCGGGTCGCCGACATAAAGCGGGTTGTTCTTGGCCCGTCGGCATAGGATCTGGATCGTCCGGTCAACTTCGGCCTCGCGTCCGATCAAGGGATCGATCTTGCCGCCCTTCGCCTTCTTGTTGAGATTGACGCAATAGGCGTCGAGCGCATCGTGGCTGCGCTTTTGCCCCTTCTCCCCGCGCTCCTCCTCTTCGGCGCCCTGGACGCGGCGCGTTTCCGAGCGGCCAGGCGCCTTGGCGATGCCGTGCGAGATGTAGTTGACCGCATCGAAGCGGGTCATGTCCTGCTCCTGCAGGAAGTAGACCGCATGGCTCTCGCGCTCGGCGAACATCGCAACGAGCACATTAGCGCCGGTCACCTCCTCGCGTCCCGAGGATTGGACGTGGATCGCGGCGCGCTGCAGCACGCGCTGGAAGCTCGCGGTCGGCTTGGCGTCGTCGCTGTGGTTCGAGACGAGGTTGGTCAACTCGTTATCAACGTAAGTCAGGACCTCGCGGCGCAAGCGATCGAGATCGACGCTGCACGCGCGCAGCACGGCGATCGCATCCTGATCCTCGGTCAGGGCCAAGAGCAGGTGTTCGAGCGTGGCATATTCGTGCCGCCGCTCATTCGCTTGGGCGAGCGCCCGGTGTAGAGATTTCTCGAGATTGCGTGACAGCACGGCCGCTCCCTTTCTGGCGATGCGAGCCTAGTCCTTTTCCAAGGTGCATTGCAGCGGATGTTGGTGCTGCCGGGCAAAATCCATCACCTGCGTCACTTTGGTCTCGGCGACCTCGTAGGTAAAGACGCCGCAGATGCCGACGCCGCGGCGATGCACGTGCAGCATGATGCGGGTCGCTTCCTGGCGGCTCTTGGCAAAAAACCGCTCGAGGATGTGCACGACGAACTCCATCGGCGTGTAGTCGTCGTTCAGCATCAAGACCTTGTACATCGACGGCTTTTTCGTCTTCGGCTTGGCCTTGACGATAACGCCGGTGCCGGGTCCTTCCTCGCCGCGTTTTCCGTTGTCGCTCATGTCGAACCGAGCCGATGGCGGTAAAGCTTTCGCATGATATTGGCTTTGTCCCCCGATGGGAAAGCCTCTTCCTGGCGCTGCGCGCTGTTGCCCGGCATGTCCCCCTTGCATGAGAACGGCCGCATGCGCTCATTCGCTGCGGTAGGGCCGGGCGAGGAGCGCCTCGATCATTATATCAATTGCCATCGCGCGATGCAGCACGCCATCGACCGCCGCGCTGATCGGCAGCTCGATTCCGAGCCGCGCCGCCAAGCGCGCCACCGCCGCGGCCGTCGCGATGCCTTCGACGACGGAGCGCTGTCCGGCGAGCGCGCGAGCGAGAGTGGCGCCGCGACCCAGCGCCAGCCCGAGCGCGTAATTGCGCGACTGCCCGGCGGTGCAGGTCAGCACCAGATCGCCCAGGCCCGAGAGACCGCGAAAGGTTTCCGCATCGGCCCCCTTGGCGAGCCCCAGACGAACCATCTCGGCAAGGCCGCGGGTGATGAGGGCGGCGCGCGCGTTGTCGCCCAGACCGCGCCCCTCGATGATCCCGCAGGCGATCGCCAGCACGTTCTTCACCGCACCGCCGATCTCCGCGCCGATCGGGTCCGTCGACAGATAGGGCCGGAACCGCGCGCTGCCGAGGGCTGTCACAAAGGCGCGCGCGAGGGCGGGGTCGCGGCTGGCGATGGTCACGGCAGTCGGGAGGCCCTTCGCCACCTCGGCTGCGAAGCTCGGGCCTGAAAGGACCGCAACGGGAGCCTCCGGGACAATCTCGCCGGCGATTCCCGACATTGTTTGTAACGATCCGGTCTCGATCCCCTTGGCGCAGAGCAGGACCGGCAGGCCCGACGGCATCAGCGGTGCCAGCATCACCAGGGCGCCACGCAGGAATTGTGCCGGGACGACGATCAGCGCCGCGTCGGCGCCGGCAATCGCGGCTGCGGCGTCGGTGGTGGCAATGATCGCCCGGTCGAGCGCGATCCCCGGCAGGAAGAGCGGGTTTTCATGCCGCTGGTTGATCGCGGCGACGACATTGGGGTCGCGCGCCCACAAGACGACCCCGGCGCCGGCGCGCGCGGCGGCCGACGCCAGCGCGCTCCCCCAGGCCCCGCCGCCGATGACCGCCAGCCGCTTCACCGCATTGTCGGGCGCGCGGTGTCGTCGAGCGGCCAGCGCGGGCGTACCGGGGCGTCGAGCCCGTCGACCAGACCGAGGCGGAGTCGTTCCAGCCCGGCCCACGCGATCATCGCGCCGTTGTCGGTGCATAGCTCGACAGACGGTGCAACAAAGTTGAGGCTCGCCGACGCCGCCAGCGCCTCCAAGCGCTCCCGAAGCCGCAGATTGGCGGCAACCCCGCCGGCGGCGACGAGGGTGGTGCCTGAGGGGTGGTGGCGGCGAAACCAGTGAACCGCGTTTGCCGTGCGATCGACCAGCGAATCGCAGATCGCCAGCTCGATTGCCATGGCAAGGTCGGCGACATCCTGCGGGCCGAGCGGCCCGGCCCGCGCATCCATATCGCCGACGATATGGCGCACCGCGGTCTTCAGCCCGGAGAACGAGAAATCGTACCCCTCCCGACCCTTGAGCGGCCGGGGCAACGCGAACCGGCCGGGATTCCCCTCGCGCGCCGCACGCTCGATCGCCGGTCCGCCGGGATAGCCGAGCCCTAACAGTTTGGCACTTTTGTCGAAGGCCTCGCCGGCGGCATCGTCGCGGCTGGCGCCGAGCTGGCGGTAGCGGCCGACCCCGGCGCACACCAAGAGCTCGGTGTGGCCGCCGGAGACGAGCAGCAAGAGATAGGGAAACGCTACATCCTGCGACAGCCGGGCGGCGAGCGCATGGGCTTCCAGATGATTGACCGCGATAAACGGCTTCGTGGCCGCCCAGGCGATGCCCTTTGCCGCCATCGAGCCGACGATCAGCCCGCCGATAAGGCCGGGCCCGGCCGCCGCCGCCACGCCATCGAGCTGATCGATGCGGAGTTCGGCTTCAGCGAGCGCCCGCTTGACGAGCCCGGCGATATGGTCCAAATGCGCCCGCGCGGCAATCTCCGGCACGACCCCGCCATAGGGCCGGTGCTCCGCCAATTGGGAATGGATCAGATTGGCCCGGATCAGCGGGCCGGGGTGGTCGCCGACCACCGCGACCGCGGTCTCGTCGCAGCTCGTCTCGATCCCGAGAACGGTCAGGCCCTTAGTCATAAAAGAGAAATGGCCGTGGCGAGCGATGCCTGCAAGCGCCGTTCAGCGGCTCCCGTGTCGTTGTCATCCCGGCGAACGCCGGGATGACAACGAAAGGAAGAGGCCTACTTCCCCTCGGGCCCGGTTTCGTAGGTCTTCAGGGTCTTGTCGGTGGCGGCCTCGATTTCGAGGAGCTTGACCGCATAGCCCCAGAGCTGGGCGGCATAGCGCAGCACCGAGCGGCAGGTCTTTTCCTCGAGCAAGACGCCGTCATGGACGTAATGGGCGAGGACGAGGCAACGGTCGCCGGTCAGATCGACATCGACCACCTGGATATCCGGCTCGCGCCGCGACAGATCGTATTGCTGGGACAAGGCGCTGCGGATGCGGCGATAGCCGAGCTCGTCATGGATCGCATCGACCCGGAGCGAGGGTTTGCTGCTGTCGTCGGCGATCTGGAACAGGCGGAATTGGCGGATCACCGCCGGGCTCAGATATTGCAGGATGAAGCTCTCGTCGCGGTAATTGGCCCAGGCGTGGCGAAGCACGCCGTAGGGATCGCCGCAGCCGGCGATTTCGGGGAAGAACTCGCGATCCTCCTCCTTCGGGTCCTGGCAGATGCGCTTGATATCGCTCATCATCGCAAAGCCGAGGGCGTAGGGGTTGAGGCCGCTGAAGCGCGGATCGTCGAAGCCCGGCTGAAACACGACGCTCGAATGCGAGTGGAGGAATTCGAGCATCGAGCCCTCGGTAATGAGGCCCTTGTCGTGCAGCCGGTTCATGATCTCGTAGTGGACGAAGGTGGCGCAGCCTTCGTTCATCATCATCAGCTGCTTTTGCGGATAGAAGTACTGGGCGACGTTGCGCACGATGCGGATCAGCTCGCGCTGCCATTCCTTCAGCCGCGGGGCACGTTTTTCGATGAAATAGAGCAGGTTCTCCTCAGGCAGACCGAGCTTGCCGCGGACCTCTTCCTGCGGCTCTTCTGTCTCGTTCGCATCGTCCTCGTCCTTTTCGAGGGTCGGGACCGTGCGCCACAAATCGTTGTAGGTCGCCTCCTCATGGGCGCGGCGGTCTTCGATCCGCTGGCGCTCTTCGGCGAGATTGGGCTTTGAGCGATGGGCGTAGCGGTTGACGCCGTGCTCCTTAAGGGCATGCGCGGCGTCAAGCACCCGTTCGACCGCGTCCAGCCCGTACTTCTCTTCGCATTTCGCCACATAGTCGCGGGCAAAGCTGAGGTAATCGAGGATCCCGCCGGCATCGGTCCACTGCCGGAACAGATAGTTGTTTTTGAAGAAATGGTTGTGGCCGATCGCGGCATGCGCCATGACGAGGGTCTGCATCGTCATGGAATTCTCTTCCATGATGTAGCAGATGACCGGGTTGGAGTTGATCACGATCTCGTAGGCGAGACCCTGCAAGCCCTTGCGGTAGAGCGTCTCGTGATAGGCAAAGCGCTTGCCGAAGCTCCAGTGGCGGTACATCAGCGGCAAGCCGACCGCGGCGTAGGAATCGAGCATCTGCTCGGAGGTAATGACCTCGATCTGCACCGGGTAGATGTCGAGCCCGAGTTCCTCGAACGCGATCTGCTCGATCGCGTCATAGGTTCGGCGCAACGACGCGTAATCCCAATTGGGACCGGTGAACAGCGGCATGTCCGCCCTAAGCTGTGCAACGTCCATACGCCTGTTAAGCACGGACGCCCCCTTTTGCAAACAATTCGTGGAACACCGAGAAAATCTGCGCCGGATCGCCAACCCGCCGCATCGCGAAATGCGGGTGTGCCGGCGCCACTTCGCCATAGGCCCGCCACAGATCGCTGTCGCGCGACAGCCCGGTCAGGCTGCTGCCCATGCCGTCGCCGACCTCGACATAGGCGAAATACTGACAGAGCGGCAGGACTTCGCCCCCGAGCAGCGTGACGCAACGGCTGCTGTCGGCACCGTAGTTGTCGCCATCGGAGGCCTGCGCCCCGTAGATGTTCCAGCGGTCGGTCGGATAGCGCGCACGCGCGATTTCCAGCATCTTCTCGAGCGCGGTCGACACCACGGTGCCGCCGGTTTCGCGGCTGTAAAAGAAGGTTTCCTCGTCGACCTCCTCGGCCGTGCTGGTGTGGCGGATGAACACCACGTCGACGTGGCGGTAGCGCCTGACCAGAAAAATGTGCAGCAGCATGAAGAACCGCTTGGCGAGATCCTTCATCGCTTCGGTCATCGATCCCGATACGTCCATCAAGCAGAACATCACCGCCTCGGTGTTGGGCCGCGGCACGCGGTCGAAGCGCCGATAGCGGACATCGATCGGGTCGATATAGGGGATGATCTTGCTGCGCCGCTCGTGATGCTCGAGGCGTCGGGCGAGCCGCTCGGCTTCCTCCTCGTCACCCCGCGCCCGCGCCTCCTCGACCGCCTCGCGCAAGGCTTCGAGTTCGGAGAGCTTGGGCCGCCGCAGCGAAATGCGGCGCGCCATGCTGTTGCGCATCGTCCGCGGGATGCTGAGGTTGGAGGGACTCCCGGTGACCGTATAGCCGGCGCGCTGGAGATCGAAGGCGGTCGTGTCCTTGAGGCTCTTTTTGACGAGGTCGGGGAGTTCGAGGTCCTCGAAGAACATGTCGAGGAACTCTTCCTTGGTCAGCGTGAACTCGAAGGCGTCCTCGCCGCCGCCGTCCGGACTGCCCTCCCGGCCGCCTTGCCCGCTGCCGCCGGTCGGCCGCGGGATCTCGTCGCCGCGAACATATTCCTTGTTGCCGGGGACGACGTGCTCGGTCTTACCGGTGCGGCGGTTGTGATGAAAGATCGGCTCGGCGATCCCACGCGTCGGGATCGCAACCTTCTCGCCGTGACCGACATCGGCGACCTTGCGCTTGCGCAACGCCTCCTGGACCGCCGATTTGACCTCGACGCGGGCCCGCGCGAGGAACCGCTGCCGGTTGCTCAGGCTCTTGCCTTTCGGGTTGGGCCGGCGATCGACGATGTTCATCGAACTGTCTCCGACCGGCTAGAACAACTCTAGCCGGCCTTGTTCACCCGCATGTACCACTCGACCAGCCGGCGCACCTGCCGCTCTGTGTAGCCGCGCTCGACCATCCGTTCAACAAAATCGGCGTGCTTCTTTTCGGTCTCGGATTCCTTTTTGCTGCCGAAGCTGATCACCGGCAACAGATCCTCGACCTGCGTGAACATCCGCCGCTCGATGACCTCGCGCAATTTCTCGTACGAGGTCCAGGCCGGGTTGCGTCCGGTGGAGGCGCGGGCACGCAGCGCGAACTTGACGACCTCGTTCCTAAAATCCTTGGGATTGGCGATGCCAGCCGGCTTCTCGATCTTCGACAGCTCCTGGTTCAACAGCTCGCGGTTCATCAATTGGCCGGTATCGGCGTCCTTGTAGTCCTGGTCCTCGATCCACGCATCGGCATAGGCGACATAGCGGTCGAACAGGTTCTGCCCGTAATCCGAATAGGATTCGAGATAGGCCTTCTGGATTTCGTGGCCGATGAACTCGGCATAGCGCGGCGCCAACTCGGCCTTGATGAAGTTGAGGAATTTCTTCTCGGTGTCCTCCGGGAACTGCTCGCGCCAGATCGCCTGTTCCAGGACGTACATCAGATGGACCGGGTCGGCGGCGATTTCCTGGGTGTCGAAGTTGAACGTCCCGGACAAGACCTTGAAGGCAAAGCGGGTCGAGATCCCCTCCATTCCTTCGTCGACCCCGGCGGAGTCGCGGTACTCCTGCGCCGACTTGGCGCGCGGATCGGTGTCCTTGAGGCTTTCGCCGTCGTAGACCCGCATCTTCGAGTACAGATTTGAATTCTCATGCGGCTTCAGCCGCGACAAGACGCAGAAGCGCGCCAGGAGGTCCAGCGTCGATGGGGCGCAGGGCGAATTGGCCAGTTCGCTGTTTTGCAGCAGCTTTTCGTAGATTTTACGTTCCTCGATCGCGCGCACGCAATACGGCACCTTGATCACGGAAATACGGTCGATGAACGCTTCGTTGTTCTTGTTGTTCTTGAAGGCCTGCCATTCGAACTCGTTGGAATGCGCCAGGATGATGCCCTGATAGGGAATGCCGCCGATATTCTCGGTCCCCGCATAGTTGCCGTCCTGCGTCGCGGTCAAGAGCGGGTGCAGCATCTTGATCGGCGCCTTGAACATCTCGACAAATTCCATCAGGCCCTGGGTCGTCCGGTTGAGCCCGCCGGAGAACGAATAGGCGTCGGGATCGTTCTGGCTGAAATTCTCGAGCTTGCGGATGTCGACCTTGCCGACGAGGCTGGAGACGTCCTGGTTGTTCTCGTCGCCGGGCTCGGTCTTGGTGACGCAGATCTGCTTCAGGCGCGAGGGCAGCAGCCGGATCACCGAGAACTTGGTGATATCCCCGCCAAATTCCTCGAGCCGCTTGACCGCCCAGGGCGAGATCGTGCCGGTAAGCCGCCGCAGCGGGATGCCGTACCGCTGCTCGAGCTCGGGGCCCAGGGTCGCCGGATCGAACAAGCCGAGCGGGCTCTCGAACACCGGGCTGATCTCCTCCCCGGCCTTGAGCACGTAGATCGGCTCCTTTTCCATCAGCATCTTGAGCCGCTCGGCCAGGGATGACTTGCCGCCGCCCACCGGACCAAGCAGGTAGAGCACCTGCTTGCGCTCTTCGAGGCCTTGCGCGGCGTAACGGAAGAAGCCGACGATCCGCTCGATCGTCTCTTCCATACCGTAGAAATCCTCGAAGGCAGGGTAGACCTTGATGGTCCGATTCATGAAGATCCGGCCAAGACGCGGATCCTGGCTGGTGTCGACCATGATCGGCTCGCCGATGGCCTTGAGCAGCCGCTCGGCGGCACCCGCATAGAAGGTCGGGTCATCCGAACAGGCGCGCAGGTAGTCCTCCAGCGAGTATTCCACCTCGCGCCGATTCTCGTACAGACGCGAGTAAATTCCGAAGATGCCATCGTCAAATCGCATTTGCTCACCTCAATCGACAGCATTGTCGACCGTAACAGTTTCAACCTTCGCTCGGTTGACGAGCCTACATATAACGAGCCCGCACGACGAAAATTCTCGTAGCGAGCCCGCACGACGAAAATTTTCGTCGTGATCACCGGCCCGGCGGGCCCGTGAGATTGTACCGGAGCTCATTCGCAGCCGTGCCCCGCGACGACCGCCCGCAGGGCGAAGGTGCTCGCTTTACGTTTACGCAAGCGGTATGCCAAAACTTTATGGCAACTCTGCGGTCGGTGCGCGATCTCGAAATTCGATCCAGCCATTCCCAGGCCGCATCGGTGGAGCGTCCATTGCATGGCTTCAAAGGATGGGAACCTAACAACATCTTGTGGCCCCCTCTGATTTGTCGTCAGCATATATGAGGCCGCTGTGAATCCCAACTCAATTTTGTCGCCACCCCGGGACATCGATTGCGCCTCCGTCGAAGGGAACACCGTGTCATATAATGATTAACGCGTCCTTTAGTCGCAGACCCCGGGATCAAACGGCACGCCGCGATTCGCTTGCTGTTGCCACGGCCGGCAGACCTGTGTCCGCGCGCCGGGCTTGCGTTAACGCGTGGCATCAGCCGGCGGCGCTTCGGAATGGTGCGGTCCAGCGAGGCCGGCGACCCGTGCGGCGGGCGGAAAAGCGGGCGGCACCGCCCGCTTTTGCCCCTGCCAATTGCCGGCGAGCGCATCGGCAAGCTCGAGCGCAAGACAGCCATAACTGCGGTCGGTCATGTGCAGCCCGTCCGGCCCGACCAGTGCCGAGGTGTCACCCTGCTGCTCGCTCTGCCAATACCGCATGATGTCGAACCGGCGAAACAGGCCGACCCGGGTGTGCTCTGCGGCTGCCGCGATCAACTGCTCCATCAGCGCGTAAGCCGGCCGCGCGAGCACGCGTGGCGCGTATTGCAGGTCCATCAGCACAACCTCGCTGCCACCCGCTTTGAGCTGCCCGACGCCCTCTTCGATCAGCTTCCCGTCGGCGCTCAGATCGTCGCGACGCAGCACCGCGTTGGTGCCGACCTGCCAGATCACCAGTTCCGGGTGCTCGGCAATCACGTCGCGGTCGAGCCGGGCGAGTTCCTCGGTGACGTCTTCCCCACCTTTGCCGCGATTGACGACCCGAATGTCGATGGCGGGGAACCGGTCTTTGAGATCGCTCGCGAGCCGGCTCGGATAGCTCAAACCCGGGGCGCTCGCACCAACCCCCTGGGTGGATGACGAGCCCATGGCGACGATGGTCAGCGGTTTATGCTCGACGATTCGGTTGGCGATCCTCGCCTCGGGCGGCTGTATGACCATCAGGGCCGGTGGCACGCCGCAGCGCGCGGCGGTGTTCGGGGTATCGATATCGCCCGCTATCGCCGCGCCGCAGACAAGAGCCAGCGCGGCGCCGAGCGCGATGGATGGGACCCGGGTCATTGGACCGCAGCCCGGATCGCTTGAGCGAGCCTTACCCCGATGCATTCGTAGACCTTCGCGGCCAGCCGCGCCCGCTCGTCCTCGGCGACCTCGTCGAAGTTGAACACGTTCTGCTCACTCCAGTAGCGCATCATTTCGAACCGCGGGAACAGGTATACGCCGTTGAGATCACCGACGCGATGGAGCGCGTGCAGGTACTGCTCGAAGTTGATCACCGTCGAGGTCCTGCGCGAGAATTGCATATCGACCAGCACGATGTCGATTGCCCGGTTCCTCACCTCGTCGATGCCGGCTTGCAGGGCGGCGGCGAAATCGTCGATCTCGATGCCGCGCACCGCATCGCTGATCCCGGCCTCCCACACCACCAGGACCGGGTCTTCGGCGATGACGTCGGTGGGGAACCGCTCCACCATCTGCTGCGTCGATTGGCGCGGCACGCCCTTGTTGACGACGATGATCGGCACCTCGGGGTAGTCGGCGGCAAGCGCGAGCTGCAGGCGATGCGGATAGGCAAGATCGGGCGGGCCGGCGGCGGCGCCCTTGGTCGAGGCCCCGCCGATCGCGACGATATTGACCGGTTGGCGCGCGCGCAGCCGTTCGGCCAGATGGGGCAGTTTGAGCGAGATCTCCAGGAGGCCAGGCGGAATTTCGCACTCCGGTGGGTCGGCGCGGCCGCTCGCCGGCAGGGCCAGGGTCACCGCCGCGGCACTGGCCAAGCACAGCAACGACCGGCGCTTCATCGAGCGATCTTCCCGCCGGGTCGCGCCGCTTCCGGCTGCGGCATCGGCATCCGGTCCATCTCCTTGTACCAACCGATCATCCTGGCGGTCACCACCATCGCCGCGATCCCCCCGACATTGACCGCAAGCTCCATGGTGATGGCTGAATCATATTCAGAAAGGATGAAGTGCCCGAGCGCCGACAGAAGAATGCTGAGGCAGAAGATCTCGAGTGACTGCTGCCCGCACGACACCAGCGGCCGCGCCGCTCGGCTGCGCAGAAAGCGGGCCTGTCGCGGTACCAGAGCGGCGACCAGCAGCACGACCACGAAGAACGTGACGAGGCGAAGCGGCGCCAGATTGTTCTTGTTTACTGGCCACAATTCCGTCAGGAACAGCGCTGGGAACGGCTCCCACACGCCGTGGATCGTCCAGCTGACCCTGATCACGAGCGCAGCGACGACCACCGCGGCAGCGGTCCAAAAGGCCAGTCTCGGCAGCCTGGGAAAGCTCCTGGCGTGAGCCGAGTGGTTGCCGAGCACAGCCCCCGTTACAAACAGGAACTGCCAGGCGAGCGGGTTGAAATACCAGACATGGCCGGCCGGATAGGCCGGCACTGAAATATCGAAGATCTGAACGACCAGGTAGAGGCCCGCCGAGGGCACCAGCATCAAGAGCCAATGGCGTTGCATGCCGAGCAAAATCACCGGGAATATCAGCAGCATCACAATGTACAATGGTAGGATGTCCAGAAAATTTGGCTGGAACTCGAGCGTTAGCGCCTTGACCACGGCGATATGCGGCTCGTTGAGAAAATCGGTGACCCGCATCTCGTCATTGTACATGGGGTTCTTGAAGACGGTCGCGGTATAGGACACTTCCGCAATGAACAGAACGAACAGGAAGATGTGAGCGACATATAGTTGCCAAGCTCGCCGCAGCACCTGCGCGGTGGCATAGAGCGCGCCCTTGGTGACCAGCCTGCGGCCATAAACGAGAGCCGCGGTAAAACCCGAAATGAAGATAAAGACTTCCGCCGCATCGAAAAAGGCAACCGCCTGCAGCGTAAAATAGCTCAGGACGTTTTCCGGGATATGGTCGATAAAAATCAATATCAGCGACACCCCCCGAAAGAAATCGAGCCGAAGATCGCGTGACGTGGACGGCTCGGGCAAGGCCGACTAAGCTCCGGGTTAGCCCGGCTTTGCCGAGATCGGCCGGGTGGCAGGGGGTCGCAGCACGGGTCGGGCGACCTTAGCAAAGTCGGGAGCAATGTCGAGCCGGGCGCGTCGATGCGGTCCGGCGCGGTGAGGGAGGCGCATTGTGGAGGAGTTGAGTATCCGCCGCGTCGCGGTGGTCGGGACCGGCACGATCGGTATGAGCTGGGCGGCGACGTTTTTGTCGCGCGGCATCTCGGTGAGGGCAAGCGATCCGGCACCCGGAGCGGAAGAGCGGTTGCGCCGGTTCGTCGATTTGGCCTGGCCGGTGCTGGCGCGGCTTGGGCCGATCGCCGAGCGGCCACCGCACCAGTTGCTGGTTTTTTGTGCAGATGCAATATCGGCTGTCACCGCGGCCGATTTCGTCCAGGAGAGTGCCCCCGAGCGCGAGGCCGTCAAGCAGGAGATCCTCGCCCGCATCGACGCCGTGCTGCCGCCGGAAGTCGTCATTGCCTCCAGTTCGTCAGGGCTGTTGATCAGCAAGCTGCAGGGAGCCTGTCGCCATCCCGGGCGCGTCGTCATCGGCCACCCGTTCAACCCGCCGCACCTGATCCCGCTCGTTGAAGTCGTCGGCGGCGCGCGGACCACGCCCGCTACGATCGAGTGGGCGATGGCGTTTTACGCCGCGATCGGCAAGCGCCCGATCCACATCCGCCGCGAGGTCGCCGGGCATGTCGCCAACCGCCTGCAGGCCGCGTTGTGGCGCGAAGCGGTTCATCTGGTCGCCACCGGGGTCGCGAGTGTCGCCGATGTCGATACCGCGATTAGCGAGGGGCCGGGGCTGCGCTGGGCCTTGATGGGGCCGCATCTGACCTTTCATCTCGCCGGCGGCAGCGGCGGGATCGCCCATTTTCTCGATCAGCTCGGCCCGCCGTTGGAGAGCTGGTGGGACGATTTGGGCAGCCCGCGGCTGACCCCCGAGGTGCGCCGGGCGCTCGCCGAGGGCGTCGCCGCCGAGGCCGGGACGCGCGACATTGCCACCCTCGAAACCGAGCGCGACCGGGTTTCTGGTCGAACTCCTGGCCCTGAAGAAGGATGCGACGGATAGCGCCTAGCGCCCCTAAGGACATCGACGCGGCTCTTGACAATTTGTTAACAAATGTAACACACAGTAACGCTCGGAGGCCGGACAAGAACCTTTCACCGGGTCGCGGCAGCACCTTCTCCGGAGCCCCGTGCAAGCACCTGCTACAGAACCTTATCCTCGCAAACGAGCCGGCTCCTGCCGGCTCGTAGCGTTTTTATGTGCCGCTTTGTCGGCGTTCGGGGTCTGGCGATCAATGTCCCCGGTTGCCGCGACCGGATCGGGTTTCAGTGGATGCGCGACCAGATTTTGCGTTTGGCCGCGTAAAACACCCCGGTCGCGAGGACGAGGAAGAGGATCACCTTGAAACCGATGCGATGGCGCTCCTCAAGGGTGGGCTCGGCGGCCCAGCTCAGGAACGTGACGACGTCGTGGGCCATTTGCGGCACCGTCGCCGCGGTACCGTCGGCATATTTGACCTGGTCCGGGCTGAGCGGCGGCGGCATCTTGATCTGATGCCCGGCGAACATCTCGTTGTAGTACATGCCCTCGGGCACTTTAACCCCGGCCGGAGCGTCCTTGAAGCCGGTGAGGATCGCGTAGACGTAATCGGGGCCGCCCTCGCGCGCCTTGGTGATCAGCGACAGATCGGGCGGCAAGGCGCCGTTGTTGGCAGCGCGCGCCACCTGGTCGTTGGGAAACGGACCGGGGATCGGGTCGGAGGGACGCGCCGGGCGCTGGAACATCTCGCCGCCGTCGTTGGGCCCGTCGGTGACCTGGGCCTGCGCAGCGATGCCTTTGACCTCGTCTTCGCTGTAGCCGATCTCGGTGAGGTCGCGGAAGGCGAGGTGCTTTACCGGGTGGCAGGCGGAACAGACCTCCTTATAGACCTGAAAGCCGCGTTGCAGCGCGGCGCGGTCATAGGTTCCGAACACGCCCTCGAACGACCATTGCTGATGCGGCGGGGTCGGCGCCTCCTGCTGGGCGCGGGCGGTGCCGAGCACGCCACCGGAGAGGGCGAGCGCTGCCGCGAGCGCGAGCGCAACCGATCTCGCCATGTCAATGCCCTTCCGTCAGCACGGCGGCGCTGATGCTGATCGGCAACGGCCGCGGCGTCTCGAGCCTGCCGATCAGCGGCATCAGGATCAGAAAGTGGATGTAGTAGTAGGCCGTCGCGATCTGGCCGAGGGTCACTACAAACCCGGCCGGCGGCTGGCTGCCGACATAGCCGAGCGCGATCAGGTCAAAGGGCAGGAAGAGCGCGAACCAGCGCCAGATCGGGCGGAAGCGGGCGCTGCGCACGGGCGAAGTGTCGAGCCACGGCACCAGAAACAGCAGGATTATCGATCCCAAGGACAGAACCACGCCGATCAGCTTTCCCGGAATCCCAAGAAAATCGAAGGTGATCGAGCGCAGGATCGCGTAGTACGGCAACAGATACCATTCCGGCACGATGTGGTTGGGCGTGACCATCGGGTTGGCCGGGATGTAATTGTCGGTGCTGGTCAGCATGTTCGGGAGGTAGAACACCAATATCGCGAACGCCAACAGAAAGACGCAGAGGCCGAACAGGTCCTTGATCGTGTAATACGGATGGAATGGGATCGTGTCCTGGGGGCCGCGCTTGTCGATGCCGAGTGGGTTGCTGGAGCCGTGCTGATGCAGCGCGATCAGGTGGAGCCCGACCACGGCGACGATGACGAACGGCAGCAGATAATGCAGCGAGTAGAATCGGTTCAGCGTCGGGTTGCCGACGGTGAACCCGCCCCATAAGAGGGTGACGATGTCCTGGCCGAAGATCGGGACCGCCGAAAACAGATTGGTGATGACCGTTGCCGCCCAGTAGCTCATCTGGCCCCACGGCAGGACATAGCCCATGAACGCGGTGGCGATCATCAATAACAGGATGACGACGCCGAGGATCCATAACAATTCGCGCGGGTATTTATACGAGCCGTAATAAAGCCCGCGGAAGAGGTGAATATAGACGATCAGAAAGAACATCGAGGCGCCGTTCATATGGATATAGCGGATCAGCCACCCATAATTGACGTCGCGCATGATGCGCTCGACCGAATCGAAGGCGAGATCGGACTGCGGCGTGTAGTGCATCGCCAAGACGATGCCGGTCACGATCATGATGACGAGCGTCATCCCGGCGAGCGAGCCGAAATTCCACCAGTAGTTAAGGTTGATCGGCGTCGGGTAGTCGATGACGTGATGCTCGAGGGACTCCACGAACGGCAGACGGTAGTCGATCCAGCGGATGATCCGGCCGTAGTTGCGGGCAGGGGGGGTGGAAGGGGCGCTGGAAGGGGCGCTGGAATGGGCGCCGGATGAGGATGCGGCCATGGCGCTTCCTAGCCGATCTTGACGGCGGTGGCGGAGGTGAATTCGTAGGGCGGCACAAACAGGTTGAGCGGCGCCGGACCCTGGCGGATCCGCGCCGAAGTATCGTAGATCGAACCGTGGCACGGACAGAACCAGCCGCCATAGGGGCCGCGCTCATCGCCCGGCTTGTTGCCGAGCGGGATACAGCCGAGATGCGTGCACACGCCGACGACGATCAGCCATTCCGGCTTTTTGACCCGGTCGGAATCCTTCTGCGGGTCGCGCAGCGTCGAGATGTCGACGTCTTCGGCGGCCTTGATCTCCGCCGGCGGGCGGTGGTCGATGAAGACCGGCTTACCGCGCCAGGCGACAGTCAGGCGCTGGCCGACCTGCACCGGCGTGAGGTCGACCTCGGTCGAGGACATCGCCAGCGTATCGCGTGCCGGGTTCAGGCTGTCGATGAACGGCCAGATCGCGATCGCCGTGCCGATGGCGCCCAGCGCGCCGGCGCTCAATAGCAGGAAATCCCGCCGCGTGCCGCCGCCATGCTCCGCGTCAACAGGCCCTTGTGCCAGATCGGTCATCCCAAACCTCGATCCGCCGTCGACCGCCCGGCGGCGACCGCAGGGGCAAGCTATACGCTTGAAGAAGCCGAACTATGCGACAGACTGCCGCATAAAACGGCAGCCTGGCGGGCTCCATGCGCGTTCCTATAATGCCGCCGGTATTGTGCGCAAGCCACCGCGGAATTAACGATTTGCGCCTCGCCCTTTTCGAGCCCGATATCCCGCAGAATACCGGGGCTCTGCTGCGCCTCGCCGCGTGCATGGCGGTCGAGGTCGATCTGATCGAGCCCTGCGGTTTTCTGCTCGACGACCGGCGGCTGCGCCGGGCCGCGCTCGATTATGCCGCACGGGTGAGAGTCCATCGCCATGCCTCGTGGCACCAATTTCTGGCCGAGCGCGACCCGCGCTCCCGGCTGATCCTGCTGACGACCGGCGGCAGCGTCCCGCTCTATCGCTTCGAATTTGCAAGCGAGGATACGCTGCTCCTCGGCCGTGAAAGCGCCGGGGTCCCCGATTTCGTGCATGGCGCCGCCTTCGCCCGGGTCGTGATCCCGCTCGCGGCCGGTGCGCGATCATTGAACGTCGCCCTCGCCGGTGCGATCGCGCTCGCCGAGGCGCGGCGCCAGACCGGCGGTTTTGTGCAACCGTAGTCGTTGACAAGGCGAGAGGCTCGGCCTATCTCCCGCCGACCCAATCGCCGGCTTGGTCCCCGGCTTGGTCCACGGGCGCCCGTGGCGGAATTGGCAGACGCGCACGGTTCAGGTCCGTGTTCCGAAAGGAGTGGTGGTTCGACTCCACTCGGGCGCACCATTCGCGGACTCTGTGCAGCGGAGGGCGCCGGTGATCGCCGCCTGACCGAAGAGTTGCAGACGCCTTCCTCGCCCTTAAGCTAGAATCGCAGCCGATCGGCCGGCAGAGCCGCGCGCGGGAAACACTTGTGGGAGGGCGAGCGGTGTTCGATTGGGCAAGCCTGCGGCCGGTCTGGGAACCGCGCATGCTGAGCATCCTGCGAATCGTCGTCGGGCTGCTCTATCTGGAGCACGGCCTAAACAAGATCTTCAACTTTCCGGCATTGAGCAACCGCGCACCTTACAACCTATTCAGCCTGACGCCGGGGCTGGCCGGCCCGCTCGAGATGATCGGCGGCGCGATGATTGCCGTCGGCCTCTTCACCCGGCCGGTGGCGTTCATTCTGTCGGGCGAAATGGCCTTCGCGTATTTCATGGCGTGGGCGCCGAAAAACTTCTTCCCTCTGGTCAGTGGCGGCGACGCGGCGCTCCTCTATTGCTTCATTTTCCTCTATTTCTTCGTCGCGGGCGCGGGCGTATGGAGCCTCGATCAGCTATGGACGGACAAGTCCTCGACCGCCGACAGAGGCTGACCCGGTCGACGCGTTCGACCTCGCCGAATTGACGCGCGTCCCGCCGGGGTAGATATTTCCCCGGTAGTCGGGGGCCACGTCAGAGTTCTTTGATGAAGTTGGCAAGAGGGGTTTGGCGAGAGTGCGCCGAGCGCGGCCTTCCCCGAGCGCGGGACGATGCCGCCGCGGTGCCGGGCCATACAGTGCCGGACGGTATGGCATGACCCATCATCTGCATCGCGGGGACCTGCCGGAAGGGCTGATGTTCGGCGATGCGGTCGCGATTGACACCGAGGCGATGGGGCTCAACCCGCATCGCGACCGTTTGTGCCTGGTGCAGCTTTCGCGGGGCGATGGCGATGCTCACCTCGTGCAGCTCGCGGCCGGCTGCTACGACGCTCCGAACCTGAAGCGCCTGCTTGCCAACCCGGCGGTCGTCAAACTGTTCCATTTCGCGCGGTTCGACATCGCGATGCTTTACCGCTATCTCGCAGTCATGCCGCAGCCGCTCTATTGCACCAAGATCGCCTCGCGGCTGGTGCGGACCTTCACCGACCGCCACGGCCTCAGGGATCTGTGCAAGGATCTCCTCGGGGTCGACCTGAAGAAAGAGCAGCAGAGCTCGGATTGGGGCGCCGCGTCATTGACCGAGGAGCAGCTGCGCTATGCCGCTTCCGATGTCCTGCATCTGCATGCGCTGCGGGCGCGACTTGACGTAATGCTAGCGCGCGAGCGCCGCACCGATCTCGCGCGCGGCTGCTTCGATTTCCTGCCGACCCGCGCCCTGCTCGATCTGGAGGGGTGGCCGGAGCAAGATGTCTTTGCGCATTAGCGTTGTTGCGCGCGCAGTCCGGCAAACACCGGGGTCGCATTATCAACAGGGGGAGTTGTTTTGGCGGAAGCGGCCATCGAAGCGGGGTTCGACCAGGCATTGAGCGGTCTTGCCAACCGCCATCGGGCGAACGGTCTTGACCACGATCTTGGCGTCGCCCGCCGGGTCATTCGCGCCGAGATCGAGGGTCTCGAACAGCTCTCGCAAACCCTCGACGCCGCGTTCGGCGTCGCGCTCGGTCTGTTCGCGGCCGCGCGCGGCCGCCTGATCGTCACCGGGATCGGCAAGAGCGGGCATGTTGCCCGCAAGATCGCCGCGACGCTTGCCTCGACCGGCACGCTGGCGCAATTCGTCCATCCGGCCGAGGCCAGCCACGGCGATCTCGGGATGATCGGCACCGAGGATGCGATCCTCGCCCTGTCGAATTCCGGGGAGAGCGCCGAGCTGGCGGCAATCATCGCCTATTCGCGCCGGTTCAAGATACCGCTCGTCGCGATCACCGGCGGGCGCGGCTCAACCCTCGCGGCTGCGGCCGATGTCGTCTTGCCGCTGCCGGCCGCCGCCGAAGCTTGCCCGATGGGGCTGGCGCCGACCACCTCGACGACGATGATGATCGCGCTGGGCGACGCGCTCGCGCTCGCGCTACTCGAGCGCAAGGGGTTTTCGTCAGCCGATTTCCAGCGCTTTCATCCGGGCGGCGAGCTCGGCCGACGGCTGCTGCGGGTCGGCGAGATCATGCATGTCGGCGACAGCGTGCCGCTCGTCGCGCCCGACGCGCCGATGTCGGAAGCAATCCTCGTCATGTCGGAGAAGAGCTTCGGCTGCGTCGGCGTGGCCGGCGCGGACGGGCGGCTGGTCGGCGTCATCACCGACGGCGATTTGCGCCGGCACATGGATGACCGGCTCTTGGCGCGAAGCGTCGATGAGATCATGCGCCGTGATCCCAAGACGATTACCGCCGCGCATCTCGCCGCCGAGGCACTCGGTCTGATGAACCGATTCCAGATCACCGCGCTGTTCGTCGTCGACGACAGCCTGCGTCCGGCCGGGTTTCTGCACATGCACGATTGCCTGCGCGCCGGCGTCGCATGAGGCTGGCGATGCCCGGACCCGCGCTCCGCGCGCAGCGGCGCCATGAGGGGCGCCATGAGGGCGAGCCGAACGCGGCCCGCCTGACGAGCCGCGCGGCATGGCTTGGCGCAGCCCGGCCCCCTTCCGCGCTGGAAAATCCGCACAGCCGACGCGTCGCCCTGCTGAAAAGAGTTCTGCCGGTAATCGGCTTGGCGCTGCTGCTGCTGATTGCCGTGTGGCCGCGGCTGGCGCCGTTGTGGGAGCGCATGCGGCTGGCCTTTCCGGCGATCGACCTGCGCGAGGCGCGTCAGCTGCGGATGATCAACCCGCATTACGCGGGATTGGACCGCCTGGGGCGCCCGTTTGTGGTTACCGCCGCGGTCGGTCGTCAGGTGCCCGATCGGCAGGATCTGATGTCGTTGGAGGGGCCGCGGGCCGATCTGAAAACGCATGCCGGCGGCACTATCGTCGTCACCGCGGCGACCGGCATCTACCAGTCGCAGGCACAGCTGCTCGATCTGTTCGGCGAGGTCGCGCTGGTCGACCAGAACGGTACCCGCTTTGTCACCGACACCGCACGGGTCGATGTCGCCAACAACGCGGCCGAGGGCTCCGATCCGGTCGAGGGGCACGGCCCGTCCGGCGATCTCAAGGCTCAAGGGTTCCAGATCCGCGACAAGGGCGACACGATCATCTTCACCGGCAAGTCCGACCTGATCGTGAAGCAGGCGAGGCCGGCGACGGTGAAGAGCGCGCCGGCGGCCCTGCCGCCCCCAGTTGCGGCGGTCGCGGCGCGGGTCGAGGCTGAGGCGAAACCGTTGCTTGCGGCCAAGGCGCCGGCGCCAGGGCGACACGCGGCGACGCGGCCGGCGGCGGCGCATGGCGACACTCGGCATCCCCATCCGGCGCATCGAGCGGTCGCGACCAAGCCGATATCGGGCAAGCCGATACCGAGTAAGCCGAAGCCGGGCAAGCCGATACCGGGCAAGAAAGCCTAGCGATGCGGCGACGCTGCGCCCTCTATCGCCCCGAAGCCGTGGCGGCAATCGGTCTCGCGCTATGCCTCTGCGGCATTCCGCTGTCGCGGCCGAGCGCGCAGGCGGTCGCCGCCAGCGACAGCCAGCCGATCCAGATTCAGGCCGATTCCGGTATCGAGTGGCAGCAGGACGCCCACCTCTATATCGCGCGCGGCAACGCCGTCGCGATCCGCGGCCCCGGCGAAGTCCACGCCGATACGCTGATCGCCCATTACCGCGAGGCCAAGGGCGGCAACACCGGCGGCAATACCGAGATCTATCGGATCGAGGCGGAGGGCCATGTAAAGTTGATCCGCGGGGCCCAGATCGTGGTCGGCGACCGCGCCGTGGACGATGTCGATCGGGCGATCACCGTCGTCACCGGCAAGGGGCTCAAGATGACGACGCCGACCGATGTCGTGACCGCGCGCGACAGCCTGGAATGGTACGACCAGACTCAGGTTGCGGTGGCCCGCGGCAATGCCGTCGCGATCCGCAACGGCAAGACGATCAAGGGCGATGTCCTGACCGCTTACTTCGTCAAGACCGCGCCGGAGCCGGCGACAGGCGGTGCGCGAGCCGGGCGCCCCGTGTCGCGCCCGGGGCCGGTGCCGGCGAAACCGCCGGTCACCCCGGCTAATTCCCCCGCCGCTTCCCCCGGCGCTTCCCCCGGCGCTTCCCCCGGCGCAACGACCGAGGCGGATTCGAAAATCAGCCGGGTCGATGCGCAAGGCCATGTCGTCATCACCAATGCTCTCGACACCGGGCGCGGCGATTTCGGGGTCTACAAGGCCGATACCGGTATCGCGACCTTGATCGGCGACGTCGTCATCGAGCGTGGCAAAGATGTGATCAGGGGACAACGCGGGGTCATGGATCTCAACAACAACATCAGCCGCATAATGACCGGAGGCGCGCCCGAGGTGGCGCATCAGCGGGTCCAGGGCCTGTTCGTTCGCCAGCAAACAGCTGCGGGATCGGCGGCGCCCGGCGCGGCGCCGACCGGCCAGCCTGCGGCGGCCGGCGATAAGGGGCGGTGATGCGCGGTTCCTTCGGGCCGAGATCGCCCGGCTATGCCGGACCGGCATGGTTGGGCCAGGGACCCCGCCTGGTCGCCGACAATCACGGCCTTGTCGGCCATGGTCTCGGCAAAAGCTTCAAGCGCCGCCCGGTGCTGCGCGACGTCAGCGTGTCGGTGCAGCGCGGCGAGGTCGTCGGCCTCCTCGGTCCCAACGGCGCCGGCAAAACCACCTGCTTTTATATCATCACCGGCCTCATCGCCGCGGATACCGGGACCGTCGAACTCGACGGGCAGGACATTACCGAATTGCCGATGTATCGGCGGGCGCGCCTCGGTATCGGCTATCTGCCGCAGGAAGCGTCGATCTTCCGCGGCCTCACCGTCGAACAGAACATCCGCGCCATCCTCGAGGTCGCCGAACCCGAACCCGAGACCCGGGAGGCGATGCTCGATGCGCTCCTCGCCGAGTTCTCGATCAGTCATTTGCGGCGCGCCTCGGCAATGGCGCTCTCGGGCGGCGAGCGGCGCCGTTGCGAGATCGCCCGAGCACTGGCAACCGAGCCGAACTTCATTCTGCTCGACGAGCCGCTCGCCGGGATCGACCCGATTGCAGTCGGCGATATCCGCGACCTCGTGGCGCACCTCAAGGACCGCGGCATCGGCGTCCTCATTACCGATCATAATGTGCGCGATACGCTGCAAATCGTTGATCGGGCATATATCTTGCATGAAGGACGGGTGCTGATGGAAGGTGCCCCCGGTGAGATCGTCGCCGACGCCGAAGTGAGACGCGTTTACCTGGGCGAAAGATTCAGCCTATAAGCCGCTCCGACGGGAGCGCTTCGTGAACAGATTCGGTTTGTCGCAACGGCTTGAACTGCGCCAGAGCCAGGCTCTGGTGATGACGCCGCAGCTGCAGCAGGCGATCAAGATGCTGCAGCTCTCGAACGTCGAGCTGGCCGAGTTTGTGGCGGCCGAGATCGAGCAGAACCCGCTGCTTGAACACGGCGAGCGCGATGCCGACGAGGCGCCGGTGACGGCGCCCGATCCGGTTCCGGTGGAGACCAACGGTCATGCCGTGACGTTGCCCGAGGAGCTTGGCGGCGCGCTGGCCGGGGAGCTCGCCGGCGACACCGCCGACCACTGGCGCGATAGCTCGGGCGAGGAAGGTGACGGCTCCTTTGATCGCGGCGGCGATTCCCAACCCTGGCAGATCCGCGGCGGCGGCCGCGACGAAGAGGATAGGCGTGGCATCGACCAGGCCGCCGCGCGCCCCCAGACGCTGCGCGAGCATCTGATCGAGCAGATCGGCGCCGATCTCCCCGACATGGCCGATCGGGTCATCGCCTTTCACCTGCTCGACCAGCTCGACGAGGCGGGCTATCTGCGCGGTGGCCTTGATGGCGTGGCGGAGCGGCTGGGCTGTCCGCCCGCGCGGGTTGAGCGCGTGCTCGCCCGCTTGCAGGAGTTCGACCCGCCCGGGGTGTTTGCCCGCGATCTGCCGGAGTGCCTCGCCTTGCAGTTGCGCGACCGCAACCGGCTCGATCCGGCGATGCGGCTGCTCCTCGATAACCTGCCGCTGCTCGCGGCGCGGAACGCGCCGGCGCTGTTGCGGATCTGCGGGGTCGATGCCGAGGACCTCGCCGATATGGTGGCCGAGATCAAGTCGCTCGACCCGCGGCCGGGGCATGCTTTCGACCCGCCGCTGGCTCAGCCGGTTATTCCGGACATCATCATGCGGGCGCAGCCCGAGGGCAGTTGGCTCATTGAGCTGAATGCCGATACCCTGCCGCGCGTGCTGGTCAACAATCGCTATTACGCGCGGATCAGCCACGCGGTGCGCAGCAAGGACGAGCGCGAGTATCTGACCGACCGGCTGCACGCGGCGAACTGGCTGGTCAAATCGCTGCACCAGCGCGCCACCACGATCCTCAAGGTCGCCACCGAGATCGTCAGCCAGCAGGACGGGTTTTTCCACCGCGGCGTGCAGGCGCTGCGGCCCTTAATCCTGCGCGATATTGCAGATGCGATCGGCATGCACGAGAGCACGGTCAGCCGGGTCACGACCAACAAGTACATTGCGACCCCGCGGGGTCTCTTCGAATTGAAGTATTTCTTCACTTCATCGATCGCCGGTGCGGCTGGCGGCGACGCCCATTCGGCAGAGGCGGTCCGCTTCCGCATCCGCGGTCTTATTGACAGCGAGGTGTCGAACGCCCCCCTTTCGGACGAGCGGATCGTGGAATTACTGCAAGGCCAAGGCGTTGATATAGCGCGCCGCACCGTGGCAAAGTACCGCGAAGCCATGCACATTCCCTCTTCGGTGCAGCGCCGCCGCGAAAAAATGTTGGCCCTGTGAAACCCCCTCGCGAGCCCCGCGCTTGACCCTGCTCCGCGTCATGCCCATGTCGCTCCAGCGGCCTCGCTTTGACCCTCGTTGGCGAGTGCGGCCGGAACCGGCAAAGGCGGCGGCGCCACGCGCGGCCCCGCCAGGAATCAATGGTTTTCAGCCATGCAGCTGACCGTCACCGGCAAGCAGGTCGATGTTGGCAACGCGCTTCGGCGCCACGTCGAGGCGGCGCTCGACACCCTGCTCGGCAAATATTTTGGCACCGCCATCGAAGCGCATGTCGTCTTCGCCCGCGAAGCGCATCTGATCCATGCCGAGATTTCGCTGCATATCGGGCGCGGCATCGTCGTCAACAGCAGTGCCGTGGCGAGCGATCATTACCCGGCCTTCGACGCCGCGGCTGAGCGCCTGGCAAAGCAGTTGCGGCGCTATAAGCGCCGGCTGCACGAAGATCATGGCAGGGCGCGGGCGCCCGCCGAGAGGCGTGAGATAGCGCGATCCTTCGTTCTCGCCCCGGTGGACGAGGAGGCCGACACCGACGAAGGCGCGGCGGCGGACGACGCCGCTCCGGTCGTGGTCGCCGAGATGAGCACCGAGCTGCCGCGCCTCACCGTCGGCGAAGCGGCGATGCGGCTCGACCTTGCCGATCTGCCGGTCCTCTTGTTCCGCAACCGCACGCATGGCGAACTCAACCTCGTTTACCGACGCGGCGACGGCAACATCGGGTGGATCGATCCGGCGTTCGCGAAGGGCCGCGGCTCGGGGCCCGGCGCACGGTGATGGAAATCGCCGATCTGCTGGTCCCGCGCGGCGTGATCGCGCAGCTGCGCGTCACCAACAAGAAGGGCGCGCTCCAGGATATCGCCCGGCGTGCCGCCTCCCTGACCGGGGTCGCCGAGCGCCGCATTTACGATGTCCTGACCGAGCGCGAGCGGCTCGGATCGACCGGGATCGGCCGCGGCATCGCCATCCCGCACGGCAAGCTCGCCGAATTGACCCGCCTCTACGGCCTCTTCGCGCGGCTGGAGCGGCCGATTGCGTTCGATGCGATCGACGATCAGCCGGTCGATCTGGTGTTCGTGCTCTTGGCACCGGTCGAGGCCGGCGCCGAGCATCTCCGGGCGCTCGCCCGGGTCTCGCGCCTGTTGCGCGACGCGGCAATCTGCCAGAAGCTGCGCGGCTCGGACAATGCCGACGCGCTCTACGCGCTGCTCACCGACCGCACCGAAAGCCACGCCGCCTAGCGACGCTGCGTTTGCCGGTTTATCGCCGAGGGAGTGGTCGCAGGGCGCCGATCGCGTCCTCGGTGTATTCGATATTCCCGTCCCAATAACCGATCAGCGCGTCCTTATTCAGCTCGATCCACTCGGCCAACAGAGCCAGATCATCGGGACCGAGCAACCCTCGGATTACGCGAATATTCGGCCGCAGTGCGACAGTGACCATTTCCGAGGGCCGCACTTTGGCGCTGCGCGCGATCTTCACTCGGACATCGTGCCGGGCCCCGCCTTTTTGTGAGATGAAAACGACAAACGGCAGGCCTGTTCGCTCCGGACGCAAGTTCGCCATGTCGAAAAGGGCCTGTCCCTCAACCTCGTCAGCGGCGCCGGCGGGCCTCACCGGCTTGCGCTGAGGCGCTGCCAAAGACGGGCTCTTGGCGGGCATCACGTCCTCGCGCGGTTCATCGGGGTTGGTTTCGTCATTTGTTAGACGGTCACCATCCGGCGCAGCTCCTCGACGATTTCGGGGTTGGCCAGCGTCGAGACGTCGCCCGCATCCTGGCCGCTCGATATCGCCGCCAGCACCCGGCGCATGATCTTGCCCGACCGGGTCTTCGGCATGTCGGGCACGATCCAGACATGGGCCGGGCGGGCGATCGGGCCGATCTCCGAGACGACGGCGTCGGAAATCTTCTTGTGCAATTCCGGAGTTGAGTGGAGGCCGGTCTTGAGCGCGACATAGAGGTCGGGAACCCGGCCCTTGATCGCATCGGCGACCGGCACCACCGCCGCCTCGACGACTTCGGGAACCGTGAGCGCGGCCAATTCGATCTCCTTGGTGCCGAGGCGGTGGCCGGCGACATTGATCACGTCGTCGATGCGCCCGAGGATCCGGTAATAGCCGTCCGCAGCCTGCACCGCCCCGTCGCCGGCGAAATACGGCCAGTCGCGCCAATCCTTGCTGTTTCTGTCCTTGCAATAGCGCGCGTAGTACTGCGCGACGAAGCGGTCGGGGTCGCCCCAGATCGTCTGGAAAATGCCGGGCCAGGGGTTCTGGATGCAGATATTTCCGGCCCGGCCGGCGCCCTTGGGGATCTCGTTGCCGTCGTCGTCGTAGATCACCGGGTGGATGCCGGGAACCGCCGGTCCGGCGCTGCCCGGCTTCATCGCCCCCAATGCCGGCACCGTGCTGCACAGAAAGCCGCCGTTCTCGGTCTGCCACCAGGTGTCGACGATGACGGCCTCACCCTTGCCGACGACGCTGTGATACCAGCGCCAGACCTCGGGCTCGATCGGCTCGCCGACCGTCGTCATGTGCTTGAAGCTGTAATTATAGTTGTTCGGCTCGTCGGGCCCGGCGCGGCGCAGCGCCCGGATCGCGGTGGGCGAGGTATGAAAGATGTTGACGTCGAGCTCTTCGGCGATCCGCCACGGGCGGCCGGCGTCGGGATAGGTCGGCACGCCCTCGTAGATGACCGAGGAGGCGCCGAGCGCCAGCGGCCCGTAAACGATATACGAATGCCCGGTGATCCAGCCGATGTCCGCCATGCACCAGTAAACATCCTCGGGATGGATGTCCTGGATGTACTTCGAGGTGCCGGCGACATAGGCGAGATACCCGCCGGTACTGTGCTGGCACCCCTTCGGCCGCCCGGTCGTGCCGCTCGTATACATCAGGAACAGCGGCGCCTCCGCCGGCATCTGTTCCGGCTCGACCCGGTGGCCGCGATATTTCGGAAGCACGTCGTTGACGATGTGGTCGCGGCCATGCACCGGCGGGAACTTGCTTGTGTAGCTCCCCGGATGGCGCTGCCAGATCAGCACCTTCTCGACCGCGTGCCCCTGCGCTGCGGCGTCCTCGGCGGCGATGTCGGCCTTCTCCTTCTGGTCTTGCGGGTTGCCGCCGCGGTAGTAGGAATCCATCGTGATCAGGACGCGGCTCTGCGAGTCGACGATGCGGTCGGCGCAGGCCTTGCCGCTGAACCCGCTGAACACCTGGCTGTGGATGACCCCGAGCCGGGCGCAGGCGAGCATCGCGATCGGCAGCTCGGCGACCATCGGCATGTGCAGGGTCGCCCGGTCGCCCGCCTTCAGCCCGCAGAAATCCCGGAGAAGCGCGGCAAACTTGTTCACCCGGACATACAGCTCCTGATAGGTGATGTGTTGGATCGCCTCGTTTTCGAGTTCCGGGACAAAATGGATCGCGGTCTTGTTCTTGTTCTTTGCCAGATGGCGATCGACGCAATTGTAGCTCGCGTTGATCCGGCCGCCGACAAACCATTTCCAGAACGGCGCGTTGCTGGTGTCGAGGGTTTTGTCCCAGCGCTTGTACCAGTCCAGGAGGTCGGCATACTCGGTGAAGCATTCGGGAAACTTGTCGAGCGCGAAGCGCTGGTAGACGTTCTTGTCGGTCAGATTGGCCTGGGCGATGAACTTGGGCGAAGGCTCATATTTTTTTTCTTCCTGCCAATGCACCGCAATCTCGGCTTCGGAAACGTCGATATGTTCGGGGATCTGATCTGCCATTCCCTGCTCTCCCAAGATCGGCGGCGGCGGTGCAGCTCGCCCGGATATCTCAAACGATGCGGACCCGAGTGTACGACGAACGGCCGGGGTTTTGAAGCGGCCGGCCAATCGTGGCCGGGCCGGCGGCACAGGCGCCTACCCGGTGACCCCCGCCATCCGGCAGATCACCGACCATTCCGCCTCGCTCACCGGGCACACCGAAAGGCGCGACTGGCGCAACAGCGAAAACCCCGCGAGTTCGGGCACCCCCTTCATCTCGGCGAGGCTCACCGGCTGCTTGACCGGCATCACCGGGGCGACATCGACCATGCCGAACTTGCCGCTCGGGTCGCCCGGATCGGGATAGAAGGTGCGGACGATCTCGACGATGCCGACAATGTCCTTGCCCTCGTTCGAATGATAGAAAAAGGCCCGGTCACCCTGTTGCATCGCCTTCAAATTGTTCGCCGCCTGAAAATTGCGCACCCCGTCCCAGTGGGTACGGCCATCGGCGACCATGCGATCCCAGGAATATTTCGCCGGCTCGGATTTCAAGAGCCAATAGGCCATCGCACATTTCCCCCGTTGAGCCCAGAGGATAGACCCTAGCAGCGGTTTCTCCCTCCCGACCAGTCCCGCGCGGTGCTATGATGCGCTGATCGGCGGCAATCGACGCCATGCAATGGAGGGCACGATGGGCGACATTCTCGGGATCGGCGTTACACATTATCCCGGCCTCATCCAGTCCGACCAGCAGATGGCCGGGCTCTTGGACCGCACGCTCAACAGCGACCAGGTGCCCGATCAGATGAAGGACCCGGCGCGCTGGCCGGCGCAGATGCGCAAGGAATGGGCCGATCCCCTCGCCGCGGCGAAGGAGCATCGGGCGCGGCTCGTCAACGGGTTCCGCAAGTGCCGCGAGGCGTTGGACGCCTTCAAACCCGATTTCGTGCTGATCTGGGGCGACGACCAGTACGAGAATTTTCGCGAGGACGGGGTGCCGTCGTTCTGCGTCTTCGCCCTCGACAGCGTCGATTCCAGGCCCTATGCCCGCGCCGGCCGGCCGAGCGAGAACATCTGGGGCGAAGGCAAGGACACCGTCATCCACACCAAGGGCCATCACGCCGCCGCCTCGACCCTGGCGGCCAAGCTGATCGCTGCCGATTACGATGTCAGCTACGCCTACCGCATGCGCTACGAGAACGGCCTGCCGCATGCCTTCATCAACACGCTCCTCTACCTCGATTACGACCGCAAAGGCTTCCCCTATCCGGTCGTGCCGTTCCATGTGAACTGCTATGGGTCTTCGGTCATCGCCAAGCGCGGCTCGACGGCGCATTTGACGGGCGACGCCGACCCCAACCTGGTCGATCCGCCGGGCCCCAACCCTGGGCGCTGTTTCGATGTCGGGGGCGCGGTGGCGCGCGCGCTCGCCGACAGCCCGTGGCGGGTCGCGCTCGTCGCCTCGTCGAGCTGGTCGCACGCGTTCCTGACCCCAAAGAACCATTACCTCTATCCCGACAATGCGAGCGACCGGGCGCGTTTCGACGAACTAGCCTCGGGTAAGCTCGCGCGCTGGCGCGAGCTGTCGACCGCGGAGATCGAGGATGCCGGCCAGCAGGAGTTCCTCAACTGGGTCTGCCTCGGCGGCGCCATGCACGCGCTCGGCCGCGAGCCCCAGATCGTCGATTATATCGAGAGCTATATCTTCAACTCCGACAAGTGCTTCGCCCTGTTCCCGGGGTGAGCCTCCGCATTTCCCATTGCTGACTGCCCACACCCCAACCCTCTCCCCGCAAACGGCGCAAACGGGGAGAGGCAGTTCCGGCAGCGCGCTTGCAAATCCTCGCCCCAGCTGCGGGGAGAGGGTGCCGAGCGTAGCGAGGCGGGTGAGCGGCCGCCCGCGAGCGCTCAACTGTACGGGGGCATATGGTGCAAGCGGCGACCGACGAACCCGACAATAAAAAGGCGCGCGTCTTTCTCGACTACACCCAGGCTGAGCTCGACGCGGCCTACGACCAGGCTGCCTATCAGCCCAACATTCAGCAGCTGAGAGATCGCTGGGTTACCAACAGCGAGCGCACCCGCGCCCGCATCGGCCTGCCCGAGCGGCGCGCCTACGGCCCGGGCGCGATCGAGGGGCTCGACATTTTCCGGACGATGGCGCCTGCGCCAGCCCCGGTCTTCGTCTTCATCCACGGCGGGGCGTGGCGGGCGGGCCGGGCCGCCGGGTATGCAGCGCCGGCCGAGATGTTCATCCGCGCCGGCGCCCATTACGTCGCGCCGGATTTCGCCTGGGTGCAGGATTGCGGCGGCAGCCTGTTGCCGATCGCCGACCAGGTGCGCCGCGCCATCGCCTGGGTCTACCGGAACGCCAGAAGCTTTGGCGGCGATCCCGACCGGGTCTATGTCGGCGGCCATTCGTCAGGCGCGCATCTGGCCGCCGTCGCGCTGACCACCGATTGGCGGCGCGCCTTCGACCTGCCGCCGGACATCATCAGGGGCGGGTTATGCAGCAGCGGCATGTACGACCTGGCGCCGGTCCGGCTGTCGCATCGCTCCTCTTACGTAAAATTTACCGACGAGATGGTGGCGATGCTCAGCCCGCTGCGTCATCTCGACCAGCTGCGCGCGCCGTTGATCGTGGCGTACGGCACCTACGAAACGCCCGAGTTCCAGCGCCAGGCGCGCGACTTCGCCGCCGCCTTGCGCGCTGCCGGGAAGCCGGTCGAATTGATTGTCGGCGACAATTACAGTCACCTCGAGCTGCCCGAAACGCTGTGCAATCCGTATGGGCTCCTAGGCAGCGCCGTCCTTGAGCAGATGGGCCTTGCCCGCGTCTGAGTACGAGCCGCGCCGATTGTTGCTTGAGGCTGGCCCGCAGCCCTCTGATCGCGCTAGAGTCTTGCAGTTTTTGATCGGCGAGCCGGTGCCGGCGGTTCGTGCTGAATTGGGGAGGGTGGCGGAATGGAGAGCATTAAGACGCACAACGGCCCTGGGCAGGGCCTGGTGATTACCCGCCGCCGCGTGCTGGCGAGCGGCGCCGCTGCACTGGGTGGAGCGGGCGTTGCCGCCGGGCCCTGGCGCGTTGCCCTCGGCCAGGCCAAAAAGCCGTACCGGATCGGCACCGAGCAACCGCTGACCGGGGTTGCCGCATTGGGCGGCAAGACAGCGTTGATCGGATTGCAGATGGCGGTCGATCGCATCAACAAGGCGGGCGGCATTCTCGGCCGGCCGGTCGAACTGATTGTCGCCGACGACGAATCGAAGCCCGATACCGGACGCCGTGCGGTCGAGAAGCTGGTCACCGAAGACAATATCGACGTCCATGTCGGCGGCTATCTGTCGAATATCTGTCTCGCCTGCACGCCGGTCTTCATCGAGCACAAGGTCGTCAACATGATCAGCGTCTGTCTCGACACGACGCTGACGACCAGCAAGTGCAATCGCTACACCTTCCGGCCCTTTGATTTCGCCCCGGCGCAAGCGAAGGCGTTCGCCCCCTATCTCGTCAACAAGATGGGCAAGAAGTGGCAGATCGCCTTTGCCGACTATTCATGGGGTCAATCGACCCGCGACGCCTATGCGGCCGAGATCAAGAAGAATGGCGGCGAGGTCGTCGGCACGATCGGCATCCCGCTCGGCACCGCCGACATGACGCCGTTCCTGTCGAAGATCAGCGGCGATTTCGACGGACTGTTCTTCATCTTTTTCGGCCCCGACGCGATCCACATCATCAACCAGGGCTATGACCTCGGTCTTGCCAAGAAATACAAATGGGCCGGTGACGGGGCCATGGCCGCGTCGAGCCAGCTTCCGGCGCTCGGCGACAAGATCGAAGGCTTTGTCGGGATCGACCGCTATGTGCCGGTTTTCGATCCTCCGCTCGATACGCCGGAACTGCACGCCTTCTTCGACGAGGCGGTCGACCGCATGAAGAAGGCCGGGACTGGCGAACGACGCTGCCCGACCGCTATGTCCAATCGAATTACGAGGCGATGAACGCGGTCAAGATCGGGATCGAGAAATCGGGCTTCCAGGGCCGCGCCGACACCGACAAATTGATCGCCGCCCTCGAAGGGCTCGAGATGAAGGAGAGCGCCGACTTCCCGACAGGGCGACAAGATGCTGCGCAAGGAAGACCACCAGGCGTTCGTGCGCGAGATCATCTTCGAGATGAAGGGCGGCACCTACAAGGTCCAGGAAACGATCCCCTGGCAGAAGACGGTGGTGCCGCCGGCCTGCACCTTTACCGCCTAGATGGCCGCGAAGGCGTCCGGCACGGTGGTGGTGGCGGCGCCGATCCTGGCGACCGAGAAGCTCGCGATCCACTTCGGCGGATTGCGCGCTCTCAACAATGTCAATCTCAGCCGTCGCCGCCGGCGAGATTCGCGCGATCATCGGCCCGAACGGCGCCGGCAAGATCGACGTTGTTCAACTGCCTGACCGGCGTGTTGCGGCCGACTTCGGGGCATATCCGGTTCGGCGGCGACGACATCACCGGGCTCTCGCCCGACCGGATCTCGCAGAAGGGCATCGCGCGCTCGTATCAGATCACCAATATCCTGCCCAACGCGACCGTCCTCGAAAACGTCCGCATCGCCGCCCAGTCGCGCCGCCACGGCTGGAGCATGCTGCGCCACCACCGCGCCTACCGCGACATCATCGACAAGGCCGAAGCGGCGTTGGAGCAGGTCGGGCTGGGCGAGCAAAATCGACGAGCTGGCCGCCAATTTGTCGCATGGCGAGCAGCGCAATCTGGAGATCGGCATCGCGCTGGCGACCGAGCCCCGGCTCCTCTGCCTCGACGAGCCGACCGCCGGGATGAGCGCGGCCGAGACCCATGAGACGATGGAACTGGTGCGCCGGATCGCCCGGAACCTGACCATCCTCATTGTCGAGCACGACATGCAGGTGGTCATGGAACTGGCCGACCGGATCACCGTCCTCGATTACGGCGAGATCCTGGCCGAGGGGACACCGGCCGAGATCCAGCAAAACCCCCGGGTGCTGGAGGTCTATCTCAAGACATGAGCCGCTTTTCGCTTAGCGCGAAGGACGGCCCGCCTTATTCTGATGGCCGCCCAATGAGAGCATCCGGCCTGGCGCGCGGCAGCGATGCGGCCTCGATGGGCGCGATAGGGCCCCAGTTTACTCGATGACCGCTCCAGTGATCGTCGCACCCTCGATCCTCTCGGCCGATTTCGCCCGGCTCGGCGAGGAGGTGCGCGCGGTTGCCGCGGCCGGCGCCGACTGGATCCATGTCGACGTGATGGACGGCCGCTTCGTCCCGAACCTGACAATCGGCCCGGTGGTGGTCGAAGCGGTGCGCCGGGTCACCGCGAAACCGCTCGACGTGCATCTGATGATGGTTGAGCCGGAGCGCTATCTTGAGGCATTTGCGCGCGCCGGGGCCGACCACATCCTGGTTCATTGCGAGGCGAGCGCGACCATTCATCTGCACCGCACGCTTTCCCAGATTCGCGAGCTCGGCAAGATCGCCGGCACGGTCTTGAACCCGGCGACGCCCTTGATCCAGATCGCCGAGGTCCTTGATTTGTGCGGCATCGTTCTGGTGATGACCGTCAATCCCGGCTTTGGCGGGCAGAAGTTCCTGGCGTCGATGTTGCCGAAAATCCGCGCCCTGCGGCAGCTGTGCGAGGAGCGCGGGGTTCAACCGATCATCGAAGTCGATGGCGGGCTGAGCGGGGAGAATGCCTGGCAGGCGATCGATGCCGGCGCCACTGCCATCGTCGCCGGTTCGGCGGTATTCGGCGCGGCGGACTATGCCGCCGCGATCGCGGCGATCCGCCATTCGGCGCCGCGCCAGGGGGGTTGACAGAGTGGTTGAGCGGCACGGGGTTAGCGTGGATCGCGATCACTTGAAGCGGGCCGCGGCCAAACGCGCGGTTGAGTATGTCGAGAGCGGGATGATCGTTGGTCTCGGCACCGGCTCGACCGCCGATTTTGTCGTCGAGGAGCTGGCCTCGCGCGTCGCGGGTGGACTTGCCCTCGTTGCCATTCCAACCTCCGAGCATACCGCGGGCTTGGCGCGCAGGCTCGGCATTCCGCTCGCCACTTTCGCCGAACATCGCCGGATCGATCTGGCGATCGATGGCGCGGACGAAGTGGCGCGCACGACCCTCGATCTGATCAAGGGCCGCGGCGGCGCCTTGCTGCGCGAAAAGATTGTCGCGGCCGCGAGCCTGCGCTTTATCGTCGTTGTCGATCAGGAAAAGCTCGTCGGCCGGCTTGGAGAACATGCACCGGTTCCGGTCGAGGTGGTGCAATTCGGCTGGCAGGCCACCGCCGCCGCGCTCGAGAAGCTCGACGCCGCGCCGGCGCTGCGGCAGGCCCATGGCCGACCTTTTGTCACCGATGGCGGCAATTTCATTCTCGATTGCCATTTCGGCACGATCGATGATCCAGAGCGTACCGAACGGCTGATCAAGATGACCGTGGGGGTCGTCGAAAGCGGCCTCTTTATCGGGCGCAGCTCCGCCGTTGTCGTCGCCACCGAAGGCGGGGTCGAGATCATGACCGGAACCGGCGGAGACGTGCCATGAGACGGATCTCGCCATGAGACGGATCTCGCCATGAGACGGATCTCGCTTGTCATCAGCGATGTCGACGGCACCCTGGTGACGCACGACAAGGTGCTCACTCCGCGCGCTGTGGCAGCGGTGCAGCGGTTGCATGACAAGGGCATCGGCTTTTCGATCTGCAGCAGCCGGCCGCCGTTCGGGCTGCGGATGATGATCGAGCCGCTGCGCCTTAAGCTGCCGTTCGGCGGCTACAATGCCGGGTCCATCGTCGAGCCCGATCTGACGATCGTCGAGCAAAAACTGATCCCGCCGGACGCCGCCCGGGAAGCGGTCGCGCTGTTTCAGCGGCACGGGATCGATTGCTGGGTGTTTGTCGGCAATCAGTGGCTGATCGCCAACCCGACGGGCGACCACGTCGATCGCGAGCTCCACACGATCCAGACCCCGCCGACGATTGTGCCGGCCTTCGAGGACTCGCATTTTTCGGCGGTCGGCAAGATCGTCGGCCCGAGCAAGGACCATGACCGCATCGCGCGGGTCACCGAACTGGTGCAGGGTGCACTAGCCGGCCGCGCCAGCGCCGCTCGCTCGCAGCCCTATTATTGCGACGTGATCCCCTTCGGTATCGACAAGGGGCGCCTGGTTGAATTGCTGGCCGAGCGCCTCGCGGTTCCGCGATCGGAAATCCTTGTGCTCGGCGATATGGAGAACGACCTCGAAATGTTTCAGAAGGCCGGGTTTGCCGTCGCCATGGGAAATGCGACCGACGAGGTCAAGCGCGCCGCGCAGGCGACGACCCTGTCGAACGAGGAAGACGGTTTCGCCGTCGCAATCGAACGCTATGTGCTGGGCGATTGAACGCGCGGAAACGAAGGGGCCGCCCGGGCTTGGTCAAACCGGGGCGGCCTCTCGTCGGTTGGCAGTCGGCCGAGCCTAGTTGCCGGCACCCCGGTGGTAGGGGGTCGGCGGGATCGATGAGCCGACCATCACCGGCTCAAACTGGTCGAAGCTTGCGATGCACTGGCCGTGCATCTGTGGATCGTTGATCCGCCCGCATTCCTTGTTCATCCGCGCCTGGCGAAAGGCCAGGTTGGTCTGCAGCAGCCGATCGTATTGCGCGCTTTCGATGACATTTCGCCGCGCCGACCAGTCGCCGAAATCGCCTCGGCTGGCCTGCGGGCCGTTCGTCACCAGTTGCGTATTGGCGTCTTGCGCGTGCGCCGCCGGCATCGCCCCCAATGCCAGAACGCATCCGGCTGCGAAGGCCAGGCTTGTCAGTGTCTTGTTCATCATGACCGGGGACTCCCTTCTAGGATGGTCAAAGGGTTGAACAAGCTGTGGGTGCACGCGGTTCCCGCGAGAGCGCGATGTTCGGTCGTTATATCTCCGGTGGCATCGGATCGGGCAGCCCGCGGCGCCGGCACGCCGCGAGGAGAGTGTTGCGCAACAGGCAGGCAATCGTCATCGGCCCGACCCCGCCCGGCACCGGAGTGATCGCCCCGGCAACAAGGCGCGCGGCCGCGAAGTCTACGTCGCCCACAAGCCGCACGCCGCCCTCCGGCTTGGGCACCCGATTGACCCCGACATCGATCACGGTCGCGCCGGGCTTGATCCAGTCCGCCTTGACCATCACCGGTTCCCCGACGGCTGCGACCAGGATATCGGCTCGCCGGCAGATCGCCGCGGCATCGCGGGTTTTCGAATGCACCACCGTGACCGTGCAGTCGGCTGCCAGCAGCAGAGCCGCAACCGGCCGGCCGACGATCCGGGATCGGCCGAGGACGACCGCCTCGGCCCCGGACTTGATCGCGTGCACACTATCCAGGAGCAGCATGATCCCCTGCGGGGTGCAGGGGACAAACCCGGGGTCGCCGGTCCATAAACGCCCGACATTCAGCGGGTGAAAGCCGTCGATGTCTTTCGCCGGATCGAGCGCGCCCATCACCCGCTGCGTATCGATGTCATCGGGCAGCGGCAGCTGAACGAGGATGCCGTCGATGCGGTCGTCAGCGTTGAGCCGGTCGATCAGCGCGAGGATTGCGGAGGCCCCGGCGTTGGCCGGCAGCGGAAATACGAACGAGGCGATCCCGGTCTCGGCGCAGGCGCGCGCCTTGCTGCGCACATAGATCTGGCTCGCCGGATCATCGCCAACGAGGATCGCGGCAAGACCGGCGGTGATCTGGAGGCGTTCGCGCAGGCCGGTCACTGTATCGGCAACGCGTCGACGCAGAGCGGCGGCGATCGCCTTGCCGTCGATCACTCTCGCCTCGGTCACCGCCAGCCGTCCCGCCGGGAAAGCCGCATCTACTGCGCCGCTTGGTGCAGATAGGCGAGCAGGTCGCCGATCTGCGTGTCGTCCTTGAGGCCGGGAAACGCCATCTTGTTGCCGGGGACGACCGCGCCCGGATTGTGCAGGTATTTTTCGAGCGCGCCGTCGTCCCACACGATCCCCGAGCTCTTCATCGCCTCGGAATAAGTAAAATTGTCGGCGGTTCCGGCCTTGCGGCCGAAAATCCCGTGCAGCGAGGGGCCGACGATGCTTTTGCCGGGCTCGAGCGAGTGGCAGATCTTGCATCGGTTGAAAATCACCTGGCCGGCGGCGGCATCAGCGGCGGCGCCAGGCTTGGGTGCGAGGAACAGAACCGCCGTCAGCACCACAATCACCATCAGTCGGAACATGCCGTCTCCCTTCTGATCCGTAGGCGTCGATGATGCGGCAAGCTCGGGCGACTGGCGAGCGGTATAGCGTGGTATGAAGACGAGGATGACTGCTCTCTATCACTGCCCGGCCTGCGGCGCGGCAATCGCCGGCGGACCGGCCGATCTGGCGCTGTGCCTGCGGCAGCCACCTGAACCTGGCTCCCGGCCGCGGGCTCGGGCGCGGCGAGATTGCCGGGAGCGACGCTTCATTGTGGCGCTATCGCGACGCGCTCGCGCTCGGGTCCCGCCCGCGCGTGTCGTTGGGCGAGGGCTGGACGCCGTTGGTCGAACGCCGCTGGGCCGGCGTCAGCGTACATTTCAAGCTCGAATTGCAGATGCCGACCGGCTCCTTCAAGGACCGCGGCACCGCGGTCATGCTGAACCACCTCTTGGAGGTCGGGGTCGGCCGGGTCCATGAAGATTCCTCCGGCAATGCGGGTTCCTCGATCGCCACCTACGCGGCGGCCGCCGGCCTCCCGTGCCGGATTTATGTGCCGGAGACGGCGCCGCGCGGCAAGATCGTGCAGATCGCCGCCGCGGGCGCCGAGGTTCGGATGATCCCGGGCACCCGTCAGGCGGTGACCGAGGCGGCGCTCGCGGCGGTGGATGAGAGCTTTTACGCCAGCCACAACTGGCAGCCGTTCTTTATCGAGGGCACGAAAACGCTCGCCTACGAATTGTGGGAGCAGCTCGGTTTCGCCGTCCCCGACAACATCCTGGTGCCGACCGGCTATGGCAGCAACATTCTCGGCCTCGACCGCGGCTTTGACGAGCTCGATCGGCGTGGCGAGATCACCCGGCGGCCGCGGCTTTTCGCGGTGCAGGCCGCGAACTGCGCCGCCTTTGCCACCGCCTGGGCGGCCGATGCGGCGGATTATGTTCCGTTCACCCCGGGGGCCACCGCCGCCGACGGCATCGCCACCGTGAAACCGGTGCGCACGACTGAGGTGCTGCGGGCGCTGCGCCGCTCGCGGGGCGGCGTCGTCGCGGTGCCGGAAGCCGAGATCGCCCCGGCGCTCAAAGCGCTCGGCCATCTCGGCCTCTTCGTCGAACCCACCGCGGCGACGGGAGCTGCGGCGCTCTCGCAACTGCTGCGCGACGGGACGATCCGGGCCGGAGAAACGACTGTGGTCGTTCTTACCGGCCACGGCCTCAAGGCGACCGACAAGATTGCCGAACTGCTTGGCTTTCAATGAATCGTCACCCCCATTACGGTGGCCGATTGCGGTCGTTCCCCGGCGTAGGTGTACACCACCAAGCGCGGCGGTGAAATTTGAGGGATGGGGTCAGGGGTTGTCTTTCAACGTAGATGCGAAGCAGCACAAGGCGCTTTTGGCTCTCAAGCATGCTCACCCATCCGCGATGGTAATGTCTATCCGCGGTCAACTTATAATTGAAGAGGTTGTGAACATCCTTTTCTCAGAAGTCCTATCCGGCGTCATGAGACTAGATACAAGGAAACTGGCATATGCTACTAAAATCAATTTACTGAGCGGATTAAAAATAATCCCTGCCTCAGCGACTGAACCATTACTTTCTCTTAACAATCTTAGAAATGATTTCAGCCACGACCCCTATTTTGAGATGTCTCGCCGTCGCCTCAGGAAGCTCGTCTCACTGTTTCCGGAAAATCTTCGCGAGCTCCTCATGGGCGATTTTGTCGACCGTGAATTACACCACGTTCTCGGCGATGTGGTCTATTCTTGCTTTGGTTCCGTTGCCACTGCACTTCGGACGGTTCGAGATAACAACACCTACCAGGAGGCGCTACATGAATGGATACAAGCCGATATAGCAGCATTCGGAGAACCGCCTCCGGGTCACACTAATGATGAGTTGGCTCTTAAGGTCGAAGCCGCACGCGCATTGCGCTATGCTCGGGGAGAGTTTTAGGTGGGCTGCTGCCCCCGCGGTTCTAAGCCTTTCAGCTAAGCCGGCACCGCGGCGAGGTCGAAGGCGGCGGCCATCAGGGCGCGGGTATAGGGGTGCTCGGGCGCGTCCATCACCTTGTCGGCGCTGCCGGATTCGACGATCTGGCCGTCCTTCATCACCAAGATCTCGTGTGCCATTGCGCGCACGACCCTAAGGTCGTGGCTGATGAACAGGTACGCGAGGCCATAGCGTGCCTGCAACTCGCGCAACAGTTCGACGATCTGCGCCTGCACCGACATGTCGAGCGCCGACGTCGGCTCGTCGAGCACGATAAAGCGCGGCTGTAAGACCAGCGCCCGGGCGATCGCGACGCGCTGACGCTGGCCGCCGGAAAATTCATGCGGGTAGCGATCGGCCGACTCGGGGTCGAGCCCGACTTCGGCGAGCGTGGTTTCGATGAGGCGCCGGCGTTCGGATTCGCTCGCGGCGAGCCGGTGCACTTTGAGGCCTTCGCCGACAATCTGGGCGATCGACAGCCGCGGCGAGAGGCTCGAATAGGGGTCCTGAAAGACGATCTGCATCTCGCGGCGCAGCGGCCGCAGCCGTTTCTGCCGCTCCCTCGCGATATCGCTGCCGGCGAAGCGGATGCCGCCTTCGGCATCGATGAGGCGTAAGAGGGCGAGGCCGAGCGTCGTCTTGCCCGAGCCGCTTTCGCCGACGACGCCGAGGGTCGTGCCGGCGCGAACCGTCAGCGAGACGCCGTCGACCGCCTTGACGTAGCCGCTGATGCGCCGGAAGAGGCCGCGGCGGATCGGAAACCACACGCGCAGCCGCTCGCCCTCGACCAGCACCGGGGAAGCGGGGTCGGCCGGGGCTACCTTGCCCTTCGGTTCGGCCGCCAGGAGCCGGCGCGTGTAGGGATGAGCCGGGCGGGCGAAAACCTCTTGTGTCGCGCCGCTTTCGACGATTTCGCCCGCGGTCATCACGCAGACCCGCTCGGCCATATGGCGGACAATCGCCAGATCGTGGGTGATGAGGAGGAGCGCCATCCCGAGGCGGTCCCGCAATGCGCGCATCAGATCGAGGATCTGCGCCTGGATCGTCACATCGAGCGCGGTCGTCGGCTCGTCGGCAATCAGGATGTCGGGCTCGTTGGCAATCGCCATCGCGATCATGACGCGCTGGCGCTGGCCGCCCGAGAGCTGGTGCGGATAGGCATCGAGCCGGTTCTCGGCATCGCCCAGGCCGACCAAGTGTAGGAGTTCCAGGGTGCGGGCGCGGGCCGCCACCGGCGCCATGTGCTTGTGAATGAGCAGCGTCTCGGCAATCTGCTTTTCCAGCGTGTGCAGCGGGTTCAAAGAGGTCATCGGCTCCTGGAAGACCATCGCTATGCGGTTGCCGCGCATCTCGCGCAGCCGGGCCGGAGCGGCGCCGACCATCTCCTCGCCGGCAAAGCGGATGCTGCTTTCGCGGGTGTGAGCGGCGGCGGGGTAGGGGAGGAGCTGCAACACCGAGAGCGCCGTCACCGTCTTTCCCGAGCCGCTCTCGCCGACGAGCGCCAGGGTCTCGCCGCGATCGAGCGTGAACGAGATGCGCTTCACCGCCTCGACCGGCGGGGCGCCGTGCCAGCCGCCGAAGGTCACGCTGAGATCGCGCACTTCGAGTAGGCTCACGGGGTCACCTTGCGCGGGTCGAAGGCGTCGCGCACCGCCTCGCCGACGAAGATGAGGAGGCTCAGCATCAGCGCCAGCACCAGAAAAGCGGTGATGCCGAGCCACGGCGCCTGCAGATTGGCCTTGCCCTGCGCCAATAGTTCGCCGAGCGAAGCAGACCCGGGCGGCAGGCCGAAACCGAGAAAATCGAGCGAAGTCAGCGTGGTGATCGAGCCGTTCAAGATGAACGGCAGAAACGTGATCGTCGCCACCGTCGCATTCGGCAGGACATGGCGGACGATGATGACCGGATCGGAGACGCCGAGCGCGCGGGCGGCGCGGATGTAGTCGAAATTGCGCGCGCGCAGGAACTCGGCGCGTACGACGCCGACGAGGCCGGTCCACGAAAACAGCAGCATCAGCCCCAACAGCCACCAGAAATTGGGTTCGACCAGGGTCGCCAGGATGATCAATAGGTAGAGCACCGGCAGGCCCTCCCAGATCTCGATGAAGCGCTGCAAGCCGAGATCGACCATCCCGCCGAAATAGCCCTGCACGGCGCCGGCGGCGACCCCGACCACGGAAGAAAACAGGGTCAGCGTGAGGCCGAACAAGACCGAGATGCGAAACCCGTAAATGAGACGCGCCAAGACGTCCCGCCCCTGGTCGTCGGTGCCGAGCCAGTCGGTCGCGGACGGCGGCGCCGGAAACGGTCCCGGCGCGTCGGTGATTGTGCGGTAGCTGAACGGGATCAGCGGCCACACCATCCAGCCCTTGGCCGTAATGAGGCGGATGACGGCGGGGTCCCGATAATCCGCTTCGCTCGGGAAATCGCCGCCAAAGGTGGTTTCCGGGTAGTCGTGCAGCACCGGCACGTAAAGGCTGCCGGCGTAGCTGATGAGGAGCGGGCGGTCGTTGGCGATGAATTCGGCGAAGAGGCTGGTGCCGAACAAGAAAAGGAAGATCCACAACGACCAGAAGCCGCGGCGGTTGGCGCGGAAATTGTCGAGGCGGCGGCGGGTCAGCGGCGTGATGCGGCGGCCGAAGAACACATCGCCGCGCGGACGCTCGACCTCGGCGGGAAGGCGCGCCGCAGTCACCGTGTCGATCACGCTCTTTTGCTGCGGCGCTGCCGCCACAGGACGCCCCTTATGCCGGCTGCAGCGGCGCCATGCGTCCTTCGAGACGCGCCCCCTCGGGGCGCTCCTCAGGATGAGGAAGACCCGTATGTGACAATAAAGGCTACCTCATCCTGAGGAGGCCGCGGAGCGGCCGTCTCGAAGGACGCATCGCAGCACGTCCGACCTGCTACCGTACCAGCTCGATCTTGGGCCGCACGCCGCGCCGGCCGCCGAGATGCTCGGCGGCGAGGATCTCTGCGATCTGCACCGCGTTGAGCGCGGCCCCCTTGCGCAGATTATCGGCGACGATCCACAGATTGAGCCCGTTTGGCACGGTCGGGTCGCGGCGGATGCGGCTGACATAAACGGCGTCGTCGCCGGCGGCTTCGGCCGGGGTCACATACCCCTCGTCGGCGCGGTGATCGAGGACGATGACCCCGGGCGCACTCTGCAGCGCCGCGCGCGCCCGCGCCTCGGTGATCGGACGGGCGAATTCGACGTTGACCGCCTCGGCGTGGCCGATGAACACCGGCACCCGCACGCAGGTTGCGGTGACGGCGATATCCGGGTCGAGGATTTTCTTGGTCTCGACCGCCATCTTCCACTCTTCCTTAGTCGACCCGTCATCCATGAAGACGTCGATATGGGGAATGACATTGAAGGCGATCTGCTTGGTCAGGTGCTCGGGCTTCACCGGATCGGCGACGTAGATCGCGCGGGTCTGGCTGAACAATTCGTCCATCGCCGCGCGGCCGGCACCCGATACCGACTGATAGGTCGAGACGACGATCCGCTTGATCCGTGCCAGATCGTGCAGCGGCTTCAGCGCCACCACCATCTGTATGGTCGAGCAATTGGGGTTAGCGATGATGCCGCGTTTTTGATACTGCGCGATCGCCTCGCGGTTGACCTCGGGGACGACCAGCGGCACGTCGGGCTCCATGCGGAAGCACGAGGTGTTGTCGATGACGACGGCTCCGGCCTTGGTCGCGCGCGGCGCAAACGCCGCCGAAACCTTGGCCCCGGGCGACGACAGCACGATGTCGATGCCTTTGAAGTTGAAGGTGTCGAGCGCCTGGACGCGGAGGATGTCGTCCTCGCCGAACGAGACCTCGCGGCCGATCGAACCGGACGAGGCGAGCGCGACGACGTTATCGGCGGGAAAATCGCGCTCGGCGAGGATGGTCAGGAACTCGCGCCCGACATTGCCGGTCGCGCCGACCACCGCTAGGTTGAAGCCCATCTGTGAACTCCCCGGGGAGTTGGAATAGGGTTGGGAATGCAGCTTGCTGCTGACTTACGATGCCACTGGTCGCAATACAAGCGGCCGGTCGCCGAACGGCAGGCTTTATCCCGATCGACGTCGCAAACCGAGCAGGGGAGGCAAAGATGGCGACAGTTCCGCTGATCGAAGAAGAGACGGCGAGCGCCGAGGTTCGCGCCGTCTTCGACGACATTCGCAGGGTCCGCAATACTGATTGGATCAACAATTTCTGGCGGGCGCTGGCCAACCACCTGCCGACCTTGCGGCGGATCTGGCAGGGGTTGAAGGAGGTGATGGCGCCCGGCGCGCTCGATCCCTTGACCAAGGAAATGATCTATCTCGCGGTCAGCATCAGCAATGGCTGCCAATATTGCACCGCCTCGCACGGCGCCGCCGCCAAGCGCCTCGGCATGACCCCCGAGATGCTCGGTGAACTGATCGCCGTCGTCGGCATGGCCAACCAGACCAACCGGCTGGCCGACGGGTATCGGGTGGCCGTAGACGAGCGGTTCGAAAATCTGTTCTGACGGCGGGACACACAGCCGGCTGTTCGGTCGCATTCCCGGTCTTGGCTAGGGGACGACCGCGATCATCTCGATCTCGACCATCGCCTCGGGCTGGGCGAGGCGGCTGATCTGGATCGTCGTACTGGTCGGGCTGGCGACCCCGAAATAGCGCATCCGAATGTCGGAGCACTGCGAGAACGCCTGGTAATCGGTGACGTAGGTGTTGGACTTGACGACGTCGGCCCAGCTCGCGCCGGCCGCCTTCAGGCAGGCCTCGAGGTTCTTGAAGGTCTGCTCCATCTGCGCCCGCATGTCGCCCGGGCCAACGATGTTGCCTTCGAGATCGCGGGCGAGCTGGCCGGCGATATAGATCGTCTTGCCCGGCCCATTGACCGTGACGACGTGCGAATAGGCCGGTTTCCCCTGCTGCATCCGGACGTTTACCCCCGGCGGCTGCTTGCGTTCGATCTGCAGGGCCATGATGCGCTCCCTCGCTAGGTTTTCCTTCGCCGATGCCCTAGCATCGCGGCCGGAAAAAGCCAAGCGGGAGGAGAGCATGGTGGCGACCACCGCAATCGCTCGGCATTACGGCAGCGCCGGCATCGCCGATCGGGTCCTGGCGGGGCTGCGCGCCGCGGGCGGCCCCGACGCGCGGGTCACCCCGGAAGCGCTGGCGCCGTTCGATCACTTCCACGGCCGCGGTGTCGCCGCGACGGCCGAGTTGGTCGCGCTGCTGCGGCCGCAGCCCGGCGAGCGCATCATCGACATCGGGTCGGGGATCGGCGGCCCGGCCCGCTGGATCGCCGCGCAGTGCGGTGTTCATGTCACCGGCGTCGACCTGACGGCGGAATTCTGTGCCGCCGCCGAGGCGCTGACCGCTGCCTGCGGCATGACCGACCGGGTCACGATCCTGCAAGGCAGCGCCCTCGACCTGCCCATGCCGGACGCCGCCTTCGACCGCGCCTATTCGCAGAATGCCGTGATGAACATCGCCGACAAACTGCTGTTCTGCCGGGAAGCCTTCCGCGTGCTGCGGCCCGGCGGGGTGTTTGGGCTGGCCTGCGCCTGCGCGGTGCCCGGCGGCGGCATTCATTTTCCGGTCCCGTGGGCGACGACCGCGGCGGAAAGCTTTCTCGCCACTGAGGACGAGATGCGCGCGGCGCTCACCGCCGCCGGCTTTGCGATCGTATCGTTCGAGAGCGCCGACGGCAGACCGCCGCCCGCCGCGCCGCCGGCGCCGCCGGAGGGCGCCAGCGCGACCACACTCGCGATCCAGTTCATCCTCGGCGACCGCGTCCGCGAGATGGTGGCCAACATGGCGCGCAACGCCGCCGAGCGGCTGACCACGACGATCGAGGTGCTGGTCAGGAAGCCGGACTGAGGCGCCGCACCGGCGGGCGGCGCAACGCCCAGAACGCGACGACGCCGCAGACATAGGCGACGATCGACAGGATGAAGGCCAGCCGGTAGCTGCCGGTCAGGTCGAAGATCCACCCGGCGCCCCATGAGCCCGCGCGCGGCGCCGAGCCCGCTGCCGATCGTGATGACGCCGAGGATCGTGCCCAATTGCGAGCCGGGAAACAGATCGGCGGTCTTGGCGGTGATCGCCGGGCCGCGCGCCCCCCAGGTCAGCCCGAAAAAGCAGGCGTGCAGCCACAACAGCAGATGCTGGTCGGGGCTGGTGATCAGACAGCGCGCAGATCACGCCGACGATCGAGAACCCGTAAGCCACGATCGCCGAGATTTCGCGCCCGACATAATCCGACAGCGTGCCGGTGACGATCGTGCCGAAGACCGCGAGCAGCGCCCCCAGCCCCAAGCACGCCGGCGGCATAGATGCGGTCGAAGCCGACTATCGATCGCGAAGGCGAGCTGGTGCAGCGAGACAAAAAAGCTGCCGAGCCCGGTGAACAGATAGACCGCGAACAACAGCCAGAAATGCGGGTGCGCACCGCCTCGGCCAAGGTCCAGCCGCGGCGCGGCGCGGCGGCCGGCGCGCTGGACCCCGCGTCCGATGCGGTACCGTCGGCGCTCGCCGGGGGTGCGCGGTCGGCGCGGCGGAATACGGCGGCTAGCGGCAGCAAGATCGCCGCCATCAACGCGGCCTGCACCAGATAGGTCGGGCGCCAGCCGATCCCCGACACGCCCAATTGCACGAGCGGCGCCGAGACCGCCCGGCCGAGCCCGTTGGCCGACTGGACGATCGAGATCGCCATGCCGCGGTTGCGGATGAAATGGCGCGACAGCAGCGGCACGAACACGACGAGCCCCAGGCAATTGGCGCCCACCGTCATTACGACGCCGTAGAGCAGGATGATCTGCCACAGCGCGCTCACAAAGGCGCTCAGCGCCAGTCCCAACACCAGTAGTCCGCCGCCCAGCAGCAAGAGCCGGCGCGGTCCCAGCCGGTCGACGAGCGCGCCGACAAGGGCGAACTGAACCCGGCGATGAGCTGCGACACCGAATAGGCGACCGAGGTTTCGGCGCGGCTCCAGCCGAATTCCTCGATAAAGGCGACGAGGTACACCGCGTAGGAATGCATCAGCCCGGCGCTGATCGTGAACGCGGTAAAGGCGCCGCCAAGCATCAGCCAGGCCGGGCCGATCCCTCGCCCGGTCGTTCTCGCGAGCACATCGTTCATCGCCCAAACCTGCGCGAAATCGCGATCCGCGTCACCTGCCTCGCGGCGCGGCCCGGTCTATCCGCTCGCGTATATTGCAGCGGATTTGCGTCAAGAACGCGCTAGGATGCGATCTCGTCTATCCAGGAAGGGAGCGATGGCGACGGGGGAGGAACGGGTCGAGCGCCGCCTGAGCGCGATCCTCGCGGCCGATGTCGCCGGCTACTCACGGCTGATGGGCGAGGACGAGGAAGGCACGCTGGCGCGGTTCAACGCGCACCGCCGCGCGCTCGTCGACCCGAAGATCGCCGAGCATAAGGGGCGCATCGTCAAGACCACCGGCGACGGATTGCTCGCCGAGTTCCCCAGCGTCGTCGACGCGGTGCGCTGCGCGGTCGAAGTGCAGCGCGGCATGGCCGAGCGCAATGCCGCGGTGCCCGCCGCGGAATGCATCCAATTCCGCATCGGCATCAATCTCGGCGACGTCATCGTCGAGGAGGGCGACATCTTCGGCGACGGGGTCAACATCGCGGCGCGGCTCGAAGCCCTGGCCGAGCCGGGCGGCGTGCTTATTTCCAACAATGTGCACGACCAGGTGCGCGACCGCCTGCCCTTCGCCTTCACCGATCTGGGCGAGCAGCAGGTCAAGAACATCGCGCGTCCGGTGCGGGTCTACCGAATCCGCACCACCCTCACCCACCCCGCCCCTGACGGGTCGGGGTCCCCCTCTCCCGCACTGCGGAAGAGGGTGCCGCAGGGCGAAGCCCGGAGACGGGTGAGGGTAATTTGCCGCCGGCCCTCGCCCTCCCCGACAAACCGTCGATCGCGGTCTTGCCGTTCCAGAACATGTCGGGCGACCCCGAGCAGGAATATTTCGCCGACGGCATGGTCGAGGAGATCATCACGGCATTGAGCCGCATCCGTTGGCTCTTCGTCATCGCCCGCAATTCGAGTGCCGTTTACAAGGGCCAGGCCGTCGATGTGAAGCAAGTCGGGCGCGAGCTCGGCGTGCGCTATGTGCTGGAAGGCTCGGTGCGCAAGGGTGGCAACCGGGTGCGCATCACCGCGCAGCTGATCGACGCGGCATCGGGCGCGCACCTGTGGGCCGATCGTTTCGACGGTGCCGTCGACGAGGTATTCGAGTTGCAGGACGAGGTCGCAGTCAAGGTCGCCGGGGTCATCGAGCCGACCTTGCAGGCCGACGAGGTGCGCCGCTCATCCGAACGCGTGCCGCAGGACCAGACCGCCTACGACTTCTATCTGCGGGCCTTGGTCAACTTTCCGTGGACCAGCAAGGAGCAGCTGTTCGAAGCCCGCGACTTGCTCGATGCGGCGATCGCCCGCGATCCGCGTTACGGCCCGGCGCTCGGCTGGGCCGCCGTCTGCTGCGCCAGGTTCATCTATGACGGCTTTACGACGGACCCGGCGGCGCATCGCCGCATGGCGCTCGCCCTGGTCGAGCAAGCGCTGGCTGCTGGCAACGAGGACCCAGGCGTGCTGACCAACGCCGCGCACGCGCTCAGCCTTTGCGGCGAAGACCCCAACGCCGCCATCGGCCTGGTCGACCGCGCATTGGCGCTCAACCCCAGCCATGCTCGCGGCTGGTACGTCAGCGGCACCCTGCGGAGTCGGGCCGGGCGGTACGGCGAAGCCATCGAGCATCTTGAGAAATCAATGCGGCTCAGCCCGCGGGGCTACCTAGCCGCACCGCGGCTGATCCTGGGCGGCGTGCATTTCTTCAATCGGCGCTTCGAGCAGGCGGCCGAATTGCTGGCATCGTCGCTGCGCGAAGTCCCGCTCGCTACGTGTTACCGAATGCTGGCCTCGTGTTACGCCCATATGGGTCGCATCGACGAGGCGCGCACCCTCGTCGATCACCTGCGGGCGATCGGCGCCGAGATTGTGCCAGGCACTTCGCCGTACGCCAGGAACCCGGCCGGAAATGAGCTTTTCCTGTCTGGCCTCCGGCTCGCGGCCGGCGAGCCGGATCGGCCTGAGGACGAGGTGAAGGGATGACCGGCTTTTACCGTCCGCCGCTTGACGGCTTCGAGGAAGACCCCTTCGCGCGCGATGGCGAGGATAAGCTGATCCGGCGCGACTATTGGCTGAGCCTCGGCGACCGCTCGCTGGTTCTGTTGATGACCCGGGGCATCGGCACCCGCCTAACCGCCGACGAAAAGCGCGCCCACCTCGACGACATCCGCCGCGCCCACCTGATCGACGAGATCCTCGCCCCGGAGATCCTGCCGCCCGAGCGGCAGTCGTAAGCGCTAACATCCCCGCTGCGCGCCACGCGCGTCTCAGAACAGGCCCTTTTTCAGGCGGTAAACATCCGGATTTCGTGCGTCCAGCAAATAGGACAGCTGAAGGACGACGGTGGGACGGGCCGCTTCGGTCTTGCCGTGCTGCTTTGGGGACGGGGGCGCCGGCGTACTTGCCAGGCGCAGGAGGGTCATGTGCTTGTCTCTATCCTGCCCCTGGAAGACGGTGATCGAGCCGTCGCCGGTTGCGACATTGCTGGCGACCGTGTCGCGCTCGTAGCCCGAGCTGAGGAACAAGGTGCGCAACTGATTGGCGGCCGCGACAATCTGCTCCGGATTCGCCTGCGGGTCGATCGTGGTGCCCCAGACGATATTGACTTGAATGAGCTTTTTCGTCGAATAGCCGAGGATATACGAAATGTGGGCCTTGCCCGCGCCTTCCACGAGGTCATTGACGGTCACCGTCAAGACGGTGGTGCGCTCGCTGGGGTTTTCCCCGGCTTGCTCCTTGTCCATCGGGATATTGAAATCCTTGCGGATCGCGGCTTTGACCTGCGCCTCGGTCATGCCCCAATGCGCCGAGCGAAACCCCTCGACCTTCACCGGCTCGGTGTTTCCCTGGTCCGGCGGCTGAGCCGTCTCGGATTGCGGCGGCGCGGCCGGCTGCTGCGGCGCGGCGACAGCCGTCGTGGGCCACGAAATGCCGAGTGCCAGCACATACAGCAGGATCAAAACACCGCTTGTCGTCGCGGATCTCCCTGCCGCACCGAGGTCGAGTTGTCGCGCCATTCCGGTCCTATACCGGCAGGGTGCGGTTCTGGTGGGCGCGGCCGCGGCCGGGCGGCCTCCTCGCTCGAACCGGCGATGACCCGCACCCCTTCGTCGAGCTTCGCGGTGATGTTGGCCGGCGTGGCGGCTTCGAGAAAGGCGACGCCGTTGGCGCGGCAGGCGCGGAAGACCCGCTCGCGCGCTTCCTGCATCTCCGGCGGGTAGGGGTCGCGTGGCATCTCAAGGTAGCCGAGCGAGAGCGAGAGATCGCCGGGGCCGAGTTCGGCGAAGCCGATCCCGGGGGTGCGCAGGATTTCATCGCACTGCGCGATCCCCTCCGGGCTTTCGAGCTTGACCCCGAGCAACAGTTCACCCGCCGGGGTTGAGCGGCCAGGGATCGCAGCGATCGCGGTATTCGGCTTCCGCGATCCCCCAGATCGCCGCGGCGGTGGCTTCGGAGCCGCGCCCGCGCGTGCCGATGCCGAGGAGCGTGCCGCCGGCCACGCGTCCGGTGCGAGGTTCGCCGCGCATGCGCGCAAGCGGGGAGGGGAGCGCCGGGATCGACGCCCTCCTGGTGGTGCGGGTAGCGGCAGCTTTCGACAAAGGCGCGCACCGCACCGGCGGTCTCGGCCTGGCACAGCAGTACACCGTGCACGCCGCGCCCGAGGATCTGGCGGAATTGCCAGGCGTTGTAGCGCACGTTTGCTTCGTCGGTGCCGTTGACCGGCGCTTCGACGATGACGGCCGGGGTGCGGTGGCCCGAGCGCGTCGGGCCGGCTTCGACAAGGCCGGCCAGGTATTCGGCAAGCCCGGCCATGTCGAAGGCGCCGTGCTCCATCCCGATATTGATGTAGTCGGCCCAGGTGCCGGCATCTTCGCGCCCCTGCGCGCGGTTCAGCCGATAGCCACTATGACCGCCGAGATAGTAGATCGCCTGGTCCTGCGCCAACAATTGGATGGCGCGATTGATCGGGTTCGCCACCTTGCGTCTCCTCTTCAGCTGCCCGCACCCCAGCCGATGGCGTTGCGCAGCAAGGTGGTGAAGGCTTGCGTGTCCCACGAACCGTGGAAGGTCGGTGGCGTCGTCTCGGCGGGGCCGGCGGCGCGGGTCGCGTGGATCGCGGGGTTGTGGCAATGGCCGAGCGCAAAATAGGTGACGCCGCCGTCGCCGACCTCGCGCGTATAGCCGAGGACCCGGGTCCGGCCGTCGGGTTGCAGCGAGGTGTCCGATCCGTAAAGGGCGCTCGCCGCGGGCCATTTGCCGCTTGCACCAAAGTCCGCGGTCAACAGGATCCGCGTCGACCCCGGATCCTGCAACTCGATGAAGTAGGGCTCGTCCTCGACCTCGAACGAGGTGCCAAGCCCCTGGGTAAGCGGGGAATCCGGGGCGGCCACGTCGACGCGGATCTTGCAGATCGGCGGGTGGGTCAGAAAGCAGCTGCCGAGGAGCGCATGGTGCTCGGTCTTGACCGTGCGGCGATTGCGCATGCCCTCGACCCGCTGGGCGCGGCCGCCGCTGGTGCCATGCAAGGCGAGCCAGTGGCCGCCCGCCTCGAGCCAGTGCCGGATCGTGCCGGACTGCGCCCCGTCGGGGTAGGGGCCGGCGACATAGGTGATCAATAACGCGCTGAGCGGCAGCCATTTCTCGACGTCGGCGAAGTCGTTGGCGACCGAGGCCGGGATCTCGCGTTCGGCCAACAGCCCGAGGAGCCGCAGCCGGGCATAGTCGTGGTCGTGCCCGCTCATCGAACCGGGCGGGAAACCGCCGGTAATGAGATGCGCGTGGCCGGAGTTGTTCGCTGCCATCGGATACCCTCCTCTGCTGTCGCCGCCATCAAGAGCGCTGCCGCCAGTTTCTCACCTTTCTCCGTCGGGCGCAGAGGGAAAAGCGGGACTTGCCTTGGGCGCCCGGCGGGGGGCACGATCAGCCAGCAATATTGGAGGATGACATGAGCGCTGGCACCGCGGGCTTTGCCCATCCCGAGTTCCTGATCGAGAGCGAGGCGCTGGCTGCCCAGCTCGGTGACCCCGAGCTACGCGTGTTCGATTGCACGATCCACCTCATTCCCAACCCCGATATCGGCTACACGGTGAAGCCCGGGCGCGAGGATTTCGAGAAGGGCCACATCCCGGGCGCCCAGTTCATCGACCTGCAGGGCGACCTCTCGGCGCCGCATCCAAAGCTGCGCTTCATGCTGCCGAGCGCGGATGATTTCGCCGCGGCGATGGGACGGTTTGGCGTCGGCGACAAGAGCCGCGTCATCCTCTACAGCACGACGACCCCGCAATGGGCGAGCCGCGTGTGGTGGATGCTGCGCAATTACGGGTTCGACAACGCCGCGGTGCTCAATGGCGGGTTTCAGAAATGGGCGCGCGAAGGACGCACGGTCGAGACCGGCCCGGCGCGGCCGCGGCCGGCGGTCAAGTTCACCGTGCGCGAGGACCGGAGGCTCATGGTGGGCAAGGAGGCGGTGAAGAGCGCCATCGGCGACCCCGCAATCTGTACCCTCAACGCGTTGTCGGCGGCGCAGCACACCGGCACCGGCGGCACGGTTTACGGACGGGTCGGGCGGATCGCCAAGAGCGTCAACGTGCCGGCGGCGGCGCTCATTGACCCGACGACCGGCGCCTTTCTGCCGGCGAGCGATCTGCGCGGCAAATTCGCCGCGGTCGGCGCCTTCGACAAAAAGCGGGTCATCACCTATTGCGGCGGCGGCATTGCGGCGAGCGCCGACGCGCTCGCCCTCGTCATGCTCGGCCACCCCGATGTGCGGCTCTACGACGCCTCGATGTCGGAATGGTCGAACGATGAAACCCTGCCGATGGAAACCGGGGATTAGGGCGCGCTGTCGTCGAGCGGCCGCAGCTCGAAGACCGGATAGCGCGGCGCCAAATCGTCGAACGATGCCGCCGGTGATCCTCGCGGCACCGGGAAGAACCGCTGGACCTCGGTTGGAAAGCGGTCGAGGTAGGCCTTGAGCAGAGGCGGGCGTGCGCTGGAGGGAAGTTCGCGCAGCGCATAGCGGCGGCGGCGCATCGCACGGACCAGTGCGATTTCGCCCGAAATGCGTGCATTGCGTACCCAGTTGGCATCGCCGCGGGCGCAGACCAGATAGCCCTGGCCCTCCACAAAGAGCGGGTCCACCGGCAGGGAGATCATCCGGCCGCTTCTTCGGCCGCGGACTTCGAGCACATAGAAATGCCCGCGGATCACGCCGATCCGAACGAGACCAACGAGGATGCGGCCGAACAGGCGCTCGACGGCGCTCGGCCTCAGAAAGCGTGGGGCATTGTCCAACGATCTCTTCCTCGGATGCTCAACCTCGCTACACCGTCAGATAGCGTCGCCGGATCTGTTCTTCATCGGCGCGGAAGGCAGCCGGCGTCGCGCTGTAGACGATGCGGCCCTTGACCATGATCAGGAGGCGGTCGGCGATCGCCTCGGCCAACTTCATGTTCTGCTCGACCAGGAGGACCGTGACTCCTTGATCGCATAAGAGGCGGATCACCCGCGCCAGGTCGCGCACCACCAGCGGGGCGAGGCCCTGGCTCGGCTCGTCGAGCAGCAACACCTTGGGGTCGCTGACCAGCGCCCGAGCGATCGCCAGCATCTGCTGTTCGCCGCCGGAGAGTTGCGCGCCCTTGTTGTGGATGCGCTCGCGCAAGGCCGGAAAGAGCTCGAAGAGCCGGGGCAACGGCCACGCTTTTGCCGGGCGGCGCTCGGCGACGCGGATGTTCTCGACGACGGTCAGATCGGGAAAGATCAGCCTGCCCTCGGGCACATAGGCGAACCCGGCGCGGGCGATCTGGTGCGGCGGCCAGCCGGCCACGTCCCTGCCGTCGATGAGCACCCGCCCGCCTGATGGCGCGACCAGCCCCATCACGGTGCGAACCGTCGTCGTCTTGCCGACGCCATTCCTCCCGAGCAGCGCCGCAATCGTGCCGTCCGGCACCTCGATGTCGACGCCCTGAAGGATGTGGCTGGCGCCGTAGTGTGCGTTAAGGGCGTCGATGACTAGCATGTTAGGCAGCCGCGGGGAGCGACGGGGGAACGCTTCGATGTACAGGGACTATTTGAGCGAGATCGTCCCCGCAGCAAAGCGGCAGAGGCACCCGGCTGAACGGCGGCTGGTCCTGCCGCTGTTCAGCCGCCTTCGAGCTTGGGGATGAAGAAGACTTCGCAGCCCTGGCGGATCGGCTGGTAGTAGGCGACCTCGTGGATCTCGCCGTCGATCGCGACGGTGGTTTCTTCTTCCAGGTGCTCGCCGAGGCCGGGATAGCGCCGATCCATCTCCTTGATCACGTCGCGCAGGATCTTTGCCTCGACCTCGAACTCCCGCACGCCGCCGGTATAGCGCCGGCTGAAGCCGCTCGATAGAACGACGCGTGCGGGAGTGACGGCCATCGGGCCCGAGCCGCCGCTAGCCGCCCGGCTCAGTCCGCGCCACCGTTGTCGAGGGCGGCGCGCACCTTGGGCGGCGACATCGGCAATTCGGTCATGCGGCGGTGGACCGCGTTCTCGATCGCATTGGCGATCGCCGCCATCGGCGGGACGATGTTGACTTCGCCCACCCCCTTGGCGCCGAACGGGTGCGCCGGGTTCGGCACCTCGACAAGGACGGTGTCGATCATCGGCACGTCGGAGGCGACCGGGCACCGGTAATCGAGGAACCCGGCGTTATCGAGGCGGCCCTGCTTGTCGTAGATGTATTCCTCGTTGAGCGCCCAGCCGATCCCCTGGGTGACGCCGCCCTGGATCTGGCCCTCGACGTAAGAAGGATGGATCGCGCGGCCGACATCCTGAGCAGCGACAAAGCGCAACACCGTCACCTTGCCGGTCTCGGGATCGACCTCGACATCGCAGAACTGGGTGGCAAAGCCGGGCGCGACCCCGCCCGCGTTGACCGAGGCAGCCGCCGTCAACGGGCCGCCGGTCAGCGCCGACTTGCCGGCGATCTCCTTCAACGACAGCGGCGTGAAATCGCCGACATTGCTGCCTGCGGGCTTGGCGTGGCCATCCTCCCAGATGACGCCCTCGACATCGACGCCCCAGATCATCGCGGCGCGGGCGCGCAAATCGCTGATCAGCTTCTTGCAGGTGTCGACGACGGCCATGCCGGTGGCGAAGGTGACGCGCGAGCCGCCGGTCACATGGGTGTAGCCGATCGAGGCGGTGTCGGCGACGATCGCCCGCACCTGGCTGTAATCGACCCCGAAGGTCTCGGCCGCCATCAGCGCCATCGAGGCGCGCGAGCCGCCGATATCGGGGCTGCCGGTGGCGACCAGCACCGTGCCGTCGGCATTGATCTGCACGCTGGCGCTCGATTCGCCGCCGCCGTTGAACCAGTAGCCCGAAGCGACGCCGCGCCCTTGGTTTTTGCCGAGCGGCGCTTTGTAGGCGGGATGGTTGAGCAGCGCCTCGACGGTTTCGAGATAGCCGCCATGGGCGAGCTTTGGCCCATAGATCATTGTCGTGCCGACCGTCGCGGCATTCTTGCGGCGCAATTCGAGCGGGTCCATGCCGATTTTTTTCGCCAGCATGTCGATGACGCTCTCGACCGCAAAGGCGGAGATCGGCGAGCCGGGAGCGCGGTAGGCGGCCGATTTCGGCCGGTTGCAGACGACGTCATAGCCGACCGAGCGCGCGTTATCGATCGCGTAGGGTGCAAAGGCGCAGAGGCACGCATTCATCACCGGCGAACCCGGGAAGGCGCCGGCCTGGAACCTGAAGATGCCGTCGGCGGCGGTGATCTTGCCGTCCTTGGTGACGCCCATCTTGACCCACATCGAGGAACCCGAGGTGGGGCCCGTCGCCTTGAACACCTCGTCCCGGGTCATCGTGATCTTGACCGGGCGGCCGGTCTTTTTCGAGAGGAGCGCGGCGACCGGTTCGAGATAAACCACGGTCTTGCCGCCAAACCCGCCGCCGATCTCGGCCGGGGTCACGCGCAGGTCTCCGACATTCATGCCGAGAAGCTTGGCGGTCAGCGCGCGCACCACGAAATGCCCCTGGCTCGACGCCCAGATCTCGGCCTGGCCGTCGGCATCGACCCGCGCGATCGTGGCATGCGGCTCGATATAGCCCTGGTGCACCGCGGCGGTTTTGAACTCCTTCTCGATGACGAAATCGGCCTGGGCAAACCCGGCGTCGAGATCGCCGATCTGGAATTCGAGGCGCTTGGAAATGTTGGAGGGCTTGGTCGGCGTCGGCTCGACCCCGCGGGTAATCATGTCCTCGAACAATAGCGGCGCGTCGGGCCGCATCGCCTCGTCGACATCGATGACGTGCGGCAAGACTTCGTAATCGACTTGGATCAGCGAGAGCGCCTCTTCCGCGGTGGCGGCGTCGGTTGCCGCGACGGCGGCGACGGCGTGGCCCTCATAGAGCGCCTTTTCGCGCGCCATCACATTGCGCGTCACATGCCAGAAATTGACCGCCACCCGCTCCGGCCCGACATATTCGAATTTATGATCGGGAAAATCGGCGGCGGTGATTACCGCCTTGACCCCGGGGAGGGCGGCCGCCTTAGAGGTGTCGATCGAGCGGATGCGGGCGTGGGCGTGGGGGCTGCGCAGGATGCGGCCGACCAGCGCCCCGGCCATCGCCAGATCGGCGCCGTACATCGCGCGGCCGGTGACCTTCGGCACTCCATCCGGACGTATGGGGCGCGTGCCAACCCATTTGAACCCCGTCACGACATCGTTCACGGCCAATCTCCCCATCAGTCAGGATCGCGGACTGGATATAAGAGTTGCGCGGGGCGGGCGCAAAAACAAGCCCCTATGCGCCGTCGGCGCGGCGCAAAGCCGACCGGCTGCGGCCGATACCGGGGACGCAGGGCGCCGTTGCGAAAAGTGTTGTCGAGGCGCGCGTGAACGCCGTTCACACCCGCGGCAAAATTGTGGCATGATGAAGCGCCAAGAGGCTAGATCAGGACCAGGACAACGGACGTGGACAGGGATCGGGGTTTTCGGCCACGGCGCCGCCGCAGTTTTGACGAACCGGAATTCGAGCCGCCGCCGCGCGATTACGGCGCCGCACCGCGGGCCCGAACACCACAATTCGACGCGCCGTCCGGCCCCCCGGTCGGCGCCGTCGTCAAGTGGTTCAAATCCGACAAGGGCTTCGGCTTTGTCGAGTTGTCGGACGGGACGGGGGACGCGTTCCTGCACGCCACCGTCCTCGGACGCATCGGTGTGGCCGCGGTGCAGCCGGGCGAGACGCTTGAGGTGCGCGTCGCCCAGGGTCAGCGCGGGCCGCAGGTGACCGAAGTCTTGAGCGTCGATACCAGCACCGCGTCCACAATGGCGCGCCCGCCGCGACCCGGGTTCGCCCCGCGCTCCGACCGGCCGGTCCTCGAAGCGACGATGCAGGAAGCCGGCACGGTCAAGTGGTACAACGCCACCAAGGGGTTCGGCTTTATCGTCCGCGACGGCGGCGGCAAGGATGTGTTCGTGCACGCTTCCGCCCTGCAGCGCGCCGGCCTCAGCGGGCTCGACGAAGGCCAGCGCGTCATCGTCGATATCGCCGAAGGCCCCAAGGGCCCCGAAGCCACCGCCGTCCGCATCGCCTGACCCTTCGCGATCACCGCGGAGACAGGATTTTCCGCGGCCCTGCAGTGTTATTGACCGGCACTTTGCGTGCCGCGGTCGTGCCTCATGCTATCGTCTAACCAAGGATAGGGAGGCACGCCATGTCTGATGTGAGCACACAATCCGCTCCCCCCGGCGCGCGCACGGCATTGCCATCTGCGGCGAAGGCGGCGATGGAACAGCTCAACGGCGAAGCCGAGGGGCTCCATATCTGGCTGCGCACTCAGGCCAATGCGCCCTCCCAACGCCCGTGGTTTCATGACGAGGGGCTCGAAGTCGGCGGCAGCCTCGCCCCAGGGCGGGTCGGCGCCAACCAGATGAAGGCCGCGCCCCATCGCTGGCGGTGGCGCGAGATCAGCCCCTATCTCGGGCGCATCGCGACAATCGCGAAGACGGCCGACGTGTCGCCCATAGAGTTTGCCGACCGCCAGCAGTTTCTTCTGGTCAATCCGGGGCTCGGCGGCCGGCTGCAGGTGGCGTGCACAATCCGCTGCGCGGTGTCGATCTACAATCCGGGCGATGTCGCGCCGGTGCACCGGCACACCCCGAACGCCAGCCGCACGATCCTGTCGGAAAATGGCGGCTACACGACGATCGCTGGCGAGCGCTGCCTGGCCGCGCGGGGTGACTTGATCCTCACCCCGAACGGCACCTGGCACGACCACGGCAATGACGCGGCGAGCCCGGTCATCTGGGCCGACATCCTCGATTTTCCGCTGATGGAATTCCTCGATTGCGTCTGGATCGACGAGGATTTTCCGGGCGAGCGCGCGGGCAACGCGCGGGCGCAAAAGCCGCTCCATGCCGACGGCTATTCGGCGCGGCTCTATGGCGCGGGCGGCCTTTTGCCTGGCTTTGTCTCGCATGCCCGCGGCAACGGGGAGGGGACCTCACCCGTCTTTCATTACCGGGGGGCCGAGATCCGCGCCGCCCTCGAGGGCATGCGCGGGGATGCGGGGGATCCCTACGAGGGGATTACGCTCTGTTTCGTCAACCCGGTGACCGGCGCCGCGGTGTTTCCGACCCTCGACTATTCGGCCCAGCTGTTGCGCCCGGGCGAAGCGACGCGGTGGAAGCGCGAGACCGCGAACGCCTTTTACATCGTCCTCGACGGCTCCGGCACGACCGAGATCGCCGGCCGCTCCTTCGACTGGGAGACCAACGACATTTTCGTTGTCCCCAATTTCCTGTGGCGCCGCCATATCAATAAGGGACCCGGCGACGTGGTCCTCTATCTGTGCTCCGACCGGCCGCTCTTCGAAAAGATCGGCCAATACCACGCCCAGGGCCGCGACGCCGACGGCGCGGTCGTGGAGTTGGCGGTGCGCGCATGAACCCCTTCGACTTGTCCAGGCGGGTCGCGGTCGTCACCGGCGGCAATGGCGGGATCGGGTTCGGCATGGCGCAGGGCCTTGCGGCGGCCGGGGCGACCATCGTCGTCGCGGCGCGCAACCCGGAGAAATCGGCGGCGGCGGTGACGGCCCTGGCAGCGCTCGGCGCGCCCGGCGCGTTTATCGCGCTCGATGTCGCCGATCCCTCCTCGTGCCGGGCGCTGATCGACGAGACCGTCGCGCGGTTCGGCCGCCTCGACATCCTCGTCAACAATGCCGGTATGTCGATCAGGAAGCCGCCGCAGGACTATGCAATCGGCGAATGGCAGGCGGTGCTCGATACCAATCTGACCGGCGCCTTTGCCTGCTCTCAGGCGGCTTACGCGCCGATGAGACGGCAGGGCGGCGGCAAGATCATCAATATCGGGTCGATGATGTCGATTTTCGGCGGCGCCTATGCGGCACCCTATTCAACGAGCAAGGGCGGCCTGGTGCAATTGACCAAATCGCTCGCCACCGCCTGGGCCCGGGACAATATCCAGGTCAACGCGGTGTTGCCGGGCTGGATCGACACCGAGCTCACCCGCGATGCGCGGGCACAGGTCCCCGGCCTCAACGAGCGGGTGTTGAACCGCACCCCGGTAGGCCGCTGGGGCATGCCTGAGGATCTGGCCGGGATCGCCGTGTTTCTCGCTGCACCGGCATCGGATTTCGTGACCGGGGCGGCGATCCCGGTCGATGGCGGCTACTCGTCGGCGCCCCTATAGCCCCAAATAAAACTTCCGAACCAGCTCGTTGTTGTTGAGTTCGTTGGTGCTGCGGCCTTCGAAGGCGATCTGGCCGTGCACGATGACGTAGCCGCGGTCGGCGATGCGCACCGCCTGATTGAAATTCTGCTCGGCCATCAGGACGGTCAATTGGAAACGGTCCTTCAATTCCTTGATCTTGTCGATCGTGCGGCTGACGAGAATGGGGGCGAGCCCGACCGACGGCTCGTCGATCAGGAGGATGCGCGGGGCCGACATCAGCGCCCGGGCCAGCGCCAGCATCTGCTGTTCGCCGCCGCTGAGGCTGCCGGCGAGCTGGCCGCGGCGCTCGCGCAACGCCGGGAAGGTCTGATAGGACGATTCGAGGTTGGCGGCGATCGCGCTGCGCGCGGTCGGGCGGAAGGCACCGAGCAGCAGGTTCTCTTCGACCGTCAGCTTGGGGAAGAGCCGCCGCCCCTCGGGAACGAGCGTGATCCCGAGATCTACGATGTCCTCGGTGGCGCGTCCGATCAGGTCGTACCGCTGGCCATCGATCTCGGCGACGATGCTGCCCGAACTCGGGCGCACCATGCCCATGACGCATTTCATCAGGGTCGACTTGCCATTGCCGTTGGTGCCGAGGAGGACCACGGTCTCGGCGTGGCCCACCAGGATCGAGATGTCCTCGAGCACCCGCACCGCGCCATAGCCGGCGTCGAGGTGGCTGATCGCCAAACTGTTCTTCGATGACGAGCTATTCGCCAAGGTAGGCCCTTTCGACTTCGGGATTGGCCATCACCTCCTGCGGCAGGCCGTCGGCGATCTTGTGGCCGGCGACAAGGACGATGAGCCGGGTCGAAAAGCTCATCACCGCGCGCATGATGTGCTCAATGAGGACGATCGTGATGCCCTCTTCGTTGAGGCGCAACAGGACGGCGATAATCTCCTCGACCTCGGCCGGCGAGAGCCCCGCCATCGCCTCGTCGGCGAAGAGGAGGCGCGGCTGGGTGGCGACGGCGCGGGCAAGCTCCAGTTTGCGCATCTCGACCTGGGTCAGGTCGCGCGGCAGGCGGCCCGCCTTTTCGGCGAGCCCGACCTGGTGCAGGAGCTCGTGACAGCGGGCGTCGGTCTGGGCGGCGGACAGCCGGTGGCCCGGGCGGGCGTTGACGGTGAAGGTCAAGGGGACCCGCAAATTATCGACGAGGCTGAGGGTGTGAAACGGCCTTGGCAATTGAAAGCTGCGCGCGAGCCCGAGGCGGGTGCGCTGATGGGTGACGAGGCCGTCGAGCTTTTGCCCATCGAACCGGACGCTGCCGGTCTCGTTGTGGAGGGTGCCGCACAGGCAGTTGACGAGGGTCGACTTGCCCGAGCCGTTCGGCCCGATGAGGCCCAGCCGCTCGCCGGTGCCGACAGTGAGCTCGATGTTGTCGAGCGCGATAAATCCGCCAAAGCGCTTGCCGAGGCCGGTCACCGAGAGGAGGGGGACCGCGAGGAGCGGGGCCTCGCTCACGCCGCCCTCCGCGCGGCAACGGCAGCGAGCGCGCCGGCGCGCTTGCGCCGATGCGCCGTCACCAGCCCGACGATGCCGTTGGGCGCAATGATGACGAAGAGGATCAAGAGGAGGCCGACGATCAGGAGGTTGAAGGTCGGGGGAATATTGAGGTCGAGGAAGAAGCCCACGGAGCCAAGCTGCTGGATCGTGCCGAGGAGGATCGCGCCGATCACCGGCCCCACCCAGCTGGTCATCCCGCCGATCACCGGCATCGCGACGCTGTTCACCGCGTAGGCGAGGTTGAAGCTCGAGGTCGGGTCGAGATAGGTGACGTAATAGGGCAAGGGAGCCCCGGCCATGCCCATCAACGCCCCGGAGAGGGTGGTGGCGATCAGCTTCAGCCGTAATGTCGGAACCCCGCCCGCCTCGGCCGCGAGCTCGTCGTCGCGGATCGCGGCAAAGCCGAGGCCGAGCCTCGAGCGCTCGATCGTCCGCGCGATGCCGACCGATATCACCGCCAGCACCAGCATCAGCGTATAGAGATACTGAATGTAGCCGCCGCCGAGCGGCGCGTCGGCCGGGCGAATGATGTAGATGCCGCGCGAGCCGCCGACATAGTCCCAGTTGACGATCAGCGTCTGCACGACGACCGTCAACGCCAACGTCGCGATCGCGAAAAACACCCCGCGCAGGCGCAGCGTCAGGTACCCGGTCCCGAGGCCGAGCACCCCCGAGACGATACCGCCAATGAGGATCATGACCGGCAGCGGGATCGGTGGGGTCGCTATCCCGAACCATGCCTCGGTCAGCGCCGGCATCTTATGCAGTACCGCCGAGCTGTAGGCGCCGATCGCGAAGAAGGCGCCGGTGCCGAAATTGATGTAGCCGGTGTAGCCGCCGAGGATGTTCCATGCGGTCGACAAGACGATGTATTGCAGCACGACGTAGGCGGCGAAAAAATAATATTCGTTGGTGAAAAGCACCCGGCTCAGCGCCACAAACAGGATCCCGAACAGGGCGGCGGCGATCCAGAAGCTTCCGTTACGCATCACTGGCGGCCCAACAGGCCGGAGGGCCGCACGGCCAATGTCGCCAACAGAAAGCCGAAGGCAACGGCCGGCGCCCAGGACGGGCCGGTAAATGTCGCGGTGATGCTTTCGACAATCCCGATGAGCATCGACGCGGCCACCATGCCGGGGATGCTGGTCATGCCGCCGAGCACGCAGATCGCAAAGATGCGGCCGATATAATCGCGCCCGATCGACGGCTCGACCGGCTGAATGACGATCAGAAAGGTGCCGGCCAGCGCACAGGTCGCAATCGAGATGCCGAAGGCGATCTGTTTGATCCGGGTCGGGCTGGCCGCCATCAGTTGCAAGGCGAGCGGGTCCTGCGACACCGCGAGGATCGCCCGGCCGATGAAGCTGCGCGTCAGATAGAGTTGCAACAGCCCGACCATGACCAAGGAGACGACACAGGGGATCAGCATGCGCAACGGCAGGTCGAAGACCCAGAGATGGATGCTCGGGCCGATATAGGGCGCCTCGACGAAGCGGTAATCGACGCCGAAGACCAGGACCAATGAAACTTCGGCGACAAACAACAGGCCAAAAAAGAACGCAAGGCCCTGGATCCCCTGCTCGCCGCGGCTCTCGAACGCGTGGTAATAAAGCCGGTAGGTCACCATCCCGATCACATAGAACACCGGGGTCATGATGAAGCCGACGAGGATCGGGTCGATCCTGACGTACGAGGTAACGATGTAGGCCGCGTAGGAGCCGAGCAGGATAAAAGCCGGCTGGGCGATGTTGGCGATGTCGAGCATGCCGAAGGAGATCGTGACGCCGACCGTCACCGCCGCGTAGAAGCCGCCGAGCAGGATGCCGGCAACGAGCGCGTCAACGAGGAGATCGAGGGAAACGGCCATCGGCGGTGCCGGGAGCTAGGAGCGCTGCCGGGGAGGCGCGCGCAACCCAACCGGTGGCGCGGTCGAACGGCGCGCAGGCGTCGGCACCATGTTGGGCGTCCCCCCTCAACTTGTCTCGCCCAGCAGCGCCAAGCGAGCAGCCGGCGTATTAGACCAGCATCGCCGAGCGCTGTTAAGCTGGTCACCATGATGCAGGTAATCGTATGCGGCAAGCAATGACCCGGTCCTTCGTACCGCGCGACGAGGATCAGAGGCTCTTGACCGGTGGGGCGAGCTTCGCCGACGACCCGCGGGAGCCGGGCGAAGCTCATGGCGTCTTCGTCCGCTCCCCCTATGCCTTTGCCCGGGTCCGCACGATCGATGCCGCTGCGGCGCAGGCGGTGCCGGGCGTGCTGGCGGTGTTGACTGCCGCCGACATGGACAAAGCCGGCGTCGGCAATGTGACGCTGGTGATCCCGGTGCCGAAGGGCCCGGGGCTCGTCGTGCCGCACCGGCCGGCGCTCGCCGGCGCGTGGGTGCGCCATGTCGGCGAGCCGGTGGCCCTGGTGGTCGGCGAGACCGAAGCGGCCGCGCGCGAGGCTGCCGAGCGGGTCGCCGTCGATTATCAGCCCGAGAACCCAGTCAGCGATGTGGCCTTGGCGGGGCTGCCGCAGGCGCCGCAAATCTGGCCCGAGGCGCCGGGCAATCTCGCGCTCGATTGGCACGGGTTTGCCGGTGGGGACGGCGGGCAGGAAAACCGCGAGCGGATCTTTGCCGGCGCCGCGCATGTCGCGCGGGTGCGCCTCGTCAACCAGCGCATCGTCATGGCGCCGCTCGAGCCGCGCGCCGCCTTGGCGCGCTACGATCAGGGTGCCGGCCGGTTCATCCTCGCCTGCGCGTCGCAGAGCGCCGTCGTCCTGAGCCACGACCTCGCGCACTGCCTCGGCGTGCCCTCCGAGCGGGTCCGGGTGCTGAGTGGCGACGTCGGCGGCGCCTTCGGGATGCGCGCCACCGGCTATCCCGAATATCCGGCGCTCCTCATTGCCGCGCAGCGGGTACGCCGGCCGGTGCGTTGGCTGGGCACCCGGTCTGAAGGCTTCCTCAGCGACAACCAGGCGCGCGACACGATCATCGAAGCAGCGCTGGCGCTCGACGAACGCGGGCGCTTTCTCGCGCTCGACATCGACGTCATCGCCAATATGGGTGCGTACCTCACCTCGCACGCCGCCTTCATCGCGTGCGCCAATTTCGCGCGCTGCCTGCCCGGGATGTACGACATCCGCGAAGTTGGGCTGCGCATCCGCTGCCTCTTTACCAACACGGTGCCGACCGGCCCCTATCGCGGCGCCGGCCGTCCCGAGGCGAATTATTGTCTGGAACGCCTGGTGGACGCCGCGGCGAAGACGAGCGGCATCGATCGGATCGTGCTGCGCCGGCGCAACCTGATCGCGCCCAATGCCATGCCGTACCGGACGCCGGTCGGGACGACTTACGACAGCGGCGATTTCCCCGAGCTGTTCGAGAGCGCGCTCGAACGCGCCGACATCGCGCATTTCGGGGCGCGCGCTGCGCTCTCGCAAAAGGCCGGAAGGCGGCGCGGGCTCGGTATCGCGTGCTTTCTCGAAATCGCCGGCGGGCAGCCGGGGGAGGGCGCCGCGATGAGCTTTCCCGGCCAAAGCAGGCTCTTATTGGCGATCGGCGTGCAGGCGAGCGGGCAGGGGCACAAGACGCTCTATCGCCGGCTTGCCGCCGAGAGGCTCGGCATTCCGATAGACGCGATCGAAGTCGCGCATGGCGACAGCGACGACGGCGTGCCGAGTTGGGGCGCGGTCGCCTCGCGCGCGACGATGTCGGTCGGCGGCGCGGTCGCCCTGACAATCGACGCGGTCATCGCAAAGGGGCGGCGCGTTGCCGCTCATGTGCTCGAAGCGGCGGAAGCCGATATCGCCTATCGCGCCGGCACCTTCGAGATCGCCGGCACCGACCGTCGGATCGGGCTGTTCGAACTGGCCGAGCGCGCCGGCGCGCTGGCCCGCGAGGGGACGATCGCGGAAGACCTCGACACCAGACGCACCGCCGACGTGCCGCCGTCGTTTCCGAACGGCGTCCATGTCGCCGAGGTTGAGATCGAGCCCGACACCGGGCAGGTCAGCCTCGCGTCATATACGGCGGTCGATGATTGCGGCCGGGTATTGCAGCCGGTGCTGGTCGAGGGCCAGGTGCAGGGCGGGGTCGCGCAGGGCGTCGGGCAGGCCTTGCTCGAGGCGGGGATCTATGACGCGACGAGCGGCCAGCTGCTCGCCGGCTCGTTCATGGATTATGCGATGCCGCGCGCCGACGATCTGCCCGAGATCACGAGCGAATTGCGTCCGGTGCCGGCCAAGACCAACGCGCTCGGGGTCAAGGGCGTCGGCGAAGCCGGCACCACCGCCGCGCTCGCCGCGGTGATGAACGCGGTCGCTGACGCGCTGCCGCCCGGCGCAAGGATCGACATGCCGGCGACCCCCGAAACTGTGTGGCGCGCGCTCGGGCCCGCTCGGCAACACTGAAAGGAGAGGACATGACGACACTCACCCTCGCGCAGGCGTCGACGATCGTCGACAAGGCGCTCGACAAGGGCCGCGAATTGAAGCTGCACCCGCTGACCGTGGTCGTGCTCGACGCCGGCGGCCACATGGTGGCGATGAAGCGCGAAGACAAATCCGGGATCCTGCGCACCCAGATCGCCAACGGCAAGGCCTGGGGGACGCTCGGCATGGGATTCGGCGGGCGCGAGTTCGCTCGCCGCGCCGCCGCCGGCGGCGTCTTTCTTCAGGCGCTGATGGCCGCCTCGGACGGGCGGGTGGTGCCGGCGCCCGGCGGCGTTTTGATCCGCGATCGCGCGGGCGACATCATCGGCGCCGTCGGGATCAGCGGCGACACCTCGGACAGGGACGAGGCGTGCGCCGTCCACGGCATCCGCGCGGCCGGCCTCACCTCCGATACCGGCGACCCGGCCTGACGCGATCAGCGGGGAAGGCCGACAACGGCAAGAACCCGCTCCGCGTCGCCGCGGGCGAGCGGGATGTAGGCGTTGGCCATGATGTCGTAGTCGTAGACTGGGCCATTGGCGACCAGCCAGAAGTAGCGGGCGCGCTCTGCCATCATCCGGCTATAGTCGCCGTCAAAGGTGGGCGGCAGCGGCACGTTGTAATAGCTGTCGACCGGCGGCGGATAGGGCGCGACAGGTGCCACGACCACCCGGGCGTGCCGCCAGTGGCGGCGCCAGACGTGGTGCCAGACGCGGCGATGCTGAACCCCGGGACAAGGGCAACGGGCGGCTGCCGGCGGAGCAGCCGCGGCAACGCCCGGTGGACCGTCGGCATGGCTCGTCGCCGGCAGCAGTGCCGACGCCATCAGGAACGCGGCGCCAATCGCCCGAATTGCTCGCATGATCCCTCTCCCACATAACTGCCGGTTATAATCAACCAGAACAGCGCACAAGGGTACAAGGTCCTGGGGGCGCAAGATCCTTGCGAAATTGCGGGTGCCTCACCCGCGGCTGCAGGCGCCGCCGCCGAGGACGCAGAATTTGGCGCAATGGGGATGGTTGAGCGCGACCTGCCCGAGCGCGCCTTCGAGGGTCGGACCGAGGTCGAAGCGCGGGTCGTAGGGGAGAAGCGTGCAGGCGATGACGCTCGGCCGCGCCGCCCCCTTGAACCGGACGACCATGCGCGAGCCGGCGCACATGACGTCCGCGGGCGATTTGCCGAGGAGGCCCCAGCACGCCTCGGTGATCTCCGGCACATCGGCGGCGGGATCCATTTCCGGAAAGACGGTCAGCGCCAGCGGGTCAGCGGCGTCGATCGCCAGACCGAGCTCGAAAAAGAGGCCGGCGAAGCCGCGCCGGATCTCCGCTTCGCTCTCGCCCGACAGCCGCCGGCTCGCAACCGTGGGGGCAAAGCCGTTGGCGGCCAGCCACTGAAGTCCGTCGAGCGTCGGCTGCCAGCTGCGCCGGCCGCGCTCCGCCTCATGCACCCTACGCCCATAATGGTCGAGCGAGACGCGGATCTGGAGGGGCTCGCGATGGCGCTCGCGCAACGCCAAGAGAGCCGGCTTCATCTTGCCCATCGGCTTCATCGCATTAGTCAGGACCAGCGTGCGGAAGCCGCGCGCGAGCGCCGTCTCGAGCATCGCCGGCAATGCCGGGTTCATGAACGGCTCGCCGCCGGTGAACCCGATCAATTTGGTGCCAAGCCCGAGATCTTCGATCTCGTCGAGGTATTCTGCGATCTCGGCGGCGCTCAAGTAGACCAGGCGGTCATTTCTGGGCGAGGATTCGATATAGCAGTGCCGGCAGGTCAGGTTGCACAGCGTACCCGTATTGAACCACAGCGTATCCAATGATTTGAGCGCGACCTGAGCGCGCCGCTCGCCACTGGCGGTGAATAGCGGATCCCTAAACTTGCGCGGATCGAGCCGTGCGGCGGTTGCCGCGAGCGCCTCGGCCATGGCCGCTCTCCCGGTTGCGAACCGGCGATCATAATACGAGATCATGCTTCTGTCGGTTTTGTCGCATCACACCGGCGTGAGCGACCGCGCGGCGCCGGCGCCCGGTTTGGCCCGCGACTTGCCGGGAGCTTCGGGCATCGATAGTCTGGCAGATTGGAGAAGTATTTTTTGCTGGATCAAATGGCGCAAATCGTACCGCGGCACATTCGTTTGACGTCGCACCCGGGGAATGCCGGCGTGGCGACAATCCCGTTGCGCTGGGGCGCGGCGAGCGCGCAGCAGCGCGGGCCCGTTGTTGCCAGTCCGGCTGAACCGCAGCAGCGTAACGCGATCGGCTCGCATAGCGGGTCCTATGCGATCTATCGCGCGCTCGCCGTGGCGACCGGGGCGCTCGCGGCCGATCATCGGCCTGATTTGACCGACACCGCGCCGGCGGCGCTGATCGGGCCGTGGCCGCAATGGGCCGACCCATTGAGGATCGTCTCGCTCGACCCCTATGGGCATCTCGTCGGCGAAGTGTTTGCGGGCGAGATCCGCGCCGGCGTCGATGCCCGCCCGACGATCGCGGTTACGACGGCGCGGATCGACCTGCCGGAAATCCGCCAGCGCATCGCCACCGGCGACATCGTGCCGGACGGCCGGGTCGTGCTGGAGACCGGGGAAATTCGGGTGACCAAGGCGGCGATCGACCCGGTCTGGCACCTGCCCGGGATCGCCGCCCGGTTTGGCGTCGCCGAGCCGGAATTGCGCCGCACCCTGTTCGAGGAAACCGGCGGCATGTTCCCCGAATTGGTGACCCGGCCGGATATCGACGTCTTCCTGCCGCCGATCGGCGGCACGACGGTCTATCTGTTCGGCGATGTCGAACGGATCGGCAGACCGGAGACCGTGATTGCCTGCCGCGTCCATGACGAATGCAACGGCTCGGACGTGTTCGGCTCCGACATCTGCACCTGCCGGCCTTATCTCGCGCATGGGGTCGAGGTCTGCGCGGCGACGGCGCAGGAGGGCGGGGTCGGCATCGTCGTCTACAATAGGAAGGAGGGCCGGGCCCTCGGCGAAGTCACCAAGTTCCTGGTGTATAACGCGCGCAAGCGGCAGGAGGGGGGCGACCGCGCCGACACCTATTTCCGGCGGACCGAATGCGTCGCCGGGGTGCAGGACATGCGGTTTCAGGAGCTGATGCCCGACGTCTTCCACTGGCTGGGCGTGCGCCGCATCGACCGCTGGGTGTCGATGTCGAACATGAAGCACGACGCGTTGCGCGCGCAGGGGATCGAGGTGGTGGAGCAGGTGGCGATCCCCGAACGGCTGGTCCCCGTCGACGCGCAGGTCGAGATGACGGCGAAGAAGGCGGCCGGTTATTTCGCGCCCGCCGGAGCGCCGAGCCGGGCCCAATTGCGCCGCACCAAAGGGCGCCGCCTCAACGCGTGACTACGCTATCACCACGGCATCATTCCGGCGACGCCGATTACCTGCTGAGCGCGGCGGCGGTACGCGAGCGTTGCGGGCAGGTCCTCGCCGCGGCCGAGCGCGGGGAGACCCGGCATTTCCGCCTGGTGCCCGAACGGCTCGACGATGCGGTTGAGCGGGTGGTCGCGGTGACCCGCCGGCGCTTTCCCGATCTCGCGGTGCCGGTCCACAGCCGCTGGCGGCATTTTTCTGCGGGCGGCGTCGAGCGAGCCTCGCTCGTTGCGCCGGGCGCCGACCGGGCGGAGGCGGCGCGGGCGCGGCTCGATCTCGCGATCGTATCGGTTCTGCTCGATGCCGGCGCCGGTTCGGGCTGGGTTTATCGCGAAGCCGGGACTGGTCTCGTGCTGGGGCGGTCGGAGGGGCTGGCGGTTGCCAGCTTGCGCGCGATGGAGGCCGGGCTGTTCTCGGCCGATCGAGACCAGCCGTGGCGCGCAGATGCCGCCGCCCTCGCCGCGCTCTCGGCCGATGGGCTCGGCCGCGCCTTGCAGCACGGCCCGGACAATCGGCTGTCTGGGTTGGAAGGGAGGGCGCAGCTCTTGCGCCGGCTGGGTGAAGTCGCCCTAGCGCGGCCCGAGGTCTTTGGGGCACCGGCTCGGCTCGGCCATCTCTACGATTTCTGGCTGCCACGAAGCGCCGATCTGGCGGCCTCGGACATGCTCGGCCTCGTGCTCCGTGCGCTTGGGCCGATCTGGCCTGGCCGTCTCACGCTCGGCGGCGTGCCGCTTGGCGATTGCGGGCGGCACGGCGCGGTTGCCGGCGACGGCCTCGTGCCGTTTCACAAGCTCAGCCAATGGCTCGTCTATTCGCTGATCGAGCCGCTTGCCGATGCCGGTTTCCGGGTCACCGGCCTCGATCGCTTGACCGGCCTCGCCGAATATCGGAATGGCGGGCTGCTCCTCGATTGCGGCGCGATTGAAGCGCGTACCCCTGATCTGCTGCACCGCCCGCTCGATCCGTTTGGCGAGCCGGTCGTCGAATGGCGGGCGCTGACCGTTGCGCTCCTCGACCGCATGGCCGAGCGGGTCCGGCACCGGCTCGGCCGCAGCGCCAGCGAATTTCCGCTCGCCAAAATGCTCGAAGGCGGGAGCTGGGCCGCCGGCCGCGAAATCGCCTTGGAAAAGCGGCCGGGCGGCGGCGCACCATTGACGATCGTCAGCGACGGAACCCTGTTCTGAAGGAAAGACGGCCATGCCACAATCCGCCACCGCGCCTGGGCCGCCCGGGATCGTGACGATCGTCGATCATCCGCTGGTGCGCCACAAGCTGTCGTTGATGCGGGCGCAGGACACCAGCACCTCGAAATTCCGCCAATTGATGCGCGAGATTTCGCTTTTGCTGGGGTATGAGGCGACCCGCGACCTGGCCCTCGAAGAGACCGCTGTCGAGACCCCGCTCGAACGCACCCGCGCCCCGGTCCTCGCCGGCAAAAAGCTGTGTCTGGTATCGATCCTGCGTGCCGGCAACGGCATCCTCGATGGCATGCTCGATCTGGTGCCGGCGGCGCGGGTCGGGCATATCGGGATCTACCGCGAGCCGCGCACCCTGCAAGCCATCGAATACTACCTGAAGCTGCCCGACGACCTGCCTGAGCGCGACGTCATCCTGCTCGACCCGATGCTCGCGACCGCCAATTCCGCGATAGCAGCGATCTCGAGGCTGGTCGAGGCGCGGGCACGGTCGATCAAGTTCGTCTGCCTGGTCGCCGCCCCGGAAGGCGTCGAAAAATTGCACCGGATCTTTCCCGGTGTCCCGATCATCACCGCTGCGGTCGACCGCTGCCTCAACGAGCACGGCTATATCCTGCCGGGCCTCGGCGACGCCGGCGACCGGCTGTTCGGCACAAAATGACCGATCGCCCAGATCACTGCTTGGCGCTGCGCGGATGCAGCCACGGTGCCCGCCGTTCGCGCGCGATCTCGACGAATTTTTGGCGCTGCGCGGTCGACAGGATCGCCAGGAAATCGAGCGTCTGCGCGGTCGATTCGCGCTGAAACTGGCGCCACTTCTCGGAGGCTTGGTCAAACCGCTGGGTAATCTGCCCCAGATCGGCGCCGGGCTTGGCCATCTCGTCCCAGGTGCCGGCAATCAGCGGCCTGATCTCCTGGCGCATCGCCTTGCTGCGCGCCTGCATCGCGGCGACGTAGCGGTCGAATTGGATCCGCTGCTGTGCGCTGAGATCGAGGTCCGCGGCCATTTGCTGATAGCGCTGCTCGGCACTCTCCAACGCGACGGGTGGATGGAGGCGGGACCATGCCGCGCCGGCGATGAAGAAGACATTGAGCACCAATGAGATAACCAGTAGCCCCACGAAGAGCCGCCGGCGCGGCCACCCTGTCACCGCGGTCGGACCTGCGGTCGCCGTGCTCACGTCTGCGCACCCCCCGTCAGGTCACGCACGGAGTCGGTTGCGGGGTCGAGCAACTCCTGCAGGAAGCCATTGTCGCCGGTTTGTTGGGTCTGGGCGAAAGAGCGCGAGGTATCGACGCCGAGCGTGAAGCCGAGCCAGCTGGCCACCGCCATCGCGGCAACGAGGCTCCCCCAGCCCGCCATGCCGTGCAGCGTCGGCCGGCTTCGATACCGCGGCGCGAAGGGGATGACGACGCCCTGTCGCGCCGCGGCGCCGTCAACCAGCGCACAGGCGCGCGCGATCGCGGGTTCGGGCATCGATTGCAGCCCCGCCGTCGACGCCGCGAGCCGGCGCGCCGCGGCGATGTCGCCAGCCGCAACCGGATCGGCGGCAAGCCAAGCGGCAACGCGCTCGCGATCGTCGGGGTCGAGACGCCCATCCGCGTAGCCGGCGAGGTCGAGAAAGCGCTCGGCCTCGTCCTCGGCGATGTCGGTGCTGCAGCTGGCCTGCCACAGCGCCGCGCCTGCGCCCGACGGTGGTACCTTCCCGATTTCGTCTCCACTCATTTAACGCACTTTCCTCACATCCGTTTTACGACGTTAGCAGCGACATCATCCCCACAACCTAAAGGCTATCAATCTTACTGAAGATCGGCTTTGAAGTGAGCGCGCAACTTTACCATTGCCTTGTGATGCGCGCTGCGCACGGTTTGCGCGTCGATGCCGAGCGCGCGCGCGATCTCGGCGACGTCCATTTCCTGGTCGTACAGCATCGCCAGGATCTCGCGCTGGCGCGGCGACAACAGGGCCTCGGGCAATTTGAGCTTGCGCACCGGCTCGACGAAAGGCACCGCCAGCTGCGCCTCCGGCACCGCCTCGATCGGTACCGAATCCGGCCGGCGCCGGCGCATCGCATCACGCGCAGTGCTGCGCGCAACGATCGTCAGCCAGGTCGTCAACGCGGCGCGCGCCGGGTCATAGGTCCGCAGCAGGCGGAAATCATTCTTGCACAGCCGGACGAAGACCTCCTGCGTCAGATCCTCGATATCGCCCTGGACTGAGGCGATGCCGCGTACCGCGGCGACAACGAGGCCGCCATAGCGGCGAACAAACTCCCCCCAGGCTGCGCCCTCGCCGTTCAGCAGCGCGTCGGACAGAGCACCGTGTGCCAATCAGCCAGTCCCGCCGCCGGTGCGCCCACTGCGCATCGTCAGGTGAGGGCGGCAAAGAAATCATTGCCCTTGTCGTCGACCACGATAAAGGCGGGGAAATCGACCACCTCGATGCGCCAGATCGCCTCCATGCCGAGCTCGGGATATTCGAGGAGCTCGACCTTTTTGATGCAATCCTGGGCGAGGCGCGCGGCCGGCCCGCCGATCGAACCGAGATAGAAGCCGCCGTGTTTTTTGCAGGCTTCGCGGACTTCGGAGCCGCGATTGCCCTTGGCCAGCGTGATGAAGCTGCCGCCCGCCGCCATCAACGGATCGACATAGCTGTCCATCCTGCCCGCCGTGGTCGGTCCGAACGAGCCCGAGGCATAACCGGCCGGCGTCTTGGCCGGGCCAGCATAGTAGATCGGATGGTCCTTGACGTATTGCGGGAGCCCCTCGCCGCGCTCGAGCCGCTCCAGGAGCTTGGCATGGGCGATGTCGCGCGCGACGATCAGCGTGCCCGATAGGCTTAGGCGCGTCCGAATCGGGTATTGCGACAGGGTGCGGCGGATCTCGGCCATCGGCCGCGCGAGGTCGATCTTCACGACGTCGCCCCCCAGCGACTTCTCATCGAGATCGGGCAGGTACTGCGCCGGATTGGCTTCGAGCTCCTCGAGAAAGACACCCTCGGCATCGATCTTGCCGAGGATCTGGCGGTCGGCCGAGCATGAGACGCCGATGCCGATCGGGAGCGAGGCGCCATGGCGCGGCAGGCGGATCACCCGCACGTCGTGGCAGAAATACTTGCCGCCGAATTGCGCGCCGATGCCGAGGTTGCGGGTCAATTCCAGGACCTCGGCTTCAAAATCGCGATCGCGGTAGGCCTGGCCGTATTTGTTGCCGGCGCTGGGCAGCGTGTCGAGATAGCGGCAGCTCGCCAGCTTCACGGTCTTCAGGTTCATCTCGGCCGAGGTGCCGCCGATAACGATCGCCAGGTGATAGGGCGGGCAGGCCGCGGTGCCGAGCGTGCGGGCCTTCTCGTCGATGAATTTGAGCAGCGATTTCGGGTTCAGTACCGCCTTGGTCTGCTGATAGAGAAAGCTCTTGTTGGCCGAGCCGCCGCCCTTGGCGATGAAGAGGAATTTGTATTCCTCGCCCGGTTCGGCATAGAGGTCGATCTGGGCCGGCAGATTGTCGCCGGTGTTGACCTCCTCGTACATCGACAGCGGCGCGACCTGGCTGTACCGCAGATTGGTCTCGGTATAGGTGCGGCGGATCCCTTCGGACAGCGCCGCCGCATCGTCGGCGCCGGTCCACACCCGCTCGCCCTTTTTCCCCATGACGATCGCGGTGCCGGTGTCCTGGCACATCGGCAACACCTTGCCGGCCGCGATATTGGCGTTCTTCAAGAGGTCGAAGGCGACGAAGCGATCGTTCCCTGAGGCCTCGGGGTCGTCGAGGATCGCGCGCAATTGCGCCAGATGGCCGGGGCGCAACAGGTGGGCGCTGTCGAGGAAGGCCTGGCGCGCGAGCAGCGTTAACGCCTCGGGCGCCACCTTGACGATGCGTTCGCCCTCGAAACGGGCGAGCGATACGTGGTCGCCGGTGAGCTTCCGGTAGGGCGTATTATCCTCGCCCAGCGAAAACAGCTCGTGGAACGCAGCCTCGCTCATGCCGGATTCTCCAACGAATGTCGGGAATGAATGTCGGGCGCAGAATCGTCCTTTCGCGGCCAGGGTCAAGCGCAGCTCTCAAACCGCGTTCCCGGCGAAGGCCGGGACCCATCATGCAGCATCACACCCGTGGACGAGTGGGTCCCGGCCTTCGCCGGGAACGCGGTTGATTTGATAGCTGCTACACCCCGAAGATCGCGCCGCGAACGTTGACCTCTTCGCCCGCGGCCGGGCCGGCAGCGGTCGGCGCGCTTGGTCCGACTGCCTCCTTGATCGTGAAAGGGGTGTCGCGGATCTCCCAGTATCTGCCTTGGCCCCAGATCCCGACCCCGCCGCCCTTGCCGTCCTCGTAATAGCCGTCATGCAAATCGACGACGGTCCAGCCGGCCGCGCGCAGCGCCGCCATCGCCTCTACCTCACCGACGCAAAAGAAATCGGTCTTGCCCGCCGCGTCGGCAACAATCGGCGGGGTAGCGCGGCTGAGCTTGACCTCTATGCCGGCCGCATCCGGTGGCGCGCCGGTGCGGCGGATGATGAACATCATGCTGACGGTTCCTGCAGAAATCGCGCGACCTGCTCGACGAAGGCGCGCGGCTGTTCCAGTTCGGGGTGGTGCCCGGCCGCCTCGATTGCGGCGAACCGCGCGCCGGGGATCAGCGCGCTGTAGGCGCGGCCGTAATCCGGCGTGACGATGCCGTCGCCGGCGCCCCACAGCACCATGGTCGGCACGGAGATCCGGCGCAGCCAGTCCTTCAGCTGCGGGTTGTACATGTGCGGGCGCCAGGCGTAGAGGGCGAGCGCGTCCCAGTTGCGGGCGAGCGTGATCATCTCCGCGTCGCTCATCATATCGTCGATCGCCGCCTGCCAGCCGAGGCCATAGCTCCCGACCGGCCGCTTGGCCGGATCGTGCCACGCGAGGCGGGTGAGCTCTGCGGGCGAGGTATTGAAGAAATGGACGATGTCGCGCTCCTCGCGCCCGCCCAGTTTGATGCCGACAGGGTCGACCAGGACCAGCCGGTCGAGCTTTGGATGGCCGCCGGCCGCGACCTCGGCGGCGATCCAGCCGCCGAACGAAAGCCCGATCATCGTCACCTGGTCGGGCAGCGTGTCGAGGACTTCCCGATAGAGGTGCACGAGATCGTACATCGTGTCGAAATCGTCCGGCCGCGGCGAGTTGCCAAAGCCGGGAGAGGACGGCGCGATGATGTCGCCATGCGCAGCGAGAAGATCGAGAAACGGCGCCGCCGGGCCGACCGGGTTGACGCCGTGGATGAGCAGGATCGGCCGCCGGTCGGCGCCGGTCGGGCTGCACCGCAAGACTTCGAGATCGAGCGGCCCGACGCGCAACCAGCCGGTCATTTCGCCGCGGTCGCGCGCTGCGCTTCCCACTGGGCCTCGTCGGCGTCGATCGGCGGTAGGTCCTGCAGTTGCGGCAGGACGTGGCGGGCGGCGAGGGTGAAGCTCTTTTCCGCCTCGGCGTGGGTCACCAGACCCTGCCGGGTCATCATGATGATGTGGTGGATGCCGCCGACCCGGCGCCGGAATTCCCTGATCTGGCGGGCGACGGTGTCGGGATTGCCGGCGAACATCTGGCCCTGGCCGACCAGCATTTCGGCGTCGAGATTGGTCGGGCGCGGACGCCCCGAGACGCCAGCGCGCCACGCCGCCGGCGCCATCTCGGGCGCCACCGCACCGGGCTGAAACTTGGCGAATTGCGGCGCGCTCTTGATGCTGACGGTGAGGAACCAGGCGATCTTCTGGCCGATCCGCAGACCCTCTTCGTCGGTGTCGCCGACATAGGCGAAGGCCATGTACGAGAAGCGGTCCTCACCGGGCGGCGGCAGTCCGGACGCCTCGCGCGCGGCTTTGTAGGCGCCGAAGGCTTGCCTGGTGCGGTCGTAGCCGCCGAAGAGCAGCGTATTGATGATGTTGCGGCGTCCCAATTCGGCGCAGGTCGGCAGGTCGGACGTTGCGGCCCAGAATTCCGGGCGCGGCTCCTGGTAGGGCCGCGGCCAGATGTTGACATGCGGATGCTGGAAGAACTTGCCCTCCCAGCTGAACGGCCCGTCGCGCGTCACCAGCGCCTTTTCGATGAGATCGATCGCCTCCCATTCGCGTTCGCGGATGCGCATCGGATTGGCGTCGCCCGAGACCATCTCGGTCGCGCCCGATTTGACAAAGCCGATTTCGAGCCGGCCCTTCGAGAGAACGTCGATCGTCGCATATTCCTCGGCGATGCGGACGGGATCGGGGCGCACCGTAACGAGGGTGCCGAGCGAGAGGATGCGCACGTTCCGGGTCAGCCGCGCGACGACGCCGGTGATGACCGGGCTCGCCGCCCACAGATTGTTGATCCCCGAATGATGCTCGTTGGTGACGATGTGGAGCCCCAAATCGTCGCACAGGCGATATTCGTCGAAGATCTCGTCATAGAGCCGGGCGGCGATTTTCGGGTCGCAATATTGGTTGGGGAGGCTGGCGCGCACCGATTGGGCCTCGTCGAGCACCTCGGCCGGGACGAAGGGGTAGGGGTTCTCGCAATGGTTCCACAATTCCATGCCGCTACCCTTTCGCGAGGCGATCTGCCGGCTTAGCGCTTGCGGAAGCTGTCGAGGGCGACGACCTCCCGGAGGGCCGCTCCGGCGGTTTTTCAGTCGGGGCGGGGGCTGCCGCGACCGGCGCCGGGAGGGTGCCGGATGTCGCCGGCGCCGCCTCCGGAACCGCGAATTCGAGCGCGAAATTGACCGATGGGTCGGCAAAACTGCGGACCGCCGCGAACGGGATCACCAGGCGTTCGAGCTGCTTTTGAAAGCTGAGCGTCACGGAAAAGCCGATCTCGGTAATTTCGAGATCCCAGAACTGATGCTGCAGCACGATCGTCATCTCGTCGGGGTATCTCTCGCGCAGATGGTCGGGGATGACGACCCCGGGCAGCCGGGTGGCAAAGCCGATATAGAAATGGTGGGCGCTCCGGAGCCCGTCGCGCGCCGCTTGCCGGAGCGCGTCGCGCACCACCCCGCGCAGCGCGCCTTCGACCATCTTCTCGTAGTGGAACAGATCCTGCGCCATCGCCGCTTGGCCGCGGTGCCCCTCCCGAAAAGGGTGAAGTGAGGGGCTTCTGTTGCCCGGTGCCCCTCGGACCGCGAGTTACCTGTTAGCTTCACCCCGTTAAGGGTTAGGCCGCAAGCGCCTCTGTTGCGAAGTTATCGTTCGCAGCTAGGTTTGTGACCCGATAACGGTGGTATCATGCCGAGCGACGGTTTTACCTTTACCACGCGCGTCGAGCCTATTTCGCCCCCATGAGCCGCCGGCTTGCGAACGATTCGCTGGGCCGGCGGGAATTGGTGGAGGCGCCGGGTACCGCCCCCGGGTCCGCAACGCTTATTCCGTAAGCCGTTTATCGCCATAGTCGGTTGCCCGACGCGGAAGATATAGGGTGCTGTCGGCGCGAAGCGCAATCGTGCGTCCTTCGAGACAGCCGCTTCGCGGCTTCCTCAGGACGACGATTGGTTCTTTATGCCATCAACAATATTCCTCATGCTGAGGAGCGCCCATAGGGCGCGTCTCGAAGCACGCAGGTTGTTGGTGCAGCGATGCCGCTGACCCCGGAGCAGGAAGCAGGAAATCGCCGCCGAGCGCGCGCCACGCGGCCGACGCGGCGCGCCACCGTGCCGGCGCTCGAAGACATCCTCTACGAGGCCGTTACCGGTGCTCGACCACGGTTTTGTCCGGGTCGTCGATTACATGGGCGACGACGGCGCGATCGTGCAGGCGGCGCGCGTCTCCTACGGCCGCGGCACCAGGCGGGTCAGCGAGGACAAGGGGCTCATCAACTATCTGATGCGCCATCGCCATACGACGCCGTTCGAGATGTGCGAGATCAAGTACCACGTGAAGCTGCCGATCTTTGTCGCCCGGCAATGGATCCGCCACCGCACCGCCAACGTCAACGAATACTCGGCGCGTTATTCGATCCTCGACAACGAGTTCTATATCCCGGCGCCGGAACATCTGGCAACACAGGCGACGCTCAACCGCCAGGGGCGCGGCGACGTCATCGAGGGCGCAGCGGCGCGGCGCGTCCTCGACCTGTTGCGCAGCGACGCCGAGCGCGCCTATGCCGGCTATGCCGAGATGCTGAACGAGGACGACGACCGGCAAACCGGTCGATCCGACCTGGCCCGGCCTCGCGCGCGAGCTGGCGCGGATGAACCTGTCGCTCAACTTTTATACCCAATGGTATTGGAAAACCGACCTCCACAACCTCATGCATTTCCTCAGCCTGCGCGCCGACCCGCATGCGCAATACGAGATCCGCGCCTATGCCGAGATCGATGCTGGACACACTAAAGCGCTGGGTACCAATGGCTTACGATGCCTTCCTCGAATATCGCATGAATGCGGCGACGATCTCGGCGACCGGGCTCGCCGTCATCCGCCGCATGCTCGCCGGCGAGCCGGTCGAACAGGCCGCGAAGCGGCCTCTCGGCGCGCGAATGGCGCGAGTTGATGGCGGTGCTCGGTCGGTCCTGACGCTTGCCCCAACGCGCCCGTGCGCCGATGATGGCGGCGAGGCTACGGGCAGGGCAGGGCGATGCACATAGGCTTTATCGGCACCGGCACGATGGGGACGCCGATCGCCGGGTGCCTCATTGCGGCGGGCCACCGGCTGAGGGTGTACGACATCCGACCCGAGGCGACCCGTGCGCTGGCCGGGCAGGGGGCGAGGGTCGTAGACACCCCGGGCGAGGCGGCCGAAGGGGTCGAGACGGTGTTCACCTCGCTGCCGGGGCCGAACGAGGTTGAGGCGACGGCGCTCGATCCCGACCGCGGGGTTCTCGCCGGGCTGCGCCGCGGCGGCACCTACATCGATCTGACGACCAACGCGCCGGGTACGATCCGGCGGCTGGCCGAAGCCTGCCGCAAGCGCGGCATCGCCTTCCTCGACGCCCCGGTCAGCGGCCGCCCGCCCGAGCATGACCGTGATGGTCGGCGGCGAGGCCGCGGATTTCGCCCGCATGCAGCCGCTGTTCGCGGCGATTGCCAAAAACGTCTTCCACGTCGGGCCGAGCGGGGCGGGGTGCGTCGCCAAGCTGGTCACGCAGTATCTCGGCTACACCAATTTCATCGCCGCGCTCGAAGGGATGCTGATCGCCGCCAAGGCCGGCATCGACCTCGGCATCCTCGCCCGCATCGTGCCGGTCAGCGCCGGCCAGAGCCGCACCTTCGACAACATCGCGCGCTCGGTGTTGACCGGCGCTTTCACCTCGGGCGGCACGCTCGACATCGTCGCCAAGGACATCGACCTCGCCTGCGCGCTCGCCCGCGAGGTCGGGGCGCCGGTGACGCTCGGGCGTCCTCGCGTCCGAGATGTACAAGCGCGCACAGGCCCGGGGCTGGGGCCAGGAGGGCTTTCCGGTGGTCGCCCGGGTGCTGGAGGCGAATGGCCGGGGCGGAGCTGCGCCATGAGTGACCGGGCGATCAATCAGGAGGATGGGCGCATCACCCGCCTCCTGCTCGTCCAGGAAATCGCCGATTTCCTCTATCGTGAGGCCGAACTCCTCGACGAACGGCGCTACGAGGATTGGCTGGCGCTGCTGGCCGACGACATCCGCTACTGGATGCCGATGCGGCGCAACGTCAAGTTCGGCGAGGGCGAACAAGAGTTCACCCGCGAGGGCACCGACATCGCCTGGTTCGACGAGGGCAAGGAGACGCTGACCCGGCGGGTGCGGCAGATCCAGACCGGCATCCACTGGGCCGAGGAACCGCAATCGCGGATCGCGCACCTGGTGTCGAACGTGCAGGTGGTCGAAGCCTCGCCCTCGCTCGCCGACCCGCAGGACGTCGCGGTCAAATGCCGGTTTCTGATATACCGCAACCGGGTCGAGACCGAGACCGACCTGCTGGTTGGCAAGCGCGAGGATTGGCTGCGCCGGGTCGGGACCGCCCGGGGCGTAAATGAGTGGCACATCGCGCGCCGCAAAATCATCCTCGACCAGAACGTGCTTTTGAGCAAAAACCTGACGTTCTTTTTCTAACCACGGAGACGCGGAGGACACTGAATATTGTCATTCCGGCGCAAGCCGGAACCCATGCCAGAAAACGCATTGCCGTCCGTAGATGGATCCCGGCTTTCGCCGGGATGACAAATTGTTTCGTGGCTTCGTGTTGAGATTGGGGAAATAAAGATGACAGAACGCACCATTGGTTATCGCCCCGGGCTCGTTGATCTCGCTTCCGGGCAGATCAGCCGCGAGATCTTTGTCAACGAGGAGATCTATGCCGAGGAGCAGGAGCGCATCTTCGCCCGCGCCTGGCTGTTCATCGGGCATGAGAGCCAGATCCCCAACCCCGGCGATTATTTCGCCTCGCGGATGGGCGAAGAGTTGGTGCTGCTGTGCCGCGACCGCGCGGGCGAAGTCCACGTCTTCCTCAATTCGTGCCGCCACCGCGGGATGAAGGTGTGCCGCTACGACGAGGGCAACACCACCGTCTTCACCTGCCCCTATCACGGCTGGAGCTATGGCACCGACGGGCGTCTCATTGGCGTGCCGTTCTTCCGCGAGGCCTATCACTCGACGCTCGACCGTTCGCAATGGGGCCTCGTCGAGGTGGCGCAGATCGCCCGCCATAAGGGTTCGGTATGGGCCACCTGGGACCCGGCGGCGCCGCCGTTCCGCGAATATCTCGGCGATTTCAGCCATTACCTCGACCAGACGCTCGACAGCTGGGAGGGCGGCGATGGCGGCACCGAAATCTTGGGCGGCGTCCAGAAATGGCTGGTGCCGTGCAACTGGAAGTTCCCGGCCGAGAATTTCAGCGGCGACAGCTATCACAACATCAGCCACCGCTCGGTCGATCTGGTGGGGGTCGGCCCCTCCGGCAGCGGACGGCGCGACATGCCCGAACTGCAGCTGGCGAGAAAGCTGCACATCGCCATCCCCGACCGCGGCCATCAGACCACCGCCTATCTGTTGCCGTCTGCCGCGCCGGTGCCGCCGGGCTATCGGCAATCCTCGATCGTCTCCGACTACTTCCGCCATTGCGAGGAGGTGCGCCGCCGGCAGCGCGGCGAGTGGGGACGGCTGATCACCCTCGTCGGCGAAGTATTCCCGAGCATGGCCTATCTCTCGCGCCAGCCTCGCACGATCGCGGTGTGGCACCCCAAGGGGGCGCACCAGACCGAGGTGTGGCGCTGGTATCTGGTCGACAAGGCGGCGCCCGCCGAGGTCAAATCGTTTCTGCGCGACTATTACCTGCGCTATTCGGGGCCGGCCGGGATGACCGAGCAGGACGACATGGAAAACTGGAACTATGCGCATGCCGCCAGCCGCGGCACGATCGCACGGCGCTTCCCCTACAGCTACGAACAGGGCCTCGGCACCGAGGTCGAGAATTACGAATGGGAAGGCTTCCGCCTGCCGGGGAGCGTCGTCGACCTGACCAAGGCAACCTCCAGCGAGCACAATCTGCGCAACCTCTACCGCCGCTGGGCCCAATTCATGGAAGCCGACAGCTGGGCCGAACTGGCGGGATGGCGCCACCCCGCGCCGAGAGCAGCGGCAGAGTGAGCGACCCCATCAACATCCGCGCGCTCTCGCCGGGCACGCGCATTACGCTGGCCGGCGGCGCCGAAGCGGAAATCGTCTCCAACCCGGCCGACGGCGTATGGCTGTTCGCGCGCTACCTGTCGTCGCCGCAGGACCCCGCCCTTATTGGCCAGGAAGAGATGATTTTCGCCGCTGACGTCGTCGAGGTGGGGAGATAGCGATGGCGCAGACGCATACGGCCCAGGCCGAGTTCTGGAACAGTCCGGCCGCTCGCGGCTGGGCCGACCAGCATGTGCGGATGGACCGCGCGCTGGCGCCGTTTCTGGAGGCGCTGGTCGCCGCCGCGGCGCCCGAACCCGGCGATCGGGTGCTCGACATCGGCTGCGGCAGCGGGACGACCGTCCTCGAACTGGCGGCACGGGTCGGGCCCCAGGGCAGGGTGCTCGGCGCCGACATCGCCGAGCGATCGGTGGCGCGGGCGCGCGAGCGAATTGCCGCGGCGGGCCTCAGCCAAGCCGAAATCGTTGTCGCCGACGCCAGCGCGCACGGTTTCCCCGCCGGCGGCTTCGATCTGTTGTTCTCGCGCCTCGGGGTCATGTTCTTCGCCGATCCGACCGCGGCCTTCACCAATATCAAGCGGGCGATGAAGCCGGGGGCGCGCGTAGTGCTCGGGGTGTTCCGCGCGCTCTCCGAAAACCTGTGGCCAAACGGGCCGACCGCTGCGGTCAAGCACCTCTTGCCGCCGCTGCCGACGCCGGGCCCGGAAGAACCGGGCCCGTTCTCATGGGCCGACCCGGCGCGGGTGCATCGCATTCTCGAAGGCGCCGGGTTTAACGATGTATCACTGACTCCAATCGACTGGGCAGTCCGGCTCGCGCCGCCGGGCGGCGCTGCCGAGGCGGCCGATTTCATGCTGGTGTTCGGGCCGCTGATCCGGGTCGTGCCGGCGCTGCCGGCGGCGCAGCAGGCGGCCGTGCGCTCGGCGCTCGAAATCTACTGCCAGGGCCATGACGGGCCGGACGGGGTCACGCTCTCCGCCGCAACTGGATCGTCCGCGCGCGGGCCTAAGGCGGGATCGTTTCAGACTGATCCAGCGTTACCGTCGCCCCCGCGAAAGCGGGGGTCCCGGGGGAGGCGACTGGGCGGTTTCCCTGGGTTCCCGCTTGCGCGGGAATGACAATTCAATAAAGAGGGAGGCTCTGGCGGCGACGCCGACGAACCCTATGTCGCGAAAGCGCCATTATGACAAGATTTTTCAAGTGAATTCCAAGTTACGGCGACAGGCGTCGACCACTGACTAAGCTTACGTGTACCGACCGGCCGAATTTACTTTGCTTCCTTCAGCTGGCCGGTGACCACGAATACGTGCCGCGCGGGCCATTGCGTGACGTCAGCATACCGCAAAATGTAGGTCAGGCGGAATCGGGCATACTTGCCGGGTCGCGCACTCCGTGCCGGATCAGAGAAATTTTTTGCCAGAAGTGTAAGCGAGCTCACATTCGGAATTTGACGATCCGGCTATCCTTGCCACGGTCAATTCGGAAGGGGATACCCCAATGACGACGACAAAGTCTCGTATCGCCACCTTGGCAAGCACTGCGGCGCTGCTTGTGTTCGTGACAGTAGTTGGTAGCGCAGCCATGGCACATCCGCGTTCCGTGCCAACCGCCTCTGGCAGTAACGTCGCACCGATGAACTGTAAGATTGGAACAAAGAACTGCGTGTCAGGGGGCGGCGGTCCGGTGCGCTGTGGCGGTCGTACCAATCCGTGCCGGATCGACGGCGGTCCCCAAGCTTGGGACCCCTTCCTGCTCCCCGGTAACACAAAATAGTGGGGTTTTGATCTCGCGCCGGGCGCGGCCTCGATGTCAGCCCCACACCCCGCTTAGGATATTCGCCAGGGGTATTCCGCAGCGGGGTAGGCGCGACACACGGTAAAGCCGGGGACGGCGGGTATCGCAGCGCGGCGGGAAATCGTCGAGCTGCGATCACCTATATATCTTCTAAGACCACATGTCCGCCTGAGCGCGGGGCGACCTGTTTAAATGTGAATGGACAACGCTCTGATTGGCTATGTTATTCGACGACGATCCGCGGGGCGGTCCGGCGCGCCGGGGTTTCGCCCGAGACCTTTTCCCATACCTGGGCGGCGATGGCGCGGAAGGTGCGGGCGTAGGGCGAATCGGGTTGCGAGACGGTGATCGGGTGGCCGTCGTCGGAGGTTTCGCGGATCGCGATGTCGAGCGGCACCTCGCCCAGAAAATCGGTGCCGAGGCGCTCGGCCTCGCGCCGGGCGCCGCCATGGCTGAAGATGTCGCTGCGCTCACCGCAATGCGGGCAGAGGAAATAGCTCATGTTCTCGATGATGCCGAGCACCGGCACATCGACCTTCTGGAACATGGCGAGGCCCTTGCGCGCGTCGATGAGGGCGATGTCCTGGGGGGTCGAGACGATGACGGCGCCGGCGAGCGCTACCTGCTGGGCCATCGTCAATTGTGCGTCGCCCGTCCCCGGCGGCATGTCGACGATCATGATGTCGAGTTCGCCCCAGGAGACGTCGCGCAGCATCTGTTGAAGCGCGCTCATCACCATCGGGCCCCGCCAGATCATCGGCGTGTCCTCCGGTACAAGGAAACCGATCGACATGCATTTGACGCCGAAATTCTCCATCGGGCGCAGGATCTTGCCGTCGGGCGAGGCCGACGGCCGCCCGGAAATCCCCAGCATGCGCGGCATCGAGGGGCCGTAGATATCGGCGTCGAGGACACCCACCGAAAGTCCGTTCGCCTTCATCGCCAGGGCGAGGTTGGCCGCGACCGTCGATTTGCCGACGCCGCCCTTGCCGGAGGCGACCGCGACGATCGCCCGCACGCCCGGCGCGAGCGCGGCTTTGCCTGACGCGGCCGGTTGCGCCGGGGCGTGATGTCGTGGGTGGGCCGGGGCGGGGGCGCGGCCGCCGGGCCGGCGCGTTTCGGCGGTCAGGACGGCGGTGACCGAGAGCACCCCCGGCAGCGCTTCGACGGCCTGTTCGGCGGCCTTTCGCAACGGTTCGAGGCGCGGGCCGCGCTCGGGGTCGACCTCGATCGCAAAGCCGACATTGCCGTCGCGCACGACCACGCCCGATACCATCCCGAGCGCGACAATGCCCGCGCCCTTGTCGGGATCGCGCACCGCGCTCAGCGCGTCGAGAACCTCTTTCTCGGTAACGGCCATTCGCTGATCCTACGCAACGGGGCAGAGGTTGACGGCATTTAGGCGCGACCCCGGCACTTGACAACACCCGCCCGGCGCGCCCTCAATCGCGCCGCTCTCCGGCGCCGGGGTTCGCGCGGCGGCATCGCACGCGGCAGCAGGGCCCGCCAATGCCACTGGCGCCGCCGCGGAAAGGGTCTGTCTCGATGATCTGGCACAGTGAGCCCGGTGGTCCGTGGGGCACCGGGCCGCGCGGCGGCGGTCCCTGGGGTGGCGGGCGCGGCAACGGGCCGGGCGGCCCGCGCGGGCCGATGCCGCCCAATCTCGAAGAACATCCTGCGCCGCGGCCAGGACAGCTTCCGGCGCCTGTTGCCTGGCGGCTTCGGGTTCGGCACCGGCGCCGGCATCGGCGTCGTCGTCATCGGTATCGTCGTACTGTGGCTGGCGAGCGGGTTCTACCGGATCCTGCCCGACGAGGTCGGCGTCGTGCTGCGCTTCGGCGCCTATAACCGCACCACCCAGCCGGGCCTCAACTATCACCTGCCGGCGCCGATCGAGAGCGTGCTTGAAGCCGAGCGTCACGCGCATCAACCGCACCGAGATCGGCTTCCGCTCGGCCGGAGAGGAGACGCGCGCCGGCACCAGCCGCGATCTGCCGCAGGAAGCGCTGATGCTGACCGGCGATGAGAACATCGTCGACATCAACTTCACGGTGTTCTGGCTGATCAAGGACGCGCAAGCCTACCTGTTCAATATCCGCAACCCCGAGGGCACCGTGAAATCGGCGGCCGAGAGCGCGATGCGCGAGATCGTCGGCGAGACCCCGATCGCCCAGGCGCTGGCCGAAGGGCGCGGCAAGATCGAAACGGATACCGAGCATCTGTTGCAGGGAATCCTCGATTCCTATGGCGCCGGGATCCAGGTCACCCAGGTCCAGTTGGCCAAGGTCGATCCGCCGGCCCCGGTGATCGAATCCTTCCGCGACGTACAGCGCGCGCTAGCCGACAAGGAAAAGCTGCGCAACGAGGCGGAATCCTATCGCAACGATATCGTGCCGCGGGCGCGCGGCGATGCGGCGCGCATCCAGCAGGAGGCAGAAGCCTATCTCGCCGAGATCGTGGCGCGCTCAACTGGCGACGCCAACCGCTTCAACGCGGTGTACCAAGCCTACAAGGTGGCGCAGGACGTGACGCTGCAGCGGCTCTATATCGAGACGATGGAAGAGGTCCTCAAAAACAGCAACAAGATCATCATTGACAAGGCGGCCGAGGGACACAGCGGTGTGCTGCCCTATTTGCCGCTACCCAATCTGCTTAACGCCGCACCACCTGTCCCGGCGCCGGCTGCCGGCACTGCGACCGGCGCGACCCCGGTGCCTCCGCCTGCCACCGGCGGCGGGCCGTCCGTGACGGGGCGGCGGCCATGAGCCATCGGCTTCTCGCCGTCGTCGGCGTCCTCCTCGTCGTCGTCGGGATCCTGGCGATGAGCTCGTTCTTCATCGTCGATCAAACCGAGCAAGCGCTGGTGTTGCAGCTGGGCGAAGTGCGCCGCGTGATCCGCACCCCCGGGCTGCAGATTAAGCTGCCGTTCGTCCAGAACGTGATCGACTACGACAAGCGGGTGCTCGATTTCGAGCCGCCGCACGAAGAGGTCATCGTCGCCGACCAAAAGCGGCTGGTCGCCGACACCTACACCCGCTACCGCATCGCCAACCCGCTGCTGTTCTACCAGACGGTCGGTACCGAGGAAGGGGTCCGCGGCCGATTGAGCGCGCTGGTCAGCGGCAGCCTGCGCCGGGTCCTCGGGAGTGTCACCCTCAACGATATCCTGTCGGAAAAGCGCGCCGCGATCATGCGCCAGATCCGTGATGAAGTCGCCGACGAAGCCAAGGGGTTCGGCATCGAGGTCGTCGATGTGCGGCTGCGCCGCGCGGATCTGCCCGAGGAGAACAGTCAGGCGATCTACGCCCGCATGCAATCGGAACGCCAGCAGCAGGCGGCGAAATATCGCGGCGAGGGCGCCGAGGCGGCGCAGACCGTGCGCGCCACCGCCGAGCGCGAGCGCACCGTGATCCTGGCCAACGCGCAGCGCAAGGCGCAGGAGATACGCGGCGACGGGGACGCCCAGGCGATCAAGATCTACGCCCAAGCGTTTGGCCAGGATAAGGAGTTTTTCGCCTTCTATCGCTCGCTGCAGGCCTATCGCGACGCCCTCAACGGCCGCGATACCTCGTTCGTGCTAACGCCGGAGGGCCCTTTCTTCCGCTTTTTGAACGGTTGGCAGGGGCGTGTCGGGACCCCGCCGGCGGCCGGCACGCCCGCCGCTCCGGCCCCGGCGCCGGCAGCTCCGCCGGCTGGCGGAGCGCGGCAGCCCTGACCGGCGGCCCAGCGATGCCGTACGGCGCCCTCCTCAGCGGGTAATGCGCGACCTTGGCACGGGGCTGGCTCTCGTTCTGGTTATCGAGGGCGTCCTTTACGCGCTCTTCCCGGACGGCATGAAACACCTCGCGCAGCGGGCCACAGTGGTGCCGCCGCAGTTGCTGCGCGCATCCGGGTTGCTCGCCGCCGCGGTCGGCGTGGTCATCGTCTGGCTGTTGCGGCGGTGAACGGGCAGGGCTGCGAAGGGATCTGGCTTGCCGGACCTATCTCCCGTAATCTCGTATCGCGGGCGCCTCGGCGGCGATGCTGACGGCCGGCGCGGATAGTCTGGTCATCAATGCCGGCAATTGCCCAGGGCCCCTCTGATCCGGGCGATGTCAGGCTTGTGCTGCGAGGAGTTGAATAAAGTGTCGGGGCTTACATCTAAAGTGTCGGGGCTTACATCTAAAGTGTCGGGGCTTACATCGCAATTTCGGCGCTCGGCCATTGCGGCGGCGGCCGTCTTGGTGCTCGCCGTCCCCATCGGATTTTCCTCGGCGGCACGCCCCGCGCCGGATGGATTTGCCGACCTCGCCGAGAAGCTGCTGCCGGAGGTCGTCAATATTTCGACAACGCAGACCCTGAAACCGGAGCACCAGAAGGAGCCCGCCACATCGGGCCGGCCGCAATTCCCGCCGGGCTCGCCGTTCGAAGAGTTTTTCAAGGATTTCTTCGACCATAACGGCAAGCACAGCGATAATCCCGAGCCGCAGCCCCGCAAGGCGACCTCGCTCGGCTCGGGATTCATCATCGATCCCTCGGGTTACATCGTCACCAACAATCACGTCATCGCCGATGCCGACGAAATCACCGTCATCCTCCACGACGACACCAATCTGAAGGCCGAGCTCGTCGGCCGCGATACCAAGACCGACGTCGCCGTCCTCAAGGTCAAGGCCGACAAGCCGCTCCCCGCCGCCGCCTGGGGCGACAGCGACAAGGCGCGAGTCGGCGATTGGGTGCTGGCGATCGGCAACCCCTTCGGTCTCGGCGGCAGTGTCACCGCCGGCATTTTGTCGGCCCGGCAACGCGACATCAATTCCGGACCCTACGACGATTTCCTGCAAACCGACGCCTCTATCAACCGGGGCAATTCCGGTGGGCCGATGTTCGACATGAATGGCGGCGTGATCGGGATCAACACCGCGATCTATTCGCCGACCGGCGTCTCGATCGGCATCGGTTTTGCCATCCCGTCCAGCCTGGCAAAGACCGTCGTAGCCGAACTGATCCATGAACCGGATCACGCCGTGCACCGCGGCTGGCTCGGCGTGCGCATCCAGGCAGTGACCGCCGAAATTGCCGAGAGCCTCGGGCTCGACAAGCCATCGGGCGCGCTCGTCGCCAGCGTCAGCGACAAGGGTCCGGCGCAGCTCGGCGGGATTGAACCGGGCGACGTGATCCTCAGCTTCGACGGCAAGAAGGTGGCCGACATGCGCCATTTGCCGCGGCTGGTCGCCAAGTCGACGGTCGGTAAGACCGTGCCGGTGACGGTGTGGCGCAAGCGCAAGGAGACGACGCTGCAGGTCAAGGTTGCCAAGCTCGACGAGACCGAGCAGGTGGCCGCGAAGGAGCCGGCCAAGGAGCAACCGCCGACGGCGGACAAAAGCACAGTGACGACGCTTGGCCTGACCCTGTCCAACATCACGCCGGAGCTGAAGGACAAGTTCTCGCTGACCGACGAGAAGGGGGTCGTCGTCGTCGATGTCACAAAGGACAGCGCGGCAGCCGAGAAGGGTCTCAAACCCGGCGACGTCATCATGGAAGCGGCGCAGGAGGAGATCAAAAGCACCAGTCAGGTTACCGGCAAGATCGACGAGGCAAAGCGGTCCGGCCGCAAATCGATCCTGCTGTTGATCGAGCGCCAGGGCGATCTGCGCTTTATCGCGCTGCGCCTCGACCAGAGCTGAGGTTAGAGAGCCGCAACTCACACGCCAACAATCTCTTCCCGGCGGAAGCCCTGGGCATAGAGGAGGGCGGTCAGGTCGGCGTGGTCGACGCGCCAGCGCGCCGTGGCTGCGACGGTGGGCTTGGCGTGGAAGGCGATCCCGAGCCCGGCTGCCGCGAGCATCGCCAAGTCGTTGGCGCCGTCGCCGACGGCGAGGGTCGCCGAGCGCGGAACCGCAAATTCCGCGGCCAATGCGAGGAGCGTATCGCGCTTGGTCGCGCCGGTGACGAGAGGGGCCATGACGGTTCCGGCGATGCGGCCGTCGGCGATCTCGAGCCGGTTGGCGACGACCCGCTCAAAACCCAGATCGCCCGCAACCCGCTCGGCGAAGACGGTAAAGCCCCCCGAGACCAGCGCGGTTCGCACCCCGTCAGCCCGCGCGGTGGCGACGAGCGCGCGGGCTCCCGGCGTCAGCCGGATGCGCGAGGCGGCTTCGTCAAGCAGGGCTTCGGGCAAGCCTTTCAAGAGCAGGACGCGCTCGGCGAGCGCGGCGGCAAAGTCGAGTTCGCCGTTCATCGCCCGCCGGGTGATCTCGGCGACATGCGATCGCCGCCCGATGAAATCGGCCAACTCGTCGAGCATCTCGTTTTCGATGATTGTTGCTTCGAGATCGGCGACGAGAATGCGCTTGCGGCGGCCCGCCGACGGCTGGACCAGGACATCGATCGCGGCGCCGCCGATCGCCTGGCGGGCCGCCGTCTCGGCCGCTTGGCCCGCGACGCCCTCGAGGTGGAGATCGCAGGCCGTGCCCGGTGCGAGCCAGTCCGGCGCGCCGACGAGCGGCAGCAGGGCGGCCAGCTCGGCGACCAGATCGGTGAGGACACCCGCACCGCCGGGGCCGGCGATCACGGTCATGACCAGATTCACGGCGACATCTTCCCCACGGCAACCATCATCGGATAGGCAAGCGGAGGCACCTTCGGGCCCTCCTCGGCATGAGGTAAGCTTTTTCGATGGGATTAAGAAGGGACGTCATCGTGATCGCCGGGCCGACGGCGAGCGGCAAATCGGCTCTGGCGCTCGAACTGGCGGCGGCATTCGACGGCACGATCATCAACGCCGACAGCCTGCAGACCTATCGCGATCTCCGGATCCTGTCAGCCCGCCCGGATGACGCGGCGATCGCCGCTGTGCCGCACCGTCTTTACGGCTATCTCGACGCCGCCGAGCGCGGTTCGGTCGGGCGCTGGAGGGAATTGGCGCACGCCGAGATTGCCGCCAGCCATTGCGCCGGAGCCTTGCCGATCGTTGTCGGCGGCACCGGGCTCTATCTGCGAGCGCTGCACTATGGGCTCGCCGCGATCCCGCCGATCCCCGCGGCGATCCGCGAGGAAGCCGCGGCGCTCCATCGCGCGCTCGGCGGAGCGGCATTCCGCGAGCGGCTGAAGGCGCTCGACCCGGTCGCGACGGCGAGGCTGCCGCCCGGCGATCGCCAGCGCCTGATGCGCGCCTGGGAAGTGGTCCGTGCGACCGGCCGGCCACTTGGCGAATGGCAAAGCGGCACCCTGGCCGCCTCGCCGTACCGCTTTGCCAAGGTGCTGCTGGCGCCCCCGCGCGAGGGGCTCTATGCCGCCTGTAATGCGCGTTTCCTCGGGATGATCGCACAGGGCGCGGTCGCGGAAGTGGCCACGCTGGCCAAGCGCGGGCTCGACCCGGGATTGCCGGCGATGAAGGCGGTCGGGGTCCCCGAATTGCTGCAGTATTGGCGGGGCGTGATTGCGCTTGAGGAGGCCGTCGCCCTGGCGCAGCAGGCGACCCGTCGCTACGCCAAACGCCAGATGACCTGGTTCCGTCATCAGATGATCCCGGATCTGCTCCTTTCTGCGCAACTTTCGGAAAGTTTGCTGCGCTGCTCACGCCATTTTATTGACCAATTCCTGTTGACCGGCCGGACATAGCTGACTAGGGTGCCGCTCCCCGGACCGGCCGCACACCGGACCGCCGGCGGAAATTCGCGAATTCGCTTGAGGAGAAGATCATGTCGGCCGAGCCGATTTGTGGAGCTGATATCGTCATCAAGGCGCTCGTCGATCAGGGCGTCGATGTCGTATTTGGCTATCCCGGCGGCGCGGTCCTGCCGATCTACGATTCGTTGTTCAAGCAGAATGCGCTGCGCCACATCCTGGTGCGCCAGGAAGGGGGCGCGGTCCATGCCGCCGAGGGCTATGCCCGCTCGACCGGGCGGGTCGGGGTCGTTCTGGTGACGAGCGGACCCGGCGCGACCAACGCGGTGACCGGGCTCACCGACGCCTTGATGGATTCTGTGCCGATCGTCTGCCTGACCGGCCAGGTGCCGACGCACCTCATCGGCAACGACGCCTTCCAGGAGGCCGACACGACCGGCATCACCCGGCCCTGCACCAAGCACAATTATCTGGTGAAGGACGTCGCCGACCTCGCCCGCACGATGCACGAGGCGTTTTACGTCGCGAAAAGCGGGCGCCCCGGACCGGTGGTCGTCGATCTGCCCAAGGACATCCTCTTCGCGCTCGGACCCTATAGCGGGCCGGAGCAGTCTTTGCACAAGAGCTATCGCCCGCAACTGGAGGCCGACCCGGCGCGGATCGCCGAAGCGGTGGCGCTGATCCTCGAGGCCAAGCGGCCTCTGTTTTACGGCGGCGGCGGCCTCATTAATTCCGGGCTCGAGGCCTGCACGCGATTTACCGAACTGGTGCGCGCCGTCGATGCGCCGTGCACGCTGACCTTGATGGGGCTCGGCGCCTTCCCGGCGAGCGACCCCCATTTTCTCGGCATGCTCGGCATGCACGGCATGTACGAATTGAACATGGCGATGCACGACTGTGATCTGATGATCGCGGTCGGATCGCGCTTCGACGACCGGGTGACCGGACGCCTCAATGCCTTTTCTCCGGGCTCGAAAAAAATCCACATCGATATCGATCCCTCCTCGATCAACAAGAACGTGCCGGTCGACGTGCCGCTGATCGGCGATTGCGCGAAGGTGCTGGGCGCACTCCTCGCGGCTTGGAAGAAGGCGGCACCGCGCCCGGATGGGGCGGGCCGGAAGGCCTGGTGGCGCCAGATCGACGGCTGGCGGGCGCGCGATTGCCTTCGCTACGACCGCGCGCGCAAGGATGTGATCAAGCCGCAATACGCGCTCGAACGACTTTACGCGCTGACCCAGGGGCGCGACCCCTACATCACGACCGAGGTCGGCCAGCATCAGATGTGGGCGGCGCAGTTCTTCAAATTCGATAAGCCCCGCCACTGGATGACCTCGGGCGGGCTCGGCACGATGGGCTACGGGTTGCCGGCCGCGGTCGGGGTGCAGGTCGCTCACCCCGACGCCCTCGTTATCGATGTCGCCGGCGAAGCCTCGATCCTGATGAACATCCAGGAGATGTCGACGATCGCCCAATACCGCCTGCCGGTGAAGGCCTTCATCATCAACAACCAGTACATGGGCATGGTGCGGCAGTGGCAGGAACTCCTGCATGGCGGGCGCTATTCCGAGAGCTACACCGCCGCCTTGCCGGATTTCGTCAAGCTCGCCGACGCCTTCGGCGCCGTTGGGCGGCGGGTCTCCGAGCCCGCCGATCTCGACGATGCGATCCGCGAGATGATCGAGACGCCGCGCGCGGTCGTTCTCGATGTCGTCGTCGATCAGACCGAAAACTGCTTCCCGATGATCCCCTCTGGCGCGGCCCACAACGAGATGCTGCTCGGTCCCGGGGACGAGGCGAAGAGCCCGGTGTCGGGCGAGGGCATGGTGCTGGTGTGATAGCCCCCGCCGGAGCGCGGCCGTCTCGGCTGCGTGCGGGCGAGACGCCCGCGTTCCCACTATGACGAGCGACACCGAACGCCACACCATCGCGGTCCTGGTCGACAACGAGCCCGGGGTGCTGGCGCGCGTCATCGGCCTCTTCTCCGGGCGGGGGTACAACATCGAGAGCCTGACCGTCGCCGAAGTCGACCGCTCGAACAACCTGTCGCGGATCACCGTCGTCACTTCGGGGACGCCGATGATCATCGAGCAGATCAAGGCACAGCTCGCGCGCCTCGTTCCGGTGCACAAGGTCCACGATCTGACCGAGGAAGGCCCCGCGGTCGAGCGCGAGATGGCGCTGATCAAGGTCGCCGGCAAAGGCGATTCGCGCATCGAATCGCTGCGGCTGGCCGACATCTTCCGCGCCCAGGTGATCGATTCGACGATCGAGAGCTTCGTCTTCGAGATCACCGGTTCGGCCGACAAGCTCAACGCCTTTATCGAATTGATGGTGCCGCTGGGCCTCGTTGAAGTATCGCGCACCGGCACCGTCGCGATCGCCCGCGGCCCGGGCACCTTTTGAACCGGGAATTTATCTCGGAGGCATAGAGACGCGGAGATAGGTGAACACTCCGTGATCTCCGCGTGGTTAACCAGAGGAGATGACGATGCGCGTGTATTACGACCGCGATGCGGATGTGAACCTGATCAAGTCGAAAAAGGTCGCGGTCATTGGCTATGGCAGCCAGGGCCACGCCCACGCCAACAACCTGCGCGACAGCGGCGTCAAGGACGTCGTCGTCGCGCTGCGCCCGGGGTCGGCTTCGATTGCGAAGGCCGAGACTGCCGGGCTCAAGGTGATGACCAATGCCGAGGCTGCCAAATGGGCCGACATCGTCATGGTGCTGGCGCCGGACGAATTGCAGGCGGGCCTCTATAACAGCGAATTGCGCCCGAATATGCGCGAGGGCACCGCGCTCGCTGTCGCGCACGGCCTCAGCATCCATTTCCGCCTGATCGAGCCGCGTCCCGACCTCGATGTCTTCATGATCGCGCCCAAGGGGCCGGGCCACACGGTGCGCTCGGAATACCTGCGCGGCGGCGGCGTCCCGTGCCTCGTCGCGGTCGATCAGAACCCCAGCGGAAACGCGCTCGAAATCGCGCTCAGCTATGCCTCGGCGATCGGCGGCGGCCGCGCCGGGGTCATCGAAACCACGTTCCGCGAGGAATGCGAGACCGACCTCTTCGGCGAACAGACAGTCCTCTGCGGCGGCCTCACCTCCTTGATCCTGGCCGGGTTCGAGACCCTGGTCGACGCGGGCTACGCGCCCGAGATGGCCTATTTCGAGTGCTGCCACGAAGTGAAGCTGATCGTCGATCTGATTTACGAGGGCGGCATCGCCAACATGCGCTATTCGATCTCGAACACCGCCGAATATGGCGATTACTCGCGCGGTCCCCGCATCGTCGACGAGCATGTCCGGGCCGAGATGAAGCGGATCCTCGCCGACATCCAATCGGGTCGCTTCGCCAAGGAGTGGGTGCTCGAAAACACCGCCGGCCAGCCGAGCTTCAAGGCATTGCGCCGGCGCGCCGCCGAGCACCCGATCGAGGAGGTCGGCGAACGCTTGCGCGCGATGATGCCGTGGATCAAGCAGAACGCGCTCGTCGACAAGAGCAAGAACTGAGCCCTGGGCGCCTGTGCGGTCGCGCCGCACACCCGAGCCCCACCCCAACCCTCCCCCGCTTGCGGGGGAGGGAGGCGTGCTGTCAAGGGGAACCCGAGATCGGACGCCACGTTCCCTTGCCAACCCTCCCCCGCTTGCGGGGGAGGGAAGGGTGGGGGCTAGACGGCAAGCGTCGCCGCTGCGCGTTCTCCACGCGGCGGCCGAGCTCTACCCGTGGGTCAAGACCGGCGGGCTTGGCGATGTCATCGCGGCCCTGCCGCCGGCCTTGGTCGAACTCGGCGTCGACGCGCGCCTGGTGCTGCCGGGGTTTGCCGGATTTATCGATGCGTTCGATCTAGGCCAGTCATTGCGGTTGCGCACGCCCTTCGCGTCCGAGCGGGTGCGGGTCGCGCGGGCCGTGGTGCCCGGGAGCGGGGTTGCCGCCTATATCGTCGACCATCCGGCATTCTACGACCGGCCCGGCAGCCCCTATGGGGCGGCCGACGGCGGCGATTGGCCCGACAACCACCGCCGCTTCGCGCTTCTGGGTTGGGTCGCCGCGGCGCTCGCGCAAGGCGCCGACTCCAACTGGCGCCCCGACATCGTGCATTGCCACGACTGGCACGCCGGGCTCGGCCCAGCCTATCTGCGAGCGCAAGGCGCCGCGATGCCGAGCGTCTTCACCGTCCACAACCTCGCCTATCAGGGCTTTTTCCCGGCCGCCCTCTTTCCCGATCTGGCGTTGCCAGCAGAATTTTTCGCGATCGACGGGGTGGAGTTCTATGGCGGGTTCTCGTTCCTCAAGGCTGGGGTCTTTTATGCCGACCGCCTGACGACGGTCAGCCCGACCTATGCGCGCGAGATCCAGACCCCGGCCTACGGCTGGGGCCTCGACGGGCTGTTGCGCGCCCGCGCCGAGGTGCTGAGCGGCATTCTGAACGGCGTCGACCCCAAGGTATGGTCGCCGGCCAACGATCCGCTGCTGCCGCGAAGTTACGATGTGGCGGATGCCGCCAGGGGGAAAGCGGCGGCGAAGGCGGCGCTCGAACACCGCTTTGGCCTTGCGGCGCGAGCCGACGCGCCGCTCTTCGGCGCCGTCACCCGGCTGACCCCGCAAAAGGGCTTCGATCTTTTGCTGGCCGCATTGCCCGGCCTCGTCGCTCAGGGCGGCCAGCTTGTCCTGCTCGGCAGCGGTGAGGGTGCTCTCGAAGCGGGCTTCGCCGCGGCGGCCGAGACTTATCGCGGCCGCGTCGGGGTGATGATCGGTTACGACGAGCCATTGTCGCATCTGATCTACGCCGGCTGCGACAGCATCATCGTGCCGTCGCGCTTCGAGCCGTGCGGGTTGACCCAGCTCTACGCCCTGCGCTATGGCGCGTTGCCGCTGGTGCGCCGCACCGGCGGGCTTGCCGACACCGTCGTCGACGCCAATGCGGCGACCCTGGCCGACGGCAGCGCCACCGGCTTTGTCTTCGACGCCGAAACCCCCCAGAGCCTCCTCGCAGCGATCCAGCGCGCCACCGCGCTTTACGCCGACCGGGCGAGCTGGGGAAGAATGGTCGCCCGCGCGATGACCCGCGATTTCGGCTGGGCCACCGCGGCGCGGGAATACGTCACGCTTTATCGCGAACTGGGTGGACTACCCACCTAATATCGTCCCGGTGGGGATATCCACCTCGCTTGATTTGACCTTGGCGCCGTCGCCGAGGCGGACGCGCGATACCTCGATGAACCCACCCTGGGCGTGGATCCGCAAGCCCTCCGGCCCCGCCGAGACGACTTCGCCGAGCTTCTTGCCGCGCACCGCGCCAAAGGTCGGCGCCATGATCTTTTTCGCGTCGAACAGGTAGAGTTTCTGCTCCTCTTCCTCCTCGCCCTTCTTGATTGTTGTCCACGCGCCCGGCGCCGGGTTGCAGCCGCGAATGAGATCGTAGACGAAGTCGACGTGGCTGGCCCAGTTGATGCGCGCTTCCGCATCGCGCACCCAGCCCTCGTAGGTCGCTTCTTTTTCGTCCTGGGTCCATTCGGTGGCGCGCCCGGCGGTGACCAGATCGGCGGCCTGCACCAGCGCCTCGACCCCCAGCGGGAAGATCTTGTCGAAATAGAGCGAGGCGGCGGTGTCGTTGGGCCCGATCGCGCAGCGCTTCTGCAGGATGACCGGCCCTTCGTCGAGCCCAGGGGTCGGACGGAAAATCGTCAGCCCGGTTTCGGCTCGACCGCGGATGATCGCCCACGGGATCGAGGCCGGCCCGCGGTGCAACGGTAAGAGCGAGGGGTGGAACTGGATCATCCCGTGCTTCGGGATCGCGCAGAACTCGGGCGGCGCAAAGAGCAGCACATAGGCCATGATGCCGATATCGGCATCACACGCCTTTAACGCGTCGAGCGCCTCGGGCACGGAATATTTCGGGAAGCGGTAGACCGGGAGCTTCTTCTCTTCGGCCGCGACGACGAGCGGGTCCGGGCGCGATCCCGGCCGCTCCGGTGCCGCGAACACTCCGGCGACCGTATCCCCGCGCGCCAGGAACGCGTCGAGCACGGCCTTGCCGAACGCCTGCTGGCCGACGATGACGATGCGCATGCCGCCCCCCTTTTGCTAGCGATGACGCCGGTTGCGACCATAATTTGGCGACCACAATCGGGCGATAACAGTTCCACGCGAGCCGCCTTGCGGCAAGCCTGTCAGTTTCCCGGGCAACGCCCCCGTGGCGCCGCGTTACTTTTTTGCGGCGAGAAGATCGCGGATGCCGCGCAGCGCCAGGAAGTAGCCGCTGACCCCGAAACCGGCGACGATGCCGAGGCTGACGGCGGCGGTCTGCGAGGCCGGACCGCGCCGCACGGGGTTCGAGATGTGCACCTCGATCGTCGGAAACTTGACCTGCGAAATCGCCGCGACCAGCGCCGGGTAGCCGGAACCGAAGGCCGCCGGGTTGAAGATCGCCGCATCGATGCCGTGATCACTCGCCTCGTACAGCTTGTTGACGATATCGCCTTCGATGTTGGAATGAAAAATCTCGACATCGATGCCGAGCTCGCGCGCATAGCCCAGAATGCGCTCGTCGTATTGCGGCAGGGTCATCGGTCCAAAGATCTCGGTCTGTACCTTCCCGCGCATATTCATACCGGCGCCGTGAATGACGAGGACTCGAGGCATGGTGGTCTCCCGGGCATGGCTGACGAAAACTTTCGCCCTGAGGTTAGAGGAAGGGTTCGATTAGTGACAAGCCGCTAACTGATCGCGTCGCCGGGAAGCGCACATGACAGATTTGCGACATTGCCGTATCTTTGGGCACTTGTGCCCAAGGTATTACAGAGATTGCATCCACCGTGATCAGGAATGCCTTGATGCCACCCGCCACGCAAATCAAAGAGACGTGCGGCTAACGCGGAGTTGACCACGCTAAACCGGCGCACTGCCCCGCACCCTCACGGCCCGACGAGCCCGGGCCTGCGCGCGCTCCCCTCGGGCGTGACCCGAGGATCATGGCGAGCCGGTTGGGGTGACGGCCGAGGCGCGGCGTGCGGATGACAGCCCATAGGGGAGGGGGAAGGTGAGGGGCGATACCTTCGTCCCGGTCCCCAACCGCGGCATGATCACGATCTCGATCATGCTGGCGAACATCATGCAGGGCGTCGACAATACGATCCTCAATGTCGCCCTGCCGCACATCCAGGGTTCGCTCTCCGCTTCGCTCGACCAGATCGCCTGGGCGCTGACCTCCTATATCGTGTGCGCCGCGATCATGATGCCGCTGACCGGCTGGCTCGCCGGCCGGTTTGGCATCAAATATATCTTTCTCGCTTCGATCATCGGCTTCACGATTGCGTCGGCCCTTTGCGGCGCCGCCACCAGCCTCGGCGAGCTTGTCTTCTTTCGGGCGCTGCAGGGCGTGGCCGGGGCGGGCCTCATCCCGCTGTCGCAGGCGACGCTGTTGCAGATCAACCCGCCGGAACGCCACGGGCATGCCATGGCCATTTTCGGCATCGGTACGATCCTCGGGCCGATCATGGGGCCGGCGCTCGGCGGCTGGGTGACCGAGGATTACAGCTGGCGCTGGATCTTCTACATCAACCTGCCGGTCGGTGTGCTGTGCACGCTGGGCGTTCTGATCTTCATCCGCCAGACCCACAATTTGCATCGCGAGCCGTTCGATTTCGTCGGGTTTCTCGCCCTGAGTGTCGGGGTCGGTGCCCTGCAACTGATGCTCGACCGCGGCGAGTTGAAGGACTGGTTCCATTCAAGCGAGATCTGGATCGAGGCGACGGTCGCCGGGCTCGCCCTCTATCTGTTCACCGTGCACACGGCAACCACCGACGAACGCTCGTTTCTCAACCGCGACCTGTTGAAGAGCGCCAATTTCATGGCCGGTACGGTGCTGATGTTCGCCGGCGGCCTGATCATGACCGGCACCCTGGCGCTCTTGCCGACGATGCTGCAAAACCTGATGAACTATCCGGTGATGACCACCGGGCTGGTGTGTGTCCCGCGCGGCGTCGGCAGCATGATGGCGATGTTCATCGTCGCTCCGCTGATCACCAGGATCGATAACCGGTTGCTCATCCTGTTCGGTTTTCTGCTGACCGCGGCGTCGATGTGGCAGATGAGCCAGTTTTCGCTGCAGATGGGCATGGCGCCGGTCATCATCTCCGGGTTCTTGCAGGGTTTCGGCCTCGGCTGCACCCAGGTGCCCTTGAACATCATGGCGTTGTCGACCCTGCCGCGCCACATCCTGACCCAGGGGACCGCGATCCGCAGCCTGATGCGCAACCTCGGCGGCAGCGTCGGCATCAGCATTCTGGTCGCGACCTTGGCCCAGAACACCCAGATCGTTCACGCGCGCCTGGTCGAGGGTCTGCGCCCCGACAATCCGCTGGCGCAAGCTCCCTACCTGGCGGCGCCGTTCAGCCTGACGACACCGGGCGGGATCGCCGCGCTCAACGCCGAAGTTACGCGCCAGGCCGCGATGGTCGCGTATATCGACGATTTCAGGCTGATCATGTTGATCGCGCTCGCGACGCTGCCGCTGCTATTGCTGCTGCGCGACGCGCGCCGGCTCCCGCCGCGCACCGCCGCCGCAACCGCGGCGGCCGACGATTAGCCAAGCCCGCCCCGGGCCGCTCGCCGGTCGGTGCGACCCTCTTTGTCGGCTGTGGTCGACCGCGCGCTGCCGCTGCATCGGCCGGTAGCGATACCCTATCTCGGACTTCGGGAGCGTTCTCAATGCGGATTAAGCGGGCAACTTCGTCGGAGCCGTCGCTCGGTTCGCTGGTCGGCAGCTGGCATCTGTTATCACACGGGTGGACGTTCTCCGATTCCAAGGAACGTTTTGAACCTTTCGGAGCCAACCCGGACGGCCGCATGGTGCTCGAGCCTGGAGGTCGGATAATGTTCCTTTTCGCCAGGCCAAACCGTCACCCGGCATCGAATGACGCTGAGCGGGCAATGCTCTTCAACGAGATGGTGGCTATACGGGCTGGTTCGTGAGAACGGCCCTGGACAATTCATCACAACAGTCGATCTCTCCAGCCACCCGGCGTGGAATGGGGAGCAGCTACGATCCTTCACCATCGACGGCAATCGCCTGACAATTCAAACGCCTGAACAGCCACACGCACTATTTCCGGGTCGATTGTTGGTGGGCGATGTGATCTTCGAGCGTGAGCATCCAGTCCCGGAAGCGCTTTGAAATTCAGTTTTAGAAGTTGATCGAATCACAGTCTGAGGACCTGGACGACTCCGCGCCGCGCCGGGTCGGCACAGGCTGACTTTGTCCCCGGCGGTGTGATTATTGAATTATTCAATGATTTATGGCAAAGAGCGCGAGGGGAAGATTATTAGCGGGGGCACAGTGATGATGCCTTTCCGCGTGAGCCGCCGGGCAATGCTCGCCGCGGCTCCGTTGCTCGCGGCTCCGCTGGGGGGCGGGATCGCGGCGGCGGCGGAAAGCGATTTCTCGGGTTTTCTCGCCGGGGTGCGGCGCGATGCGTTCGCGCAAGGCGTCCGGCTGACGACGATCGATGTCGCTTTCCGCTATATCGAATACCTGCCGCATGTCGTCGAACTCGACCGCCGGCAGCCCGAGCACAAGATGACCTTTGCCGAATATCTCGACAAGGTCGTGACGCAACAGCGGCTGGACGACGCGCGGCGCCACCTCGTCGACAATTGGGGCCTCTTGGAGCGGGTCTGGCAGCGCTTTCGCGTGCAGCCGCGGTTCGTCGTCGCGCTATGGGGGGTCGAAAGCGATTTCGGCCGCACCATGGGCAGCTACTCCGTTCCGGCGGCGCTCGCGACCTTGGCCTTTGACGGGCGCCGCGGCGAGATGTTTCGCGCCGAACTGATCGCGGCCCTGAAGATCCTCGACCAAGGCAATATCCGCGCCGACGCCATGATGGGGTCGTGGGCCGGGGCGATGGGGCAATGCCAGTTCATGCCGACGACGTTCCTCAGCTACGCGGTTGATTTCGATGGCGACGGACGCCGCGACATCTGGAGCGATCGCGCCGATGTCTTGGGCTCGATCGCCAACTACATCGCCCGGCTCGGCTGGCGCGGCGGCGAGGGTTGGGGGCGCGAGGTTGTCGTGTCCGGCAATTTCGACACGCGGCTGGCCGGGTTGGAGAGCCGGCGCGCTGTCGCCGAGTGGGTGAGGCTCGGGGTGCGTCCGGTGCGCACCGCATTCACCGGCCGTGAGCCGCCGGCGTCGCTGGTCCTGCCCGACGGGATCGGCGGCACGGCGCTCTTGGTCTACGACAATTTCCGCGTCATCAAGAGATGGAACAACTCGAACTATTTCGCTGCGGCGGTTGGCTATATCGCCGACAGCATCGATCGCGACTCGCTCGGCTAGGGTGTCGCGATGGGCGTATCTTCAGGCGTGCGAATGCTGCCTGCCGTCCTGGTGCTCGGCCTCTTCTTGGCCGGCTGCGCGTCGGGGCCGCAATTCAGCGAAAATCACTCCGGGCATCACGTTCGCGGACAGCCGATCTACCGGATCGACCCCTATGAGGTGAAGGGGGTGTGGTACTACCCGCGGGCCGACTACAATTACGACGAGACCGGCATCGCCTCGTGGTATGGCCCGGGCTTCGACCAGCACACCACGGCGGATAACGAGATCTACGACATGAACCAGCTGTCGGCGGCGCACAAGACGTTGCCGCTGCCGAGCGTCGTCGAGGTGACCAACCTGCAGAACGGCCGCTCAATTCGCTTGCGCGTCAACGACCGCGGGCCTTTTGTCGATGGGCGGATCATCGACCTGTCGCGCCGCGCCGCCCAGCTGCTCGGCTATGAGACGACAGGCACCGCTCGCGTCCGCGTCCGCATCTTGAAGGACCAAAGCATTCAGGTCGCCGCCGCGGCGATGCACGGCGGGATGGGAACCGTGATGCTCGCATCGGCCGCATCGAGCGGGCCCGCTGCGGCGCCGAAGATCGAGCCGAGGCCGGTGACCTCGGTCGCCTCGCCCGGGCCGGCGTCGCTGCGGGCGGCCGAGATCGTCGGCGCACCGCCGCCAGCACCTCTGCCGCCGCTGGCGCCGGCGCCGGCAGTGCAGACCGCCACCGCGTCCTCTCGCGGGTACTGGCCGACGCTGATCGCGCCGGCGCATGCCGAGACCCTGCCGACTGCGATGGCGCCCGCGCCGCGAACCGGCCGGATCTTTGTCCAGGCCGGGACGTTTGCAGTGCCGGCGAATGCACAGCGGGTGCGCGCCCGCATCGCCGCGCTCGGCAGCGTCGAAATCGTGCCGGTGAGGAGCGGCGCGGCACTCTATCGCGTGCGGCTCGGGCCGGTCGCCAGCGAGGCGGCGGCAGCACGGTTGCTGCGCAAGGTCGTCGACAGCGGCTATCCTGGGGCGCGCGTCGTCGGTGAATGAATGAGCACCGGGGCGTCTGGCCCCAGGGCGGATAGAGCGAACACGGACGGAGGTGCGGGCACGATGCGATTGCGGTGGTTGCCCCGGGTTGCCGGTGTCGCGGGGCTGGCCGTGGCCGGGTTCGTCATCCTGTTAGGCCCGACCCCGGCCGGTGCGGCGAAACCGAAGCATGCCGCGCATGCCAAGGCGGCTGCGGCCAAGAGCGCGCCGGCCGCTGCGGTGCCGGCACCGAACGCTGCGAGCGGCGGCCCGATCGACACGCTGGCGACGCACGCGCTGATCCTCGAGGCGGAGACCGGCGCGGTCCTCCTCGACAAAGGCGCCGACGAGCGCATTCCGACCGCCTCCTTATCGAAGGTGATGACCGCCTATGTCGTCTTCGACATGCTGAAACAAGGCCGGGCCAAGCTCGATGACGAGCTGCCGGTCAGCGAGACCGCCTGGCGCACCCAGGGCTCCAAAATGTTCGTGCCGCTTGGCGGGCGCATCAAGGTCGACGATCTCCTGCGCGGCATGATCGTCCAATCGGGAAACGATGCCTGCATCGTCTTGGCCGAAGGGTTGGCCGGAAGTCAGGAGGCCTTTGTCGATCTGATGAACCAGAAGGCCAAGGAGATCGGCCTCAGCAACAGCCATTTTGCCGATGTCGACGGGCTGCCCAATCCCGATCATTATTCAACCGCCCGCGACCTGGCGACCCTGGCGCTGCGCACGATCGAGGATTTCCCGCAATATTACCACTACTTCGCGGATAAGGATTATGCCTTCAACAACATCAACCAGGGAAACCGCAACCCGTTGCTCTACCACGACATCGGCGCCGACGGGCTGAAGACCGGCCACACCGAGGAGTCCGGGTATAGCCTCCTTGCCTCGGTGCATCGCGACAACCGGCGCGTCATCCTGGTATTGAGCGGGATGCCCTCGATGAAGGCGCGGGCCGAGGAAGGCGAACGGTTGACCGAGTGGGCGTTCCGCGAATTCAACGACTATCAGCTGTTCACCGCCGGAACCAAGGTCGATGACGCCGAAGTCTGGGTTGGCGCTGCGGCGAAGGTGCCGCTGACGGTCGCCCACGACCTCGTCGTCACGATGCCGCGCAAATCGCGCAAGGACATGAAGGTGACGCTCGCCTATAACAGCCCGGTCGCGGCACCGATCGGCCAAGGCCAGGAGATCGGCAAGGTGGTCGTCACCGCGCCCGACATGGCGCAGGTGGAGGCGCCGGTTTTCGCGGCCGAGAGCGTTGCGCGCATGGGCGCGTTCGGACGGATGGCAATGGTCGCCGCCCATCTGATTTGGGGCAACCGCCACTGAGCCCGCCATCGCGTCCGACGACCGCGCGGGGCCGCTTGATCACGGTCGAGGGCGGGGAGGGGGCCGGTAAGTCGACGCAAGTCGATCTCCTGGCGGCGGCCTTGGGTGAGGCGGGGATGGCGGTCGTACGCACCCGCGAACCGGGCGGCTCCGAGGGGGCCGAGGCGATCCGGCGGCTGCTGCTCGACGGCGCCAACGAACGCTGGGATGCGATCGGGGAGGCGCTGTTGTTTTACGCAGCGCGCCGCGACCATCTGGTAAAGCTGATCCGGCCGGCACTCGAGCGGGGCCGTTGGGTGGTATGCGACCGCTTCGCCGATTCGACGCTTGTCTATCAGGGCTATGGCCGCGGCCTGCCGCTTGCCGATCTGTTGGCACTGCACCGCTTCGCGCTTGGCGATTTCGCGCCGGACTTGACGCTGATCCTCGACCTGCCGGTCGCTGACGGGCTCGCCCGGGCGGCGCGACGCTCGGCCGATGCCGATCGTTTCGAGCGGCTTGACGCTGCCTTCCACGAGCGGCTGCGGCAGGGGTTTCGCCGGATCGCTGCGGACCACCCCGAGCGGTGCGTCCTCATCGATGCGAGCGGCGGCCCCGATCGCGTTCACCGCGCGATCATCGCCACGGTTTCCGCACGCCTTGGGGTGACCCTGTCGCGATGAAAGGGAGGGCGCCGTGAAAGGGAGGGGCGACGGCGCCGGGGTGGCCGACCCCGCGATTGTGCCGGCACCGCGCGCCAACCCGGAGTTCGTCGGTCACGAAGCCGCCGAAAGCACGTTGCGGCGCCTCTTCCAATCGGGCCGGCTGCCGCATGCGCTGATGTTGAGCGGGCCGCGTGGCATCGGCAAGGCGACGCTGGCGTTTCGCTTTGCCCGTTTCATTCTGGCGAATGGAGGAGGGGAGGGCTCCTCCGGCGGGCTGTTCGGCAGCGATAGTGCCGACGCCGGTGGACTGGCGATCGCGCCCGACAGCGGCGTCTTTCACCGGGTGGCGTCGGGTGGGCATGCCGATCTCTTGACGGTCGAGCGCGCCTACGACCCGCGCCGTCGCCGGCTCCGCAGCGAGATCGTCGTCGAGGACGCCCGCGAGGTCGGCGCGTTTCTGCGGCTGACGCCGGCCGAGGGCGGCTGGCGCATCGTCATCGTCGACGGCGCCGACGAGATGAACCGCAATGCCGCCAATGCGCTCCTCAAAATCCTCGAAGAACCGCCGCGGCGCGCGCTCCTATTGTTGGTGGCGCACAGCCCCGGGCGGCTGTTGCCGACGATCCGCTCGCGCTGCCGAAGGTTTCCGTTGGCGCCGCTGGCGCCGGGAATCGTCCGCCGGCTGCTTGGGCACATCTCGACCAGCAGCTGGTTCAGCGGCTCTGCTCGCGCTCGTCGTGGCCGCCGCCCAGGCCGGCGCCGCGCTGCCGCCCCACCGCGTCGATCTCGTCAACGAAGACGATGCACGGGGAGTTCTTCTGGCCTGGTCGAAGAGGTCGCGCACCCGGCTGGCGCCCACGCCGACGAACATCTCCACGAACTCCGAGCCGGAGATGCTGAGGAAGGGCACCCTCGCCTCTCCCGCCACCGCCTTGGAGAGGAGGGTCTTGCCGGTCCCCGGCGGGCCGACCAGCAGCACGCCCTTGGGGATGCGCGCAGCGACCGCGGTGCAGTGTCGGGTACTTCAGGAACTCGACGATCTCCCCCAGCTCGGTCTTGGCCTCGTCGACCCCGGCGACGTCCATGAAGGTGACCGACGGCTTGTCGCCGGCGATCAGCCGGGCCCGGCTGCGGCCGAAGGACATCGCCTGGTTGTTGCCCGACTGCGTCTGGCGGAGGAACCACCAGAGGAACAGCCCCATGATGGCGAAGATCAGCAGGTTGGGGAGGATGAGGTTCAACAGGATGCTGCTTCCGCTGCTCGTGTCATTCTTGAAGTTAAAGTAGTCTGCGGCATCGAACTCCTGGACCACCTCCTGGCTCGAGCCGACGGTGGTGCTGAGCTCGGTGCTGCTGCCGTTCCGGTACCAGGTGACGGTGCTCCCATCCCCGCTGATCTCGGCCTCCTGGCTGCTGGAGATGGCCCCGGAGGCACTGGGGTCGACCTGGTACTCGTGGACCGCCTTGGCCAGGGCGCCGCTGTCCACGGACTGGGTGGTCGAGCCAGGAAAGCGGCCGTAGAGAAGCGCCGCCGCCACCAGGATCGTAAGCAGGATGAGCAGCCAGGTAAAGGGGCGCCGCGAGTTGCGCATCGAAGCCAGTCTATAGCAGGGAACTCCGAATTGGGCGGAAGCCGCGATCGGGGAGTGACCGGGGCCTCCCCGGCCGCCTCCGGCCGGGCCGGGCCGCCGTCCCGGAGGCGGCGCTGCCTCTCCGCCAGGGTGACCAGGCGGCGGCGGGCGCCGGGGAAGACACCCTCCAGGGCGGGGAGGAGCTCGTGACGCACCCGGCTCCGCAGGAAGCGGGGGTCGCGGTTGCTGGGGTCGTCGACCGGGTCCAGCCCCAGGGCGGCGCAGTAGGCCAGGGTGGCCTCCCGCCAGACGCGGAGCAGGGGCCGGGCCAGCCGGCCCTCCCGCTCCGCCATCGCCCGCAGGCTCCAGGGGGTGGCGCTGGTGAGCAGCCGCATCAGCACGGTCTCGGCCTGGTCGTCGGCGGTGTGCCCCAGGGCGATGGCGCCGGCGCCGATGCGGTCGGCGACCTCGGCGAGCCCCCGGTGGCGGGCGCGGCGAGCCTGGTCCTGAAGGGAGGCGCCCGCCGCCACGTCGACCCTGATCGCCTCGAAGCCGAGCCCCAGCCGGCCCGCCAGGGCGGCCACCGGGGCCGCCTCGGTCGCCGATCCCGGCCGCAGCCCATGGTCGACGTGGACCACGTGGAGCCGCCAGCCCCGGCGGGGGCGCCAGCCGGGCCAGGGCATCCACCAGCGCGGTCGAGTCCGGTCCCCCGCTGCAGGCCACCACGACCGTCTCCCCCGGCCGGAGGACGCCTCGGCGATCGGCGGCGGCGGCGACCGCGCGGCGGACCCGGCCGACCGCGGCGACCCGCTCGTGGGGGGCAAGCCGGCCGGCCGGCGTGGCGGTACCTGGATTCGAACCAGGGACATACCGGGTATGAGCCGGGTGCTCTACCACCTGAGCTATACCGCCGGAGAGAGCGCCGGGGGCCGGGACGCGCGCCCGCGCCGACGCCGGCGCCGGGGGGAGGAGTGGTTGCGGCGGCTGGATTCGAACCAGCGACCTTCGGGTTATGAGCCCGACGAGCTTCCACTGCTCCACGCCGCAGAGGGAGCATAGCGCGGGCCAGGCGCGAACCGCCGGTTCGCGCCGCGGTGTCAGGGAGTGGGCGCCCGCCGAGGGCGAGGGCGTGGCCGGAGCAGCCGTCGAGGTGGCCCGGGGGCGCCAGCGGCGCCAGGGTGGGGGCGGGCGTGGCGGTCGGGGTGGGCGTCGGGGTTGGGGTGGGCGAAGGGGGTGGGGGTCGGGGCCGGGGTGGGGCTGAAGGTGATCGGGGCGGCGTTCGACGCCCGCCGGAGGAGGGGCCCACCTCGCCGCCGGGGTCGACGACGTAGACCTGCTCGCCGGGGAGGTGATAGCCGAGCTTGCGGGCCTGGTCCTCCACCCACGCCGTGCTGTGGGCCTGGGCGATCTCCTCGGAGCGCTGGGCGATCTGTGACTGGAGGGCGGCGTCCGCGGCCCGGGCTGGGCCACCCGGGCCACGGCGTCGCGGTCCTGGGCGGCCTCGCCGTAGAGGGCGAAGGCGACCCAGCCGCAGGCGACGGCGACCACCAGGGCGACGATGCGCCGCGCCGTGAAGGGGCGGGGTCGCTCGGGACGAGAAGACTTCATTGCGGGCCTTGGGGGACGTGGGGGGGACTGGCCGCGGGGAACCGTAGTGTGCTACGGCGTCCCCGAAATGGCAACGGGTCTCCGGATACGTGTGGGCGTTCTGAGAAAACGTCCGTTCTAAGAGTTCTGTGACTTTGTCCTCCCATGGAGGATTCGGTCACCTTGAACGCAGCCGAGCAGCAGCGCCTTCTGATCCTCAACGATCTGGAGGCCGGGATCGTGATCTCAGCGGAGGCAGCCGAGCTCCTCGGCGTCTCCGTCCGCCAGGTGCGCCGGCTCCGGGCCGCCTACCGGCTTCGGGGAGCAGCGGCCCTGGCCCACGGCAACCGTGGCCGCCGACCCGCTCACGCCCTCGACCCCGGGCTGGCCGCGCGGGTGGTGGAGTTGGCGACCAGCACTTACGCCGGTTTCAACCGGCAGCACCTCACCGAGATGCTGGCCGAGGCCCACGGCATCGTGCTCTCCCGTCCCACCGTGCACCGGATCCTCGCCGAGGCCGGGGTGGCCAGCGTGCGGCACCGCCGACCGCCCCGGCATCGTCAGCGGCGGGACCGCTATCCCCGGGAGGGCATGCTGCTCCAGGTCGACGGCAGCCGCCACGACTGGCTGGAGGGGCGGGGTCCCTACCTCACCCTGATCGGCGGCATCGACGACGCCACCGGCCTGGTCCCCTGGGCCTGTTTCCGTGAGCAGGAGGACGCCCAGGGATACTTCCAGCTCTTTCGGGAGGTGGTGCGCCGTCGGGGCATCCCCATGGCCGTCTACAGCGATCAGCACTCGATCTTCTACTCGACGAAGAAGGCCCCCACCCTGGAGGAGCAGCTCACCGGCCGCCGCACGCCGACCCAGGTGGGCCGCCTCCTCGAGGAGCTGGGCGTGCGCTGGATCCGGGCTCGCTCACCCCAGGCCAAGGGCCGGGTGGAGCGCCTCTGGGGAACCTTCCAGGACCGCCTCACCAGCGAGCTCCGGCTCGCTGGCGCTTCCACCCCGGAGCAGGCCAACGTGGTCCTCGAGCGCTACCTCTCCCGGCACAACCGCCGCTTCACCGTGCCACCCGCAGATCCCGCGCCAGCCTGGCAACCCTGGCCACCAGGGCGGCCCCATCACGAGGTCTTCTGCTTCAAGTACCAACGCCTGGTCGCCAACGACAACACCGTCCGCCTCGGCGCCGTGGTCATCGATATCCCGCCCAACCGCCAACGCATCAGCTACGCGCGCTGCCGCGTCGACCTCCATCAGCGCTTCGACGGTACGCTCCACGTCTTCCACCAGGGCGTCCAACTGGCCTCCACAACCGCACCCCTTTCCCACCTGCTCGGCCGCCCCCGCCTGCGGTCCGCCCAAGGGCCACCCGTCGGCGCCCCTCCCGCGCCGCCTCCGCGCCCGGAACGGCCTCGCTCTCCCGCTCCTCACCGGCCCGCCGCCAACCACCCCTGGCGCCTCTTCCCCGCTATCACCCGGTCAGAATCACTGAACCGTTAGCCGGACAGATTCACTGAACTCCGACAGTAGTCTTCCAAGGCAGCAAGCAAACTAGGGAGTGCGAACTCCCCAAACTCATCGGTGTCCAGCACTCCGACGCTGAAGGGTCAACAACCTTCTCCGTCTCGAATCGTCAGAAACCCACCACGCTCCACTATGGCGCTGGTAAGTTCGGTGCCTTCGATTTCCGCTTGGACCTCGCTTTGGCCCACTTTCGGGGCACGATCAGCGACCTTGTCAACACCGTAAGGCAGCATTTGGCCCAATCGAGGCTACGCGTCCAATTCCACCAGCGACCTGACTATGTAGGCCAAGTTCCAAGGGGGGCTGACCTCGGACGCGAGAAAGGATCTACGGGAAGGACTACGACTAGCATGTTCGAGCGGCAAGTATGAATTCGGCAACGCGTGGCTAGCCGCGTTTGCTCGACACGGCCACGACAACTCGAATACGGCGTTCGCATTCACCCCTGCGGCCATCAAAGGACCGTTCTACGCATCCATGTATGAACGTTGGCACACCGAACGAAGGGTAACCAAGGACACTGCAGCGGCGTTCATCGAGCGCCACTGGGTAGAGATCGAGCGCACCTGCTACGGTTCACGCGCCGATGCCTCCCCTGCAAAGGCCAGCAGCCAGCAAGCGCAGTCAAGGCAGAAGACGCTCTCCCCGTGCCGAAGACGGATCCGCGTACCGCTTTGGTTGGCTTCCAAGATCTGCTCGACAAGGATCAAGCTACAGCGCTGGTCGGCTTGGGGCTAGAGCACCAACCCGCGTTGGTGAACGCCGCCCAGTACATCCTCTCACGCGCAACTCCTGAGCAACGAACGGTTCCAGGAACCATCACGCGGGCGCATGCTTTAGAGCCGAGCTCACCGACTGCTGAATCCGAGCCCGACCTGACACGTGGATTCGAGGGCCAAAGCGACGAGCCTGTCCGCTTGCTCGCAAGGATGTTCGGCCCATCTCATCGACAACCAAGTCCGGCGCATTCGCCCGTCTGGGTGCCGAGAAGCAACTCCCTTGGTCGATCATCCCCGATCGCCTGGAGCATCTCAAGCAGCGACTTCTGCCGAGCGCCAGCGGATGGCACGATGCTGCGCCTACATCGGTCAGATGTCCATGCTCAGCACGGGCGTAAATGAGCTTCTGCACGCGCAGCCGTAGTAGAGACGTGCCATGACTGACCACGCCCCCACTCGTTCCGATGCGACCCCTCCCGTGGAGAACACTCGCACGCGATTGCTGTCTGCAACACTGAACGGCTTCCGCAGCATTCGGACCCCGCAGGAACTGGTTCTTGACCCAGACCTGACGGTCCTCGCGGGACGCAACAACGTGGGCAAGACCGCATTTCTTCATGCCCTCACGTTGCCCACCCTCAATCGACCTGGGCGCGACGACACCGCTTTTCAACTGATCATGAAGTGGTCAGTGGCAGGCGACGAGCTTCGTGCCGCTCTCCAAGCGCCGACATGGCAAGTCGGGGCGGCCCCCCAAGCTCTTATGGACGCCACCTCCTAGTGGTCGAGTTGTCCCTAGAGCCGCCAAGGGATCCGTTAGTCCTCACGCGCGCAGCAAGGTGTGCCTGGAGACAGCGTACTCAATTTCGGTGGCCAAACTCTTCAATCTTCGACCCTTCGAATCGGAGATGGCCTTCGTCATTTGCGAGAAGGCACCGCACCGACCAGAGGCCTCCCAATACCGCGACGTTCACATGGGAAGACGGGAAGCCGACGCAAGGATAATCGCCCTTGGTGATCCTCCTCTGGACTTGCTTTTCAGCTTTGCCAAGCGCTCGTGGGCTCAATCGTTTACGTCGGTCCTCGGAAGGTCGCAACCTACAGCGTGGCCTTGTCTCAGGCCGAAGCAGTCCTCGATTCCGACGGTAGTAATCTCATAAACGTCCTCTATCCCGAGTTCGACAGCTGATGGGCGCTCAAGAGCGGGAATCGGGTTGTTGCGAATTGGGAAGAGGCTGAAGCTGGCCTTCCAAAGCCGAAAGCCATAGTTACACGCCTTCAATACCGCTTCTAATCTAGACGCTAGCAGAGCGTAACGGCTATACTCTGGGGTGTGTTCATGCGCGCTGTGGTCCGTCACAACAAGGACGGCAGCAGCGTCCGCTACCTCCAGCTGGTCCACAACGTCTGGGATGCCCAGCTCAAGCGGGCCCGGGCCCAGGTGATCCACACCCTGGGCCGGGAGGACCAGCTCGACCCGGAGGCCCTGCGCCGGCTGGTGCGCAGCATCAGCCGCTTCATCGAGCCCGAGCAGGCACTGATCGCCGCCGCCTCTCCCGAGCTCCGCTTCCTCGGCTCGCGTCCCTTCGGTGGCGCCTACGTCATCGACCAGATGTGGCAGCGCCTGGGCATCCCCGAGGCGATCCGGCGGGCCGCCGCCGACCGCCGGATCTCCGCGGCGGTGGAGCGGATCATCTTCACCCTGGTCTGCAACCGGGTCCTGGCGCCGTCGTCCAAGCTGGCCGCCCTGGAGTGGGCGGCCGAGGACGTGGCCCTGCCCGCGGTTCCCGATCTGGGTGGCGATCCCCAGGTCTTCTACCGGGCCATGGACTTCCTGCTCGACTGCGACGAGGCGATCCAGCGCGAGGTCTTCTTCCAGGTCGCCAACCTGCTCAACCTGGAGGTCGACGTCCTCCTCTTCGACACCACCAGCACCTACTTCGAGACCGAGCTCGACGACGACTTCCGCCGCTACGGCCACTCCAAGGACCACCGCCCCGATCGTCCCCAGACGGTGGTCGGCCTGGCGGTCACCAAGGAGGGTATCCCGGTCCGCTGCTGGGCCTTCCCGGGCAACGCCAGTGACCAGGTCATCATCCGCCAGGTCCACGACGACCTCCGGGAGTGGCGGCTCCACCGGGTGCTCTGGGTCGGCGACCGCGGCTTCGCCTCGGAGGAGAACCGGACCCATCTGCAGCGCGCCGGGGGCCACGTGCTCTTCGGCGAGAAGCTGCGCCAAGGGCAGGACAACCTGGAGGCGCTGGCCCGGCCGGGACGCTACTCGGTGGTGGCCGACAACCTGGAGGTCAAGGAGGTGTGGATCGGCGAGGGGATCACCGCGCGGCGCTTCATCGTCTGCCGCAATCAGGTGGAGGCGGAGTGGGACCGGGCCCGCCGGGAGCGGGCCCTGAAGCGCCTGGAGACCGAGCTCGCCGAGCTCGATGGCAAGCGAGGCGACCACCGGCTGCGGGCCAAGGGCGAGCTGCTCGCCCACCCCACGCTCTCGCGTTACCTGAGCCGGCGCCAGGGTGGCCTGGTGATCGACCAGGCCAAGGTCAAGGTCGAGGAGCGCTTGGACGGCAAGTTCCTGCTCAGCTCCACCGACAACTCCCTCTCCGCCGCCGAGCTGGCTCTGCTCTACAAGTCGCTGCTCGAGGTGGAGCGCTCCTGGCGGGACCTCAAGCAGGTCCTCGAGCTGCGCCCCATCTACCACCGCAAGGAGGAGCGGATCCGGGCCCACATCACCCTCTGCTTCCTGGGCCTGATCCTGGTCCGGGTGATCGAGACCCAGGCCAAGGACACCTGGCGCAACCTCCGCCACGAGCTGCAGCGGATGGTGGTCGGCGAGTTTGCCGGCGAGGCCGGTCGGGTGGTCCAGCGCAGCGAGACCACCCCTGCTCAGCAGCGAATCCTCCGGGCTCTCGATCTCCCCGAGCCCAACCTGGTCCTGGAAATCACCCCCGGCCGCCGCCAGGCTTCGATCTCGGCCTAGTAACTACGCCTCCTCGCCCCTCCGGGCGACTTCCCTTATCCCCCAACGCATTTCGGCTTAGGCGATCGCCTATGCTGTCGAACTCGGGTCTATGACCTCTACCTCAATCACCAGTACGACACCTTCCCGTACTTAAAGAGAATCGCCCAAGGGGTTGACGTAGTGACTCAGGTGTGAGTCAATGGGTTCATGCCTTCTCCAGCTCCTCGAACCCGCTCCGCCAACACTCACTACGCACGTCGATCCCGCCGGTCACCCAAGTTGATCGCGGCTCTCCAGGAGCGCCGCGAGCAAGCCGCTGTGCTCTTCGCCGAGGGCGTCCGTCCGGCCCGGGTCGCGGTCCAGCTGGGGGTCAGTCGGCAGGCCTCCAGCACCTGGTTCGGGCTCTGGCAGCAGGGCGGCACCGACGCCCTCAAGCTGTCGGAGCGTTTCGGCAGGCCGCCCAAGCTCAGCGATGAGCAGCTCGCCGCCATCGAGACCGTGCTCCTCCAGGGCGCGCGAGCCAGTGGCTACACCACCGACGTGTGGACGCTCCAGCGAGTGGCTGAGGTGATCGCAGAGCGGACCGGCGTCGTCTACCACCCGGGCCACGTCTGGCGGTTGCTCCGCTACATGGGCTGGAGCCGGCAGCGGCCCTCCCGACGGGCCAAGGAGCGCGACGAGGCCGCCATCGACCACTGGGTGAAGGTCACCTGGCCAGCGCTAAAAAGGGGGCCCAACGCCAGCACCGCTGGATCCTCTTCGAGGACGAGAGCGGCTTCTCCCTGACCCCGCCGCTCCGCCAGACCTGGGCGCCGCGTGGCCGCACCCCGGTGGTCCGGCATCGCTTCAACTGGAAGCGGGTCTCGGCGGCGTCCGCGCTCTGCTACCGCTGGGACGGCCGGCGGGCGCGGCTGTACTTCCAGACCCGCCCTGGCGCCTACAACGACGTCGGCCTGATCAGCTTCCTCGAGGAGCTGCGCCACCACTTCCGCCGCCAGCGAGTGCTCTTGCTCTGGGATGGACTGAGTTCGCATCGCAGCGGGGTCATGAAGGCGTACCTCGACGCCCAGCGGTCATGGCTGCGTGTCGAGCGGATGCCGGCCTACGCCCCCGAGCTGAACCCCGTGGAGGGTGTCTGGAACCACCTCAAGGGTGGGGTCCTGGCCAACCGCGGGGACGACACCGTGGAGGAGCTGATCGAGCTCGCCGCCGGTGGCGTCCACAAGGCCCGCAGCCAGCAGCACCTGCTCTTCGGCTTCCTGGGTCAGACCGGTCTCGTCCTGACCAATCCCGTCAACCGCTTTAACGAAGGTCTTTAGACCACTTCATCTGCGAGGCATTCCCCGAAGTCCTTCGCCTCGAAGTCAATGCGCACGGAAGCATAAGTGAGGCTTATGTTGTCTACCCTGGCAACCCCGTTGAGAAGGTTCTCCTTCAGCACTGCGGGACGGGCATCGAGCAACTCCTAATGATTGGCGCCGTGATTCTTGGCAGTGCGGCTCCGCGAATCATGCTCATCGACGAACCCCATGCCTTCCTTCATCCTCACGCGGAGCGCACTCTGCTGAAGCTGATGCGCGACCACTCGGAGCATCAGTACATAGTAGCCACCCATTCCTCAATCTTCTTGCGCAGCGCTCAACTACCAAGGGTGCGGCTGTTCAAACGTGCCGAGACGGGAACTGTTATTCAACCGTTCGACGAAGAGGCCGACCTACTCACAGAGATCGGTCTTACGGCTAGCGACCTAGATCGCGTCCCGGCGCTGCTGTAAAAGCGAGCGGCTAGCCACGCGCTTGTTTTGGTCAGTTTAGGCGATAAGCTCCTGGGTGGTCAAGTCCTCCTTGGCTGCGGATCGGCGGACGAGCAGCTGTCGGTCGAGGTCGGTCAGGCCAAGGCCGCGGGCGCCGCTGATGACGAGATCGAGGACCGCCCGGCGAGAAGGCTGAGGCAGCTGGTCTCTCGCGTCCCGGCGCTGCTGTAAAAGCGAGCGGCTAGCCACGCGCTTGTTTTGGTCAGTTTAGGCGATAAGCTCCTGGGTGGTCAAGTCCTCCTTGGCTGCGGATCGGCGGACGAGCAGCTGTCGGTCGAGGTCGGTCAGGCCAAGGCCGCGGGCGCCGCTGATGACGAGGTCGAGGACCGCCCAGCAGAGGCTGAGGCAGCTGGTCTCCCCGGGGAAGCGGCCGATGACCTTGGCCCGCCGCCGAACCTCCTCCAGGGATCTCTCCAGCAGGTTGGTGCTCCGCAACCTGGCTCGGAGGTGGAGGGGATAGTCGAGGTGGACCGTCAGCGCCGGCAGGTCGTCGGCCAGGCAGGCCGCGGCGCTCGGGTACTTGGGCTCCAGGTCGGCGACCACCATCCGGAGGCCGTCCTCGGCGGCTTGGCGGGAGTCGGCCTCGTTGAGCACCGCCCAGTAGGCGGCGCGGATCCGCTCGTGGAGGGCGGGATCCTTGGGAAGTTTGGCGAGTATGTTGCGAAGGCGGTGCACAGCGCAGCGCTGACGATCGGCGTCTGGCCAGAGCTCCTCGATCGCCCGGATCAGCCCCGGCGCGCCGTCGCTGACCACCAGCGTCGGCGCTCCCAGCCCGCGCTTGGCCAGGTGCCGTCCCAGGTCCAGCCAGTCCTCGTGGCGCTCTCGCTGGCCGAGGCAGACGTCGAGCAGCACCCGCCCGCCGTCGCGGGTGTAGCCCCAGGCCACCAGGACGCCCTCCTTGGCCCCGCTCGGGCGGGTGGGGAGGTAGATCGCGTCCATGAACAGGACGAGCAGGTCGACCTCCGCCAGCGACCGGGCCCGGAAGGCCTTGTAGCGGTCCCGGAGCTCCTTGCAGATGCGGCTCACCGTGCTCTTGCTGATCGTGCCCAGCCCGGCCTCGGCGATCAGGCTCTCGACGTCGCGGTCGGAGAGGCCACGCACGTAGGCCCCGATGATCAGCGCCTCGAGCGGCCGGGTCCGGATCGCCACCCGGGTGTCGGGGATGATCTTGGGGACGAAGCGCTCGGCGCAATCGCGGAGCTGGGGGATGGCCAGCTCCACCTCGCCCTCGGCGGTCTGGATGCGGCGGGGCCGCACCCCGTTGCGCGACCCTCGGGCCTGCGGGCTGCGCTCATAGCGGGCCCGCTGGAGGAAGGCGGTCACCTCCTCGTCGATGGCCCGCTGGAGCACCAGGCGGGCCCCCAGCCGTCCGACCTCGGCGAGCTTCTCGCCAGCCGGGGTCCCGCTCTCCAGCAGGGCGCCGATGGCTTCCTCCAGCAGGGTGCTGGGCGCTACTCTCTTCTCCACGGCGTAGTTCTCCTCGGTGGTTTCCAGACCTACCGCGCGAGACTACGCCGCTCCACTTTTACAGCGCCACCGGTACGCCACCCCCGCCCAGCTCCAGCTCGGCGGCCGGCGCCCCGTCCCGCCCCTGGACCGTCTCCAGGGTGGCGGTGACCTGGAGGTGGGGACGCTGGCCGCCGTGCTGGGGCAGCGCCCCGCTGTCCAGGGCGTGGGCGGCCAGCTCCACCAGGGCGTCGGCGAAGCGGCGCTCCCGGGGACGCTCGTCCCCCTCCCCGGCCGGCCGGGCGAGCGGCTCCAGGGCGGTGCGCAGGGTGGCCCCGCCCTCGCCGTCGAGGAAGCCGCGCAGGAAGCACGCGCCGCCCTCGGTGGCCGTGAGCTCCAGGAAGCGCGCCTCCACCTGCTCCATCTGCTCGGTGAGGAAGCGGCGCGGGTCGGCGGCGTGACGCAGGTGGGCGCAGTCCCGCCGGAGCTCGGCGACCGAGCGCCGCCGAGCCTTGCCCAGCAGGACCGCCTCGTCGAAGCCGGGGACCGGCGTGTCGCCGGCGATCGTCGGGCCGGCGGACGCCGGCAGGCCGGCGATCCACTCGGCGGTGCGGGCGATCACGGCCAGATGGGCGAAGCCGATCTCCCCCGCGCGCAGCGCGCGGGTGCTCTCCGGCATCCGGATCGCCTGCCCGCCGACCACCAGGGCGTTCCAGGCGGCGGTGCCGGTGGTGTGGCACTCCTCCTTGACCCAGCCGGTCGGGCTCGGGTGCCCGTCCCACTCGTCCTCGCCGCAGGCGGCGAGCTCGGTGACCATGCCGGAGAACTCCAGCTCCATCCGGTCGATGAGCCGGCGCCACGCGACCATCTCGGCGCGCACCACGGGGCCCGGACGCCCATCCCGGGGCCGTCGCCCGAAGCGATCGAGCGCGGCGGTCACGCCGGCGAGACCGCTCCCCCCGCTCCCCGCCGCCCCACCTCTCGCTCCAACATCGACAATGGAGTATAGCGAACTGATGTACGCATTGTCAAGACGAACACACCGCCAAGATAACCTTTGAGGGGGTTGGCACACAGCCAGAACGCGCTGGGTGGTGGGGCGTCAGGTGCGGGAGAGATGGGCACTGATCGGACCTCGTCAGCCCGCTTCCCGGTACACTCGGGAGCCGTCATGCGGAGTTCTCACACGCCTCGGACGCGGCGGCTGCCGCTCCGGGACGCCATCGGGTTCGCGGGGAAGCGAATGCGCCGGGGCGGACGCACCGCCCCTCACGCGTGAGCTGTCATCCCCCGACAACCTGAGGACCCTCCCATGAGTGAACGAATACTTGGACTGCGCTGCCGCGCCTGCGGAGCCACGACCCCGATCGCGCCGACCCACGCCTGCGATCTCTGCTTCGGCCCCCTCGAGGTGGCCTACGACTACTCCGAGATCGGGCGGAGGGTCTCACGGGCGAGCATCGAGGCGGGCCCGGCGAGCATCTGGCGCTACCGTGAGCTGCTGCCGCTCGAGGACGAGCTGGAGCCGATCAGCCTCGGCGAGGGCTGGTCGCCGCTGCTCCGCGCCCGCAACCTGGGCGACCTGCTCGGCCTGCGCAACCTCTACCTGAAGAACGACACCCAGAACCCCACCAACTCCTTCAAGGACCGGGTGGTGAGCGTCGCCGCCAGCTGGGCCCGCGGGCACGGCTTCGCGACCCTCGCCTGCGCCAGCACTGGCAACCTGGCCAACGCGGTGGCCGCCTACGCCGCCCACGCGGCGATGCGCGCGGTCATCATCATCCCCGCCGACCTGGAGGCCGCCAAGATCTCGACCACCGCGGTGTTCCGGCCGACCCTGGTCCGGGTCAACGGTACCTACGACGACGCCAACCGGCTGGGCAGCGAGCTGGCCGACGAGGTCTCCTGGGCCTTCTGCAACATCAACGTCCGGCCCTTCTACAGCGAGGGCAGCAAGACCCTCACCTACGAGACCGTGGAGCAGCTGGGCTGGCGGCTGCCCGACGAGATCGTCATCCCGATTGCCTCCGGCTCCCAGTTCGTCAAGGCGGAGAAGGCGATCCGCGAGCTGGTCGACCTCGGCCTGGTCCCGGGGCCGCCGCGGACCCGGCTGACCGGCGCCCAGGCGTCAGGCTGCGCCCCGGTGGCCGACGCCTTCGCGGGCCACCGCCCGGTCACCCCGGTGCGCCGCCCCGACACCGTCGCCCGCTCTCTTGCCATCGGCAGCCCATCGGACGGGGAGGACGTGATCCGCGCCGCCCGCAAGAGCGGGGGAGTGGTCGAGAGCGTCAGCGACGAGGAGATCCTCGACGCCGTGGAGCTGCTCGCGCGCACCGAGGGGGTCTTCGCCGAGACCGCCGGCGGGGTGACGGTGGCGGTGCTCCGCCGGCTCGCCGAGGCGGGCAGGTGGAAGGGCGACGAGACGGTGGTCGCCTACATCACCGGCCACGGGCTCAAGACGGCCGAGTCGCTCGAGGGTCGCAGCCAGCTGGACGAACCAATCACCCCGTCGCTGCGTGCTTTCGCGGAGCGCTACCGGGCCGAGATGGAGGCGGCGCCTGCCCCCGTCCGCGGGAGCGTCCCCGTTGGTTGACACGCCGGGCTCGGCCGACGCGCTGCACCCGGCCGCGATCTCAAGGCCGTCAGTGAGGGCCGCACCCACGCGCGGCGACCGGGAGCCATGACGGTGCCCCCCGGGCTGCCGGGAAACCTGGACCCGCACGCCGGTTTCATCGGTCTCATGGGCCTCGAGTTCGACGAGGTCTCGGCGACCCGGGTCGTCGCCCACCTCGAGGTCACCGAGAAGCACCTCCAGCCCTACGGCCTGGTCCACGGCGGCGTCTACGCCTCGATCGCCGAGACCCTGGCGTCGGTCGGCGCGATGGTGGCGGCGGCCGACGGCTCCGGACGGGGAGCGGTCGGGCTGGAGAACCACACCAGCTTCCTCCGCACCGCGGGCGCCGGCCAGAGGATCGACGCCGAGGCGGTGGTGCGGCACGCCGGCCGCCGGGTCCACCAGTGGGCGGTGACGATGCGCGACGCGGAGAGCGGGCGCGAGCTGGCCACCAGCACCGTCCGGCTGCTGCTGGTGGCGCCCGAGCACGTCTGACCCGGGCCGCCGCGCCGCCGGCCGGCCGCCGGCCGTTCCGGGGGCACCGGCATGGATGGGGGAGCCGGCCGTGGTTCAGCGCCTACACTGACGCCCGATGATCGAACCCGCCGTCCAGGTCGACCCCACCAAGTTCGGGACCGCCCGGATCGCCAGCCGCCGCGACTTCGGCGACGGTCTCTGGGTCATGCGGCTGACCACCGACTTCGAGCTCGGCTACCGGCCCGGCCAGTACTGCACCCTCGCCCTTCCCCTCGGCGGCCGGCTCATCGAACGGCCGTATTCGATCTGCTCCTCGCCGGAGGAGGACGAGATCGAGCTGTTCATCGAGCGGGTGCCGGAGGGCGAGCTGACCGTCCCCCTCCACGTGCTGGGGGTGGGCGCCGAGCTGCCGGTCCGGCGCCGCTGCAAGGGCCTCTTCCTCCGCGACGCGCCGGTGGAGGGCCAGGCCCACCTCTTCGTGGCCACGGTCACCGGGATCGCACCCTTCCTCTCCTGCATCCGCACCCTGCTCCGGCGGATCGACCGCGGCGAGTGGTCGCCGGCGGGGAGGATGGTGCTCCTCCACGGCGCCAGCGTCTCGGCCGAGTTCGGCTACCTGGATGAGATGCGGGCCCTCGCCGGGGCGCACGACTGGTTCGAGTACATCCCGACCATCAGCCGGCCCTGGCTCGACCCGGAGTGGAGCGGCGAGCGCGGCCGGGTCGAGGACGTGGTGCGCAAGCACGCCGACCGGCTGGAGCTGCGCCCGGGCTCCGCGACGGCGTTCATCTGCGGCAACCCGCAGATGATCGACAACGTGAAGGGCGCGCTCATCCGGGCCGGGCACGACTCCGGGTCAGTCCACGAGGAGCAGTACTGGCCGGAGTGAGGGAGAGGGCCGACACGAGATGACGCCGTTCATGGCGCGCGGCTCCTCGCGAGCCTCCTGATGGACGCGGCGCGGCTGCTCGCCGCCGCCGAGGCGTTCGAGACCCCGGTCGCGGCAGTGGACGTCGCGGCGATGGAATCCAACCTCGCCGCCATGCAGGCCCGTGCCACCGACCTGGGGCTCCGGCTCCGACCCCACGCCAAGACCCACAAGAGCGCTCACGTCGCCCGCCGCCAGATGGAACACGGCGCGACCGGGCTGACCGCGGCGACACTCACCGAGGCCGAGGTCTTCGCCGGTGCCGGCGCCGGCGACCTGCTCATCGCCTTCCCCCCGGTGGGGGAGCTGCGGCTCCGACGTCTGGCCGCGCTGGCCGAGCGAGTGGGGCCGCTCGCCGTCAGCGTGGACAGCGTGGAGGCTGCCACCGGGCTGCCCGAGCGCGTCGAGGTGCTCTGGGAGGTGGACAGCGGCCACCACCGGCTGGGCACGCCGGCGGGGCGGGCCACCGTCACCGCGGTGACGAGCTGCTGGCGGCGATCGGGGAGGAGCGGTTCCGCGGACTGCTCACCTTCCCCGGCCACGCCTACGCGGTGGCCGACCGCGACCGAGCTGGCCGGCATCGCCGACGCCGAGCACCGGGCGGTGATGGAGACCGCCGCGGCGATCCGCGACGCCGGCATCGGCGTCAGTGAGGTGAGCGTGGGCTCGACCCCGACCGTCCCGCTGACCGAGGCTGGGCCGACCGAGATGCGGCCGGGCTCCTACGTGTACGGGGACGCCCAGCAGGTCGCCCTCGGCGCCATGACCGTGGAGGAGTGCGCCCTCGGCGTCGTCGCCACCGTGGTCGCGACGCCGGCCGCGGATCGGGCCGTCATCGACGCGGGGTCCAAGGCGCTCGCCGCGGACTCGCGGCTCAGCCTGCTCCGCGGCTACGGCATGGTGACCGGCCGCGACGATCTGGTCCTGGAGCGGATGAGCGAGGAGCACGGGGTGCTGGTCGCGTCGGGTGGCCGGACCCGGCTGCGCATCGGCGAGCGGCTGCTGGTCATCCCGGCCCACTGCTGCACCACCGTCAACCTCCACCCCGCGGTGCTCATGGTCCAGGCAGGGACGGCGTGGTGGGACCCGGTGGCGGCGCGCGGGTGGCAGTCCTGGAGTGCCGGGGGCCTCTCCGGCCGGCCGCCGTCGTCCCCCGCGACCCCCGCCTCGTGGGGTGGTTGACGTCGCAACGAGCTCCCTGGGTACACTGGCACCATGACCGAGCCGACGGGTCGCGCCATCGCCGTCATCTCGGTCCACGCCTCGCCGCTCAGCGAGGGGCGCGGGGCGGGGCGACAACGGCGGGGATCACCATCGGGGTCCGGCGCCTCTGCGAGGGCCTGGCCGAGCGGGGGGTGCCGACCGACGTCTTCGTCCGCCGCGACGACCCCGACCTCCCCGCCGAGCGGCTGATCGCCCCGGGGAGCCGGCTGGTCCTCCTCGACGTGGGCCCGCCCCGTCCCATCCCCAAGCAGGAGCTGATGCCACTCCTCGACGAGTTCGCCGACGCCCTGCTCGCCCACGCCGCCTCCGAGCGGCGCAGCTACCGCCTGGTCCACGCCCACTACTGTCTAAGCGGCCCACCGGCGCGCCGGGTCCGGGAGCGGCTGGGCATCCCCTGGGTCCAGTCGCTTTTCATCGCTCGCCCGCATGAAGGCGGCCGCCGGGCTCCCGCCCGACCTCGAGCGCGGCCTCGTCGAGGAGGAGCGCCGCGGAGTGCGACCGCATCGTGGCCATGAGCCGGGCCGAGGGGCGGGCCCTGGTGCGGCTGTACGGGGCGAACCGGGACCGGATCTGGTCGCCGAGCCGGGGGTCGCTTCACGCCCGCACCCGCCGCGGCGGTCAGCGCGCTGCGCCGCGAGCTGGACGTCGCCGGGCACCGGGTCGTCCTCTTCGCCGGCAGGCTGGAACCGCTCAAGGGGGCCGACACCCTGATCGAAGCGATCGCCGAGATGGATCGCGACCCGTGTC
>CAVTGB010000019.1:0-15325 GCA_963734125.1 uncultured Alphaproteobacteria bacterium
CGCTGGCGCCGCTGGCGCCGGGAATCGTCCGCCGGCTGCTTGGGCACTACCGCCCCGACCTGCCCGAGGAACAAGTCGAGGTGCTGACAGCGCTGTCCGGCGGCAGCATAGGCCGCGCCCTCGAGCTTGCCGCCGCCGGTGGGGTCGAGCTCTACGAGGCGGTCCTGGCGCTCGTCTCGCGCGAACCGAGGATCGACCCGGCGGCGCTCCATAGTTTTGCCGACCGGCTGGTCCGCAGCGACGCCGAGGAGGCCTATCGCGCGGTTGAGGAGCTGGTGGCACAACTATTGGCCCGGGTCGCCGAGGCGGCGGCGCGGCGGAGTACCGGCGCCTCGCCAGCGCGCGACAGCGCGGTGCTGGAACGGCTTGGGCGCCGGGCGCCCGCGGCGCGCTGGGCCGAGTTGCGCGACGAAATCGGCCGCCTCTATGCCCGCACCGACGCGCTCAATCTCGACAAGAAGCAGACGATCCTCGGCGCATTCTTTGCGATCGACGGCGCGGCGCGGTAGAAGCTCCCGTCACGGCCGATCGTTGCGTCCGGCCTCACCGCTGGACCCATCGCGAACCCGGTCCCATATCTGCGCTTTGGAGAGGATTGATGAGCGCCGACCGGCCCTATTTTGTGACGACCCCGATCTATTACGTCAACGACACGCCGCATCTCGGGCATGCCTATACGACGGTGGCGTGCGATGTGCTGGCGCGGTTCATGCGGCTCGACGGGCGCAACGTCACATTTCTCACCGGCACCGACGAGCATGGCCAGAAGGTCGAGCGCTCGGCCCAGGCACTCGGGTTGACGCCGCAGCAATACGCCGACCGGGTATCGGCCACGTTCCGCGAGATGGACCGGCTGCTCGACATCAGCAACGACGACTACATCCGCACCACCGAGGAGCGGCACATCCGTGGCGTGCAGGCACTCTGGCAGGAGTTGGAGCGGCGCGGCGAAATCTATCTCGGCAAGTTCGCCGGCTGGTATTGCGTGCGCGACGAAGCGTTTTACGAGGAAGATGAGCTGATTGGCGGCCCGAACGGATCTCGGGTGGCGCCGACCGGCGCCGAGGTCGAGTGGGTCGAGGAGGATAATTACTTCTTCCGGCTGTCGGCCTGGCAGGATCGGCTGCTGGCGTTTTATGAGACGCATCCCGATGCGATCGCCCCGCGCAGCCGGCGCAACGAGGTTATCAGTTTTGTCAAATCCGGCCTCAACGATCTGTCGATCTCGCGCACCAGCTTCAGTTGGGGCATCCCGGTGCCGGGCGACCCGCGCCATGTCATCTATGTGTGGCTCGACGCGCTCGTCAACTACATCACCGCGATCGGCTATCCCGAGACCGAGACTGGCGCGTTTCCAGTGTTTTGGCCGGCGGATATTCATGTCGTCGGCAAGGATATCCTGCGCTTTCACACGGTCTACTGGCATGCCTTCCTGATGGCCGCCGGGCTCGAACCGCCGCGCCGCGTGTTCGCCCATGGCTGGTGGACCGTCGAAGGGCAGAAAATGTCGAAATCGCTCGGCAATTTCGTTGCCCCCAAGGAATTGGTCGACATCTACGGGCTCGACCCGCTGCGCTATTTCCTGCTGCGCGAGCTGCCGTTCGGCAGTGACGGCGATTTCTCGCATCACGCGGTGATCGGCCGGCTCAACAGCGATCTGGCCAATGATTTCGGCAACCTGGCACAGCGCGTGCTGGCGATGATCAATCGCAACTGCGGCGCGGCGCTGCCCGAGCCGGGCCCGGCCTGCGCAGCAGACGGCCAGCTGCTCGCCGAGGCGCACGCGCTGATCGGGCGGCTGCGCCCGCTGATCGCTGAAGAGCAGGCCTTCCATCTCGCGCTTGAGACCGTCTGGCGCCTCGTCGCCGAGGCCAACCGCTATGTCGACGCTGAGGCGCCCTGGGCGTTGCGGCGGACCGACCCAGCGCGCATGGGCAGCGTGCTCTATACGCTGGCCGAGGTGCTGCGCCATTTGGGGATCGTCATGCAGCCGTTTGTGCCCGGCGCCGCCGGACTGCTGCTCGACCAATTGGCGGTGCCGCCCGAGGCGCGGCGCTTTGCCGATCTGCCCACGGCGCTGCCGCCGGGGCGCCCGTTGCCGGCGCCGCGCGGCATCTTCCCGCGCTTTGTTGCGCCCGCAGCGGCCAGCGCGTGAGGGCGCATGCTGGTCGACAGCCATTGCCACCTCGATTTTCCGGATTTCGCCGAGGAGCGCGACGCGATCATCGCGCGTGCCCGCGCCGCCGGGGTCGCGACGATGCTGACAATCGGCACCCGCCTCGACCAGTTTCCCGGGGTGCGGGCAATCGCCGAATCTTACCCTGTCTGGTGCTCGGTCGGCGCCCACCCGCACGAGGCGGCCGACCACGCGGCGCTGAGCGCGTCCGATCTTATCCGCCTCGCCGCGCACCCGCGCGTTGTCGGCATCGGCGAGACCGGGCTCGATTTTCATTACGACCACAGCCCGCACGATACCCAGGAACGGGTGTTCCGCACCCACATCGCAGCCTCGCGGGCGAGCGGGTTGCCGCTGATCATCCATGCCCGCGCGGCCGACGACGAGGTGGCGCGGATCCTGCGCGGGGAGCGGCCGCCACCCGGTGTCATGCATTGTTTCAGCAGCGGCCGCGCGCTTGCCGAAGCCGCGCTCGATCTCGGTTTTTACATCTCGTTGTCCGGTATCGTCACCTTCAAGAACGCCGAGGAATTACGCGCGATCGTGCGCGATGTGCCGCTGGAGCGCCTCCTCGTCGAGACCGATGCGCCCTACCTCGCGCCGGTGCCGTTTCGCGGACGGCGCAACGAGCCGGCTTATATCGTCCAGACCGCGACGGTGGTGGCGGCGCTGAAAGGGGTCGAGCCGGCCGCACTCGCCCGGGCCACGAGCGAGAATTTCTTCCGGCTGTTTAGTAAGGCGGTCCGGCCCGCAGCCGCGCCATGAAAGTGACCCTCCTGGGCTGCGGTCCGTCCTGGGGGGTCCCGGCGATCGGTCCGGATTGGGGGCGCTGCGATCCAAGTGAGCCGCGCAACGCCCGGCGGCGCTGCTCGCTGCTCGTCGAAAGCCGCGGCGGCGCGCTGTTGATCGATACCTCGCCCGATCTGCGCCAGCAGCTGCTCGATGCCGGCGCCGCCCGGCTCGACGCTGTGCTGATGACCCATGCCCACGCCGATCATCTTCATGGATTAGATGATGTTCGGATGGTTAATCGATTGTTAAAAAACTCTATTCCGCTCTACGCTACCGCCGATACCTTGGCCGAAATCGAGCAACGGTTTGGCTATGCGCTGAAACCGGTGTTGCCGGGCCGGCCGGTATACCGGCCGTCGCTCGCGCCGCATCGGATTACCGGGCCATTCAGCGCCGCGGGAATGATGATCCTGCCGTTCGCCCAAGGTCACGGCTACAGCACGACGACCGGATTTCGCATCGGGCCTGTGGCGTATTCGACCGATGCGGTCGAGCTCGACGAGGGTGCGTTCGCCGCGCTCGGAGGGGTCGAGCTGTGGATCGTCGATTGCCTGCGCCGCGAGCCGCATCCGACGCACAGCCATCTGGCGAAGACGCTGTCCTGGATCGACCGGGTACGGCCGCGCCGGGCAGTGTTGACCCATATGGACCAGAGCCTCGATTATCGCGAGCTCAGTGCCGAACTGCCCGACGGGGTTGAGCCCGGCTATGACGGACTCATCGTTGAATTGACCGATCCGTGATCCGTCCGGCGCAACCCCGGGACCGTGCTGCGGTGGAGGCGATCGTCCGCGCCGCATATTCGGTTTATACCGAGCGCATCGGCAAGCGACCCGGCCCGATGCTCGACGATTACGGCAGGCTGATCGATCAGGGCACGGTAAGCGTGATCGAGGAGCCGAATGGTGCCATCGTCGCGCTGATCGTGCTGCTGCCCCAACCCGACCACCTGATGCTCGACAATATCGCGGTCGATCCGGATCGGCAGGGCCAGGGCCTCGGGCGTCGGCTGGTCGCCTTTGCCGAAAGCGAAGCGCGGCGCCGTGGCCATGCCGAGCTGCGGCTCTACACGCACGAAATGATGACCGAGAACATCGCGCTCTACAGGCGGCTCGGTTTCCGTGAGACCGGGCGCGGTCGCGAGGCCGGCTATGACCGCGTGTTCATGGCAAAGCGCCTTGTTAGCCCCGACGGGAGTTTTCTGTCGTGAATCTCCGGTTAATATTTTCCATAATATATATTATGCGACAACTAGGCTGAGACGCAACCATGGAACTGCCGCCTGGGTTGCGCCTCAGCGTCGAGGACAACCCGTCATGGGACGACCGCGAGTTCGTCGACGACGGCCTCGGCAGGTATAACGCGCCGTTTCTGCGCAATCCGCCGTTCGACTATTTCGGGGTCTTCGTGCGCGGCGAAGACTCGCGCGATCCACGCCGGGTTGATCGGCCACATCTATGCCGGCTGGCTCGGCATCGTCCTCTTATGGGTCGAGGCTGATCTGCGGCGCGGCGGCATCGGGCGCGGGTTGCTGGAAGAGGCCGAGCGGCGCGGGTTGGCGCTCGGCTGCCATTCGGCCTGGCTCGACACGTTTTCGTTTCAGGCGCCCGAGTTCTACCGGAAATTCGGCTACCGGGAATTTGCCCGGCTCGATTATCCGCCCGACCACCAGCGCATCTTCTTCAAGAAACCGTTGATCTCCCGATGACCCGCCCGATCGACAATCTCCTCGCCATCATGGCCCGGCTGCGCGATCCCGAGCGCGGCTGCCCATGGGACCGCGAACAGGATTTCAGATCGATCGCGCCCTATACGATCGAAGAGGCTTACGAGGTCGCCGACGCGATCGAGCGCGCCGATATGGCTGCACTCAAGGACGAACTCGGCGATTTGCTGCTGCAGGTCGTCTTTCACGCCCGCATGGCCGAGGAAGCCGGAGACTTCGCGTTCGATGACGTCGCCGCGGGAATCGCCGACAAGATGGTGCGCCGCCACCCGCATGTCTTCGGCGACGTGGTGATTGCCTCGGTTGCCGCCCAGAACGAGGCTTGGGAGGCGCACAAGGCCGCCGAGCGCCAGGTTGCCGGAAGCGGGCAGAGCGTCGTCGACGGAGTGGCGCTCGCCCTCCCCGCGCTGGTGCGCGCCGCCAAGATCTCAGGCCGGGCCGCGCGGATCGGCTTTGACTGGCCCGACGCCCGCGCGGTCATCCCGAAACTCGCCGAGGAGTTGGCCGAACTCGAAGCCGAACTCGATGGCGGATCGCCCACGGCACTCGAAGAGGAAATGGGCGACCTCCTCTTCGCCGCCGCCAACCTCGCCCGCAAGCTCGGCGTCGAGCCCGAAACCGCGCTGCGCCGCGCCACCGCGAAATTCGAGCGCCGGTTTCGCGAGGTCGAATTATTGGCGACAGCACGCGGTATCGGCCGCGACCTCGACGCGCTGGAAGCGCTATGGCAGGAGGTCAAGCGCCGTGAGCCGGCGCACCGCGGCATCCGGCTGGTGCCGATAACCGGCGACCTACCCGCCGAGTTCGACACGATGCGGGCGGAAGCGCACGCCGAGGGCCATAGCATGCTGGACACGCTCGCAGCCGAATGGGCGGATCGCAAAACCCGCTTCAATCATGAGGGCGAGGCATTGCTTGCCGCCTACGCGGGGGGAGTACTTGTCGGAGTCGGGGGGATTACGCTCGAACCGGTCGTTCCGGGAGCACTCCGCATCCGGCGGTTCTACGTGCGAGCGCCCTTTCGCCGAAGCGGCATCGGCAAGCGGCTCGCCACCCGGTTGCTCGAGCCGGCAATACGGGGCAGCCTTGTGGTGACCGCGAACGCCGCCGCCGGCAGCGAGGCGTTTTGGGAGAGGCTCGGCTTCGCGCCGGATCGTCATGACGGGCACACTCATATTCTCCGACCGCGAGCAACATATCCTTTTTAATGCAATCGCTGCCGGTGCCGCAGCCTGCCGAGATCGGCTTCCGACAGGCGGACCGAGAGGTGGGCGGCTTCACTGTCGTCGCGCCGGCCGACGACCTCGCCATGGGCATAGAGCCAGGCCAGCGTCTGGCCGTCGCTTAACGGCACCTCGAGCCGCACCGCGCGCGCGCCGTTCTCGAGGCGGCATTCGATCAGGCGCAGCAGCTCCTCGCACCCCTCCCCTGTCGCCGCCGACACCGCGACGCTCTGGGTGTTGCGCTGGGTCTGGTTGATGAGGCTCGCCCGCTCGGAGGGGCCAAACAGGTCGATCTTGTTCAAGACCTCGATCAGCCCCTCTTCGAGGGCGCCGACCTCCGAGCCCGTCTCCTCCGGCGCGCCGAGGCCGAGATCGCCGAGTACGGCGAGCACATCTTCCTTCTGCGCCTCGGTGTCGGGGTGGTGGGCGTCGCGGACATGGACGACGATATCGGCCTCGGTCACTTCTTCGAGGGTGGCGCGGAACGCGGCGACGAGATGGGTCGGCAGATCGGAGATGAAGCCGACCGTGTCGGAGAGGATGGCCTGCTTCCCCGAGGGGAGCCCGAGGCGGCGCATCGTCGGATCGAGGGTCGCGAACAGCATGTCGCCGGCACCGACGCCAGCGCGGGTCAGGCGGTTGAACAGCGTCGATTTGCCGGCGTTGGTATAGCCGACCAGCGCGATCACCGGATACGGCACCCGGCGGCGCGCCTCGCGATGCAGCCCGCGGGTGCGTTTGACGCCGTCGAGCTCGCGCTTCAGGCGCACGATGCGCTCGCCGATCAGGCGGCGGTCGATCTCGATCTGGCTCTCGCCGGGACCGCCCAAAAACCCGAAGCCGCCACGCTGGCGCTCGAGATGGGTCCACGAGCGCACCAGCCGCGAGCGCTGGTAGGACAGCGCCGCCAGCTCGACCTGGAGGCGGCCTTCATGGGTGCGCGCGCGCGCCCCGAAGATTTCGAGAATGAGGCCGGTGCGGTCGATCACTTTGGCCTGCCAGCGCCGCTCCAGGTTGCGCTGCTGCACCGGGCTCAAGACCGCATCGACGATGACGAGCCCGATCGTATTCTCGGCGATCAGTTCGCGCAGCGTCTCGACATTGCCGCGGCCGAACAGCGTCGCCGGCGCCGGCCGCGCGACGCGCACGATCTCGGCGCGGACGATGTCGAGTTCGATCGCCCGCGCGAGCGCCACCGCCTCGTCGAGGCGGGCATCGAATGATCGTCCCGGGATCTCGCTGTGGCGGGCGGCGGCGGGCTTGCCCGCCGGATGAACGACGAGGGCGCGGCTGGTCGGCGCGGCCGATGAGGGGGCGCTATTATTCAGAGTTCGTCAGGCTCCTTGCCGCCTTCGAACAGCTGGATCGGCTGCGCCGGCATGACCGTCGATATCGCGTGCTTGTAGACCAGCTGCGAGTGGGCATCGCGCCGAAGCAGCACGCAGAAATTGTCGAACCAGGTGATGATCCCCTGGAGCTTGACCCCGTTCACCAGAAACACCGTCACCGGGGTCTTGTTCTTGCGGACATGGTTTAAAAATACATCCTGAACATTCTGTGCTTTCTCGGTCGGCATGGGTGGTCCCCCCATCTTTTTGGAGCCGGGGCGGTCGGCTCGAAGGATCAGCGGAGAAGCGCGGGCTGCCGCGGTGACGCCTACGAAGATGGGCGCGGGGAGACAAATCGCAACCCCTCAAGGGTGTGAAAGAGGCCGCTCTCGTCGGCAAACGACAGATCGGGCGCGAAGCGGGTAAACTCCCCCGCCGCCACGGCAGCGCCGAGCAGCACCGCGACGCAGCCGCTGTTCTTGGCGCATTCAATGTCGATCGCGGTGTCGCCGACGAACCACACATCCGCGCCGGCCGGCACGCCGCTTGGCGCCAACGCCAGGTGAACGGGCTCGCGGGCCGGCTTGTCCGCGGCCGCGTCTCCGGCGCCGACAATGCTGCCGAAAAAATCGGACCAGCCGAGCTGAGCGACTTCGCGCCGCAGTATTTCGCCGGTCTTGTTGCTGACGACGCCGAGAAACATCTCCTGCCCGGCGAGCGCCCGCAGCATCTCCCCGCGGCCGGGCAGCGCGGTCAGCCGGTCGAGATGGATCTCGCGGAACCGGCCGAGATAGATCTCTCGCGCCTCCTCCCAGCGCTCGCCGAAAATCGGCGGAAAGGCCTCACGCAGGCTGAGCCGCACCCGCGCGTGGGTCTCGGCCAGCGACCATTCGGGCTTCTCCATCGCGCGCATCAGGAAATTGAGCGCCTCGTGGATCGTCGCCCAGCTGTCGACCAGCGTGTTGTCCCAGTCGAAGAGGATGGCGCGCGGCCGCCGCAGCAGCGGCGCAGCGTCGGTGGTGCGAGGCATGGTGATCACGCGGCGGCGGCAAGCGCGACGTAAGTCGCGCGCAGCTTCTGGCCGAGGGGGCCCGGTCTCCCCTCGCCGACCGGCGCGCCGTCGATCCGGACGACCGGCAGAAGATCGGCGGTGGTGCTGGTCAGAAAGGCTTCGCGCGCCGCCTTGGCCTCGGCGACCGTGAACGGCCGCTCGACCAGCCGGTAGCCCTCGCGGCGGATGATGTCGAAGATGGCGAGGCGGGTGACGCCGTTGAGGATCGCGGTGTCGGCGGCGCGGGTCACCACGGTGCCGTCCGCCGTCACGATCCAGGCGTTGGTCGAGGTGCCTTCGGTAACCTGTCCGTCGCGGTCGACCTGCCAGGCTTCGTAGGCGCCCGCTTCGCGGGCCTGCTGCTTGCCGAGCACATTGGGGATGAGCGCCACCGATTTGATGTCGCAGCGCTGCCAGCGGATATCGGGGATCGTGATGACCGCGATCCCGTCCTCGCCGAGGCGCGGATCGGGCGGCTGGTGCGCCGCGCGGTCACGACGAGGGTCGGCTTCGCCGCCTTCGGAAAGGCATGCTCGCGCGGCGCCGCGCCGCGGGTGATCTGGAGATAGACGATGCCGGTATCGACGCCGTTGCGGCGGACGACCTCGCGCGATCACGACCTTGAGCGCGGCCTCCGCCATCGGCGCTGCGATGCGCAACTCGGCCGAGCGAGCGGCGCAGCCGCACGAGGTGCAGCGCTTCGTCGACGAGGTGCCCGCCCACCGACCGCGATCACCTCGTAGACGCCGTCGGCAAACTGAAAGCCGCGGTCCTCGATATGCACCGCCGCCTGGCGATGCGGCAGGTACTGGCCGTCGACATAGGCGATGCGCGACATCGCTCAGCCGCTCCCGAGGGTCACGTCCCGACCTTGAGCGGGCGGTCGTTGCCGAAGACGCCCAAGCGATTTGAGCTTCCGGTGCAAGGCCGAGCGCTCCATCCCGACAAAGGCGGCGGTGCGCGAGATGTTGCCGCCAAAGCGGGTGACCTGGGCCAGCAGGTATTCGCGCTCGAACACCTCGCGCGCGTCGCGCAGCGGCAGGGTCATGATCTCGCTGCCCTTGTCCCATTTGACGACGGTAGGGCGCGATCGCGGTGATCTCGTTGGGCAGCATGTCGGCACGCACCGGCTCGCTCGGCCTCGCCCGGCGCCATGATCAAGAGCCAGTCGACGACATTGCGCAATTGCCGCACATTCCCGGGCCAGGTGTAGGCCTGCAACGCCGCCAGCGCGTCCTCGCCGAAATCGCGCGCCGCGATCCGCGCCGCCTCCGCGCCGCGCTGCACGAAATGCCGGGCGAGCAGCGGGATGTCCTCGCGCCGCTCGCGCAGCGCCGGCACCCGGATCGGCACCACGTTCAGCCGATAGAACAAATCCTCGCGAAAGCGGCCGGCCGCGATCTCGGCCGACAGCTCGCGATTGGACGAGGCGACGACGCGCACATCGACCTCGACCCGGCTCGAGCCCCCTACCCGCTCGAAGGTCTGCTCCTGCAAGGCCCGCACGATCTTGCCCTGGGTCTCGAGCGGCATGTCGGCGACTTCGTCGAGAAACAGGGTGCCGCCATGCGCGCGCTCGAAGGTGCCGACCTTGCGCGGGACGCCGTCATTGCTCGCCTCGCTGCCGAACAGCTCGATCTCCAGCCGGTCGGGCCGCATCGTCGCGCAATTGACCGGGACAAAGGGTCCCGCGGCGCGGCGCGAGCGCGCATGAAGCAGGCGCCCGACCACTTCCTTGCCCGAGCCCGGCGCCCCGGTAATCAGGACCCGGCTGCCGGTCGGCGCGACCCGCTCGATCTGCTGGCGCAGCTGGTTGATCGCCGGCGAGGCGCCGACCAGGTCGAGGTCGCCGCCGGCGCGCAGCTTCAATTCGGCATTCTCGCGGCGCAGCTGCGCCGCCTCGATCGCGCGCGCGACGACGAGCAAGAGGCGCCCGCTCTTGAACGGCTTCTCGATGAAATCGTAGGCGCCGATCTTGATCGCCTCGACCGCGGTCTCGATCGTGCCGTGCCCGCTGATCATTACCACCGGCACCGACGGCATCTCGGCGTGCAGCCGGCGCAGGATGCCGATGCCGTCGAGTTCGCTGCCCTGCAGCCAGATGTCGAGGACGACGAGCGTCGGCTGGCGCGCCTGGATGGCGGCGAGCGCCTCGGTGCTGTCGGCGGCGTCGCGCGTCGCGTAGCCCTCGTCCTTCAACACCCCGGCGATCAGCATCCGGATGTCGGCTTCGTCGTCTACGATCAGGATGTCATGCGCCATGGCTGACCGAATTCAACTCTGCTGGCACTGCGGGAGAAGCGGAATGGCTGGCGGCGTGCGCATCGCCGGCGAAGACCAGCCGCACCCGAGCGCCCCCCGGTTCGCGATCCGACAGCATCAGCTCTCCCTGATGATCTTCCATGATCTTCTTGACGATGGCGAGGCCCAACCCGGTGCCCTTCGCGCGGGTCGTGACATAGGGCTCGGTCAGCCGCTCGCGCCCCTGCCGCGGCAGGCCCTTGCCATTGTCCTCGATGGTGACCGCAACCGGGCTGTCCGCCTCGACCGTCACGATGATCTGGCCCGCCGGAGAGGGTCCGCTCTCGGCGATTCGGCTCTCGATCGATTCGATCGCGTTCTTGATGATATTGATCAGCGCCTGTCCGACGAGGCGCGCATCGCAGCGCAGCGGCACCGGACGCGCGGCAAAATGCGTCTCGAAGGCGATCTTGGGATGCGCGGTGCGCTCGAGGAATAACGCCTGCTCGACGATCGTCGTCAGATCTTCCGGCTTTCAGCACCGGCGCCGGCATCCGGGCGAACGATGAGAATTCATCGACCATCCGCCCGATATCCTCGACGTGCCGGATGATCGTGTCGGTACAGATGCGGAAGGTTTCCGGATCGTTCTTGATCTCCTTCAGGTATTTGCGGCGCAGACGTTCGGCCGAGAGCTGGATCGGGGTCAGCGGGTTCTTGATCTCGTGGGCGATGCGGCGGGCGATATCGGCCCAGGCGGCCTTGCGCTGCGCCGACAGGAGCTCGGTGACGTCGTCGAAGGTGACGACAAAGCCGCCGACCTCGCCGCCGTCCTGCTCGGCGTCGGGTTCGGCGGCGATGCGAACGAGCAGCGTGCGCATGCCGTTGGCGCCAGCGATCTGGACCTGGGCCTGCGCCAGCCGGTCCGGCCGCCGGGCGGATTGCTCCAAGAGCCCGGCCATTTCGGGGGCGACTTCTGCAAGGTCCTGTCCGATCGATAGATCGAGATCGACGTCCAAGCAGCGCGGAGGCGGACCGGTTGGGCAGGTAGATGCGGCCGCCGCGATCGAGGCCGATGACCCCGGCGGACACCCCGGTCAGCACCGTTTCGGTGAACCGCCTCCGCTCGTCGAGCTGGCGGTTGGCATCGATCAGCTCGCGCTGCTGGGTCTGGATCTGATAGGTCATCCGGTTGAAGGCGCGGCTCAACGACACCAGCTCGTCGTCCTTTTCACCTTCGGGAACCCGCGCGGACAAGTCGCCCGCGCTGACCCGTTCGGCGGCGCCGACCAGCCGGCTGATCGGATCGGCGAGCTGGGCGGCAAAGTGGATGCCGATCGCGATCGCCGCTGCCAGGACCAGCATCGCGACCAGAATGTAGATGACCGCGAACTTGATCTGAAGCCCGGAACGCTGGCCTTGGAGCTCTTCATACTGCGCCGCCGCAAGGTGGGTTTCATCGCGATGGGCGAGCACCCGCGGTTCGATAAACCGTCCGACGTAGAGGTAGAGGTCGCTGAACTCGTCGAGCCGGACCAGTGCGCGCACCCGCTCCTCCCGGTCGTCGGTCAGAATCGACGACCTCGCCCTGTCGGGCGCGGCGCAACGCATCCTTGCTGACCTCTTCGAAGCCGAGCGCAAACATGAGGCCCGTGCGCGCCAGCATCGTCCCGTTGCGGTCGAGGACTGCAGCTTCGGTAAGCCCGCGCATCGCCGCCTGAGCGGTCAGCACCGGCGCCAGGTATTGTGGGTTCAGCTGAAAGGAAGAGGCCGAGCGGTTGAGGTCGGCGGCCATCGCCAGCGCATCGGCGCGAATTGCCTGCTGGTGCTCTTTTACATAGGCATCGGCCACCGCGACCGATTCGGTGATCGCGGTGTTCACCTTGTCGCTGAACCAGTTTTCGATACCGGAGCCGAAGAACATATAGGAAAACACCGCGATGATGATCGTCGGTAAGACGGCGATCAGGCTGAACAGCCCGACCAGCCGGATCTGCAGCCGCGACCCGGCGAGCCCGCGCCGGCGTTCCGCCCACACTTCGACCAGCCGCTTGGCGACGATCGCCGCCAGGATTAAGAGCAACACGAGATCGAGATTGAGCAGCGTCAGAACCGCGCCCTGTCGGTGCCCGAACGGCGAGGCGCCGGTCAGCGCGAGATAGGTCGCAACCCCCGAGGCAAGCGCCGCGGCCGCGAGGGCGACCACGACCTTGCGCCACAGGCCGATCCCGCCGGCCCAGGTGCGGACCCGTCGCGTCAGGCTCATCCCCAATCCTTACCGAAATCGCCGCTGAACCCGGTTCCGATGACGCCCGCCCCCGATACGGCCATCTCCACCGATCGGCGGAACCCGGCAGCAGCCGGCGCGGCGCCAGCTATTTTAGGCCGCGGACGACCGGGATGTCCAATTCGCGGATCTTCTTGCGCAGCGTATTGCGGTTGAGGCCGAGCAGATGCGCCGCCTTGATCTGGTTGCCTCGGGTTGCGCCGAGCGTCGCCACAATGAGCGGGCGCTCGATCTCGCGCAGCACCCGGTCGTAAAGACCGGCGGCCGGAGGGGTTCCCCGGTGCGCCGTGAAATAATCGGTGATGTGGCGTTCGACCGCCGCCGCGAGCCCCTCGCCGCCCGCGGATTCGGCTGGGGTTGCCGCCGGCGCCGGTGCCTCGGCTAACTCCGCCTCGATGACGTCAAGACCGATGACTTCCTGGGAATAGAGAGCGGCCAGACGACGCACCATATTTTCCAGCTCGCGCACATTGCCCGGCCAGCGATAGCGACGCAGCCGCTCCATCGCCGCCTCGTCGATCGATTTGAGCGGCAGGCCCTCCTTTGCGGCGAGCGAGGTGAAATGGCGCACCAGGGCCGGAATGTCGGCGCTGCGTTCGCGCAACGGCGGCAGCCGGATCGGCGCGACGTTGAGCCGGTAGAACAGATCCTCGCGAAACAGGCCTTGGCGGATCAGCTGCGTCAGGTCGCGGTGGGTGGCGGCGATGATGCGGACATCGACCCGGATCGGCACGCGGCCGCCGACCGCATTGTATTCGCCTTCCTGCAGCACCCTGAGGAGGCGCGTCTGCGCCTCGGCCGGCATGTCGCCGATCTCGTCGAGAAAGAGCGTGCCGCCTTTGGCCTGCTCGAACCGCCCCATGCTGCGCGCGGTGGCCCCGGTAAAGGCCCCCCTCTCATGACCGAACAGCTCGCTTTCGATGAGCTCGCGCGGGATCGCGGCCATGTTGATCGCGACAAAGGGCCGCGAGTGGCGCTTGCCGAAATCATGCAGCGCCCGGGCGACCAGTTCCTTGCCGGTGCCGCTTTCGCCGGTGATCATGACCGTCAGATCGGTCGCCATCAGCCGGGCGATCGCCCGATAGATCTCCTGCATCGCCGGGGAGCGGCCGATCAGCGGCAGCTGTTCGTCGGGCTCTTCGGCATCGGCCGCCGGCTGGCTCGCCGGCGCGCTCAGCGCCCGCTCGACGACGCTGACCAGTTCGCGCAGATCGAACGGCTTCGGCAGATACTCGAAGGCGCCGCGTTCGGTCGCCTTGACCGCAGTCAACAGCGTCGACTGCGCGCTCATAACGATGATGCGCAGTTCGGGGCGGAGCTTCTTGATGCGCGGGATCAGGTCCAGCCCGTTCTCGTCGGGCATGATCACGTCGGTGATGACGAGATCGCCCTCGCCGTCGGCAACCCAGCGCCACAGCGTCGCCGCGTTGCCGGTCATCCGGACCTCATGCCCGAGGCGCGCCAACGCCTGGTTGAGCACCATGCGGATCGCCCGGTCGTCGTCGGCCACCAGAATCGTCGCGCCCATCAGTCGCTACCGCTTTGCGCAACCCCCGTCGGCGCAATCCCCGTCGGCGTGTCGCCTCCTGGCAGAAAAACTGGCAGGAACACCCGGAATACCGTGCGCCGGGGTTGGCTGTCGAACTCGATGACGCCGCCGTGGTCGCGCCGGTGCTGAGGCTCCTGATCACCGGGCGGCTGGCCGCCGCACCGGACGAGCCCGGTGAGCCCGGCGGATCCTCTGGGTCTCCCGGGCCGCCGTGTCCCCGATCCGCCCGGGCCCCGCCGTCCGGCGGCTGTAACCAGGGTGACCGGGCTGGGTCAGTCGTCGTCTTCGGCGCGTGCGCCTTCGTCGATCCTCGCCCGGAATTCCGCGAGCCGGCCGTGGCCGCCCCCGACGCGCGCGGCCACCTCGGCCACACTCATCGCGCGATTCGGGTCAACCGCCCGCGATGGGTAAGCGTCAAGCAATATCGCCGGGAGCAATCGCTGCACGATATCGGAGAATGTGAATCCGCATCGCCGATCATTATGCGGCCCAGTGACCTTGACTAACGCGTTTATCGAAGTCGTATCAAAGCCCAGCGGACCCAAGGCGCTTTGAAGAAGCTGGTTGCGTTGGGCATCGTTCGGTCGATCAAAAATCAGGATCTCGGCGGCCCTGCGCCTAACCGCCGGATCTAGCGCTTTCAGACGATTTGTACACATGAGTACAGCCGCTGGATGCGCGCTGCGCTGACTTGATCAATACCCCTAATAAAGGCATTTACTCCAGCCCGGTCTTCATGATGCATTGGCGCTGCTTCCCGCGACTGCGCGATCGCGTCGGCTTCGTCAATCAACAGAAGTACGGCGCCTCGTGCATGGCCGGCTCGATCCTTCAGTTTCAACCCTTCCGGCTGACCGCGTAATCAAATGCCGCCGACAGCAGTTGAGTCATCTCGCCTACCCGCCCTTGACCACGCGTCGAGAGGAGCAATACGTAATGTCGAGCGGCCACA
>CAVTGB010000020.1:0-39662 GCA_963734125.1 uncultured Alphaproteobacteria bacterium
AGCCCCTGGCGCTGGTCCAAGAGCTTGCCGTGACTCAATTCGCATCCATCGGCTTCGCGGCGACCGGCGCAGCGCCAGTCGCGCAGATCGAGCCGCAAATGGTTCTCGACGCCAGCCGGAGCCGTGCGGCACGGCCACTCAGCTCCTCACCGTGGGCGGTGATCGAGGCGTCGCAGATCCCATTCATTTGAGACGACGCGAGCGATCAACACCATCTCGGTGTAACTCGGCGCACGGCCGAGGTGCGAGGTTAGCTCTCGGGTCCGATCGGTCGTGAAGTGCTGCCTCGAGCGCGCGTTGAAAATTTTCGAGGCGCACAGGCGTCGCTCGGCTTGCATCGGCGCTTTCCGGCGCGGCTTGGAGGCGCCGTGTTCATAACGATCTGCGCTCGTTCAGGACATTGAGCCAGTCAGTGCCAGCGATCGGCCGCAAGTGCACCGGGACGACGAGATCCCGATCTTTGCAACCGAGGCGCATTTGGCGCAGACTCGCAGGATGCTTAGCGAGGGCCAGCGCTGCTTTCTCGACCATGGCCGCGTCGGGCACCTCGCCACCGCCGACGCGAAGGCGGCGCCGCATCTGATCCCGGTGTGCTACGCGGCCGCCGCCGACACGCTCTACATCACCGTCGACGAGAAGCCGAAGCGGCAGGACATTCCCTTAAAGCGGGTGCGCAACATCCTCGACAACCCGCAGGCCGCGTTTGTCGTCGACCGCTATGACGAAGACTGGCGCCGGCTCGGCTGGGTCATGCTGCGCGGCCCCGCCGAGATCCTCGACGCCGGCCCCGAACACGACCGCGCCCAGGCCCTCATTGTCGCGCGCTATCCGCAGCTGCGCGCGATGCACATCGCCGAGCTTCCGGTCATTGCGCTGCGCATTGCCCGGGCGAGCGATTGGGGCGATCTGTCGGTTGCCTGACGCCGCCCTGCCTCTCCGCGATCCGGTCGAATGGCTCTCCATCCGACGCGGCTCCTGCTATCATGATCGCGAGAGGAAGGTGCTGGTATGAGCACTCGGCACTACGCTGTCATCGACCCCGCGACCGGCAAGCTCGACCGCTCGATCTTCAGTGAGCAGCAGGTCTACGACGACGAGATGGAGCGGATCTTCGGGCGCGCCTGGCTGATGATCGGGCACGAGAGCCTGGTGCCCGCGCCCGATGATTTCTTCCACACCTACATGGGCGAAGACCCGGTGATCCTGACCCGCGACGCTGCGGGCCGGCTCCACGCGCTATTGAACATGTGCCGCCACCGCGGCAACCGGGTGTGCCGCGTCGATGACGGCAACGCCAAGCGTTTCATGTGTACGTATCACGGCTGGACCTATCGCAACGACGGCGCCCTCGATCACGTCCCCGGCGAGACCGAAGCCTATTACGACGCGCTCGACCGGAAATCTCTCGGCCTCGTCGAGGCACGGGTCGAGACTTACGCAGACATCATCTTCGCGACCTGGGCCAAGGACGCCCCGAGCCTGGAGGCCTATCTGGGCGATGCGCGCTGGTATCTCGACACCGTGTTCAACCGGCGCGACGGCGGGATGCAGGCGTTGGGGCCAATGAAATGGCTTGAGCCGGTCAACTGGAAGACGCTCGTCGACAACTGCTCGGACAACTACCACGTCCCCACCAGCCATCTCTCGTCCGCCCGGGTCCAGACCCGCTTTCTCGGCCGCCCGCTCCTGTCGCACGAGGACCAGTTTCAGAGCCCCCACAAGCACGCCTTCGTCAACGGGCACGGGATCACCTTTCGCGACGCCGACGACAACATGCCGCGCTACATGCACGGCGTGTCGAGCGAGACGATGCGTCTCTTCGAGGACTATCACCGCGCGACGATGCCCGAGGTCGAGCGCCGGCTCGGCGCGGTGCGGGCGCGCCGGGTGCAGCTCGGCAACCATTCGATCTTCCCGAACGGGGTTTTGGGGCTGCGCCTCGCCCTGCCGCGCGGCCCCTTGAAAACCGAGTTCTGGCACTTCGTCCTCCTCGACCGCGATGCTCCGGAGGAATTGAAGCGGGTCATTCGCATCGGCAGCCAGGCCAATAACGGCGCCGCCGGGATGTTCGAGCAGGACGACGTCGACAACTGGCGCCAGGTAACGCTTGCGAGCACGAGCCGCCTCGGCCGCGAACACGCCCAAGACCTGTCGATGGGCGTCGGCCACGCCGGGCCCCATCCCGACTATCCCGGGCTCGTCTCCGAGCGCTACATCTCCGAGAACAACCAGCGCCTCTTCTATCGGCGCTGGGAAGAATTCATGAATGCGACAAGTTGGGCCGACATCCCGCTCGCGCCCGTCACCGCCCGGTTCGACGGCACCGCGACGATGCAGGGTTAGGTACGGGTGCTATGCGCATCGTTAACGGGCCTCCCCCTAGATGGGGGAGGGTTGGGAGGGGGTGATGCTCCGGTGAAAAAGCAGCCGATCAACGGCGCCTTCCATCGCGCCCGCGTGCTGCGCCGGAACCTGACCGAAGCGGAAAAACGGCTGTGGCAGATCCTGCGCTCCGAGCAAACGGAAGGGCGTAAGTTCCGCCGTCAAGTGCCGATCGGCCGCTTCATCGCCGACTTTGTCTGCCACAAGGCCCGGCTGATCGTCGAAATCGACGGCGGCCAGCACGATCGCTCATCGCCAAGGGAGGCGGAGCGGAGCCTCTTCATGCGCAACGAGGGCTATCGAATTTTGCGGTTTTGGAACAACGAGGTCCTGGCAAACCTCGACGGTGTGCATCGAATAATCGTCGATGCGTTACACCGGATCACCCCCACCCAAACCCTCCCCCATCGAGGGGGAGGGCTCATCGAAACCACACAGGATAAGCCCCTCCCCCTCGATGGGGGAGGGTTGGGAGGGGGTGATGCTGTCCGCGGGGCTCGGCGTCACGGGCCGAAGGTAACGGAGCGCCCGGTATGAAATCGCAAGAGGCGCTGTGGTTCGAGCTGATGCAATTCTACATCCGCGAAGCGTGGCTCCTCGACGAGCGCAAGCTCAAGGAGTGGCTCGATCTTTTTACCGACGACATCCTCTACTTCATGCCGCGGCGCAAGAACGTGCATCGCCGGGAGTTGCAGCGCGAATTGACCCCGCTCGGCGACCTTGCGATCCTCGAAGAGGACAAGCGCTATCTCGAGATGCGCGTCGCCCGGCTCGACAGCGGCATGGCCTGGGCCGAGGACCCCCCCTCGCGCACCCGGCATCTGATCGGCAACCTCGAAGCCAGGCCCCTGGAGAACGGCGAAGTCGAGGCCCGGACCGCGTTCCTGGTCTACCGCTCGCACCTCGAAACCGACCATCAGCTGCTCTCCGGCTGCCGCGAGGATGTGCTACGCCAGGTGGAAGGCGCGTGGAAGGTCGCCCGCCGCACGATCGTCCTCGACGCCAACGTCCTCCTCGACAAGAACCTCAGCGTATTTTTGTAGGCCCGTCCCCCTCAGTACCCCTTGAGGAACGCCAGCACCTGGGCGGTCCATTCGCCGGGCTTCTCGAAGGGGGGCCAGTGGCCGCAATTATTGAGGAGGACGAGGCGGGAGTCGTCGATGTGGTTGAGGATCGCGATACTGACCTCGAAAGCGACCATCCGGTCGTAGCGCCCGTGGATGAGGAGGACCGGCGCCTTGATGCCGGCGAGGTCGGGGGTGTAGTCGTGGGGCAGGCTGACCGATTGCGCTCGCGCCGCCAAAAACTCGGGCGACCAGGTGTGCGCGCGGTGGATGTAGTCGACGAGTTCATCGGTGACGAGACTTCTCGTCGTCGATGTGGACGCGCAGGTAGCGCCGGATGTTTTCGGGGCTCGGGTCGGCGATCGCCTGCTGGGTGGCGCGGCTGCCCTCCGAGGGGCGGTTGGCCAAGAGGTAGCGGTCGCCGCCGGTGCCGATATGCGAGCCGCCCATGACGAACTTGCGGACCCGCTCGGGGTAGGAGATCGCCGCCACCATCGCCGACTGCCCGCCCTGCGAGTTGCCGACCCAATGCGCCTTGTCGATCCCGAGCGCATCCAACAGCGCGACCCCGGTGCGCGCCTGGACCGCGTGCACCCCCTCGCGGTAGACGATTGGCCCCGTTTTGGAAAAATTCGGCATGTCCATGAGGATGCAGCGGAAGTTCTGCGATAGGGCGCCGACAACCTTGTGAAAGGTGATCCACGCGGTGGTGCCGGGGCCGTAGGAGTGTAGGAAGAGCACGGGTTCCCCCGCGCCGACATCGTGGTAGTGCACTTGCATCCCCCCGGCGGCGATCGTTTTGCTGGTGCCGGCTTCGGTCAGGCCATGCGACGCGATGAACGGCATCTCGTCCTCCCTGTGCGCGCCCTTCCACCCATAGCCGAAAATCGGCGCCGATGCGATTGCGGCGGTGGCGGGATCGGGGTCATAGTGGGGCGTCATTCGAAGGGAGGATCGGCGATGCCCGATACACCGCAACTGCGTCCGCTCGGAGAGGCGCTCGGCACCGAGGCGCTCGGGGTCGATCTCGCCCGGCTCGACGATGCGACCTTTGCCTGGATCGAGCGGGCGTTTGCCGAGCATCCGGTCCTGGTATTCCGCGACCAGAAGCTTGGCGCGGCCGATCTCGCCGCTTTCGGCCGGCGCTTTGGGGCGCCCTTGAAGCACTCGCTGGTCAGCTACCGCCATCCCGACCACCCCGAAGTCTCCTGGCTGCGCAATGTCGACGAGGCCGGGGAGATCGACTGGTACGGCGTCAAGCGCGCCACCGACTGGCACACCGATTCGACCTACGAAGAGGAATTGCCGCTGCTGGCGATGCTGCACGCCCTCGAAGTGCCGAAAACCAAGGGCGGCACGATGTTCGCCGACATGTGCGCCGCTTATGACGCGCTGCCGCAAGCGATGAAGGAGCGCCTTGCCACCCTCGTCGGGCTCCATGGCCGTACCGATGGTCCGGCCGGCACCAGGCTCTATACGCTCGAAGAGGGCGAGCGGATGACCGACAAGAAATACGAGGAACAGGCGCGCCCGGCCGTCATCCCGCATCCGGTGACTGGGCGCCCGATCCTCTTCGTCAACCCGATGCACGTGCACGGGTTTGTCGGGATGGAGCGCAAGGAAGCCTGGGGGCTGATCGAGGAACTGGCGGCGCATGCGACCCAGGACCGCTTCGTCTACTACCACTCCTGGCGGGTTGGCGACCTCCTGATCTGGGACGAGCGGAGGACGATGCACCGGGGCGCCGGCGACTACCACCCCGAGGAACGCCGGGTCATGCTGCGCACAATCGTCTACCCGCATTGACCGAGCCGACGCACTCGGGCCCGCATCACCCCCACCCCGACCCACCCCCATCGAGGGGGCGGGAGTACAGATAGCCCTCCCCCTCGATGGGGGAGGGTTGGGAGGGGGTGTGCCGGGCAGCGCGTCAGCCCGTCCGCTCTCCGGCGCCGCTCAGCGCGGCGACATCGCTTTTGCTGTAGCCCAGTTCGCCGAGCACCGCCTCGGTGTGTTCGCCGAGCGCGGCGACGGTCGGCTTGGCGGCGGCGGTGGCGGCCGAGAAGCGGAACGGCGGATTGAGCACGCGGAAGCTGCCGCCGTGGTCGCGCACCTCGGCGATCGATTGGCGGTGCGCGAGCTGCGGGTCCTCCATCGCCTCCTTGACCGTGCGATAGGGCGATCCGGGGACCCCGTGCGCATCGAAGATCGCCTGCACCTCGGCACTGGTGTGCCCGGTCGACCAGGCTTCGAGTTCGTCGATCAACTGACCCCAATTGGCGCGCCGGTCGGGGTATTTGGCGAAGCGCGGGTCGTCGATCCAGTCGCGCCGGCCGGCGGCCACCGCGAGGTTCTGGAAGGTGCGCTCGCTCGCGACCGAGAGGTTGACGTAGCCGTCCCTGGTCGCGATCGGCCCGAATACCGGGCGCCCCGGAACATAGGACGCCGGGAACTGCGCCAGCTGGATCTCGCTCAAAGTGAGGCTCAGCATGCTTTCGAGCATCGAGACGTCGATCAGCTGCCCTTCACCGGTCGCCTGGCGCTGGAAGAGCGCGGTCATGATCGCCCCGAACGCGTAGGTGCCGGTCAATACATCGGCGATGTAGATGCCGCAGTAATCGGGCCGCCGCCCGCCGCCCTGATACGCCAGATGCGCCAGATCGTAGCCCGAGGCGGCGTGGATCACCGGCGCATAGGCCGGGAGCCCCGCCGACGGCCCGGTCTGGCCATAGCCCGAGATCGCGCAGTAGACGAGGTCCGGCTTCACCGCCTGGAGTTTTGGATAATCGAGGCCGAAGCGCCGCATGACCCCAGGCCGGAAATTTTCGACGACGACGTCGGCGCTGGCGACGAGGCGGCGGGCGGCGGCGACCGCTTGGGCGCGCTTCAGGTCGAGGACGACGCTTTTCTTGCCGGTGTTGAGCTGGCCGAACGAGGTGCTGGCGCCGTCGCGCAGCGGCGGGCGGGCGCGCATCATGTCGCCTTCGGGCGCCTCCACCTTCACCACCTCGGCCCCGATATCGGAGAGGAGGCGGGTGCAATGCGGCCCGGCGATCGTCGTCGTGAAATCGACCACCCGCAACCCGTCGAAGGCGCTCGTCATCTCCGCTCTCCCGCCCCGCTTCACGGCTTCAATGCGCCAAGATCTGGCTGAGGAACAGCCGGGTGCGCTCGCTTTTCGGGCTGGCGAAAAATTCCTTCGGGGGCCCGCGCTCGACGATCTCGCCCCGATCCATGAACACCATCGTGTCGGCGACGGTGCGGGCGAACCCCATCTCGTGGGTGACGCAGACCATCGTCATCCCCTCCTCGGCCAGTTCGACCATGACGTCAAGCACCTCCTTGATCATCTCGGGGTCGAGGGCGGAAGTCGGCTCGTCGAACAGCATGATCTCGGGCTTCATGCACAGTGAGCGCGCGATCGCGACGCGCTGCTGCTGGCCGCCCGAGAGCTGCCCCGGGTATTTGTCGGCCTGCTCGGGGATCTTCACCCGTTCGAGGTAGCTGCGCGCGGTCGCCTCGGCCTCCTTCTTCGGCAATTTGCGCACCCAGATCGGCGCCAGCGTCAGGTTTTGCAGCACCGTCAGATGCGGGAACAGATTGAACTGCTGGAACACCATGCCAACTTCGCGCCGGGTCGCCTCGATATTCTTAGAGTTGGCGTTGAGCTCGATCCCGGCGACGATGATCTGGCCCTCTTGATGCTCCTCGAGCCGGTTGATGCAGCGGATCATCGTCGATTTGCCCGAGCCCGAGGGGCCGCAGACGACGACGCGCTCGCCTTTCCTCACCTCGAGGCTGATGTCGGAGAGCGCATGGAACTCGCCGTACCATTTGTGGACATGGCGCATCACGATCATCGGTGCGCCGATGCCCGGCGCTTCCTTCTCGGGCATCAGCGGGCTCCGCCAGGGTTACTCCGCACCGCGAACCTCGGCGATACGGCGCTCGACCTCGCGCCGCAAGTCTAGCGAGCGCGGGCCGGCCCGAGCGATGGCGCGCGACACGGACGGGATGACCCGCGAAATGTGCACCCCGAAAGCGCCGCGCACATCGGCGATCGTCGCGCCCTGGGCGCCGATGCCGGGGACCAGCAGCAGTGAATTCGGCAGGCGGGCGGCGATTTCGGCGGCCTCCTCCCCGAGGGTCGCACCGACGACCGCGCCGATGAGGCCGAGCGCGCCCTCGCCGTCGGCGGCGTTGCGCGCGGTAATCTGGTCGGCGAGGTGTTCGGCTACCGAGTGGCCGTCGGGCATCCGCGCCTGCTGCAGCCCGGTGCCTTCCGGGTTCGAGGAGCGCACCACGACGAAGACCCCGGCGGCCTCGCGACGCGCCCGCGCGAGGATCGGCGCGAGCGAGCCAAGGCCGAGATATGCGACCAGCGTCATGGCGTCGCCGCCAAAGGCGCCGTGCGGCCCCAAAAACGCCTCGCCGTAGGCCGTTGCTGTCGATTCGATGTCGCCCCGTTTGGCGTCGATGATGACCAGCGTGCCATGGTCGTGCGCCGCATCGACCGTGCGGCGCAGCACCTCCATCCCCGCCGCCCCGTGCCGCTCGAAGAAGGCGGCCTGTGGCTTGACGCAGGCGACGAGCGGCGCGCAGCTTTCGACCATGCGCTCGCAAAACGACCGCAGCCCCTGCGCGTCATCCGGCAATCCCCAGGCTTTCAGGGTTTCGGCCGCGGGGTCGATCCCGACGCACAGCGGGGAGCGCTCGGCGGACAGCGTGATGAATTGCTTTTGGAACGGGACCGTCATGGCACTTGTCGTATAACAGAGGCGGGCTTCAGGAGAACAGAAATGGCGAAGCAGCAGATCCGGTCCGACAAACTGCGCCAGCCGAGTGGCGTCTTTTCGCATGCGACAGCGGTCGAGGCGAAGGGCCGGCTCGTCTTCATCTCCGGCATGACCGCGCGCCGGCTCGACGGGTCGATGGCCGGGATCGGCGACATCGAGGCGCAGACCCGCCAGGTCTGCGAGAACCTCAAAGCCGCGGTCGAGGCGGCCGGCGGCACGATGGACGACATCTGCCGGGTCGATGTCTACATCCGCAACATGGAGCAGTTCGACGGGATCCATAAGGTGCGGCGGGAGTACTTCAAGGAGCCGCTACCAGCGTCAACCATGGTCGAGGTCTCGAAGTTCACCTCGCCTGACGCCCTCATCGAGATCAGCGCGATCGCGGTCATCCCCGAATAGCTTCGCCTAGCATAAGGACACCAGCGCCATGGAAATGACCGGCGAGCGCCGCATCCCCGCCCCGCGTCAGCTGGTGTGGGAGCGGCTCAACGACCCGGCGACGTTGAAAGAGTGCATTCCCGGCTGCGAGACCATCGAAAAGGTTTCCGACACCGAGTTCACCGCCAAGGTTGTGGCCCGGGTCGGGCCGGTGAAGGCGAGCTTCTCCGGCAAGGTCACGCTCTCCGACCTCAATCCGCCCGCGGGCTACACGATCACCGGCGAGGGTACCGGCGGGGTCGCCGGCTTTGCCAAGGGGGGTGCCACGGTGACGCTGGAGGAGGAGGGCGGCGAGACGGTGCTGCGCTACGGTGCCCAGGGCCAGGTCGGCGGGAAATTGGCGCAGATCGGCTCGCGCCTCATCGATGCCACCGCGCGCAAAATGGCCGACGAGTTCTTCACCCGCTTTGCCGCGGTGATGAACCCCGGAACCGCGGCGGAGTCGTGACCGGCGGGTCGACACTCTACGAGCAGAAAATGGGCTGCTATCATCGTGCCTTGACCCAGGGGCGGCGGCGCAGGAAACTTGGTTAAGGCGGCGCCACCAGATCGGCTGATTGAGGGAGGTTTGCGATGCAGAAGACGGTGAGCCTCACCGTGAACGGAAAGCCGGCATCCGCGACGGTCGAGGGGCGCACGCTGCTGGTGCAGCTGTTGCGCGAGCACCTGGGCCTCACCGGGACCCATGTCGGCTGCGACACCTCGCAGTGCGGCGCCTGCGTCGTTCATGTCAATGGCGAGGCGGTCAAATCCTGCACGCTCTTGGCGATCCAGGCCGAGGGCGCCAACGTCCTGACGATCGAGGGCGTCGCCAATGGCGACACCTTGCACCCGATGCAGGAAGCCTTCCGCGACAACCACGCGCTGCAATGCGGGTTCTGCACCCCGGGCATGGTGATGAGCGCGCTCGACCTGGTGAAGAACAACCCCGACCCTTCTGAGCGCGAGATCCGCGAGTATCTCGAAGGCAATCTGTGTCGCTGCACCGGCTATCACAACATCGTGCTCGGGATCAAAGCGGGGGCGGCCGCGATGCGAGGAGCCGTCCCGGCAACCCCGGCGGCGGAGTAAAGCCAATGCCCGCGATCGGCACGCCAGTCCGGCGGCGCGAAGACTACCGGTTCCTCACCGGACAGGGAACCTATACCGACGACATCAACCGGCCGGGTCAGCTCCACGCCTATATGCTCAGGAGCCCGCACGCCAACGCCCGCCTCGGCGGGATCGACACCAGCGCCGCCAAATCGGCGCCCGGCGTCGTCGCCACCTTCACCGGCGCGGACATCGCGGCCGACGGCATCGGCGGCCTGCCCTGCGGCTGGCTCATTCATTCGAAGGACGGCGCGCCGATGAAGGAGCCGCCGCATCCGGTCTTGGCGGTCGAGCGGGTGCGCCACGTCGGCGATCCCGTAGCCGTCGTCATCGCCGAGAGCCTCGCCGAAGCGAGGGACGCCGCCGAGCAGATCGTCGTCGATTATGCGGTCGAGCCGGCGGTCGTCGATGTCGCCGACGCGGTGAAGCCAGGAGCGCCGCAGGTCTGGGGTGACCAGGCGCCCGGCAATGTCTGCTACGACTGGGCGCTTGGCGACCTGGCCGCAGTAGACGCCGCGATGGCGCGAGCCGCGCGGGTCGTCAAGCTCGACCTTGTCAACAACCGCCTCGTGGCGAACGCGATGGAGCCGCGCGCGGCGATCGGCGAATTCGACCGCGCCACCGGCGAATACACGCTCTTTACGACCAGCCAGAACCCGCATGTGATCCGCCTCTTGATGGGCGCCTTTGTCCTGCACATCCCGGAGGCGAAATTGCGAGTCGTCGCGCCGGATGTCGGCGGCGGCTTCGGCTCCAAGATCTTTCATTACGCCGAGGAAGCGATCGTCACCTGGGCGGCGCCGAGGGTCAGGCGGCCGGTCAAATGGACCGCCGAGCGCTCGGAAAGCTTCATGTCGGACGCGCAGGGCCGCGACCATGTCACCCATGTCGAACTCGGCCTCGACGCCAACGCCAAATTCCTCGCGCTCAAGGTGTCGACGCTCGCCAATCTCGGCGGCTACCTGTCGACCTTCTCGACGGCGGTGCCGACCTATCTCTACGCGACGCTCTGTGCCGGCACCTATACGACCCCGGCGATCTACGTCGAGACCAAGGCGGTGTTCACCAACACCGTACCGGTCGACGCCTATCGCGGTGCCGGCCGGCCGGAGGCGACCTATGTGGTCGAACGCATCGTCGATCTCGCGGCCGACGAATTGGGCATGGACCCCGGCGAATTGCGCCGGCGCAACTTCATCCCGGCTGACGCCTTTCCCTACCAGACGCCGGTCGCGCTGCAATACGACAGCGGCGATTACCAGACGACGTTGCAGATGGCGCAGGACGCCGCCGGTTACTCCCATTTCGAGGCACGTCGGGCCGAAGCCTCGCGCCGAGGCAAACTGCGCGGCATCGGCATCGCCACCTATATCGAAGCTTGCGGGATGGCGCCCTCGGCCGTCGCCGGCGCGCTGGGCGCCCGCGCCGGGCTCTACGAATTGGCTGCCGTGCGGGTCCATCCAACCGGTAGCGTCACGGTCCTGACCGGGTCGCACAGTCACGGCCAGGGGCATGAGACGACCTTCTCTCAGCTTGTCGCCGACGGGCTCGGCATCCCGATCGAGTTGGTCGAGATCATCCATGGCGACACCAACAAGATGCCCTTTGGCATGGGCACCTACGGCTCGCGCTCACTGGCGGTCGGCGGTACGGCGATCGTCAAGGCGATGGACAAGGTGGTTGCCAAGGGCAAGAAGATCGCCGCTCATCTGCTCGAAGCCTCCGAGGCCGACATCGAGTTCAAGGACGGGAATTTCAGCGTCGCCGGCACCGACCGGTCAAAGAGCTTTGGCGAGGTCGCGCTGACCGCCTATGTGCCGCACAATTTCCCGCACGACGAACTGGAGCCCGGGCTCGACGAGACCGCGTTCTATGACCCGAAGAACTTCACCTTCCCGTCGGGTGCTTATGTCGCCGAGGTCGAGATCGATCCCGACACCGGGCAGCTCACGATTGTCAACTTCACCGCATCAGATGATTTCGGCCGCATCATCAACCCGATGATCGTCGCGGGGCAGGTCCATGGCGGCCTCGCTCAGGGGATCGGCCAGGCCCTCCTCGAAGGCTGCGTCTACGACAAGGCGACGGGGCAGCTGCTGACCGGCTCCTACAACGACTACGCGATGCCGCGCGCCGACGATCTGCCGAATTTCGCGCTGTCGACCCATGTGACGCTGTGCACGCACAACCCGTTGGGCGTCAAAGGTTGCGGTGAAGCCGGCGCGATCGGCGCGCCGGCCGCGATCGCCAACGCCATTGTCGATGCGCTGAAGGGGTTGGGGGTGCGCCATGTCGAGATGCCGGCGACCCCGGAAAAGCTGTGGCGGCTGATCCACCAGCACCAGCCGCGCGCGGCAGCGGAATAGGATAGGGAGAGGCCCGATGTACGAATTCGACTACACCCGCGCGACGAGCCTCGACGATGCCGCCGGCAAGCTGAGCGATGCCGACGCCAAGCTGGTTGCCGGGGGGATGACGCTGATCCCGACCTTGAAGCTGCGCCTCGCCAAGCCCTCGCAGCTGATCGACCTTGGCGCGATCCCCGCGTTGAAGGGCATCAGCGACGATGGCGGCGCGATCGTCATCGGCGCCATGACGCGTCATGTCGAGGTCGCCCGCTCGCCGGTCGTGCGCAGCGGGATCCCGGCGCTGGCCGCGCTCGCCGGCGGGATCGGCGACCCGGCGGTCAGGAACCGCGGTACGATCGGCGGCTCGATCGCCAACAACGATCCGGCAGCCGACTATCCGGCCGCGGTCGTCGCGCTCAACGCGGTCGTACGCACCAACAAGCGCGAGATCGCGGCTGACAGTTTTTTCACCGGCCTCTTTGAGACCGCGCTCGGCGAAGGCGAGATCGTCACCGGGGTGCGCTTCCCCAAGGTCGCACAGGCGAACTACCAGAAATTCAAGAACCCGGCCTCGCGCTACGCAATCGTCGGCGTGTTCGTGGCGAAGACGCCGGCCGGGGTGCGGCTCGCGGTGACCGGCGCCGGGGCTTGCGTCTTCCGCGTGCCGGCGATGGAAGCCGCCCTCGCCCGCTCGTTCACAGCGGACGCGATCAAGGACATCCAAATCCCCGATACCGACCTCAACTCCGACATCCACGCCAGCGCCGAATACCGCGCCCATCTCGTCAACGTCATGGCCCGGCGCGCGGTGGCGGCGTGTGGGTAGGCCGACCTCTCGCACGACGCTTCGGCGACGCCTCGTAGAACCGGGGCGTATCAAATGAGACGCCGCGAGCTGATAACTCTTCTCGGCGGCGCTGCTACGTGTTGGTCGCTCACGACCCGCGCTGAAGTTCCGGCAACTGATCGGCCGTTGGTTGCCTACCTGGCCGGCGGCACACACTGGAATGCCGCTCAATTCATCGGCTTTCTTCAGGAAGGGCTGCAAGAACTCGGTTATTCCGACGGTCGCAACTTCGACTTCGTCGTTCGCTATGCGGACGGCTACACGGAACGATTGCCCAGCCTTGCTGAAGAACTGGTTCAGCTCAGGCCGAAGGTCCTCGTGGCCGGCGCCGGCAGCATCGCGCTCGCGCTCCGGAAGGTGACACACACGATCCCGATCGTTTGCCCCGCCTTCGATGCTGAGCGTCTTGGCCTGGTGGCGAGCTTCGCGCGGCCAGGCGGCAATGTGACCGGCATAACACCTTACGTAGTTGGGATGCTCGCCAAGCAGATGGAACTTGCACGCGAGGTTTTCCCTGGCGCTGGGAAGATCGGCGTCCTTGGCGACATCAACGCCGCGGACGTCCCGTCTCAACGGCGCGAGTTGGAGGAGGCAGGGAAGGCGCTGGATGTGAAGGTCGTGATGCCGGACGTTCGCAGCCCCGACGACCTCGCCGGCGCAATCCAGGTGTTGGTGCGCGAGCCGGTTGATGTGGTCATCGCGCTGTATTCCGTCCTGATTATGAGCGAGCGTCGCCAAATTGTACGGTTGATGGCGGCGAACCGGCTACCGGCAGTCTATCCTTATCGCGAATTCGTCGATGCTGGGGGGCTTATCAGCTATGGCATTGATCTGCACTGGTCCTTCCGCCGCGCCGCAACATTCATAGACAAGATCTTGAAGGGCGCCGCGCCCGGCGATCTGCCGGTGGAGTTTCCGACAAAGCTGGAACTGGTGATCAATCTCAAGGCCGCCAAAGCGCTCGGTATCACGATAGCACCGCTGTTGTTCGCCCGCGCCGACGAGGTGATCGAATAAGTGACGGCCCCGCGGCCACGATGACAATCGTCAACGGTCGTCTCGATCCTGGCGAATGAAATCTGTGGAGTCGCCCGAAATGCGGCCCCGCGTCTCCTCTCGCAGTACGGCGGCGCGTTCCCAAAATCCGGCGCGAAGCGCCGTTTCGAGGATGCTGCGATGCTCGTCTTCCGCGCTGCGTCCGTGGGCCGCTGCTTGGCGTTTCAATGCATCGATGACGTGCTGCGGCACGTCTCGGAGCAACAAATCGGGCATCTGGGCAATCCTCCCCGCCCACAATTTGTCATACCGGCGAAGGCCGGTATCCACGGTAGACATGGATCCCGGCTTTCGCCGGGATGACACAAACGGGTCGCGACACTCTCAGGTAAGCGCCCGGCGAGGAACTGCAATCCCGGGGGTGGCGCGGCTGCGGCGGAGCGATTAGATATCTTGCGTCTGGAGAACGCGCGCCGGGGCCCGCCCGGTTCGCGTTGCTCATTCCCCCTCTCCCGTCGGGAGAGGGATTTTGTTGCGATCGGGATCTCTAGTGGATGCGCACTCCTCATGACCGACCTGCCTAAATCCGTCGGCGACACCCTCGACATGTTGGGGAGCGCCGATTACGTCGCCGACCGTTCGCTGGCAACGGCGGTGCACCTCGCGCTGCATTTGAAGCGCCCGTTGTTCCTCGAGGGCGAGGCCGGGGTTGGTAAGACCGAGATCGCCAAGGTGCTGGCGAGCGCGCTGCAGCGCCGCCTCATCCGCCTGCAATGCTATGAGGGGCTCGATGTTGCTTCCGCGGTCTACGAGTGGGATTACGCCCGCCAGATGATCGAGATCCGCCTCGCCGAGGCGGGCGAGGAAGACCGCAGCGAGATCGAGAGCACGATCTTCTCCGACCGTTTCCTGATCAAGCGGCCGCTGTTGCAGGCGTTGGAGCCGGAGTTGGGCGGCGCGCCGGTCCTCCTGATCGACGAACTCGACCGCACCGATGAGCCGTTCGAGGCCTATCTCCTCGAACTCCTCTCCGATTTCCAGGTGACGATCCCCGAAATCGGCACGATTCGCGCCGAAGCGCCGCCGATCGTCGTCATCACCTCGAACCGCACCCGCGAGATCCACGACGCCCTGAAGCGCCGCTGTTTCTATTATTGGGTCGATTACCCGAACGCCGAGCGCGAACTCGAAATCTTACACCGCAAGGCACCGCGGGCGAGCGCCGCCTTGTCGCGCGAGGTCGTCGAATTCGTCCAGAAGCTCCGCAAGATGGACTTGTTCAAGCTGCCCGGCATCGCCGAGTTGATCGACTGGGCGGAAGCGCTGATGCAATTGGACGCGCTCGAACTGACGCCGGAAGCGATCAACGACACGCTGGGCGTGCTCCTCAAATACCAGGACGACATCGCCCGCATCCAGGGCAGCGAAGCCGCCAAGCTCCTGGAGCAAGTCAAGGCCGAGATCGCCGCCGCCCCTAGAGAGGCATAATTGGCACGAGATTGCTTCGCTGCGCTCGCAATGACCGCCGGAGGTGTCATTGCGAGGAGCGGAGCGACGAAGCAATCCCGCGGGATCTGAGCATTGTCGATCGCACCCGCAGCTACACCCTCATCCGACGGGCGGCTCCTCGCCAATCTGATGCATTTCGCCCGGACGCTGCGGGCGGCGGGGCTGCCGGTCGGACCGGGCAAGGTGCTCGACGCGGTCGCCGCGGTCGAGGCGGTCGGCATCACCGACAGGCGCGACTTCTACTGGACATTGCATGCGGTCCTCGTCAACCGGGCCGACCAGCGGGTCCTGTTCGACCAGGCCTTCCACGTCTTCTGGCGCAATCCCGAGCTCCTGAAAAAGATGCTGGCGCTGGTCCTCCCCCAGCTCAACATCGACATCCCGCAGGAGGAGGGGACCGAGATGCTGCGCCGCCTCGCCGAGGCGCTGCACCCCAACCGGGAGGCGAAGGAGACGGGCGAAACCGAATTCGAGATCGACGCGGCGATGACCGCTTCCGATAGGGAGCAGTTGCACGCGATGGATTTCGAGAAGATGTCATTGGATGAGCTCGCCCGCGCCAAGGCGGCGATCGCGCGGATGCGCCTGCCGATCATGGACGTGCCGACCCGGCGCTTTGCAAAGGATCCCCGCGGCGCCCGCGCCGATATGCGCGCCACGCTGCGCGCGGCATTGCGCTCGGGCGGTCTCATTGAACTCAAGCGCAAGAGCCGCCGCACGCGGCCACCGCCGCTCGTCGTCCTCTGCGACATCTCCGGCTCGATGAGCCGCTATAGCCGCGTCTTCCTCCATTTCATGCATTCGATCACCAATGACCGCGACCGCGTCTTCACCTTTGTCTTTGGCACCAGGCTGACCAACATCACCCGCTATCTGCGCCATCGCGACGTCGACCTCGCGCTCGACCGCGTCGCCGAGGCGGTCATCGACTGGTCCGGCGGCACCCGGATCGGCCATTCGGTCGCCGAATTCAACCAGCTGTGGTCGCGCCGCGTGCTCGGCCAGGGGGCGGTCGTGCTGCTGATCACCGATGGGCTCGACCGCGATGCCGGGACCGGGCTCGCTCACGAGATGGACCGGTTGCACCGCTCCTGCCGCCGGTTGATTTGGCTCAATCCGCTGTTGCGTTACGAAGGGTTCGAACCAAGATCATTGGGGATGAAGGCGATGCTCCCCTATGTCGACGAGTTCCGCCCGGTGCATAATCTGGAGAGCCTGGAGACGCTGGTCGAGGTGATCAGCCGGGCGGCGCAACGGCAGAGCGCGGCGGCGATGGCGCGCGAAACCTACGGCCCGCGGGACGAAGAGTGAGGGAAGTAGAATGAGCGACACGACGGAAATTTTGCAGCAGGCGGCGCGCTGGCGCGAGGCGGGCCGGGGGGTCGCGCTGGCGACGGTGGTCAAGACCTGGGGGTCGTCGCCCCGGCCGGCCGGCGCCAAGCTCGCGGTTGCCGACGATGGCGCCTTTGTCGGCTCGGTCTCGGGCGGCTGCGTCGAGGGCGCGGTCGTCGGCGAGGCGCAGGCGGTGATCCAGGACGGCAAACCGCGCCTCCTCGATTTCGGCGTCACCGACGACCAGGCGTGGGAAGTCGGCCTCGCGTGCGGCGGCAAGATCGAGATTTTTGTCGAGCGCGTCGAATGAAGGCCGAATACCTGGAGCGGGTGATCGCCGCCGAGCGCGAGGCCCGCGCGGTCGCGCTCGCCACCAATCTGGCGAGCGGCGCACAACTGCTGCTCGACGGCGGCCGGTTCGAGGGCGCCCTCGCCCTCGACGACGCGCAGCGCGCGGCGATGGTCGAGGCTCTGCGCGCCGATCGCACGCTGACACTCGACACTCCAGAGGGCCGCGTCTTCATCCAGGTGTTCAGCCCGGCGATCCGCTGTTTCGTCGTGGGCGCGGTGCACATCGCCCAGCCGCTGACGCAGATGCTGGCGTTGACCGGATATCAAACCGTGGTCATCGATCCGCGCGGCTCCTTTGCCACTGAGGCGCGCTTCCCCGGGGTCGAATTGACCACCGAATGGCCGGACGAGGCACTCCTGCGATTGAAGCCGGATCAGCGCTCGGCGGTGGTGACCTTGACCCACGACCCCAAGCTCGACGATCCGGCGCTCGCTGTCGCCTTGCGCTCCGAATGCTTCTACATCGGCGCCCTCGGTTCCAAGCGCACCCACGCGCGTCGCCTCGATCGCCTCGCCGAACTCGGTTTTGGTGCAGCCGACTTCGCCCGCATCCACGGGCCGATCGGGCTGCCGATCGGGGCGGTGTCGCAGGCCGAGATCGCCGTCTCGATCCTCGCCGAGATGACCCAGGTGTTGCGCAAGGGCGACGCCGCGGCGCCCAAGGCCGAGGCGGCGTGAACATCTGGATGTAGCATGAAATTCGGTAAAATTCCGCTCGACCAAGCCGACGGCGCGATTCTGGCGCACAGTCAAAGGCTCGGCAGTGCGGTATTGAAGAAAGGCCGCGTCCTGTCGCCGGCCGATCTCGCGCTCTTCAGGGAAGCGGGGCTCGACCATGTCGTGGCGGCCCGGCTCGACCCCGGCGACCTGCGCGAGGACGCGGCAGCTACCCGGATCGCCGCCGCCGCCGCCGGGGAGAGCATCGCGACGGCGCCGGCCTTTACCGGCCGCGCCAACCTCTATGCCGAGGCGAAGGGAATTTTCGTCGTCGACCGCGACCGCCTCGACCGGCTGAATTCGGTCGACGAAGCGGTGACCCTGGGGACGCTCCCGCCCTTTGCCGTGGTCGAGCCGCGCCAGATGGTCGCGACCGTCAAGATCATCCCGTTCGCCGTGCCAGAAGCGGCGGTCGAGGCGGCCGCCGCGTTCGCCGCGCACGGCCAGAAGCTATTGCGCGTTGCCGCGTTTGTGCCGCGCCGGGTGGCGCTGATCCAGACCCGGCTCCCCGGGTTCAAGGAATCAATCCTCGACAAGACCGCCGAGGTCACCCGGGCGCGGCTTGCTGCACTCGGCTGCACGCTCGCCTCCGACGAACGTTGCGACCATGAAGCAGCCGATCTCGCCCCACGCATAGCGGCCGCCGTGGCTAACGGCGCAGATATGGTATTCGTGCACGGTGCCTCGGTGATTGTCGATCGGCGCGACGTGATCCCGCAGGCTGTCGTTGCCGCCGGGGGACAGATCGACCATTTCGGCATGCCGGTCGATCCCGGCAACATGCTGCTGCTGTGCCATCTCGGTGAAACGCCGGTGCTCGGCCTGCCGGGCTGCGCCCGCTCGCCGAAGATGAACGGCTTCGACTGGGTGCTGGAGCGTCTCGTCGCCGGCGTGCCGGTTGGCCCCCGCGAGATCATGCAGATGGGTGCCGGCGGCCTCCTCGCCGAAATTCCCTCGCGCCCGCTGCCGCGCGCTGCGGCGAGCCCGGCGCCGGTTGAGACAGTGGTCGAGAAACCCGCCCCCGGCCCGCGCATCGCCGCGCTCCTCTTGGCCGCCGGCGAGTCGCGGCGGATGGGGACGAACAAGCTCTTGGCCGAGATCGACGGCCGCCCGATGGTCGCCCGCACGGCGCAGCGCCTCCTCTCCTCGCATGCCCGCCCGATCGTCGCCGTGCTCGGCAATGAGGCGGATGCCGTCGACGCCGCACTCGGGCGCCTGCCGGTCGAGCGGGTGCGCAACCCCAACTTCGCCGGGGGGCTGTCGACCTCGTTGAAGGGCGGCCTTGCCGCATTGCCGCCCGACATCGATGGGGTCGTCGTCTGTCTCGGCGACATGCCGCTGGTGACGGGCCGCGACCTCGATCGGCTGATTGCCGCGTTCAACCCGCTGGAAGGGCGCTCGATCATCGTGCCGACCCGCCGGGGAAAACGCGGCAACCCGGTCTTGTGGGCCCGCCGCTTCTTCCCGGACATGGCCGAACTGGCCGGCGATGTCGGCGCCAAGCACCTGATCGGCGAGCATGCCGACCTCGTCTGCGAGGTCGAGATGGACTCGGACGGCGTCCTTGTCGACGTCGACACCCCCGATGCCCTCGCCGCGATCCGCGACAAGGTCAAGCCCACCGCGGCGTAAGTGGTCCAGGGGAGCCGCGCTACCGCGTCGCGTTGTGAACAAGATAGGCGGCGAAATCGGCGGGTGTCAGCCGCATGTCGCGGCGGTCGCTGTCGCCCGCAAGGGCGCGCGACACGATGATGTGGTTTTCGACATGCTCGGGCGAAACCCGGAACACGCCCTGCGCCCCTTTGAGCTTGGGATAGAGGTTCGGGTCGATCATCTTTTCCTTGCGCGCGAGGCGCTGGTTTACTTCGGCTTCGCTCAGCCCCTCGACATTCTCGCTGCGCACGATCTTCCAATCGGCTTCGCCGGCCCATCCGGCGGCGGCCAGCGCCTTCGGGTCATCCTCAGAGACCCCCAGTTTGTAGAGGTGCTTGCCGAACCCGACATCGCTCGACCAGCGGGCGAGCTTGGCGCTGCGTGCGACATAAAGTACCGGCATCGGCGTCTCGCTTTCCCGGCGCGGGAATAAACCGCGTCCCTGCTCGTTACAACGCTGCGCCGCCCGTTCCGTCAACCCCCTGCATGCCATATGGGATCGCCGCCATGCCGATGCTGATCGGATCCGCGACCGTCGTTTGCACCCTCCTCAGCATGATTCTCGGCCAGGTCGCCATGGGAACGGAAGCAATCGGCGTATTGCTCGCGGCAATCGTGTTGATGAGCGTTCAACGCGAATAGTATCGATATAGATAGCGTTGTTGGTCTGCGCCAGTTGGTCGCAGATCGCAAGACTTCGTCAAAGCAAGCGTTTCTGCGGCTTTGGAGCGTCGCAGAAAACCGATCGCCGCATCGTTACGAAGTGACACAAAAAAACATTTTTTGTTAAACTCTCCGCGTTAATCCGTCTGCGAACAGCAAGGGGGGATCGCGCGGATGAGGCAAGCCTTGCCCAAATTGCTGACCGGCCTGCTGCTGAGCGCCGCCTTGTTGGCGTCAGCTCCGGCCTTGGCGCTCGGGCTCGACCCGGCGTTTCCCGAGCCGGCTGTCGGCCCCGCCCAGGCCAAAGGCGTCGTCGTGTGGAGCCACGGCCGCTCGATCGACGCCGAGGATTCGCAGGCGCCGACGCCGGCCTATCTGCAGGTCTTGCGCGACAATGGCTGGGACGTGCTGCGGTTCGACCGACTGAGCCGCGGCGACAATTTGGACGACAGCACCGGGCATCTGGTCGACTATGCGGCCGAGCTCAAGCACAAGGGTTACAAGCAGGTCGTCCTCGCCGGCCAGTCCTTCGGCGCGTTTCTGTCATTGATGGCCGCCGACGCCTCCGCCGATGTCGACGCGGTGATCGCGACCGCGCCGGCGGCCTACGGCGACTTCGAAGATTTCCATGACAGCTGGCGGCTCAACGCGACCAAGCTCTATCCACTGTTGGAAGCGGGTGAAGCGTGCCCGAATCATGGTGTTCTATTTCCATGGCGACGATTTCGATCCGGGCGGACGCGGCGATCGCTCGCGCGAGATCCTGGCGCAGCGCGGTTTGGGTTACGCCGTCGTCGATCAGCCGGCCTTTCTGACCGGTCACTGGGCGTCGTCGAGCGGGGCGTTCCTGCGGCGCTTCGGCGGCTGCATCCGCGAGTTTGCCGATGATCGGAAACTGTCGGGCGAACTGGTCTGCTCGCCGCACTGGGGGACGACGCCGAGCGCCGAACTGAAATTGCCGCCCGAATTGGCCGAGGCGCGCCCGCACCTCGAAGCGGCGGCGGCGCCAGCGGCGGCGCCGACCGGCTCGGGAGCGGCCGCCGACAGCGCCAAGGCGCCGCGCGGGTTTCGCGAGGTCTGGTACGGATTTTATCCGAACGGCCGCGAGGTTCTGCTCGGGGTCGAAACGGTGCATGGCGACAACCTCACCGCGGTCTATGCCATCGGGCCGAGCATCGACGGCGCCTATCCGGCCGCCTGGTCGCCGGCGCAAGGGCCGCATCGTCGATGACAATTTTGTCTTCGAGGAGAAGGGCAAAAGCACGCTGCGCTTTCGCCCGCGCCAGGATGGCGGGCTCGGCGCGCAACCTGGATCGCCGCCGACGGCAAGACCTCGATGGCCGCTCATCTGAAGCCGATCGACCCGCAGGCCTGGCGGTCGCGGCGCGCAGGGCGCCAAGGCATCAGCCCCAGTATCGGCCGCTGCTGCCCACGGCAACGGTGACGAGGCCGAGAATTAGGTTGATCGTGACGATCACGCGGATCTGGTTGAGCTGGCCCGGCGGCCGCCGGGTCATCGCTGCCGGGCCATCGCCGCGCGGAAGCGCCGCCACGGGGCGAAATAGAGGTGGAAGAACAACAGCATCATGATGATGCCGAGGCCCTGCATCAGGTTGATGTGCAGGCCGATGCCGCGAAACCCGGCATAAACCCCGAAAATCATGCCGTAGCCGCTCGCCAACAGGAGCACGATCGCGGCGAACACCCAGCGAAAGAACCGCTCCAGCACGCGCGACCACAGGTGGAGCCGCGGCCCCGGTTCGAGCGGCCGCCGTCGCGGGCCGCAGCACCAGCAGCGCGAAGAACATGCCGCCGACCCAGACCACCGCCGACAAGGCGTGCAGCGACCAGCGCGAGCGTGGCGATCGCGACGGTAGTATCCATGTTCAGCTGCCGCAGGCCGGGTTCAGCTGCCGTAGGCCGGGGCGCGGCGGGCCAGCCCGCCAAACAGATCGAGCATGCGCCCGCGCCAGGTGCGCACCGGGTCGTCGGCCGCGAGCACGTCGAAATCGCTGATCGCGCGGCCCCATTGGAAGGCACCGAAGACGATGTAATCGGCATAGAGCGGCGCCTCGCCCGACACGAAATTCTGGCGCTCGACCGTGCGCCGCAACGGGTCGAGGCTGGCGCGGAATTGCGGCAGCCGCGCCTCCCGGTCGCCGACGAAGGCTTCGAGCGTCATGCCGAACCGCTTTTCGCGATCGCTCGCGGAAATACGCCTGATCGGCAGGCCCGATGTGGCGATAGATGTCGAGGAGGACCAAGCGGATGAGCCCCGGTTGCAGCACCGTTTCGGTCCAGTTCTGAATAAAGCGCGCCAGTGCGCGGCCGACCGTGCCGCCATACAAGGACGGCCGGTCGGGATAGTGCTCCTCGAGGTAATCGGCAATCGCCGTCGAATCGTGCACCACCGTTTCGCCATCGACGATCACGGGGACCCGGCCGGCGTTGGGTTGCGGCAGCTTTTCCTTCTCCGTAAAGCGCCACGGCACGGTGTCAACCGCGAGCCCCTTATGCGCCAGCGCCATCTTGGCGCGCCAGCAGAACGGGCTGAAGCGGCGCTCCGCTTCCATGCCGGCCAAGTCGTACAGGGTGATCGTCATGGGGCAGCCCTCGCCGCAAGCACTGCGGATGATTTCTATACCATCGCGACTGCGCTCGCCGCCAATGCGCCGAGAACCACGACGAGCCACGGCGGCACCGCCCACAATGCAAGCAAGAGGAACGCCACCGTGCCGAGGGCGAAATCGGCGGGGCCGAAGATCGCGCTCGTCCACACCGGCCGGTAGAGCGCGGCGAGCAAGAGGCCGACGACCGCCGCGTTGACACCGCGCAGCGCCGATTGCACGGCCGGCCGGCGCCGCAGGCTCTCCCAGAACGGCAACACGCCGATCAAGAGGAGAAACGACGGCAGGAAGATCGCGACGAGACAGAGGAGGCCGCCGGCCCAACCATTGGGCGCCGGCCCCATCACCGTGCCGAGATAGGCCGAGAACGTGAAGAGCGGCCCCGGCACCGCCTGCGCCGCACCGTAGCCGGCGAGGAACGCATCGTTGGACACCCAGCCCGGCGGCACCACCGCGGCCTGCAACAGTGGCAACACGACATGGCCGCCGCCGAACACGAGAGCGCCCGACCGATAGAATGAATCGAACATCCTCACGGGCTGTGCCGGCACCGCCGCGGCAACGAGCGGCAACCCGATCAAGAGCCCGAAAAACAGGATCGCGGCGGCGATCGACCAGCTCCGCGGCAGGTGCACGGCGAGCGGTGCGCCGGGTTGGGCTGAGGCGCTGTTGGCGAGCAACCCCCAGCCGATCAGCCCGCCGGCAGCGATCGCACCGACCTGGCCCGCCGCCGAGGGCACCGCGAGCGCCAGGATCGCCGCGCCGACCGCGACGCTGGCCCGCTTGCAAAGGTTTGCCCTTATCGGGGCGCGAGGCTCCGCGCCATCCCCCATACCGCCTGGGCGACGACGGCGACGGCGACGATCTTGAGGCCATGCAGCCAGGGGGCGTGCGAGAGATCGCCGAACCGGGTCACCCCGTAGCCGAAGAGGATCATCGCGATGGCCGACGGCATCGTGAAGCCGAGCCAGGCGGCGAGCGCTCCGGAGAGGCCGGCGCGCAGGATGCCGATGCTGATCCCGACCTGGCTCGATGCCGGCCCGGGCAGGAACTGGCAGAGCGCGACGATGTCGGCAAAGGCCGCTTCGTCGAGCCATTTGCGGCGCTGGACGAGTTCGGCGCGGTAATAGCCGAGATGCGCGACCGGCCCGCCGAAGCTGGTCAGCCCGAGGCGCAGAAAGACGCGGAACACCTCCGCCGCGCTGCCCGCGGGTTTCTCGATGGCTCGCGGGCGCTCTGGCCCGCCTCCCCGCCGAGCGTCCCGCGCTTGCGGGGGCGGGAGGGGCGGGGCAGGGCGAACCGGACGCCCGCGATTCGAGCGAGCCACGATCAGCCCGCGTCACGCGCCAGCGCGCTGCCGTCCATGTCGTCGTGATCCATGCGCAGGTGACGCAGCACGGTCGGCGCGATGTCGACGAGCGAGGTTGGCTGATGCCGCATGCCGGAGGCGAACCCGCCGCCCTCGATCATCAGAAACGGCCGCTGCTCGTTGGGGCCGAGCCCGCCATGCTGGCCAAAGCCGATCTTGCTCTCGTTGTCGGCGGGATCCTGCACGATCGGGCAATAACCCCGCACCCCGTGCGGATTTGTCCGGTCCTCGCCGGCCAGCGTCAGCGCCACCCGCATCGCCGTGTTGCGCGGCAGTCCGACCGCCGCGAGCCGGTCGCCAGCGAACACTTCGCCCACCCAATTCTCGCCGGACAGGAAGCGCGCGACCCGGGGCGCGAGATCGCCGTCGGGCTCGGCGAAATAGATCGTCGCCGCCGTGCCGTTCGGTGCGACGACGACATCATGCGACCCTGGCCCCTCCTTCAGCCCCGCCGCCACCAGGAGCTGATCGAGATCGATCGCCCTGGCGACCGTTTCCATGCCGTGGTCGGAGCCGGCGATGAAGAGGATGTCCTCGCCCATGGGATCGAGCCGGCGGACCGTCTCGAAGACCTGGCGCGCGCATTGGTCGGCGCCGGCGATCGCTGTCTTATGCTCGGGCGAGCCGAGCGGCGCGTGATGGCCGGTATAGTCGGGCTCCGACAGCCACATGATGGCGAGCGAGGGGGCGCGCTCGTCGAGGATCTCGGCGCAGAACCGCTCGGTCATCGCGCGGTCGCCGGCCAGCCCCTTCTTGAGCGCGGCGCTGGCGGGGTCGTCGACCGGCCGGCGCCCCGGCCCATAGCTGCCGGCTGCGTGATAGACATAGCCATGCCCGTCGGGGTCCTGGAAATAGGCCGCACCGGGCGACACATTGGCGCACGAGATCGAACTCTCGCCGTGCCAGCGCAGCCGTTCGGCCAAGGTCGGCACCCGCAGCGTGCGGCCGGTCGCACGGCGCAGACGGTCGGGGAAATCGGGGTGGCCGGCCGAGCGGCATATGAGGCCCTCGCCCTCGTCGAGCGCCATCGTGTTGCCGAGGAGGCCGTGGCGCGCCGGCAGGCAGCCGGTCGCGATCGAGGCGGCGCTCGCCCGCGTCGTCGACGGAAAGACGCTGCGATGCGCGGCATAGGAGGCGGCGCGTTCCGACAACTCGGCGAGAAACGGCGTCGAAGCGGGATCGATCAGGTCCCGCCGCAGACTGTCGCAGATCACGATGACGGCCCGGGGGCCGGTGGGTCGTGCGATCAAGGGTCGTGCGATCATGGCGCCACCCCGTTCAGCGCGAACTCGAAGATCGCGAAGTTGCGCAGCCTTTGGGACCGCGCCAGGCGAAGGTAATCTTGGCTCAGCTGGTGCGACAAGAGAAACGGCACCACCTGCTCGCATTCCCCGCCATGCGAGCGCAGCCGATGCCCAGAGAGCGCCGACAGATCATGATCGGCCGCGCGGGCGCCGATCACCGTGTTGCGGTCGCCGGTCACCACGAAATCGGCCTCGCGGTCGAGCGGCAGCTCGTAGCGCAGGGCGGCCTCCTCGCGGGTCAGCACCCCAGCGATACCGGGGAGCGCGCGCACCGCCTCTATCAGGGCCGCCGACGGCGCATCGGTTTTGTTGCGATAGATCCGAACGAACGAGCCGAGCGCGCCGTGGTGACGCACGAACGGGTCGGTGATCGGGCAGATGACCCGCACCGCGCCCTTACCGAAGCGCGCGTTGAGGATGTCTTCGAGGAAGAGGACATGCGGGCGCCCGTCGGGGAGCGCCTTGTCGTTCATGCCGTGGTCGGCGGTCATGGCGACGACGCAGCCGAGTTCCTCCAGCCGAGCCAAACGCTCGTCCAGGGCGCGATGAAATTGGAGCGCCTCGGGTTCCTCGGGGGCGTGGCCGTGCTGTACGTAATCCGACAGCGATAGGTAGAGGAGCTGGGCGCGCTGCTGCTCGACCAGACGGATACCGGCATCGAGCACGAACAGCGACAGATCGGCCGAATACATGTCCGGGCACCGGCGTCCGACCAGCCCCTCGACGCCCTCGATGCCGTGCTCGGCCACGGTGCAGCGATCGGCCTGTTCCGAGGAAAAGCAGATGCCGCCAGCCCCGACATCGAGGCCGCTCCCGAGCATGCGGCGCAATTTGTCCTTGGCGGTGATCGCCGCGGTCGCCACGCCGGCCTGCGACATCAGCGCTAGGATGGATTGGCTGCGCACCATCGCGGGATCGGTCATCATGATCTCGGCGCCGCTCTCGCGGTCGAGCGCGAAATTGCCGGCGATGCCGTGGATCGAAGGCGGCGCGCCGGTGACGATCGAGAGGTTGTTGGGGTTGGTGAAGGTCGGCATCACCGCATCGGCGAGCGCGTAAAACCCGCTCTCGCGCCAGCGCGCCACGGTCGGCAACACCCCGGCCGCCAGCCCCGCGTCGATATAGGCGGGGTCGCAGCCATCGGCGCAGATCACCACGGTCGGGCGCGACGGCAGGCGGTAGGCGCGACCGTTGAGGGTAATCGGCGGCCTCAAAACGTCGCGCCCGATTGGAGCCAGGTCCGCACGATCTCCTCCCCGGTGGCGAACCACACGCCGTCGTGCGCGGCGATGTAGGAGAGCGCCTCGTCGAGCCCCTGGATGCGGTGCGGCACGCCGATCAGATAGGGATGCAGACAGATCGCCATGACCCGGCCCGATTGCGCGCCCTCGGCATAGAGCGTGTCGAACTGGCGCTTTATCGCCGCGACGAACTGGTCGATCGTGCCGTTCCGGGTGTGAAGGAACGGCGAATCGTTGATCTCGTAAGAATAGGGGATCGAGACGAGGCGCCGGCCAGCCGACATCCATCAGATAGGGCTGGTCGTCATTGACCCAGTCGGCGACATAGAGGCAGCCCTCCTCGATCAGATAGTCGAGGGTATGCCAGGTCTCGGCGAGCCCGGAGCCGAGCCAGCCGACCGGCTTCTTGCCGGCGAGCGCGGCGATCTTCGACAGCGTTCGGGCGATCGACTGGCGCTCCTCCGCCGGCTCCATCACGTTAAGCCAGCGCGAATTGGTTTCGTTGTGGCCGAGGATCTCCCAGCCGAGTTCGACCGCGGCCTTTACGATCTGCGGATGGTGGTCGCAGATGTCGCTGTTGAGGTTGGCGCAGGCGCGGATCTTGTGCTTTTGCAAGCACCTCCATCATCCGCCAGATGCCGACCCGGTTGCCGTAGTCGCGCTGCGCCCAGGCGCGCACCGTGGGCGCCGCCGGCACGCGGCTGTCGTAGGGGCTGCCGGGGATGCCGATGCTGAGCGGAAAGAACTCGATATTGGGGACGATCCACACCGCGAGCCGGGCGCCGTTCGGCCATTTGAGGATCGGCCGGTCGTTGATCGGGATATAGGGGAACGGGCCATAATCGCGCGGTTCCATCGACGCCTCCGTCGCGGCAGGATCGAGCCTGGCGACTATAGACCGAAATAGGGCGGAGGGCGGCGTGGAGATTGACGAGCGGGCGAAGCTCCATTGGGTGAGCTTCGGCGATCTGTCCACCGCGCTCCTCTATGAGGTGCTGCGCTTTCGCCAGGCGATCTTTGTCGTCGAGCAGGCGTCGCCCGTATCCCGACCTCGACGGGCAGGATCAGCGGCGCGCAGCATTTGCTGCTGCGGGTCGATGGCGATGCTCGCCGGCTATCTGCGGCTGATCCCGTTCGCCGACGACAAGCGCGTCGCGATCGGCCGGGTCGCGGTTGCCGCGGCGCTGCGCCGCAAGGGGCTTGGCCGGCGGCTGATCGATGAAGCGTTGGCCCGCTGCCGCCAGGATCACCCGGATCGTGCGATCACGCTCAGCGCTCAGGCCTACTTGGCGCGGTTCTACGAAACCGTCGGTTTCCGCGTCACCTCTGCGCCCTACGACGATTACGGCGTGTCGCATGTCGACATGGTGCGATCATCCTCGACATAATCGGGCCCGCGTGCGGCCGATGGGCCGCATTCCAACCGGAGGGATCAATGGAAACGCGCGCGGCCGTCGCCCACCAGGCCGGCCAGCCCTTGTCGATCGAGACGGTGCGGCTCGATGGCCCCAAAGCGGGCGAGGTGCTCATCGAGGTGAAAGCGACTGGGATCTGCCACACCGACGCCTACACATTGTCGGGCGCCGATCCCGAAGGCCTGTTCCCGGCGATTCTCGGGCACGAGGGGGCGGGCATCGTCGTCGATGTCGGGCCCGGGGTGACCAGCCTCAAAAAGGGCGACCACGTGATCCCGCTCTACACCCCCGAATGCAGGCAGTGCGAGAGTTGCCTGTCGCGCAAGACCAATCTTTGCACCGCGATCCGTGCGACGCAGGGCCGGGGCGTGATGCCCGACGGCACCAGCCGGTTCGCGATCGGCAGCACGATGCTGCACCATTACATGGGCACCTCGACCTTTTCCAATTTCACCGTCTTGCCTGAGATCGCGGTAGCGAAAATCCGCGAGGACGCGCCGTTCGACAAGGTCTGCTATATCGGCTGTGGGGTGACGACCGGGTTGGGCGCCGTCATCAACACGGCCAGCGTCGAAGCCGGCGCGCGGGTCGTCGTCTTCGGATTGGGCGGGATCGGCCTCAATGTCGTGCAGGGCTGCCGGATGGTCGGGGCCGACATGATCGTCGGGGTCGACATCAACCCGCGCCGCCGCGCGCTCGCCGAAGCCTTCGGCATGACCCATTTCGTCAACCCGGGCGAGGTTGCAGGCGACCTCGTGCCCTATCTGGTCGACCTCACCAAGGGCGGGGCCGATTACAGTTTCGAATGCATCGGCAATGTGTCGACGATGCGCCAGGCGTTGGAATGCACGCATCGCGGCTGGGGGGTGAGCACCATCATCGGGGTCGCTGCCTCGGGCCAGGAGATCAGCACGCGGCCGTTCCAGCTGGTGACCGGCCGGGTGTGGAAGGGCACCGCCTTCGGCGGCGCGCGCGGCCGCACCGATGTGCCGAAGATCGTCGATTGGTACATGGAAAAGAAGATCAAGATCGACGAACTGATCACCCATACATTGGCGCTCGACGACATCAACCAGGGCTTCGAGCTGATGCACGCCGGTGAATCGATCCGCAGCGTCGTCATCTATTGAGCCGCCATCCCGGAGGGGAGATGAGCGGGCCGGATTACCTGTTGGCGATCGACCAGGGCACGACCAGTACCCGAGCGATCCTGTTCGACGCCGTGGGCGCGGTGCGCCATACCGCACGCATCGCGTTGCGCCAGATCTATCCGCGCCCCGGCTGGGTCGAGCACGACCCGGAGGAGATCTGGCAGGCGGTGGTGGCGACCTGCCGCGAGGCGATCGGAGCCGCCGAGGGTCACCCGATTGCCGCAATCGGCATCACCAACCAGCGCGAAACGACGGTGCTGTGGGACCGCGCCACCGGCCGCCCGGTATATAACGCGATCGTCTGGCAGGACCGCCGCACCGCCGAGATTTGCGAAGGCTGGCGCGCCGCCGGCCTTGCCGATCGGGTCGCGGCGCGGACCGGGCTCGTCATCGACCCCTATTTCTCCGCTTCGAAAATCCGCTGGCTGCTCGACGCAGTTCCGGGGTTGCGCGAACGCGCCCGCAATGGCGACATCCTATTCGGCACGGTCGACAGTTTCCTGCTGTGGCGGCTGACCGGCGGATCGCGGCACGCCACCGACGTCACCAACGCCGCGCGGACGATGCTGTTCGATTTGAGGCGCCTCGCCTGGGACGACGATCTTCTCGCCGCCTTCGCCATCCCGCGCGCGGTGCTGCCCGAAATCCGCGACACCGACGGCGATTTCGCCGCGACCGATGCCGGCCTCTTCGGCGATAAGGTCCCGATCGCCGGGGTGGCCGGCGACCAGCAGGCGGCGCTGATCGGCCAGACCTGCTTCCGCCCGGGCATGGTCAAATCGACCTACGGCACCGGCGCCTTCGCACTCCTCAACACCGGCGCCGAAGCCGGCCCTCTCGCGTCACAAACTGTTGACGACCGTGGCCTACCGCCTCCAGGGCGAGACCGCCTATGCGCTCGAAGGCTCGATCTTCATCGCCGGCGCCGCGGTGCAATGGCTGCGCGACCGGCTCCGAGCCGTCGCGACTGCCGCGGAGACCGAGGCCCTGGCCGAGCGCGCCGACCCGCGCCAGCGCGTCTATTTCGTGCCGGCCTTCGCCGGTCTTGGCGCGCCCCACTGGGCACCGGCCGCGCGCGGCACGCTCTGCGGCCTCACCGCCGAATGCGGCCTCAACGAGATTGCGCGCGCCACCCTTGAAGCGGTCGGCTATCAGACCCGCGACTTGATCGAAGCGATGACCGCCGATTGCGGGCTCAAGATCGATACGATCCGTGTCGATGGCGGCATGGCGGCGAGCGAGTGGACGATGCAATTCCTCGCCGACATCCTGGCCGTCCGGGTCGAGCGGCCGAAGTCGCTCGAGACGACCGCGTGGGGTGCAGCCTATGTCGCCGGGCTCGCCCGCGGCCTCTGCCCGGCGCCGCCGGAGATGATGGCGCGGTGGTCGGCGGCGCGCGCGTTCCTGCCGGCGATGGCGGAAGCGGAACGCGAGGAGCGCCACGCCGGATGGCGCCGCGCGGTGGCGGGCGCGCTGGCGGCGACGTGACGGCACCGGCGAACCTGCTGCGCGATCTGCCCGACGCGCGCGCCGGCGAAGTCAGCGAGACGATTCTCGGCGCGGCCCGGGCTGCGCATCGTACGCACCGTCTCCTTGGGGCAGGCGAGCCCGCCCGGCTTCTGGTACGACCAGCAAGAGGCCGAATGGGTATTGCTGCTCGTCGGCGGGGCCCGGCTCAGATTTGCCGATGAGGCGGTGGAGCGCGTGCTCAACCCCGGCGATAGCGTCGATATCGCCGCGCACCGACGCCACCGGGTCGAATGGACCGACCCCGCAACCCCGACCGTGTGGCTCGTCGTATTTCACGATTAGGCCGAAGGGCGGCGACCGCTACCGGGCGGCGCTGGTGATCACGGCGTCGCGCAACACGCGGGCGACGTAGCGGGTGACATCGAACGGCAGTTCATCGGTGCGACGCCCGCCGGCGATCCACAGATCCATATTGCCCGGACCCCAATTATATGCGGCCAGCGCGTCCGCCCAGTTGCCGTAGCGGCGGAACATCTGGGCCAGATAGGCGCGGCCGAGCAGCCGGTTCTGCTGCAGATCGAAGCGGTCGCCACCGCCGACATCGAACGCCGCCTCGGCGCTGACCTGCATCGGTCCCTGCGGCCCGTCCGGCTCCGGCCGCCACATGCGCAGGTCCGCGCCATGCCGCGATTCGACGCCGTCGACGGCGAAGGCGATGCGGTCGAGTTCGCCGCCATTGGCGGAGCCGAACAGGCCGATCGGGAACCGGTCGCTCGACGGAGCGCCGCGCACGACGGTCACAGCGGGCTGCAGGGGATTGGCGAAGCTGATGGTTTCGCTGCGGGTCTGCGTCGACGGATCCGCTGCGCGCTCGGAACTCGCCGGGCCGCTGCGCAGCACCGTTACGTGCGCCCCCTCGCCCGATCCAAAGCTGACGAGTTCCGAGTGTAGCGGCTGGGCTGCGGGCGGCGGCGATAGCGGCGATTGGCGCGGTCCGCGCATCACCTGCACCGGTGCGCGCTGCGGATCGGCAAAAGATACAGTCTCCGCGTCGAGGGGGCCTTTCGCCACCGCGGCCGCTGTCGCCACCGCTCGCGCGCTCGCCGTCCGTACGTGCACCGCGCCCCGCCGCGCCGCCTTGCCGGCCAACGCCGAGCCGGCGCCACACGCAAACGCAATCGCGATTACGGCAAGCGCTCCCGCGCGCGCCGCGGTTATCCCCCCTCTGCCGCTCCTCATCCCCCCGGAAGCCTTGCCGGCAAAGCAGCAATTTCTCTATGCCCAATTGGCGCTCGCGGCAAGCGGCTTGGCAATGGCGCTGCCCAGGTGAGACGATGGAGGACGCCCGCGCCCGACATCACCCAGCTCGGAGAGCCTGACATGACCCGACCTTTCGAGGGGATCCGCATCATCGACATCACCCATGTACTGGCCGGCCCCTTCGCCGCCTATCAGCTCGGCGTCCTCGGCGCCGACGTGATCAAAGTCGAGCACCCGGACGACCCCGATCAGAGCCGCAGCAGCGGCACCGACCGCGCGCTCAATCGCGGCCAGATGGGAACCTCGTTCCTGACCCAGGGCTCCAACAAGCGTTCGATCACCCTCGATTTGAAAGAGGAGCGCGGCCGCGAGATTTTGCGGCGGCTGGTCGCCGGCGCCGATGTGCTGGTCGAAAATTTCCGGCCGGGCGCCTTCGCGGCGCTTGGGCTCGGCTATGAGGCGATGCAACGGATCAACCCGCGCCTTGTCTATTGCTCGATCTCGGCCTTTGGCCAGGACGGGACGCGGCGCGAACAGACCGCCTACGATCATGTGATCCAGGCTACCTCGGGGCTGATGGCGATGACCGGCACCGAGGAGGTCAACCCGATCAAGTTCGGCGCCCCGGCGGTCGATTACGCAACCGGCACGATGGCGGCCTTTGCGCTCGCGAGCGCGCTCTTCCAGCGCGAGCGCACCGGCCAGGGCCAGCACATCGACCTCTCGATGCTCGGCGTCGCGATGATGCTGATGGGGTCCCACCTCACCGGGTACCTGCGCAACGGCGCCGAGCCGCGCCCGCACGGCAACAAGCAGCCCTTTGCCACCAACAGCTGCTATGAAGCCAAGGACGGGCTCCTGATGATCGGCGCCAGCAACCTCGGTCAGCAAAAGCGGCTGTGGCAGGCGCTGGAGCGCCCCGACATGGTCAAGACCGACAATGAAGCACGCGAAACCGACCGCGCGCACGAAGCCGAGGTGCTCGCCGGCATCATCAAAACCCGCAGCGCCGACGAGTGGGAGAACTGGTTGCAGGCCCGCCATGTCCCGGCGGCCCGGGTGCGCACGATGGCCGAGGCGGTGGCTGATCCGCATTTCAAGACCCGCGCGGTGTTTCACCACCATCAGTCGACGCCGGGCATCGAGGGGGGATTCGGGGTACCGCTCGCCGCTTTCAAATTCGCCCATGGCGGACCCTCGATCGAGACCCCGCCGCCGCAGTTCGGTGCCGACACCGACGCGGTGCTTGCCGAACTCGGCTACGAGCCGGGCGAGATCGCCGCGTTGCGCGCCGCCCGGGTGATCTGAAGGGACGCGCGCTACCGACAGTAACAATTCGTGAAGGTGCCAAAACCGTGGCGCCAAAGAAAGTCGTGGACAACGCGGGTGATCGGGTCAAGATTCGCCATGGATGATCGAGGTTGCTAATGCGGCCTCGATCTTTCGTAAAATAGGGGATCGGTCTTGTCGGGGAGCGGGCGATGGCTCGGCGCGGAACGCGCGGAGCGAGTTGCGCCGTTTGGCGAGGGCGGGGCCGGGGGGTATCAGATAGACGGGCAACCGATGTACGGGCGGCGATCCTTTCTGTTGCTGCAAGGCCCGATCTCGAGCTGCTTTGACCGGCTTGGCCGTGCCTTGCTCGCGCGCGGCCACCAGGTCCACCGGATCAACCTTCATCTTGGCGATCAGCTGTTCTGGCGCTTGCCGGCGACGCATTATCGCGGGCGGTTTGCCGACTGGCGGGGTTTTGTCGCCAGCATGCTGGATGAGCATCAGATCACCGATCTGGTGGTGCACGGCGACCGCCGCCCCTATCACATCGTCGCGGCCGAAGAGGCTCGGGCCCGCGGAATTGCCGTCTTCGCCACCGATCTGGGCTATGTGCGGCCCGACTGGATCACCCTCGAATATGACGGGATGACGACCTATTCGCGGTTCCCGAGCGACCCGGCGGCGATCCACGCGCTTGCCGCAAAACTCCCGGAGCCGGAGCCGGGGCCGCGCGTCATGACGCCGTTCTGGCTGATCGCGGCGCTCGATGTGGCCTACAATCTGGCGCTCGTCCTCGGGCGGCCACTGTATCCGCACTACCGCTATCACAGTACCTGCCATCCGTTTGCCGAATACGCCGGGTGGCTGTCGTCGCGCCCGAAAAAGCTGATGATGGCGCAAGCCACAGCAGCCGAGAAACGCCGGCTACAGGCCGAGCCGCGGTCGTATTTCCTGGTGCCGCTCCAGCTGTCGACCGACTTTCAGATCCGCGCCCACTCGCCGTTCAGCGACTTGCGCGAGGCGGTGCGCGCGATCATCGCGTCCTTTGCCGCCAGCGGCAGCGAGCGGAAGCTCGTCTTCGTCGTTCACCCGCACGATAACGGGCTGATCAGCTGGAGCCGGCTAGTCGCGCGGCTGGCCGCGGAGTACCGGGTCGCCGCCGGGCAGGTCCTAGCGCTCGATGGCGGGACCCCGCCGGAGCTGTTGCGCAGTGCCGCCGGGGTGGTCACGGTCAACAGCACGGTGGGAATCACCGCCTTGCGCGACGGCATGCCCGTGAAGGCACTGGGCAACGCCGTGTTCAACGTCGCCGGTCTGACCTGCCAAACCTCGCTCGACGCGTTCTGGCTCGATCCGCGGCCGCCGGACCGTGAACTGATGGCGGTCTTCCTGCGGGCGCTGATCGGGACGACGCACGTCAAGGGCGGCTATTACGAGCGCCCTGCGCAGGAATATGGGGTCGCCAGCATGGTCGAGCGGCTGGAAACGCGGCCCTATCCGTTGCCGCCGCTCGGCGCCGGCGATCTTACCGCGCGTCCGCCGCGTCCGATTGCCCGCAGCATCGTGGTGACCGGCGTCTCAGACGCCATCGGCGTCGCGCTGGCGCGGGCTCATGCCGGGCCGGGGGTGCGGTTGTGCCTGATCGGCGGCGTCGCCGAGACGCTCGAACACACGGCCGCTGATTGCCGCCAGCGCGGCGCCCTGGTCGAGACCTTCTGCGTCACCGGGACCAATGAGGCGATGCTCGCCGACACTCTTGCCGCCTTCGATCGCGAGGCCGCCGTGGATGCCCTCGTGGTCCATGCCGGCGCGCCGGGGGAGCCCCTCGATGCGCCTGAGGTCGGGCGCTGCATCATCGACGCGATGGGGATCGTCGCGGCGATTGGCGACAAGATGCGGCGGCGCGGGCGCGGCGCGATCGCCCTGGTGAGCCCGTTCGCCGGCCGGGTGGCGCCGGGCGAGCCGGCAGAGGCGATGCGCCTCATGAGCGTATTCCGGGCCTATGGCGCCGGGCTGCGGCGGCGGTTGCGTCCGGCCGGCTTATCGGTTGCCGTCGTCGTGCCGCGCGGCCTCGCGCTTCGCGGCGCCGCCCGATTGCGCGAGCCGCCTCTCGCCCTGGTCGGCGCCGATCGCCTCGCCGAACGGACGCTCTCCGGGCTGCGTCGGCGCCGCGCGGTGATCCCATTCCCGGGCCGCGCCGCGCTCGTGATGAGCTCGCTCCGCCTCGTCTTGTCGCGTGTGCGCCAAAGGGCGCGCGTCCTCATGCCGCCGCGCCCCACCGCAATCGAACTGCCGGCGGACGACGCGGGAATTGCCGCAAAATCCGCGGCCGGCGCCCCCGGCGACTGACGCACACTGACACGGCGCCACAGATAGCCTCGCCATGGCGTGGGATCCCGCCCAGTACCTCAAATTCGCCGGCCCGCGGCTGCGCCCGGCGCTCGATCTGTTGCAGCGGATCGACAAGGAGGCGCCGGAAACCGTCTACGATCTGGGTGCCGGCGCCGGCAACGTCACCCGGCTGATCGCCGCGCGCTGGCCGGCGGCGCGGATCGTCGGGGTCGATTCCTCGGCCGAGATGCTGCAGAAGGCGGCGGCCGAAAACCCCGGGATCCTATGGCAGGAGGCCGATCTCGCAACGTGGCGGCCCGACCGCCCGGCCGATATCATCTACTCGAACGCGGCCTTACACTGGATCGAGGACCACGCGCCCCTATTCCTCGCGCTGTTCGACAGTCTCGCTGCGGGCGGGGTGTTCGCGGTGCAGATCCCGCGCAATTTCGAGGCGCCATCGCATACCTCGATGGGCGACGCGGCACGGGCCGGCCCGTGGCGCGCCCGGCTCGAACCGTTGTTGCGGCCGGCGCCGGTGGCCGAGCCCGCCTTCTATTTCGACCTGTTGGCGCCGCACGCGGCACGGCTCGACATGTGGGAGACCGAATATCTCCAGGTCCTCGACGGCGAGCACGCGGTCAAGGAATACACCAAATCGACCTGGCTCGCCCCGCTCCTCGCCGCGCTCGACGAACCCCAACGCAGCCAGTTCGAAGCCGCCTACACAAGGCTCGTCGACGCCGCCTACCCGCGCCGCCCCGACGGCCGGACCCTCTTCCCGTTCCGCCGGATGTTCATCATCGCGAGCAGGGGGTAGCGGAGCAGCCCACCGGTGTCGGGGCGCTCGAATGTCAACTGCGCACCCAAAGCGGCCATTGCGGCCAAGGTGGGCGGAGCGGCTATCCACTGCGACTTTCCTGCGCGAGCCCGATCAGCTCACGCAACACGTCGCCGTGGTTTTTGGCGTCGTCTTTCGTCAAGCGCAGTCTGTAGTTTCCCCATCTCCCGTCGTAGCTGAGCGCCTCAATGCCAGCGGCATCGATCTTGGCTTGCAGATCGTCGGACTGCTTCAACTTAATCTCAAGCATAAGTCCGCTCTTCAAAGGGCGGAATGTGACGAAGTTATTCGCTCGCCCGTCTTTCGCGAGTCCTATATAGAATTTATTGTACTTGAGTGCCAATGCAGGATCAAGTTCGTGAACTATTTCGAGCAGCTTATCGGCCATTGCAACTGTTGCTTTGGTTCCCTTGCTCTCCCAATAGGCACGGTCCGTCGGGGCGGCAGCGGCATCTTCATCCGCATCTACAAGACCTCGTGTCAGCTCATCCATCACTTTTGTGAAGATTAGAGTTGTATAATCCGCAATCTTTAGCGCCTGCATCTGAAGCGCGACAAGCGGGACAGTCCCATTAAATAAAGATATCACGTTCAAAAAACGGCTCGTAATGTCTTCCGCCACCAAAACGGCGCAATGATCATATTGTGGATATCTCTTGCGCTCGATGTCCCAATATTCAATGGTTCGAATAATATGTGCCTCATCAGTGGCGCCAAGCTGTATCTCGACCTCATAGCGGCGCAGCGCGTCAGGGTCTTGGAGCAGAAGGTCAAGCCGGCCTGCGCGTGGTTGAATTCGCTCTTTATCGCGTAACACCAGCTCGCCAAGACCGAGAATGGACGGATCGTCGGCGATGCGCTCCTGCACCCATCGTTCCGTTAATTCGGCATGCGCCTTCAGTGTGAGGCGCTCCGGTTTGAGGTAGTTGGTCGCCATTAAGACTGCCCCCTGCCTCTACGCTGCAATCGTCCTGCTGCCAGCATCTCGCGCGCCCCTCGGCCTTGTGGCGTGTCATGGAAGTCCACGAAATAGCCCCGCAACATGCTACTCCCATTCATCACATAAGGTGTATATAAAGACGGGAACGGTCGACGATCCACCTTGGCTAGGAAGTGGAAGCCAAGCATCGAAAAGCCATAGGAGTTAAAGTCCGGATCTCGCATATCTACCGGAGACGAATACATCTTTTCAGTTTCTATCGCCCCCTTTGTATACCGTTGGCACACTACCTGAAACTCGGGAAAGCTCGCCAATGGCTTTACTCCCCACAGCACTTCGCGCGCTCGAGCCTGATAAGGTCCAAGTTTGACTTCCGATGCGTCGGGAAGAATGCTGATCGCGTAACGCCACAAGATCGATAGGACGAAACCGCAAAGCAAATCGCAATCAACGCCTTCCATCTCGAAATAGGCGTTGACCAGATCTGTGAAGATCCTCTTCGGAGCTGAAGAGAAAACCTTTAGGAGATCAAAAGCGGGATCATCAAATCGGGTATTGAGCAGGCCATCGCACGTCGAGCAGAGAATGTTGGGGTCATATAGGCCAAGCGGAAGCGCTTTGGTATACCGGGTTCTCGATACCAGGAGATTGGGGCTGTTTGCCTCTTGCACCTGCCGGCCAAACGATCGGGGTGTTAGATGAGCTTTGATCAGCTCGGTGCTCGAACACCCATAACCGTGACACTTGCGGGACATGTGCTTTGGCACTAAGAGGGTTGGAGCTCAAATGTATGGATGGCAGAGCGAATAACCAAGGACCCTCCTGCATCGCTGTTGACTGCTCCGGGGCAGGAAGAGACGACCGCGGGCCCGATTCATTGCCCCAGCCGTCGCCGGACCAGGGCGGCGCCGGCGGTGAGGGCTTCGAGTTTGCGGTAGGCCAGGTCGCGGGCGAGCGGGGCCATGCCGCAATTGGTGCAGGGGTAGAGGCGGTCGGGCGGGATAAAGCGCAGCGCCCGTTCGATCGTCGCGGCGACTTCGTCCGCGGTCTCGACGTCGTTCGTCGCCACGTCGATCGCGCCGACGAGGACGTCCTTGCCGTGGAGCAGGCCCAAAAGCTCGACCGGCACGCGCGAGCCCGCGCATTCCAGCGAGACCTGATCGATCCGGCTCGCCGCCAGCGCCGGGAAGATCTGCTCGTATTGGCGCCACTCGGGCCCGAGCGTCCCCTTCCACTCGATATTGGCCGGGATGCCGTAGCCATAGCAGATATGGACCGCGGTCGTGCAGGTGAGGCCCTCGATCGCGCGGTGCAGCGCCGCGACGCCCCAGGTGGCAACCTTGTTCAGATAGACGTTGAAAGCAGGCTCGTCGAACTGGATGACGTCGACGCCCATTGCCGCCAGCTCCCGTGCCTCCTCGTTCAGCAATTCGGCAAAGGCCATCGCCATCGCCGCGCGGTCGCCGTAATGCGCATCGGCCACCGTGTCGGCGATCGTCATCGGCCCGGGCAGGGTGAATTTGAGGCGGCGTCCGGTGTGGGCGCGCGCGATTCGCGCTTCCCAGGCGTGGGCGGGATGAGTGCGGCGCAGCTTCCCCGTAACGGTCGGCACCAGCGCCTCGTAGCGGTTGTTGCGAATGCCCATCGGCACCCGGCGGGCGAAATCGATGCCCTCGATCCCTTCGAGAAAGCCGTGGACGAAATGCTGGCGCGACTGCTCGCCGTCGCTGAGGATGTCGATCCCGGCATCTTCCTGGAGTTTGAGGGCGAGGAGGGTGGCGTCGCGCTTGGCGTCGCGGAGCGCCTCGCCGTCCTGTGCGAAAAAGCATCCCAATTTGTTCCTGCTGTGCGTGAGCAATTTCAGTTGCACCATCGATGCTTTCACGCAATCCATATTGGCTTCATTCATGGGATCAAAACCCCACCTGATCCTTGAGATTGACGCCCATACGGCGGACGCCGGCATCCAGACCCGCTTGGAAGCCTTTCTTGACATCGCCGCCAACTACCAGGCGCGGCAAACCAGTCCCACCCGGCCGTTCAAGGCCTGCCAGTTGGTTCAGGGCGGTACGCGTCGTCCGGACCAATGGCGAATCCGTCCGGTTGGATGATCCGCGGGTGAAAATTGGTTTCCCGAATTTTTCCCAATACCACTCGGAAGGCCTGGCCAGGGCGGCGCGCTGGCTTGGACTTAATGTGGGAGAGACAATCCCGCTGGACCGAAATCAACTTGACCGCGGACTCGAACAG
>CAVTGB010000021.1:0-163002 GCA_963734125.1 uncultured Alphaproteobacteria bacterium
CCAGCTCCGCGTAGCGCTTGGCGATCGCCGACTTGCGCGTCCGGCGGGCCCTGGTTCTTGTGGATGACGCCCTTGCTTACCGCCTTGTCCAGCTGCCGGCAGGCGGTGCGCAGCGCGATCCCGGCCTCGTCGAGGTTTCCCCCGTCCGCGGCCTCCCGGAAGTTACGCACGGACGTGCGCAGCGAGGATTTCGCCGCTTTGTTCCGCTGGTGCGCCTTTTCGTTTTGCTTATTGCGCTTTATCTGAGACTTAATGTTTGCCACGCGTGGAAGTCCTTCAAGGTTGTCTGTGTGTGCCGCGACGACGAAGCTTATCCGAGCCGGACCCCCGCACTCAAACCAGGACCTGGCGGGGGCACTGGGCCGGACATGGGATCATGGAACACCCAGGCCGCTAGCGGCGAATAACCCGAACGGAAGCGCGTGCCACCTCCCAGTCCCACCGGCCAGCCGGTCCAGAAGAACCGGCCGCGCCAGGACGCCCGCCCGGCGCCGGGCCGCACCGATCAGGCCGTGATCAGGAACTTCTGCATTATCGCTCACATCGATCACGGCAAGTCGACGCTGGCCGACCGGATGCTGCAGTTCACCGGCGTGGTGGAAGGCCGCCAGATGCGGGCCCAGTACCTGGACCGGATGGACATCGAGCGCGAGCGCGGCATCACGATCAAGAGCCAGGCGGTCCGGCTCCCGTGGACGGGCGAGGGCAACCAGCAGTACGTGCTCAACCTCATCGACACCCCTGGCCACGTCGACTTCAGCTATGAGGTCTCGCGCAGCCTGGCCGCCTGCGAGGGTGCCGTGCTGCTCGTCGACGCTGCCCAGGGCATCGAGGCGCAGACGCTGGCCAACCTGTACCTGGCTCTGGACGCCGACCTGAAGATCATCCCCGTGCTGAACAAGATCGACCTGCCGGCCGCCCAGCCCGACCGGTATGCCGCCGAACTCGCCGGGATCATCGGCTGCGACCCCAGTGAGGTCCTCCGGGTCAGCGCCAAGACCGGTGAGGGCGTCGAGCAGCTGCTGCACGAGATCGTCCGGCTCATCCCCGCCCCGCGGGGAAACCCGGACGCCCCGGCGCGGGCCCTCATCTTCGACTCGATCTACGACACCTACCGCGGCGTGGTGACGTACGTCCGGGTGGTCGACGGCCGGCTCTCCAAACGCGAGCGCAGCCTGATGATGTCTACCGGCGCGGCGCACGAGACGCTCGAGGTGGGGGTGATCTCGCCGGAGCCCATGCCGAGCGAGGGCCTGGCCGCCGGGGAGGTCGGGTACCTGATCACCGGGGTCAAGGACGTCCGGCAGGCCCGGGTCGGCGACACCGTGACGAGCGCCGCTCACCCGGCCGAAGAGGCGCTCGCGGGATACGACCACCCCCGGCCGATGGTCTTCTCCGGCCTGTACCCGGTGGACGGCGACGACTACCCCGACCTGCGTGACGCGCTGGACAAGCTGCGGCTGAACGACGCCGCGCTGCTGTACGAGCCCGAGACGAGCGACGCGCTCGGGTTCGGCTTCCGCTGCGGCTTCCTCGGCCTGCTGCACATGGAGATCGTGCGCGAGCGGCTGGAGCGCGAGTTCGACCTGTCCCTGATCTCCACCTCGCCGAACGCCGTCTACCGCGTCGTCATGGACACCGGCCAGGAGATCCGCCGGAACGGTAGGCGTCAGCATTGCGGTGGAACCGCTCAACGAGATCGAGCACTATCGGAGGCGTGTCGATCTGAGGCGCATTCGCGGCACGCCTTTCATCGCGCCGGTCGATTGTACTTGCCGTCACGCGCTCATCTTACCGATTTGCCGTTTATAGGTCAGCCGTTTGCAGATGGTGTTTTGAATCGCCAGCGCTCCGCTGAGGCGTGGACCTCCAGAATGACAATCCCAAAAAGCGGCGGCGGCGAACGCTCGCTGCACCCTCACCCTCGCGGCACGGCGCTTGCCCACGGAGCGCAAGCGCCGTGCCGCTCGACCTCTCCCGTGAAAATAACGGGCGAGGCGTGGATAGGAACGGCCACGCTGACATCCCGATTGCACCCATCAATTCAGGGCTGAACGGTTCAGCCTGATGCGCGGCGCGCATGCGGGGATATCATGAAGGGTTTGGCGCGCGGGGGGACCCTCCCGCGTCGGCATAGCGCGAGCCCTTGCGTCAAGAGGCGAGGCCCCATTTTCCTGTCATCGATCGGGGCCTGATCGCGCAAATCGCAACGAAAAAACGTGATTCGTCATATCGGCTCTGGGAGCCATCGCACGGAAATGTCAAGAGCCGGCGATTCTATTGTCAACCGATCTGGGGTGATCGCGCCGTTCAGGAGTTCGGCTCGGCGGCAATTTTCCGTCTCGCAGCCGGAGCGCGCGGCCGACACTGCGCATCAGCCGTTCGTTATGAGTCGCGATCACCAGCGTGATGCCGAGTTCGCGATTGAGCCGATGGAACAGTCCGTGCACTTCCTCCGCCGTGTGCGGATCGAGATTGCCGGTCGGCTCGTCGGCCAGCACCAGCCGGGGCCGCATCACCACCGCGCGCGCCACCGCGACGCGCTGCTGCTCGCCGCCCGACAGCTCGGCGGGGCGGCGGCCGAGCTTGTCGCCCAGGCCCACGATTTCGAGCGTCTCGGCCGCGTGCTGGCGCGCCTGCTCCTCGGCCATCCGCGCGATCAGCGCCGGCATCATCACGTTTTCGAGCGCGCTGAAGTCGGCCAGCAGGTAGTGGAACTGGAAGACGAAGCCGAGCTTGAGATTGCGGAACTCGGCCAGCGATTTCGGATCGAGCGCGAACAGGTCCCGCTCCTCGAACTAGACCTTGCCCGCGCTGGGCGCTTCGAGGCTGCCGAGGATGTGCAGCAGCGTCGACTTGCCGGTGCCCGATTCCCCGACGATCGCGATCTCCTCGCCCGCCCGCACCGCCAGGTCCAGCCCGCGCAGCACGCGGATCTCGCGGCCGGCGTCGTAAAAGGTCTTGCCGAGCCCCCGCGCCTCGATCAGCGTGGCTGGTTCGGCCCGCGCGTGCGCGCGATCATTCATAGCGAATCACCTCGACCGGCGAGAGCGTGCGCGCCCGGATCGCCGGGTAGAGCGCGGCGCCCACACATAGCAGAATCGAGGCGGCGGCCACCGCGATAAAATTCATGGGATAGAGCCGCACCGGAATCGCGCTGACCATGAACATGATCGGCCGGCAGATGAATGAGATGGTACTTGCCGATCAGAAACGACGCGGTGAACCCGCGCCCACGCCGAGTCGCGGTGCCGATCACGCCCAGCGCCGCGCCTTCGCACAGGAAGATCGAGGCGATCGAGCCGGCCCGCGCGCCCATCGCGCGCAGGATCGCGATCTCCTTGCGCCGCTCCATCACCACCATCACCAGGGTCGCGATAATGTTGAACGCCGCCACCAGCACGATCAGCAGCAGCACCATGAAATAGGTGAATTTCTCAAGCTTGAGCGCCGAGAACAGCGGCGCGTTGGCCTGGGTCCAGTCCGAAACCTCGAAGCCCGGCCCCGCGATCGAGGCGATTCGCACGCGCACCGCCGGCGCGTCGAACAGGTTGGCCAGCCGCAATTCGAGCCCGCTTTCGGCTTGCGGATCGTCGGCAAACAGCGCGCGTCCGTCCTTGAGCGCCACGAACATCAGCGCGGAGTCGAAATCGAACATCCCGGAATGGAAGTATCCCACCACCACGAAGCGCTTGAGCCGCGGCAGGCCGGGCAACGCGCCCATGCTGGCCGGCGAAATCAGCGTGACGATGCCGCCCGGCCGCACGCCCAGTTCGCAGCGCGAGCGACTTGCCGAGGATGGCGCCCGGCAGTTCGACCTCGCGCCGTTGTCCGTGATCGGAGACCGTGATCCGGTGCATCGTGGCAAGGCTGGCCAGGCTGCCCGATTCGAGCGTGTCCTGCAATTCCGCCAGCACCGGATTGTCGCGCGGCTCGACGGCGCGCACGATTCCGCCCGCGACGTAGGCGGGCGCGCCGGCCTCGGTCTTCGACACCGCCATCACCTGCGAACGAGACGAATGGCGCGGATGCCACGACTTGGGGAGCGCGGCGATCTTGCTCTCGAGTTCGCGGCGAGTTCCATTCGCCGCCGACGCGCACGATCGTGATTTGCGGCGTAAAGGCCAACAGCCGGTTGCGCAGGTCCTCCTGAAACCCGCTCATCACCGACAACGCGACCGTCAGTGCGAAGGTGCCCAGCGTAACTCCCGCCAGCGAGATCACCGCGATTAGCGATACGAAGCGCTCGCGCCGGCGCGCGCGCAGGTAGCGCATCCCGATCAGCAGCTCGTAGCGCACCGCTTTACTTGCCGGTCACCGCACGCGCGGGCGGGCCGTGGCCGGGTGAAGGGGGTCTGGGCGGGGGCGTCATCTGAATTAAGCGGGCGGGTGCATCGTCAATAGTCCCGGAGCGGCGGGCGGTTTGCAAGATTGCCGGGTTGCGAAGTCGCGCGCCACTGCATTAAGCTGCGGACCACGATGCCGAGGCAGTTGACATGAATCGTCGGATGGGCATGGCGATCGCCGCCATGCCGTTATTGCTGGCCTTGATCGCGCTGCCGGTGCGGGCCGCCGATCCTTCCGGCGCGGCGGATCCGCCGGGCGCGGCCGATCCGCCGGGGCCGGCCGATTCGGCCGGGACTACCACCAATCTGATCACGATGAACTTCGAGAACGTGGACATCTCCGTTCTGGCCAAGTTCATCAGCGAAATCACCGGCAAAAATTTTATCGTTGACGAAAGCGTGCGCGGTCACGTCACGATCGAGGCGCCGCAAAAGGTCACGCCCGAACAGGCCTATCAAATCTTCCAGTCGGTGCTCGAAGTCAAGGGCTTCACCACCGTCCAGGCCGGCAAGGTGATCAAGATCGTGCCGGCCCGCAACGTGCGCTCCACCGCGCAACTGACCGAGGCGGCGAATCCCGCCGCCACCAACGGCGAGGAATTCGTCACCCGGATGGTACGGCTCAAACACATCGACGCCACCTCGATGATCGGCGTGATCCAGCCGTTGATCTCGCATGACGGCCTGATCGCCGCCTTTCCCGAAGACAACACCCTCATCCTGACTGACGACGCCTTCAACGTCGCGCGCCTGCTCAAGATCGTCTCCCTCCTCGACATTCGCGGCGAGCAGAAGACCATCGAAGTGATTCCACTCAAGCTCGCCTTTGCCGACGAAATCGCGCCCGAGATCGAGCAACTGATGGGTGCGCGCCACCGAGGCCCATGCGGGTGGGATGCTGGGGCGGCCGGGTTCGGCGTGGTCGCGCCCAGCGCGCAGAGCTCCGCCACCGGGTTCAAGGTGATTCCCGACGAGCGCACCAATTCGCTGATTGTGCTCGCCGGTCCGCTGCAGATGAGGCAGATTGAGGAGATCGTCGAGAAGCTCGACGTCGTGCCGCCCATCGCGACCGCGCGCATCCACGTTTACCGCCTCAAAAACGCGCAGGCCCTCGAGATGTTGCAGGTGATCAGCAACCTGTTGGGCGGCAGCGGCGGCTCCTGTACGTTGTCGCCGTCCACCGGCAAAGGCTCGTTGGGCCGCGGCAGTTCGAACTGGGCCTGTACAACGGGTCGTCCATCGGTTCCGGCTTTGGCGGCGGCATGGGCAGCAGTGACTGGGCGGCTGGGATCATCGGCCCGATATCGGCGGTTGGCAGCGGCGCCATCGGCGGCAGCATGGGCAGCGGCATGGGCGGCATGGGCGGCGGTGGGGGCGGCGGGATGTCGCGGGGCGGCGGCATGGGTGGCGGATGGGCGGCGGCGCGACATCGGCCAGCAGCAGCGGCAAGAGCCTGGAATTTTCCTATCCGGTCAACGTGACCGCAGACCCCGCCACCAACGCATTGGTCGTCAGCGCCGCGCCCCAGGACTGGGCGACGCTCAAACAGATTATCGACGATCTCGACGTGCCGCGAGTCCAGGTCTTCGTGCAGGCGGTAATCGTCGAGGTGTCGCGCCGATCGCTCTCGCCAGATGGGCGTCAGCATTACCAGGGCTTCGCCGACATCGGCGCCAATACGATCGGCATTGGCCATTTGGACTTCGGCACGCTGCAGAGCGCGCTGCGGCAATCCGCTCGGCCTCAGCGGCCTGGGCCTAGGCCTGGCCTCGGGCGCGCGATGCACGCATCCCGGCCGCCGCGGCCGCCGTGCGGCGGTTGCGGACATCACCGGCGCGAGCACCACGCCGGCACGCTCAGCGTGCCGTGCGACGTCGCGCTGCTGACCGCGATTCAGTCCGATACGCACACCGACGTGCTATCGGCGCCGACGATGCTCACCTCCGACAACGAAGAGGCGATGATCGTGGTCGGCGAGAACCTGCCGTTTGTGTCATCGTCAAACGCCACCGCCGCGCTCACCGGATCGGTTTTTAACTCGATCGACCGCCAGAACGTCGGCATCACGCTCGACATCGTGCCGCAGGTCTCCGAGGGCGATTACGTGAAGCTCGACGTGTACGAGGAGGTTTCCAACGTCGTCAACGGCACGGCGAACAACCCCAATGGCCCGACCACCACGATCCGTTCCGCCTCGACCTCGGTACTGATCCAGAACCATCGCACGGCCGTGATCGGCGGCCTGCTGGCGAGCCAGGTCCAGTTCACCAACGAGGGTGTACCGTTCATATCGAGCATTCCGGTGCTCGGTAATCTGTTCAGCAACAAGTCCTCCGACAAGAACAAGGACAACCTGCTGGTGTTCCTGACGCCGCATGTGGTTCGCACCAAGAGCGATCTGCGCTCGCTCGCTCTCGACGAGCGCCAGAAGTTCGTCGACTCGCTTGGCCGCAAGGAGATGCACGACCTGCCTGCCTCCCAGATCCGCGAACTCTACAAGCCCAACTTCTCGATCCCAGTGTCGCCCGGCGCCGAGCTCAATGCGCCGGCCGCCGCGCCCGGATGCCGCCGGGGCCGGAAAGCGCGCCCGCGCCCGACATACGGCGAGACTCCATTCAACACCGAGGAGATTGGACCAACCAGCATGAACGGCACCGGCGGACCGGCTGCCGCGCCGCAGGTAAGGCCGCGGCGGCTAAATCCGCCGCCACCAACGCCGTCAGCTCGCCAATCACTCCCGGCGTCGCCCCCTGAATCGCCGCCGGCCTCATGCACCGAGACTCTCCCGCCGGTAAACGCCACCGGAGTATGGCCGCCGCTCTGCGGCGGGTGAGGGCGGGCCTGGTCCGTATGACGCTCTCGCTTGCGCGCAATGGCCGCATTGGCCCTTGTCGTTATCCGATGGCCCGGCAAATCGGTCCGCTTCGCGCGCGCATTGAATACACCGGCGTGGCCGCCGTGGCGGCCACCCTGCGCGCGATGCCGCTGGAACGCGCGGTGCGCACGGGCGCGCGGATGGGCGGATGGGCGATGCAGCTCGACCGTCCCAACCGGCCGATCGCGCTGAAGAATCTCGAGATCGCCTTTCCGCGAAAGAGCGTGGCGGAGCGGCTGTGCGATCCTGCGCGCGATGTATCGCAACTGGGGCCGGATGCTCGCGGAATGGACCCATTTCGGCGAACTCAGCCGCGCCAATATCGAGCGGGTCGCCACCTACGAGGGCAAGGAGGTGTGGGTGGAGGCCGAGCGCCGCTACCCGGCCAAGGCGTGCTGGTGCTGACGGCGCACTTCGGCAACTTCGAGCTCCTGCCGCTGGCGCATTCGATCTATGGCTACCATATCGCGATCATTCACCGCCCGCTGCGCAATCCGCTAATCGATGCCGCGTAATTGGCGCACGCATCAGCCACGGCAACAAAATCATCGCGCGCAAGACCAGCGGCCGCGAAATGCTGCGGCTGCTGCGGCGCAATTGGATGGTTGCGATTGCGCTCGATCTCGACGTCCGCAAGGGCGTGTTCGTCGATTTCTTTGGCCTGCCCGCCTCGACCAGCGACGGGATGGCGCGGCTGGCGATGGCGACCGGAGCGGCGGTGGCCCCGTGCGTGCTGGTGCGGCAGGGCGACACGATTCACCACCAGATCTCGATTCGGCCGCTGATCGAGATTGTAACGACGGCAATCGCGAGGAATGCGTGCGCGAGAACACGCAGCGCTTTACCACGGCGCTCGAGACGCTGATTCGCGAGCATCCCGACCACTGGAACTGGATACATCGCCGCTGGAAAACTCGCCCCCGGGCGAACCGCGCTTTTATTGACCGTGGTTATCGGCTGGTCAGGATATGCATCGAGGCAGGCGGACGTTTTCGCGTTGAAACGTTATACAAGATATGAGACCGTATCGTTACTCAGATGAAATCGTATCGGACAGGTAGTCAGGCGTTCGAGTTTGGCATTCTGATTTTGATCGCCGCCGGCGCGGCCTTGATTGCGGTAATTGGTTCCTCTTTCGGGAAGCGCAAGCGAGGCGCCAACCGCCGCGGTGGCGCGGTATGTCCATCGAGAGTCGCGCCGACGGCGCGACGCATACGAAATCTCACGCCACGGCTTCGATTTTGGCGTGGCGAAAAGCTCCTTTGCCCGCGCCTATGCCGCGAAGAAAGCGGCCGAGGCGGCGATGGCTCGCGCGGGGCGCGTTCTCCCCGCCTCGGGCGGCCTGTGGACCTATATCGGGCCGACGCCGATGCTCGGCCAGCAGGCCAATTTCGCCGGCGACACCTTTGGCCCGACTTTCAGCGCCACCGGGCGAATCACCGCGATCGCGATCGATCCGTCCGGCGACATCTATGTCGGCGCGGCCGGGGGCGGCGTATGGCTGAGCACGAATGGCGGGGCGTCGTTTTCGTCGATCGGCGATTCGCTGCCGACGCAAGCGATCGGATCGGTCGCGATTGACTCCACCAACACGCCAACTTTCCCCTACACTGTGTATGTCGGCACCGGAGAGGGGAATGACGCCGCGCGACAGCTACTACGGGCAGGGAATGTTCGCGAGCACCGACATGGGCACGCATTGGACGCAGGTCGATGGTCCCAGCAGCAAGTTCGCAGCAACGGCGCTTATCAGACGTTCGATAGTATCGCTATCCCGTGCTCGTATCTGTTCGTTGGCACCGGCAACGGGATAAGCGCGAGCCGAGCGGACGCCGACTTTCTGGAGTGCGATCCGACGCAGTTTCCCAACTGTCCCGACGGCGCCATTTACGAATCGCTTAGCGCCGGCGCCACCGGCAGTTGGCATCGCACCTTCGGGATTAACGAATCGCGTTGTCCAATGGCCAGAATGTCATCAATGTTGAGTTGGGTGACGTGATAAATCCCGGACTTTACCAAGTCGCCGGGGATGTTCGCTTCGGAGGATGGCGTGGGACTCCTGTTCGGCGCGCCATTCAGTTGCGCGGGCGGACAACCCCTGCTGGGTTGGTCAACCGCTTCGCTGCCGGACACGGTTACAAATGTTGGCCGGACGGCCTTCGCGATGGTGCCGGATGAGGGGGTCGTTTACGCGGCCTTCGGCAACCAAGGTAACGGTTCATACTTCGGATTCTATAGCGCATCGGTCCTTTCCACCGGCTCGCTTACTTGGAACGAGTTGACGATGCCATGCGCGATCACCACCGACAGCGGCGGCTCCTGGAGCACCGATCCCGCCACTTGCGAGGCAGGGAGCGGAGATGTCATCGATGGAGTGATCCCCGGCGCGGCCAATCTTTTTACGATAACGTCGTTACGCTTGCGCCCGACAATTCAACCCTCTATTTCGGCGGGGAAGGCATCTACCAATCGACCGATTCAGGCTCGACTTGGACCTTCCTCGGCCAGAACGGCGGCGTGCACACCGACCAGCACGCGATCGTATTCGATCCGAACGACGCAACCCACTCGCGCATGTTCGTCGGCAACGACGGCGGCCTCTATTTGTACAATGTTACCGGCAACACCTGGACGGAGATGAACGATACGATCGGCGCCGGCGAGATGCAGACCATCGGGCCGCATCCCACCAACGACAACCTTGCCTTGGGCGGCTTTCAGGACAACGGCACGCAGCTTTACAACGGGTCGCTGGGCTGGAACTTCTCGCAGACCGGCGACGGCGGATTTGCCTTGTTCGATCACCAGGACCCAAGTTTCGCGTACCATACGCTCGCAGTGGGCAGCACCCTGCTTCCGGTTCTTTCCCTGTCCACTAATGGCGGCGCCACTTGGGATTTCAAGGATCCGACGAGTGCGATCCGGAGCGAACTGTCCCTGGAGGGAGATAGCGGAGCAATGTTTTATCCGCCCTTGGCCGGCGATCCCATCGTGAGCCATCGCGTGCTGGTCGGCGCTCACCGGGTCTATGTATCGGAAGACGGGATGGTGAGCTTCACGGTGATGAGCCCCGACCTGACAGGCGCCGGATGCACCAGCGGCGGTAACACGGACTGCGAGATCGCCGATCTGGAAATTGCGCCGGGGCAGGACTCCGTCGCGTGGGCGATCACGGCGGAGGAGAGCGGCGCAATCGCAATCCCGTTTACGGTCTGGAACTCAAACACCGCCAACCTCGACGCGGGCGCAGGTTGGAATAACGTCACCGCCAATCTCACCGCTCTGGGCTTCGCCGCCACCGCCACGCAAGTGACTTCGATCGCTCCGAGTCCGTTCAATAACCAGGTCGCATATCTCAGTCTGTCGGGATTCAAGTCCGTTACGGGCGTCGGCCACATATACAAGACCACCAATTTCGGCGCGACTTGGGCCGAAGCGGACGGCGCGGGCGGCGGCTCGCCGCTGCCGGACATACCGGTCTTGAAGATGCTGGTCGATCGTACCGATCCGTCCGGCAATACCGTTTGGGCTGCCGCGGATAACGGCATCTACCAAAGCCTCGACGGCGGCGCGACGTGGAATCCGCTCGACCAAGGCGTCATTCCGACCGTGCCGGTATTCGACCTCGAGCAAAACGACAACGGCACTCTTTTTGCCGCCACCCATGGCCGCGGAGCGTACCGGATGACAGAATCGTTCCCGGCGACGGCAACGCCGACTGCCACGCCAACCATTTCGCCGACCACGTCGCCTACCATTTCGCCGACCACGTCGCCTACCATTTCGCCAACCACGTCGCCAACCACGAGTCCGACCACAAGCCCGACTACGACGGTCACGTCGACACGAACTGTAACTCCAACCGCGACGCCGACGGCAGTGCCGGAGCATCTGACGGTATCACCGCCCAGTCACAGCTTCGGCATGGTGAAGGCCAACACCCAGAGCAAGCCGTTCAAGATCACGATCTCGAACAGCGCCACGGTCAAAAGCAACGCGAAGAACAAGTTGCCGGTGTTGATCGAAATGGTCGAAGGCGCCGCGAATTATCCGATTACCTCGAACACCTGTGCCTGCACCGTCAAACGAGTTGGCGTTCAAGCAGTCGTGCGCGGTGATGGTCGCCTGCCTGCCGCCAGAAAAGGCGACCGTTCCCAAGGGTACGATGTTGATCTTGAATAATGCGATCGTCTCGCCGCAAAAGGTGACGTTTACCTGCAAGGGTAAGTAATCGCCCTCAGCCGGTGCAGCGTGGCGGATGATGTGCACTCGCCGTCGCTGTGCGGTGCAAACGTGGTGCGGGGTGGCCCCCGATTGCCGCGCGGGCGGGGCCGTCATTGGCTCCGCCTTGTTTTAGTTCCAGCCCAGTGAAATTATCCTACTTGCCGTTTATTCGCTCCTGATGCACGTGCCGGATAAGTTGAAGATCGCAAAAAGCACAGCCGTAGCCGCCTTGCTGCTCGGCCTAAGCTGCGCCATTTCCACTGCAGCTTCGGCGAGTTCATGCACCAGCTCGATCATCGGCACCCAACGATCCCCAATACGCACCTGCCGAATAAATCGCGGCGGGCAGCGTGACGTTCAACGGGGAGGAGTGGTACTTCTACGATTGCATCCCGCAAAGCGCGCCCTCCGCGACCGATTCCGAGGGCGCCGGCGGGATGAGCGAGAACAAGGCTTGGGCCACGTATGGTTACGGCCGCAGCGATGTGATCGTTGCTTACATCGAGGGCGGCATCAATTGGCGGCAGGGCGCGTCTTCCGACGATCGGCTAAGGGCATATCTAAATTGCGGCGAACTACCGGCACCGGAGAAAGCTAACGGGTCGACTGTCGCAGGAAGCTCGCCGGGGTGCTTGAACCCGACCCAGAAATACGACCTCGACGGCGATGGCGCGATCACCGTCAATGACTACGTGAACGATCCGCGCGTGCATCAGCCCTTTCTCCACTCCGCCGCCGGCGGCATCACCGCCGAGGATTTGATCGTCGCCTTCAGCGACGGCCAGGATAACGATCACAACGGCTACGTCGACGATATATCGGGCTGGAACTTCCATCGCGACACCAACGATCCGCAAACCGACAACAGCGTCTACACGCACTCCGACGACGAGTCGGCCCAGTTGCTGGGCCAGGAAAATAACAACAGTCAAGGGGTTGGCGTTTGTCCCAATTGCCGCCTGCTTTCGATCAAGGCGGGCGACGAGGCGATCGATCGGCCCGACCGCGTGGCGGAGGCGATCGTGTTCGCGGTGGATGCGGGCGCGAAGGTCATCGACGTTACCTCTTCCACGCTGGGCCATTCGCCGGCGTTAATCGGAGCCGCTCAATACGCATACAACCACGGCGTCGTCATCGCGTGGGCCAGCAACGATTTCGAATCGGCCGACCACACCGAAGGCATGCGCTTTCCGCACGTCTGGCCCGGCAATTCGATCGTTTCGGATCAGACCAACCGCTCGGGAACTTCGTCGTCCAGCGACCGCGACCGCGGTCACTTTCCGCTCGCGGTCGTCATTGACCTCCTATCGGGCCGCACTCGCTGTTCAGCGTGCCGAACGACGACGGCTCGACTTCCACCGGCACTCCGACGCAGGCGGGCGTGGCGGCGATGGTGATCAGCGCCGGCCTCGACGCCACCGCGGCGCATCAGATCTACTTCTCCGCTCAACGCCAATGAGGTTGAGCAGGTCGTGCGCTCGACCGCTTCTCCGATCAACTACACGCCCTGTTCAACCTGTTTTCCCGGTGTGCCCGGCGCCGAATTCAACCTCCAGTACGGCTACGGACGTCCTAATCTCTATCTTGCGATGCAGGCCGTCCATGCCGGCACGATTCCGCCGACCGCCGATATCGAGTCGCCCAATTGGTACCAGGAGGTCGATCCCACCATCGTGAGGTTCCTGCCCGTCACTACGGCGGTCGCCGCGCGGCGTTCACATTCGTACACATGGCAATTGCAGTATGGCCTTGGCCCGCGAGCCGCTCGATAACGCCTTCACCACCATTGCGAGCGGAAACGGAAATCAGGCGCGGACGATAAGGTCCAGCTTCGATTTGAGCCAGGTTCCGTCCTCCTTCTGGAGCGGTAGCTACACCGCGCCCACGCCGGACCGCCTCTCGATCGAGCAATACGACGTAACGCTGCGGGTGGTCGTTACCGACAATCGCGGACTGGTCGGCGAGGATCGGCGGGTTTTCCATTTGCGGCACAACAGCGCCGAACTGGCGGGATTTCCAAAGTACTTGGGAACGTCGCTGGAGGCGGGAGCGACGATGGCCGATATCGAGGGGCACGGCACCCTCGACACGATCGTCGCCGGTTCCGACGGCAGCGTCCATGCGATCCGTCCCGACGGCACCGAAGCACCCGGATTCCCCGTCTTCACCAACCTCGCGCGCGGTGTCGCCCCGGCCTATCCGTACAACTACCTGGCGGCACGCGCCTGGAAATCGGGCCAGGTGCCGCTGCCTCACGATCCGATCGCGGGTCCGCTCGCGGTAGGCGATCTCGATCACAGCGGCGCGCTCGACATCGTGGTGACGACGCTCGACGGTTACGTGTACGTCTGGGACGGCGCGGGACGGCTGCGCAGCGGTTTCCCGGTTGCGACCGACCGCAGCGTCGAGCGCCAGTCGGTGCCGCCGCCGAAGACACCGGATTCGTACAATCCGATGACGGGTTCGTTCGGGGGCGCGGCCCTGGGCGATCTTGAGGGCAACGGCAACCTTGACATTGTAATGTCTGGCTGGGACGCCAAGATTTACGCATGGCGTCCCGACGGAACTCCAGTCCCCGGATGGCCGGTGGATGCGGCCGATATTCCGTCTTCCGCGATTCCCTCCGGCGGGACCTACACGCACGATCCGAAAATCGTTGACACGCCGACCCTGGTCGATCTCAATGGCGACGGCCATCCCGGACGTGCTCGTCGGTCTTCAGGACACCGTTCAGGGTTCGGAGGCCACCACTTACGTCACCGCGTTTTCGTCCACCGGGCAATTGCTGCCCAACTTTCCCGCTCCAACTCATCACCCTTGCGCAAGGCTACGGAACGGCGACCGATTTCGTAACCTTGGCGTGCAGGCTACCCGCGCGCTGACCACGCCGTCGCGGCCCGATCGGAATCGCCAACCCTGAACTTGGCCCCAACTATCTAATCGAGTTCGCAGACAGCAATCTGCACTCACGAAGGAAGAGCCTTGGCGTCTTTGCCGGCCGAGGGATCGCTGCAGCAGGATTCGCCGGTGGTTCACTTCACCAGTGGGGTGTCGATCGGCAATCTGCTGGGCGGCGACACGCCGCAGATGGTCGATGCGGGCGTGGCCGCGGCTACGACCTCTTGAGCGCGATCGAAGACTACCCCCGGACTCGGAATCCGGGTGCGAAACGCGATATCGGCTTGGGACGCGGTTACCGGCGCCAATCTGCCGCAGTACACTCAGGAAATTCAGGGACTCGCGTTCTTCGGCGCTCCGGCGATCGCCGACATCACCGGCGACGGCAACCCCGACATCATACTGGCCACGGACTCGGCCGCGCTGCATCGGCTTCGACGGCACCACCGGACAGCCGATACCCGGATGGCCGCAATGGACCGGTGGATGGTCGCTCGCTGCGCCGGCGGTCGGAGACCTGACCGGGCAGCGGCACGGTGGACGTCGCCGTCACCACCCGCGAGGGCTATCTGCACGTTTACACGACGCCGGGCCTTACTTCGGCCAATCACGAGGCATGGCATTGGCATCAGAACGATCGCAACACGGGACATTACGGCGATGACACCCGGCCGCCTTCGGCGATCGACGATCTTGGCGGTTTCGCTGCGGCGGCGCCACCGACACGCTGACCTTCACCGCCGTCGGCGACGATTGGAAGTCCGATGGCCCGGCCGCGTCGTACCAGGTATTCGCGTCGAGCGCGCCGATCACGCAGGACAATGTCGGTTCGGCGACCGTTATCCCGGTCGATAATGCCCGCAGTCACCCGGTTCGCAGGAACGATAACCGTGCCTCATCAGGCGGGAATGAACTTACTACGCGGTTCGCGCGATCGATCACGTCGGCAATATCGGCCCGCTGCCGGTGGGGGCCGGCGCTATCGCCAACCTGATTCTCGCGCCGGGGGCCGGTTTGGCGTTCGGCAACGTGCAATGGGGTGACACGAGCGCGCTCAACGTTACCGTGAAAAATTATCAGCAGGTCGCGGTTTCGCTGAGCGCGAGCCTGGCCGGAACCCAAGCGGGCGACTTCGCCATCACCGGCGGCACCTGCGGGACGACGCTCGGGGCGGCGGTTTCGGCCGCGACGCCAACCACCTGCACTCTCGCGATCGCCTTCGGCCCGGGGCGCGTTGGGCAGCGAGTCGGCGGCGCTGATGGTTGCCGACAGCCCCGACGCCACCGCTCCGCATACGCTGTCGATCGGCACCGGCGCAACGATTCCGGCGATCGTGACTCCGGGTGAATTGCTCTACGGCTCGCTCGCCATGTCGAGCACGCAGACCCGGAGCATCACGGTGACCAACCTCGCCAGCGTGCCGATCGCAATCGGACCCAACACCATAGGCGGTGACGCGGCGGCCGACTACGCCATCGCCCGCGGCAGTTGCGGGGCGATACTCGCCGGCGGTTCGAGCTGCACGATTGACGTGACCTTCCAGCCCACCGCTGGAGGACCGCGCACGGCGTTCGCGACAATCAACGATGCGATCGATCCGATCAGCCCGCGCACCGTATTCTTGTCCGGCACGGGAATAGCGGCGACGCCGACGCCAACGGAGACCCCGGGCGTTACTCCAACGGCCACGCCGACGCCGCCGCCAACTCCGACGCCGACCGCAACTCCGACCGCCACCCCGGTGCTATTTGCGGCCAGCCCTGACGACAGCGAGGTGGATGCCTATCCACTAAACGCCAGCGGCGCCGCCGCGGCGCTGGACACGATCTCCGTCGACGACGCCAATGCCGATCTGCTCATTGCGGACGGCGTCGCGGTGGATTCAAGCGGAAACATCTATGTGGCGACCTATTACAGCGCCGGATGTCCCATGCCGCCCGGCACGCCGGAGATTCCCGGCAACGGCGGTGTGATGGTCTATCCGGCCGGCAGCGACGGCGACGCGGCGCCGAGTGCCATCATCGCGGGGGCAGTCTGCGGCACCGATAACACCATGTTTTCAAATCCGCTCGCCGTCGCGCTGGACTGGGGCGGGAACATCTACGTTGCGAACGCCGGCGGCAGCGTCACGGTCTATCCCGCCCTGGCCGGCGCCACCGGTAACCTTAACGAAGCTCCGAGCGCCGCCATCAGCGGCGCCGCCACCGGGCTTGAATGGCCCGATGGGATCGCGCTGGATTCGAACGCGAACATCTACGTGACGAACGAATTTGGCGGGGCCAACGGATACGGCAGCGTCACCGTCTACCCGGCCGGAGCCAACGGCGATGTGACGCCAACCGCCACCATCGCGAACCCGAACGTCGACGGTACCGGCGGCAACGCCGGCGATCTCACCGGCCTGAATTACCCCGATGGGATCGCGCTGGATTCAAGCGCGAACATCTACGTGGCGAACGAATTTGGCGGGGCCAACGGATACGGCAGCGTCACTGTCTATGCCGTCGGCGCCAGCGGTAACATCGCGCCAATCGCGGCCATCGCCAACACCAACGCCGACAGTACCGGCGGGAACGCGGGCGACAACACCGGGCTGCAGTCGCCTGCGGGCATCGCGATCGATTCCGGCGGAAACATCTACGTGGCGAACGATTGCGGCTTCAGCTGCGGCACGATCACCGTCTATCCGCCCGGCAGCAATGGCAATGTTGCGCCAGCCGCGGCCATCACCGGCACTGCAGCCGGCGCACTCGCAATCGGCCCGCCCGGCCCATGATGCCGGCCGCCGCCCGGCCGCGTGGTTATTCGGCAGGTTGATCGGGCTTGGGATTGACGGGATCGATCGGCAATTCAGCGATTAGCGTGAGGCCGCGGGCGCCAATCCGTTCTTCCAGCCCGCCACCCGCCGCCTCGGCCATCGTGCGCGCGAGGTACAACCCCAGTCCACGCGCCATGCCGCCGCGGCTGTCCTTGGGCCGCTCGAACAGTTGCTGCACCTCCGAAGCGGTCAGCATGGCGCCATTGTCGGTCACATCGATCACGATCCATCGGCCGCGCGTCGCGGTATGAAGCAACACGTCGCCGCCCACCATCCGGCTCATCGCAAAGGCGACCAGGTTCTTGACGATTCGGTCGCAAATGGCGGGGATCGAGCCGGCACTTGGTGGGCAGGTGCGAAAACTCGGTGCGCAGCCCCAGGCCGCGGCGGCGCGCCTGGAGGGCGCAATCCTTTGCGACTTCGGCAATCAGGACGTTCGGATCGACGTCGACCGGAACCGGTACGAGCAGCACGGTCCTCGACGGCATAGAAGTCGAGCACATTGCCGACCACGAAATCGATGTTCCACGCGGTCGCGCCAATTGCGCGCGAGCAGTTCGGCGCGCTCCTTGCCCGTGATGCTCGTCGTCTTCGAGCAGGTTGGCGTATCCGCTCAGCGCCGCGGCGGGGCTGCGGATGTCATGCGACATCGTGGCAATCTGGCCCTCGCGGAAGCGCGCGGCGTGTTCCAGGTCCTTGACCTGCCGGTCCAGGCGGTGGCGATAGCGATCGATCAGAATGATACGGCTTGCGCAAACGCGACTGCGGCAATCAATCCGAACCAGCGATAAACATGGAATCTATTCGGAATCGGCACGAGCCAATTCGCCGCCGCATAGCCGGCAATCGCCATCGCGCCGACCGCGAATTGCGATTCGGACCCCAGCTAACGAAGCCCAGGGTCACGATCGGATAAAGCGCGATCACAATGAAACGCGTTTCCGGATTGCTGCGAGAAATAGCTGGTTGCGGTGACCATCGCAATCAGAAAGGCGAGGTATAAGATAGTCAAGTCTTTGTGGTGGCGCTTGAACAATTCCGTCCAGAGCATGATCAGAAACAAGCAGGGAGACGACCAGCAGCATCCATCGCACATGCGACGCAAGAGTGACCGGGCCGCCGCTCGCCCTAAGGAGGTTGTGTACCACCTGCGCCACGAGCATGAAAAGAGCCAGCGTGCCGGCCACTTTGAGGACGCGTAGCGCCTCTTCGTCGTCCTCAGTCCAGACCGATCGTCGCGCGGCGCCCGGCGGTCCCGGCGTCGTCCGGCCCAGGCCGGAGGTCGCGCCGGATGCGGAAGCTTGCTGGGACGGATTCGGGATTTCCCCGCACGGGGAAGAGTGGGAAAAATTTGTTATCAGCGGCGGATTGCATCGAGGGCCTCTTTCATCGCGTTCAACCCGAAATCGATCTCCGCCGGCGCGATCGTCAACGGCGGCGCGATCCGCACCACCGCGTCGGCGTTGAGCGTCCAATTCACATTACGCCGCGCGCGATCGTCTCCGCAACCAAGCGGCGGGCGAGCGCGGCGGTGCGGAATTCCACTCCGATCAAGGCGCCCCAGTCCGCGCACCGCCGCGATCTCGGGCGCGTTAAGACCGCGCAGCCGGCGAATTATCTCGGCGCCCGCTTGCGCGGCTGTTTCGGGCAGGCGATCGCGAACAATTACCTTCAATGCGGCCATCCCGGCCGCGCAGGAAAGCGGATGGCCACCGAAGGTCGTGATATGGCCGAGCGGAGGATCGTGTGCGAGCACGCCGATTACCTCGTCGCGGCCGCAGAACGCGCCCAGCGGCAGCCCGCCGCCAATCGCCTTCGCCAGTCACGATAATATCCGGCACGACGCCGAAATGCTCCAGCGCGAACAGCTTGCCGGTCCGGCCCAAGCCGGTCAGTACTTCGTCGAAGATGAGCAGCGCGCCCGCGCGGTCGCATCGATCGCGCAAGGCGCGCATGAAAGCGGCCGTAGGGATGCGCACCCCGGCCTCGGACTGCACCGGCTCGACGATCGCGGCGGCGATCGAATCGTCGATCGCATCGAGCGCGACCGCATATCGCCGAACGGGAGATGCGCGACCGGACCGGGCAGCGGTCCGAACGGCGCGCGGAAGGCGGGATTGCCGGCCAGCGCCAGCGCCGCCATCGTGTCGCCGTGATAAGCGCCGTCGAAGGCGGCAAACCCGTCGCGGCCGGTGAACTTGCGCGCGGCCTTGAGCGCGCCTTCGATCGCTTCGGCCCCGCTGTTGGTGAAATAGACCCGCTCAAGCGGCGGCGGCAGCAATTCCGCCAGACGGGCCGCGTAGCGGGCCTGGCTTTCGATCACGTATTCGCCGTACACCATCACGTGCAGATGACGCCGCATCTGCGCGTCGATCGCCGCGATCACTTCGGGATGTCCATGGCCGAGCGCGGAGACGCCAATTCCGGCGATGAAGTCGAGATAGCGGCGGCCATCGGCGGCGATGAGCCACGCGCCCTCGGCGCGCTCGATCTCAAGGCCGATCGGCGCGTCCGAAGTCCACGCCAGATTGCGCCGGAACAGGCCGCCCACTTCGCTCATCGGCCCCCGCAATCAAATCGAGGAACGCCCCGCCGCCGTGACGCCATTGGGGCGGCGGCGATTGCATCGCGCCCGGCTCGCACACGTGCGATACGCCAAGGGAACGGGCGGTCTCGCACAGCGAAGATCGCTCCGGCTCATCCGCGGCGACGGCAAACGCTTCGAGGCTCCCGCCGCGGGAGCAAGGCGTTCGCGCAATTCGGAACGATTCCGCACCGCGCTGACGTACACGGTCCGGAAGCCTGGCGAAACTGTGAACGCGGCGCCCGGATCGTAAGATTACCGTCCAATCCAGGCGCGGACCTTCCCACAATTCGATCGGCTCGCCCGCGATACGGCGCCATCGGGCCGTCTCGCGAGCACGGCGGACCGCGGCGGCATCGTCAAGCCCAAGGGCGGCGGGAGCTGGCATCGAACGAGCCAGCCGCTCAAGCGCGTCCGCCAGCGCCGCCGCGAAATCGACGCGCCCGATCGATCCCGGCACCGATCGCGAACACATGATGCGGCGACAGGCGGCCAAGTTGCTCGAACAGGGTCACGTCGCGGGCAAGCGCCTCCGCAACATCGTGGAGCGCAAGCGCATCGAATTGCTCCGCCATGACTGCGGCGGCGCTCACTCGGCTGGGAAAGCCGACGAGCGAACGTGCGCATTGGCCGATCGCGGCGATAGTGGCGTCGTCGCCGTAGGCGGCGATCGCGTCGCAAGCGGCGATCAGCGCGGCGGCCAGATCGGTTCGAGAGCGCTCCCAGTTGAAAACGACGATCCTCGCGCCGAGGCCCGGATCGCATGAGCGGCCGTGCGCGCAAATTCGGCGAAGAAGACTGGCTCCGCCGTGGCGGTCTTGATCGCCAGGCCGGCGTCCGGCGATGAGCGCGGCGGCGGCTTCGTGGATCTCCGGCGCCTGCGATGTTGCCGGCCATGATGAATCCGAACGCACCGGGGCGGGCGGTTCGCGCGAGCGACGCCAATCGCGCGGCCATCGAATCGAGCGCCTCGCGCGTGAACGGCGCGAGCATCGCGTCTATGGAGGCGTCGAGCAGCTTCATGGAAAATCCCGTCCGCTGGGCGATTTGCGCGATCGCGGCGCGCCGGGGCGGAAACCCGCGATCGCGCCAGCGATCGATTGCGCGGGTAAGCGCGGCGGCGCATCGGTGGAGCGCTGAAATTATCGGCTGCGGCGGTCCGCACGCGCGCGATCGCGCCGGTGACCCGGCCAGGGAAAGCGGAACGGACGAATCGCGGGGGGTGCCGTGCGCGCTTTCCCGGCGCCGCGATTGCGCATTCATTGCCGCGGCTCCGGCGCGATCGCGGCGAATTGCGCGATCGCAAGCGCGCATCCGCGCGGCGCTCCAGTTCCCGCGCGGCCCAGCACGCGGACGCGGCCGTTTTCCACGACGCCATAATCCTCGGTGATGATCGCCGACACCGAGTCCACGTTGGCGAGATCGAAGAATCCGAGCACGCCTGGATTGCGATCGCGCAGCGGTTCAAGCGTAACCGGATCACGCGCGGTGACGCGCAGCCACGGCGGCGGGATTTTGAAGCGTTCGGCGGCGTCCGGCGCGCCGGGCGTGTTAAGCGGAGTAGCGTCGTAGAGTTGCGAGCAAAGCTCGGTCATCCCGTATTCGTTGACGATCAGCCCGGGCGCGACGCCCAGGATCGCGCCGGCCGCGTGCAACAATTCGGATCGCACGAGCGGAACCGCCTGTCCCTTGGCGCCGCCGGTGTCCATGATCCGGGAGCCGGGCGCGAGCCGGAGATTTTCACCCCGCCCGCGAAGATAATCGAGCAACGCCGCAAGCGCGGCGGTCGTGCCCAGAACGCTGGCCGGTTCGCCGCGCGCCGCCGTATCGGCAAGGAATCGCGCCGCGCCGGCGAGGTCAACCCGATCGCGCGACGCGGCCATCATGGCCGCGCCGGTTCCGAATTCCTCGATCGCCCATCCGATCATCGCCGACAGCGACGACTCGGGCATCGCGCCGCCCGCCGGATGGAGCGCGAGCATCGCGGTGCGCCGCCCGTCCGGATAAAGCATCGTGCGCAGGTGCGCGATCGCGGAGGCGCGGTAAATCTCGGGACGCGGGACGAAATGGCGTCCGCGGCGATCCGCTCCCGCGGTCGTGCCGCTGGTCATAAAGATCACGCGCGTCGTTCCCGCCAGTGCATCTGCGGCTTAAAGATCGGCGAATTTGAAGGCGACATTGTCGATCGCCGGGATTTCATCGACGCTCGCACCTCCGCCGGCCCGATCCCGCGCTCTTCGCAGAAGCGGCGATAGGCCGGGACATTGTCGAACTGATGATGGAAGAGCTGCCAGCGCGAGTCTCTCGAACGACTCCGCCGCCGGGCTGTGGATAAATGAGAGGATCCGGTCGTGGATGGACGTGGAACTTGGTTCGCCGCGCGGCATCGAAATGATGATGGCATCGGCGCCCGAGGGCATTCAATCCCAGCTGGACGGACCGCTATCGCACCCAGATTTGCCTGTATTTACGCGCCTATAGGATTCGTCTAGACTGCGTGCTGGAAGTAGTGGCGGTGCGGATGTCCGCAGCGGATGGCCGGCAGAAGGTCCTGAATCAGGCAGCATCAATCGAGCGATTTTGTCTGCCGTTGGCGTGAAACCAGTTTTGCGCTTGCGGCGTACATCTGCTAGTAAAGGGTGCGGTCGGCATCCGGGAAGAGGGCGTGGCCAGATGAAGAAATTTTTAAGCGGCGTTGTGCTGGGATTCCTCGTGAGTTGTGCGGCTGCGTTCGCCGCCTCCGACATGAACCACAACGGCGGGTTCTGGCAGCGTCTCAATCATTCCGCCAAGGACGGCTACGTCAACGGCTATTCCGACGCGATGCGGGTGAGCGTGGCCAAACTCGACGAACTAAACGTGGCGGCCGACCTGTTCCATTGGAAGGGCGCGCGAAAAATTATCCATCAGTTGTCCGGGCAGCTCTCGATGAATGAGATCACGCCCACCCAGGCGGTCCAGCGGCTGGATGACTTGTACTCCAACCAGAAGTACAGCGAACTGGACATCGGGTCGGCGATTCAGGCGCTGACGATCCGCGCGAGCGAGACCGCGCTACCCCCAGCGCCGCTAAAAGGCGCGAAGTAATTTCGATCGAGGAAGCGGCAAGCAGGCGGTTCCGGCGGGGGCCGCCTTTTTTATGCTTGAAAGCCCCCGGCGGCGGACTTAGCTTAGTCCGCGGAGCATTCCCTTTGAACGCGCCACCATCGCTGCTCAGGAAAATCGTCCGCACCACGGTCGGCGTTCATGCCAATATTCCCGACACCCACATCTCGACTGCGATTGGGCTCGGCACCGATCGGCGCGGCACCGGCACGATCATAAGTTCCGACGGCTTGATCCTGACGGCGCATTACCTGCTCCTGGGCGCACAGAACGTGATCGTCACGCTGCCCGGCGGCGAGCAGCGGGAGGCCGGCATCATTGGCAGGGATTACGGCACCGGACTGGGACTTTTGAAGATCGAGGGCAAGGGGCTGCCGTGCGCTGAAGTGGTGGCATCGGATGGATGCGTGGCCGGGCAGGAGGTGTTCACCGTCTCGTCGATCGGCGGAGAAAAGCGATGCGCCGACTGCGGAGTGATCACGTACTTGGGGCCATTCGACGCGGTTTGGGAGTTCGTGCTCGATCGCTGCGTGTGCGTGACGGCGGCATCGCTCAACATCGGGCTGAGCGGCGGGCCGATTTGCAACACCAGCGGGCAGGTGATCGCGGTTTCGTACCTGAACTTTGCGGACTTGGGCCGTGCGATCCTGGGAGTGCCCGGTGAATGCTTTCTCGCGGTGCGCGATGAATTAATTCAGCACGGCCGGCGCGTCAGCGCGCCGCCGCGCGCGTGGCTGGGCGTGCTCTCCTACACGATGAAGGAGCACGTGGTGATCGCGGGCGTGATGCCGGGGGCGCCGGGCGAAAAGGCCGGCTTGCAGCAGGGCGATCTGGTGCTCGCGATCGACGGCCGCGACGTGAACGATCGGCGCGTGCTGTACGAGGCCGTGCGCAAACATCGCCCGGGCGACAACATCAATCTCAAGGTCCTGCGCAACAACCGGGTTCATCAATTGGAAGCCGCCGCGGTCCGCGCCGAGGACTACTTCGCCTGACGCCGCCCTAGCGGTCCCGCGGCGCATACGCACTGACTCGCTCGCGGTGGGCGCGACCGGTCAATGCTGCGGCCACCAGCCGGCTGCGGGGCGGGGTTCCGGAAACATCATGTCAACCGCGGAGATGATTCCAACCAGCCTGCCGTGATCGACGACCGGCAGGGCGCCAACTTTGTTGGTTGTCATCAGGACTGCCGCATGTTCGAGCGTCGCCGAAGACGAGACGACAATGGGATTTTCGGTCATCAACGCTTCAACCGGGATCAGATCGAGAGAGGACAGATGACGGCACCGCAGGTCGTATCCGCTAATGATTCCGACCACCTCTCCCTTCTCCACCACCGGAAGCCGCCGAACCCCATGCTGCTTCATCACTGCTTGCGCAACCGCCAAAGTTTCATGGCGGCCGATCGTAACCGGGCTTCTCGTCATGCGCCATGCGACCAGCATTTTATCCTCCAATAACTCGTACTTGGTAAGATTAGACAGCAAAAGACATGCCGGTCTGTAAGCACGGCTAATGGCATATTTTCAGCGCGCGATGCGGTTGAAAGTGCATCCGAACGACACAGTATGAATCCGGCGGCTACACCCAAGCGCCTTCCGCATGGTGCCGCCCATCCAAGCGGCACGCGAAGCTAAAGGCGCTGGAAGTCAGAAACTGAAGTGCTTGAACCGGCGTTCGGGAATCAAGCGCAGGCCGTTCATGATCACGCGCCAGAACCACGGCACGTAAACCACCTCGGCCCGCCTGCGCCAGGCGGCATAGATGCTGTCGGCGGCGGCGGCGGGAGAAACGGTGAGCCGTGCGTCTTCGCGTCCGAAGGTCATTCGCGTGTCCACCGTGCCGAGCTTCACGGTCATCACGTGCACGCCGCTTTTGGCGAGCCGGCCGCGCAGGCCCTGCGCGAATATCGCCAGGGCGCCCTTGGCGGCGCCGTACACATAGTTTCGCGCGCGGCCGCGATCTCCGGCGACCGAACCGATCACAATGATAAAACCTGAGCGCTGCTGTTCGAGATGGCGCGCGGCCAGCGTAATCAGTGACACCGCGCCGGTGAAGTTCTGGTGCAGCGTGGCGAGCGCTTCGTCCGGCTCCTCTTGGGCGGCCTCCTCCTCGCCCAGCGTGCCGAAACATACGACGACACCGTCCAGGCCGCCGAGCTCCTGCGCCGCGTGGCGGATGAACGCATCATGCGCGGCGAAATCGGCCGCGTCGAACGCGCCGGACAGCGCCGGCGCACCGGAGCGCACGCCGATATCGGCCGCGACGCGCGCCGCTTCGGCGCCGTCGCGCGCGGCCAGGAACAGCCGTGCGCCGTCGCCCGCGAACTTAAGTGCGAGCGCGCGCGCGATCGGGCTGGTTGCGCCCAAGATTAGAATTTTCGCCATCGCGCGCTCACCCCTCTGTAATCTCCCCCTTCAGGGGAGAACTAAAGGAAGGCAGCCAGCTTTTATCGCGGGCCGCGGAAAGACAATGAAGGTTCATATTGGGTGTCCGCGTCCCGCTATCCCGGATCCATCCCGAGCCGGCGCGACAGGTTCGACGAAAAACGGCCTTCCGGATCGGCGGCGGCTTTGACCTCCTGCCATCGGGCCAGATTCGGATACATCGCGCGGACCGTTTCGGGGCCCAGCCGCGCATCCTTGGCCAGGTACACGCGCCCGCCGCGCCGGAGCACCATTGCGTCAAGCGAATCGAGAAATTCAAACAAGCCATAGCCGACCGGAAAGTCGAGCGCCAGCGTATAGCCGGGCATCGGAAACGACAGCATCCCCTGCTGGGCGCCGAATTTTTTGAGCACGGCCAGAAATGAGGCACGGCGGCTGCGGCTGATTGTTTCGAGCGTTTCAACCAGTCCGGCGCGGCTTTCCGCGGGCGGCCACACGCACTGGTACTGCACGAAGCCGCGCTTGCCGTAAATCCGGTTCCAGTCGCGAATCGAATCGAGCGGGTAGAAGAAGCTGTCCCAATCGAAGATCGTGCCGGCGCGCGACTCGCGATGGAACGCGTAGTAAGCGGCGTTAAACGCCCGGACGGTGAGCGAATTGAGCGCGATGCCGGGCAGATCGAACGGCACGGCGGTGTGGACTTTCGGCTTGATGCGCAGCGGCTCCTGCGCGAGCTTGGCGGGCAGCGTGCCGCGGGCGGCGAAATCGCCGACGCTCAAGATCGAGCGGCCGAGCGCGCCATGCCCGCTGGCGCAATCGATCCAGGCGACGGAATAGCCGTACTGGGAATCGGTGCGTTCAAAAGCTTCGATCGCCGCGTCGATATTGGCCGCGCGAATCAATTCGCCACGCAGGTAGGCGCTGTCGATTCGCCGCATCCGGAGTTCCAATTCCAAGATCACGCCGGTCAGGCCCATTCCGCCCACCGTCGCCCAGAACAGGTTGGCGTTTTCCTCGCGCGAGCAGCGTTTGACTTCGCCGGAAGCGAGCATCAGATCGAAATTCGTAACGTGTGCGGCCAGCGAGGAGTCGCGATGGTGGTTCTTGCCGTGAACGTCGGCCGCGATCGAGCCGCCCAGCGTGACGAAGCGCGTGCCGGGACTGACCGGCGGGAAAAAGCCGCGCGGCATGAAGACCTCGATCAAATCCGCGATCGTCACGCCCGCTTCGCATCGGAGCAGCCCGCTTTCGGCGTCGAACGAGAGCATCCGGTTGAGCCGCTGAAGATCGACCACGCGGTTTTGTTCGTTCAGGGCGGCGTCGCCGTAGGCGCGCCCGGCGCCACGCGGGATTAGCGACGCGCCGTTTCCGGCCACGATAGCGCGGAGTTCGTCGAGCTTTTCCGGACGGTAGAGATCGCTCTCGGAGAGCGGATAGCGGCCCCATCCCGACAGGATGCCGTGGCGCGGCTTGGGCGCGGCGGCATCGATTTCGCGCGGCACGGCGGCAATCGAATCTGTCAAGGCGGCACTCATCAGCGGCGGCAAGTCAACCTAACAGTAACGGTACGGCGTAAAAATAGGAAAGCCCGCGCGGGCGGGCTTTCCAGTAAAAGCGCGGCGGCCGCAATCCCGGCATCAGCCCTTGGGCAGGCCGAGCACGCGTTCGCCGATGATGTTGTGCTGGATCTCGCTGGTACCGCCCGCGATCGTGAGCGCCCGCGACGCCAGCATCCGGTACGACCATTTGCCCTTGTCGATCGCATGCGGCGCCTTGAATTCCATCTGGCTGTACGGCCCAAGCAATTCCATCGCGAACTTGTTGATTCTCACATTTAGCTCGCTGGCCCCCAGCTTGAGCACCGATCCTTCCGGCCCCGGCGGCAGTCCCTTGAGCCTGCGTGTAAGCTGGCGAAAGCCGGTATAGCGCAGCGCGGCCGCCTCGCACGCGAAGCCGCCTATCTTCTGCCGCACGCTCGAATCGTCCCACGCGCTGTGTCCGTTGGTATGGACGAGCTTGGCGAGACTCACCAGTTCCTTCACCTGGCCCATCAGATCGCGGCCGCCGCCGATTCCGGACCGCTCGAACATCAGCGTGGTGATCGCGACCTGCCAGCCCTGGTTCTTCCCGCCGACCAGGTTCTTCTTCGGCACCTTGACGTCCTCGAAGAAGATTTCGTTGAAGTTCGCGTCGCCGGTGATCTGCACCAGCGGGCGGACGGTAACACCGGGGCTGTGCATATCGACCAGGATGTAACTGATTCCCTTGTGCTTGGGCGCGGCCGGATCGGTGCGGACCAGCAGGATGCAGAAGTCGGCGTGATGCGCATCGGAAGTCCAGACTTTCTGGCCATTGACGACGAAGTAGTCGCCCTCCTCGACGGCGCGGGTTTGCAGCGATGCGACATCTGAGCCGGCGCCGGGTTCCGAATAGCCCTGGCACCAGATTTCATCCGCCGAGAGGATTTTTGCGACGTAACGTTTCTTTTGCTCCTCGGTCCCCCAATGCATCAGCGTGGGTCCCACCAGCATGATGCCTAAGCCGTTGACGAGCAGGGGAGTGTTGGCCTTCCCCATCACCTCGCCGTAGATCACTTGCTGCGTGAGCGTGGCGCCGCGGCCGCCGTATTCCTTGGGCCAGCCGATTCCGACCCAGCCCGCGGCGTGCATTTTCTTGTGCCACGCCAGCCGCCGCTGCCAGTCGTCGGCGCCCGCCTCATGCATCGCGTCGGCGGTTTCGCCGCCCTTGAAGTCTTTGGGCGCATTGGCCGCAAGCCAGCTGCGAAGCTCGTGGCGAAAGGCCTCGTCCTGTTCGCTAAACTTGAAATCCATTTTGGCCTCCAGCGGAGGGGCCGGACGATTTGCGCCTGGCCGCGCGATCTTTCGCGTCGGTCGGCCGGTCCCTAACACCTGTTCTATAGAACAGGCCGCCGGTCCGGGCAAGCACGTCCGCGCGAACCTCAAGAGCAAGTTCGCATCGTCCCATCGATATCTGCTGCGCGATCGCGCTGATTTCAGGGATTCAGACCACTTCCTTAGTGCGGAATCGCCACAGGGCCAGCATCAGCATGATGGCTACAAAATCCGCAGCATATAGGCTCAAGAATAAGACATCCTTCCAATTGATAAGACTGCCTTGGAGTACTTGGATAATTACATTGAAATCCCGGTAGCTGGGCAGGATGTAATAGAGGGGGTTGTTCAGCGAATAAAGGCTGTTCCCAGCAAAGTATGCGAGCACCGCGGCAACAATGGGATGCATGAAGAGCGAAAGCAGCATCGCTAACGACCCAAGCATCAGCTGCCGGCAGAACATCAGCCACGGCGACCATTTGATTGCCGGATTCAAATCCACACTTTGAGATTGTGCAAAAACGACAATGGCCAGACTCACAATGAGGGCATAACCCGCCATGACGATCACGCCGCCCAGGTATTTGCCAAGCAGAAATTGGGTGCGCGAAACCGGTTTGGAAAGCGTCAGGCGGATGGTGCCTCGGCGGATTTCCGAGGCGACACTGCCGTGCCGAATATGAAAAGCGCCACGATGCTGCCGCCAAACGAGGCGATTCCATAAAACGCCGCTTGAATACTGGATGAGGCCATGTCCATTTCTTCACGAAATTTTTGCCGGTCGGCTTGGTTCATCGGATGCGTGGATCCCATGGACGAATTGTTGGCCATTTGATCGTCGGAAAACGATTGGGTGATCCCTTTGCGGGCGGACGGCAAGGTGACCGAGAAAAAGACGATCAACGCCGAGCGAAGCCAGCATCAAACCTAGCAACAGACGTTGATGCAGCAGCGCGCGGATATTGTCGGCGGCGATGAGAAGCGTGATTTTCATTTTTTTGCCGGCGTATTGATCGTGGAGAAGAAAATCTCCTCCAACGATTGAGCCTCGGTCTCCGTGCGAACGACCTCGACGTTGTGTTGCCGCAACAATTCCTCGACGGTATGCCGGAGCGCCTCATCCGGAAAACGAATCGTCACCTCTCCCTGCATCAAGGTCACTTCCGCCGCCGTAGCCGCCAGCGCATCCAACACCGGCGCGGGTAGGCTTTTGACGACCAGCTTAGTGGTTTTGCCGGCCGACAACTCTTGCATCGTCCCGACCCGCTTGAGTTCGCCATTCTGCAGGATAGCCACTCGGTCACAGATCGATTCCACTTCCGATAGAATGTGGGAACTTATAAAAACCGTTTTCCCTCGCCGTCTCAATTCCAGCAGGATGTCGCGGAATTCCTTTCGTCCGACCGGGTCAAGGCTTGCAGTCGGCTCATCCAGAATCAACAAATCCGGGTCGTGCAACATCGCTTGGGCGAACCCAATTCTTTGCGCCATGCCTTTGGAGTATTTGGAGACACGCTTTTCCGCTGCGTCTTGCAGGTCTAGGAGCTTCAAGAGTTCGGTGATACGCGCGGATCGGGATTCAGCTGGCACGCCGCAGAGCGCGGCATAGAATTCGAGCAACTGCCTGCCCCGGTAATAGTCATGCAGATTGACCGACTCCGGCAAATAACCAAGCCGCCGATGAACTTTGGGTTCCGTTACCGGCCGGTCGAACAGGTGGGCTGTGCCACTGGTCGGCCGAATCAAATTCAGCAATAGATGAATCGTGCTGGTCTTGCCGGCCCCGTTTGGCCCCAAGAACCCGAAAATTTCGCCTTCCCTCACCTCCAGATTCAGCATTCGCACGGCGGCAGTTTGATCCTGGTTCCAGCCACTGCGGTAGGTCTTGCAAAGATTTTCGGTGCGAATGGCAGTCATACGGGTCACCCTTTGGTCAGTGCTTTAACCTGTTGCTTCAAATCGTCGTCGTTTGGGGAATAACCCACGCATATCCATTGCACTACGCCTTTTTGATCCACCAGTACCAAGGTGGGAAGCGCCCGGACCCCGTATTTGTCGCCGACCGACTGATTCTGATCCAATGCCGCGTTAAAAGAGTATTTTCGGCGCTCGATGAAACTGCGGACTTGATCGGCTGACTCACCCTGGTTGACGCGAAGGATTTCCAGTCCGTGGTCCTTGAACTTGTCCGCCAAATCCTGCAAGCCGGGCATGGCCATCCGGCATGGCCCGCACCAAGTGGCCCAGAAATCCATCAGCACGACCTTATGGCCGCGATAAGAACTTAATTTGACGGCATGGTTGGACAAGTCCTGCAGCATGAAATCCGGTGCTGGCTGGCCGACTTTAATATTTCCCAATTCCTGGACGGATCCCTCGCTACACTGGGGCATTACGAACTTCACCTCGTAGTGAATGGCAATGCTGGCGGCTACAAACAGCACGCCCGCGAGGATCCGGGAGATTTGAGACAGCTTCATCGTGTCGCTGTGGGACAAGTGACTTTAACCTGTTAGAGATACCACGACGGAGTTCATGCTGTTAGTCCCCTCGAAGAGCGGCTTTCACCTCGTGCTTCTTTGCCGGGGTTTTACCCGGCATGAAATAGCAAGGTTCTGGAGAGGCACCATCGTAAAACATCCCAGCTCCACCCGGCAATGCGACCGCCACGCAGGTTCATATTGCCGGCGTCATCAAGGCCAATTGACTGCATCGCCGCCATTACGGAAGCTTGTCTGAGCGGAGTCCACGAATCGAGCGCCGACCATGAACGTCAAAATCGATCTTCCCGGCGGCGTGTTCGACGCCCAGTTTCCCCAGCCGGCCTTTGCCGCCCGCGTGCGCGAACTGGCGGTCCTCGAACTGGTGCGGGTGAAACGCATTCACGAGCATGAGGCGCGGGCGATGCTCGGGATCGAGCGATGGGAATTGGTCGCGCGGATGAAAGCGGCGGGCATCGCGCCGACCGAAGAGGTGTTCGCCGAGATCCGGGGCGAACTCAACCGCGCGATCGCGTCCAAGCGAGCGCGCGGAACCAAACGAGGACAAACCTGATGCGGCTGCTCCACACGATGATTCGGGTGAACAATCTCGACGAATCGCTAAAGTTCTACTGCGACCGGCTTGGGATGAAGCTGCTGCGCAGGAAGGACTATCCCTCCGGCGAGTTCACGCTGGCCTTTGTCGGGTACGGCGGCGAGGATGAAAACGCCGTCATCGAACTGACCTGGAACTGGGGCACCGCGAAGTACGAGCTGGGCAACGCGTTTGGCCATCTCGCGATCGGCGTGGACGATATCTACAAAACCTGCGCCGATTTGAAAGCGATGGGCGTCAAGGTGACGCGCGAGCCGGGCCCGATGAAGCATGGCACAACCGTGATCGCCTTCATCGAGGATCCCAACGGCTATAAGATCGAATTGATCGAGCAGCAGCGCGCGGCCTGAACGGGATTTCACCGCCAAGGCGCACAGCCGCAGAAAGAGAGGCTGGATTGGCCGCGGCCGCGGCGATGTTCGAGATCGCGCCACGCCGCGATCACCCCGAATCGATTGACGATAGAATCGCCGGCTCTTGACAATTCCGTGCGATGGCCCTCAGAGCCGATGCGGTGAATCGCAATTTTTCGCTGCGATTTGCGCGATTGCGGGTGCAGACGCTTCGACCGGACCAGGGCATTCTCTTGACGCAAGGGGCCGGAACGTGCCGACGGGACGCGGCTCTCCCGCGCTGCCATATCCTTCATTCTATCCCTCGATGCGGCGATTCATAAGGCTGAACCGTTCAGCCCCTCTATGCTGTGCCCTGCGCGTACCCTATTACCCTCGCCCCTATATTGACGGTGACCTTATGGACCGAGCCTCTCCCACCGGGAGAGGCCGCCGCCTTGCGGCGGGTGAGGGCGGGAGAGGGAACAGCGTCCTCGCTTGGGGTGAGGGCGCCGATTGAAACAGAAAGCGCGAAAACCTTTTTCACTGGGTCGCATCGCGACGGTTTTCGCAGGTGTTTTCTCCCGTTGGCGAGCGCAATGCTCCGCCCGAGGATGTTGGAGCCCGTGCGAGCGCGAAGGGTGCGCTCCCGCCTTCCTCACGCGCCGCCTGGACCCGATCATAGGTCAGCCGCGCCGCCGAGCGCATGACCGCGCGCTCGAAGCGGTGTCGCCGCTTGCGCCCAGCGTCGTCGATCCACAAATGCACGGCGAGGCACGGCCGCTCGGCGCCCGGCACCAGCGAACACAGATCGTTGGAGAGCGCCTCCGGCAGCATCGGCACGACCCGGTCGGGGAAATAGGCCGAGTTGCCGCGGCGCGCCGCCTCGCGGTCGAGCGCGCTGCCGGGGATGACGTACGCACTCACATCGGCGATCGCGACGACGAGGTGCCAGCCGCCGGGATTGCCCGGGTCGGGATCGGGCTCGGCCCACACCGCGTCATCGAAATCGCGGGCGTCGCTGTCGTCGATCGTGACCAGCGCGAGGGTGCGCAGATCGACGCGGCCGATCGGATCGGCGGGCCGCGCGGCGGCGGCTTCGGCGAGCGCGGCGGGCGGGAATTCACTCGGAATATCGAACGCGGCGATCGTCATCAGGCTGATCGCGCCGGGGGCATTGGCGGGACCGAGGCGTTCGAGGATGCGGACGCGCCAGCCAAAGCGGCGCGACGGCAGCGCCTCGGCGACCACCAGTTCATCATCGCCGAGCCCAGCCGCATCATGGCCGAGCACAGGATATTCGCCCTTGTCGCGGCGATCGACGGGAATCACCGCGCCGCCCTCGCGCGTCCGGCGGAAGGTGCCGACAATGCGGTTCGCTTCACTACTTCCGGGGGAGTCGAGCCGGCGGATGATTTCGGCTTCGATCTCGCCCGAATCGCGGTGGATCAGCCGGGCCAACGCGCGCTCGCCGGACTGGAGCTCCTCGCCGGCCGCGCCGATCAGGCGAAAGCTCGGCGGCTCGCCGCTCCCCGGCCAAGCCAGCGGGCGGGCCAAGGGGAAACCGTCCGTATCGTTGCCAAACCGCTCGACCGGCATGATCTCGGGAAGCGCCGGCCCGGCGATGAATTTGCGGTTGGCACCGCGCACCAGTTCGCCGGACCGCCCGACCTTGCGCAAGAGGTCGCGCAACGCCGGCTGTTCGGCCGGTCCCAGCCCGAAGGCGCGGGCAATCTCGCGCGTGCCGAGCGCGCCCGGATGGTTGCGCAGGAATTCGATCAGCGCCTCGGGCGAGGGCAGAGACTGTCGGGTTCGGCTCACGTTTCTGCAGACCAACTATAGTCGTCCCGACCTTCGTCGGGATGACTATTCATGGTCAGGCCGGTCATCGTCAGGCGGGGCGGCGGCGCGCCGGCTTTTTTGCTGTGGCTTTCGCAGGCCGCTTTGCCTTCGCCCGGGGCTTTGCCGCAGCGCGGCGCGCCGGCGGCTTTGCGCCAGTGCGCGAGCTGGCCGGTGCGGCTTTGGCGGCGGCAGCTCTCTTGGCCGGGCGGCGCGCCTTGCCCTTGGCGCGCTGCGCCGCGAGCAGTTCGACCGCCGCATCGAGCCCGAAACTGTCGGGGTCGGCGCCTTTCGGCAACGAGGCGATGATCCCATCGTGACTGACATAGGGTCCATAGCGCCCGCGGTATAACGGGATCGCTCCGCCGGCGGGATGAGGGCCGAGCTCGCGCAACAATTGGGGGCCGCGCCGCCCGCCGGTCTTGGCCTCGGCCAACAGGGTCACCGCCCGGTTGAGCCCGATCGTCAAGACGTCGTCATCGGCGGCGAGCGAGGTAAACGATCCGCCGTGCTTGATATAAGCGCCGTAACGGCCGATCCCGGCGGTGATCGGCTCGCCGGTCTCGGGGTGGCGGCCGATCTCGCGCGGCAGGGCGAGCAGGCGCAGCGCCGTGTCGAGATCGATATCGGTGGGTTTCAGCCCGCGCGGGAGCGCGACCCGTCTCGGCTTGTTGTCGTTCTCGGCTTCGCCGAGCTGGAGGTAATGGCCGTAGGGACCCTTCTTCAGCCCGACGCTCTGGCCGCTTACGGGATCGCTGCCGAGCACCGTGTCGGCGCCGCCGGTCTCGCCCTCGGCCTCGGCCCCGAAGGCGCGCGTGTAGCGGCATTCAGGGTAATTGGAGCAGCCGATAAAGGCGCCGAAGCGACCGAGCTTGAGGGAAAGCCGGCCCTTGCCGCAGCCCGGACACAGGCGCGGATCGCGCCCGGTCGCGTTATCCGGGCCGTCCTCGGGGAAGAAATGGCGGCCGAGCTCGGCATCGAGCGCTTCGAGCACCGCTTTGATCGTCAAATCCTTGGTGTCGCCAACCGCGGCCGAAAAATCGCGCCAGAAATCGCGCAACAGGGCCTTCCAGTCGACCCGTCCGCCGGAGACCTCGTCGAGCTGGTTTTCCAGATCGGCGGTGAAATTGTATTCGACATAGCGCTCGAAAAAGCTGGTCAGAAACGCGGTGACGAGGCGGCCGCGGTCCTCCGGCACGAAGCGGCGTTTGTCGAGCGTCACGTATTCGCGGTCCTGCAGAACCTGCAGGATCGAGGCATAGGTCGAGGGCCGGCCGATGCCGAGTTCTTCGAGCTTCTTGACGAGGCTCGCCTCGGTGTAGCGCGGCGGCGGCTGGGTGAAATGCTGCGCCGGGGTCGACCGCGCCGCGCGTCAGGCGCTCCTTCTCGCGCATATTCGGCAGGCGTCGGCCTTCGCCGTCTTCGTCTGCCGCGTCGTCGCGGTCTTCCTGGTAGAGCTTCAGGAACCCGTCGAACACGACGACCGAGCCGGTCGCATGCAGGCGGACCCGGCCGCTCGGATCGGCGATGTCGATGCTGACCTGATCGAGCAGGGCCGATGCCATCTGGCTCGCCACCGTGCGCTTCCAGATCAGCTCGTAGAGGCGGCGCTGGTCGTTGTCGAGATGGCGGGCGACGTCGCCGGGCCGGCGCGCGAGATCGGTCGGGCGGATCGCCTCGTGCGCCTCCTGCGCGTTCTTGGCTGGGCTGCGATAGACCCGCGGCTCGGCCCGGCACATAGCGCGCGCCGTATTCGGCGCCGATCAGCTGGCGCGCGGCGGCGATCGCCTCGGCGGCGATGGCGACGCCGTCGGTGCGCATATAGGTGATGAGGCCGACCGTGTCGCCGTCGAGATCGATCCCCTCGTAAAGCCGCTGCGCGACCCGCATCGTCCGGCTCGCGCCGAAGCCGAGCTTGCGCGAGGCTTCCTGCTGCAGGGTCGAGGTGGTGAACGGCGGAAACGGGTTGCGCCGCACCTCGCGGTGCTCGACCGAGGCGACGCTGAATTCGCCGGCGGCGAGGATTGCCGCGGCGGCGGCGCGGGCCTTGGCCTCGCTGTCGAGGTCGAAGCGGTCGAGCTTCTTCCCGTCGAGATGCGACAGGCGCGCGGTGAAACGCTCGCCCGCCTCGGTCTCGAACTCGACCTCGATCGTCCAGTATTCGCGCGCCCGGAAGGCTTCGATCTCGGCTTCGCGCTCGCAAATGAGGCGCAGCGCCACCGATTGCACGCGGCCGGCAGAGCGGCTGCCGGGCAGTTTGCGCCACAAGACCGGCGACAGCGTGAACCCGACCAGGTAGTCGAGCGCGCGCCGCGCTAGATAGGCGTCGACCAGTTCGCCATCGATCTCGCGCGGATGACGGAAGGCTTCGAGGACGGCGCTGCGCGTCACCTCGTTGAAGACGACGCGGCTCACTTCGACATCCTTCAAGGCGCGGCGCGCCTTCAGCACCTCGCGCACATGCCAGGAGATCGCCTCGCCTTCGCGGTCGGGGTCGGTGGCGAGAAACAGCTTGTCGGCGCCGCGCAGCGCCTGGGCTATCTCCTTGATGTGCTTTTCGGCCTTGCCGTCGACCTCCCACGACATCGCGAAATCGTCGTCGGGCAGGACCGACCCGTCCTTGGCCGGCAGGTCGCGGATATGGCCATAGCTGGCGACGACCCTGTAGTCGCGCCCGAGGTATTTGTTGATGGTTTTCGCCTTGGCCGGCAACTCGACGACAACGACGTTCATGGGGACATTCAAAAAATGGGCGGCGCTAAGCCTGAGCTAGCGGAGCGAGACCAGATTGCCGGGATGACGCTCGACGCGGCCGGCCAGTTCCAATTCGAGGAGGAGGGTGGCGACCGCCGAAGCAGACAATTGGCATTGGCGCACCAGTTCGTCAACCGCGACCGGCGTCGGGCTCAGTTTTTCGATGATCAGGTCGAGCGCGGCATCCGCGTTCACGGGGGCGCCCGGAGCCGGCATTGGCGCCATCACCGATCGCGGGCGCGCGGCCGGATTGAGCGGCAGGCGGGGTTGTGCGGTCGCAATCTCCGGCGCCGGCGCGCGGCCATGCAACAGCGGCCCGAGCTGTTCGATGATATCGGCGGCGGTCTCGGTCAGGGTCGCCCCGTTGCGCAGGAGATCGTTGGTGCCGCGGCTGCGCGGGTCGAGCGGGGAACCCGGCACCGCGAAAACTTCGCGCCCCTGTTCCAGGGCATACCGCGCCGTGATCAGCGACCCGGATTTCGCCGCCGCCTCAACGACGACGATGCCGAGCGCGATCCCCGAGATGATGCGGTTGCGGCGCGGGAAGTGGCGGGCCTGCGGCTCGCTGCCGAGCGGCAATTCGGCGAGGATCGCGCCATCCCGGGCGAGCGCGTTGTGAAGGTCGCGGTTCTCCTCGGGATAGACGATGTCGACGCCACCGGCGACGACCGCGACAGAGCCCGTTGAGAGCGCGCCCAAATGCGCTGCCGCGTCGATCCCGCGGGCCAGCCCGGAGACGACGACGATCCCAGCCTCGCCCAGGCCCGCGGCGAGCTCGCGAGCGAGGCGGCGGCCGTTGGCCGAGGCGTTGCGCGCGCCAACGACGGCGACCATCGGGGCGAGGAGCATCTCAGGCCGGCCGAGCACCGTCAGCACCGGCGGCGCATCCTCGACCGCGGCGAGCGCGCCCGGATAGAGCGGCTCGCCCCAACAGATGACCGAGCCGCCGAGGCGTTCGATCGCCGCCAGTTCCGACTCGGCTGCGCGGCGGGTCAGCGCGATCACGGGTCGTGACAGGCGCGGCAGCGCGTCGAGCGCGGCGGCGGCCGAGCCAAAGCGGCGTAAGAGCGCGTAGAACGTTACCGGCCCGACACTTTCGCTGCGCGAGAGGCGCAGCCAGTCGAGGCGCTCCTGCGGTTCGAGCGAGCGTGCGGATGGTGTTGTTTCCAGGGCCGCTCTCAGCCTTTTCCGAAGGAGATCCGGCTCTCGCTGCCGGCCAAGAGCCGCCGGATGTTGTCATGGTGGCGCAGGATGACGAGGAGCGCGATCCCGGCGATGAGGCAAGCCCGCGCCGGCTCGACAAGGACCGCCGCAAGCGCCGCGGCGGCAACCGCCGCGACCAGCGCGGCCAAGGACGAATAGCGCCAGAGGGCCGCCGTCGCCAGCCAAAGAAGGAACGCGAGCAGCGCCACCGGCCAGGCCAGTGCCAAGAGGACGCCGAGTGCCGTCGCCACCCCCTTGCCGCCGCGGAACCCGAGCCACACCGGGAACGAATGGCCGATAACGACCGCGGCGCCACCGGCGAGCGCAGCCTCTTCGCTCCACGCGCAGCCGATCAGCGCGGCGCCGGCGCCTTTGGCCACGTCGAAGGCGAGGGTCAGCGCAGCGAGCGGCTTACTACCGGTGCGCAGGACATTAGTCGCGCCGATACTGCCCGAGCCGATCGCGCGGATGTCGCCCCGCCCGGCGATCCGGGTCAGGATGAGACCGAACGGGATCGAGCCCAGCAGGTAGCCGATGACGGCGGCGGCGAGGATCGCGGTCATCCCGTTTACCCCTGGCGTTCGAAGATCGTCCGGCCGTCGACGATCGTGCGTTCGACCCGCCCCTCCACCGGGCGGCCGTCAAACGGCGCGTTTTTCGATTTGGACCGGAACTCGTCGGTCTTGATGCGCCAGCCCAAGTCGGGGTCGAAGACCACCAGATCGGCCGGAGCGCCCGGCCGCAATCGGCCGACCTCGAACCCGAGAATGCGCGCCGGGTTGATGGTCAGATGCCGCAATACCTCGATCAGAGTGAGGTGACGGTTGTGATAGAGCTCCAGCGACAATGGCAAGAGCGTCTCCAGCCCGACGATCCCATAGCTTGCCGAGCTGAACGGCAAGCGTTTCGAAATCCTGGTCCCACGGCGCGTGGTCGCTGGCGATGGCGTCGATCGTGCCGTCGCGCAAGCCTTCGACGACGGCGCGGCGGTCGGCTTCACTGCGCAACGGCGGCGACAGTTTGGCAAAGGTCCGGTAGTCCCCGATCGCGGTTTCGTTCAGCGCAAAATAGGGTGGCGCGGTGTCGCAACTCACCGGCAGCCCGTCCGCCTTGGCCTGGCGGATTGCATCGATCGCGGCCGCCGTCGAGACATGGGCGACGTGGTAGCGCGCGCCGGTCAATTCCACCAGGCGCAGATCGCGCTCGACCATGATCACCTCAGCCAAGGGCGTGATCGCCGGAAGCCCGAGCCGGGTCGCGATTTCGCCTTCGGTAACTTCCCCCGCTCCGGCCAGAACTCGGTTCCTCGGGATGCTGGATCACGAGCTGATCAAAGGTGTGTGCATAGGCCAGCACCCGGCGCATGACCAACGCATCGGCGATCGCCTTGACGCCGTCGGTAAAGCCGACCGCGCCATCGGCCGCCAGGAGGCCGATCTCGGTCAGCTCGCGGCCCTTCATCCCCTTGGTGGCGGCGGCGTAGGTGTGGATCTTGGCGAGCTTTACCTCGCGAGCGCGCCGCGCCAGGAACTCGACGACCGAGACATCGTCGACCGGCGGCTCGGTGTTGGGCAGCGCTACCATCGTCGTGACCCCGCCGGCCGCCGCGGCCTGCCCGCCGCTCTCGATCGACTCCATGTGCTCGGCGCCGGGCTCGCGTAGCTGCACCCGCATGTCGACAAGCCCCGGCGCCAGGCACAACCCGGCGAGGTCGACGATCTCGACGTCGGCGCCGAGGCCTTCGCCGAGATTTCCGCCAAGTGCCGCAATCCGGTCCCCCTCGATGAGGAGATCGCCCGACGCGTCGCGCCCGCTGTCGGGATCGATGAGACGGGCGTTGCGGTAGAGGCGTCGCGCGGTCACGGGATCGCCTTTATTGGATCGGCGGGTTGTTGCCGAATTCGCCGGTGAGGATTTCGAGGCACGCCATGCGCACCGCGACTCCCATCTCGACCTGCTGGCGAATGAGGCTCCGGTCGATGTCGTCGGCGACCTCGCTGCCGATCTCGACGCCACGGTTCATCGGCCCCGGATGCATGATGAGGGCGTCGGATTTGGCCAGCTTCAGCTTGTCGTAATCGAGCCCGAAGAAATGGAAGTATTCGCGGGTCGACGGGATAAACGAGCCGTGCATCCGCTCCAACTGCAGCCGCAGCATCATGATGATGTCGACGTCACGGAGCCCGGCCGCCATGTCGTGAAACACCTCGACACCAAGCCGCTCGATCTCGGCCGGCAACAGGGTGCGCGGCGCCACCACCCGCACCCGGGCGCCCATCACATTCAACAGCGCAATGTTGGAGCGCGCCACCCGGCTGTGCAGCACGTCGCCGCAGATCGCCACGACGAGGCCGCCGAGCCGTCCCTTGCGGCGGCGGATCGTCAGCGCGTCGAGAAGCGCCTGGGTCGGGTGCTCGTGGCCGCCATCGCCGGCGTTGATGACGGCGCAATCAACCTTTTCCGAGAGGAGCTGCACCGCGCCCAACTCGGGATGGCGCACGACCAGCACATCGGGGTGCATCGCGTTCAGCGTCATCGCCGTATCGATAAGCGTCTCGCCCTTGCGCATCGAGGAGACTTCGACCGCCATGTTGATGACGTCGGCGCCGAGCCGTTTCCCGGCCACCTCGAACGAGGTGCGGGTGCGGGTCGAGTTCTCGAAAAAGCAGTTGATCAGCGTGCGACCACGCAGCCGCGCGGTTTTCTTGTCGGCCTGACGGGAGAGTTCAACATAGCCGTCGGCGAGATCGAGGATGTGCTCGATATCATCGCGGCCCAGCCCATCGATGCCGAGCAGATGCCGGTGCGCGAACGCATATTCCCGCATGAGCCCCGGACTATAGGGATGCGATAAAAGGGCGGCAAGGCCGGGACGGGCCGACGCCGCGCTTCACACCGCCACCACCGGCTTTACCTCCTTGAGGCGCGGCAGGACCTCGGTGGCGAAGAGGCGAATGCCTTTTTCCAATTCGCGGTGGGTCATGAAGCCCGAGCGGCCGATCATGCTGAGATGGCCGAACCCCCCGACCTTGTCGTAGAACTCCATGATCTGGCGGTAGACGCTGTCCGGGTTGCCGACAAAGAGGATTCCCATCGCCATCGCCTCTTCGGTGTTGAGTGACATGAGGCGCCGCGCATTCTGCTGGGCCGAGGGGGCGACGCCCTTTTCGGCGTTGGTCAGATTGGGTCCGCCACCATTGCCGCCATTTGGTGCCCGAGGCGCGTCGCGCCAGATGCCGGGCGCGGCTTCGGGCGGCGCGGTGCCCGGCATGAAGCGCGAATGCTGCGGTGCCGATTTGAGGCTGGTGTTGAGGAACCACAAGAGCTTCGAACCGACGCGGCGGCCTTCCTCCTCGGTGTCGCCGACATAGACAAAGGCGGCATAGGCGAAATTGTCGGTGGTGACCGGCGGCAACCCGACTTCCGCGCGCGCCCGGCGATGGGCGGCATAGGCGCGCCGGGTGCCGTCGGCTCCGCGCAATACGAGGACATGCCGCATGCCGCGCCGGCCGACTTCGGCGGCGCTCCGCGGGTCGCCGGTCGCCGACCACATCGGCGGATGTGGCCGCTGGTAAGGCGGCGGCCAGATGTTGACGTGACGGTGGGTGAAGTGCTTGCCCTCCCAGCTGAAAGGGCCGTCGTGTGAGGACAGTGCCTTGGTGATCAGGTCGATCGCTTCCCAGTAGCGCTCCTCGTTCCTGACCGGGTTGGCGTTGGCCGACGGCATCTCGGTGCCGCCCGATTTAACAAAGCCGATGTCGAGCCGGCCGCGCGAGATGACGTCGGCCGTCGCATATTCTTCGGCCACGCGCACCGGGTCCTCGCGCAACGAAACGAGGGTGCCGAGCGAGAGGATGCGCACCTTCTTCGTTTGGCGCGCCAGGATGGCGACCAGCATCGGGTTGGCGCCCAAGAGCGAATTTATCCCGGCATGGTGCTCGATCGCGAGCACATTCACGCCGAGATCGTCGCACAACAGGAATTCGTCGATGACCTCCTCGAAGAGATCGGCGGCGATTTCAGGGTCGCAATAGCGGTTCGGCAAGCTGCCGCGCACCAATTCGGCCGCCGCCAGCACCTCGCGTGGGACGAACGGGTAGGGGATCTCGCATTGCCACCACGCATCCATCGGCTGCGTCCTTCCGTTGCCGAAGCGCGATTATCGCAGAGCTATCCCACCAGCCGCCAGCGCAGGCTCTCGCCGGCCCGGAATGGGCTGACCGCACCGTCGCCTTCGCCAATGCAATCGGGCACAATCCAACTCTCGCGCCGCAACGTCACCCGGCGCTCGTTGGGCGGCAGCCGGTAGAATGCCGGCCCGTTGAGCGACGCGAAGGCTTCGAGGCGGTCGAGCGCGCCTTCTTCCTCAAACACTTGCGTGTAGAGTTCGAGCGCGGCGGGCGCGGTGAAGATGCCGGCGCAGCCGCAGGCGGTCTCCTTTGTCGGGATCGCGTGCGGCGCGCTGTCGGTGCCGAGAAAAAAGGCCGGACTCCCCGAGGCCGCGGCGCGGCGGAGCGCCTGACGGTGCTTTTCGCGCTTGGCGATCGGCAGGCAATAGAGATGCGGCCGGATGCCGCCGGCGAAGAGCGCATTGCGGTTGATGATCAGATGATGGGCGGTGATCGTCGCCGCCAGATTGAGCCCGCCCGCGCCGACATAGGCGACGGCTTCTTCGGTCGTGACGTGCTCGAGGACGATGCGCAGTTCGGGGAGCCGCCGGCGTAGCGGATCGAGCACGCGCTCGATGAACACCGCTTCGCGGTCGAAGATGTCGATGTCGGGGTCGGTCACCTCGCCGTGAACGAGCAACGGCATGCCGAGCGCCGCCATCTGCTCGAGGACCTTCATGACCCGGTCGACATCGGTGACACCGTGCGCCGAATGGGTCGTGGCGTGCGCCGGATAGAGCTTGACCGCGGCGAAGACGCCCTCGCTGTGGCCGCGCGCAACCTCCTCAGCCGTGGTGGTGTCGGTCAGGTAGCAGGTCATCAGCGGAGTGAAATCGGCGCCTGCCGGCAACGCCGCCAGAATGCGGTCGCGATAGGCGCGCGCTGCCGCGACCTCGCAAACGGGCGGCACCAGATTCGGCATGACGATCGCGCGGGCGAACTGGCGTGCGGTGAACGCCAGCACGGTGCGCAACATCGCGCCGTCGCGGAAATGGACGTGCCAATCATCGGGCTGGCGGATAGTGATTGCGTCTGGGCTGGGCGCCATCAGTTCTCCTCTCCGGAAAGCTGCTCCCGCGCGGCGAGCGCGGCTTCGATGCCGCGCGCGATGCCGAGGAGGCGACGATCCGCGCCGTGCTCGCCGATCACCGTCAGCCCGACGGGCGGCGTACCGGCCGGCTGGATCGGCAGCGTGACGGCGCAACGGTCGAGAAAATTGATGACCGACGGGTTGCGCAGGATCGCTGCGTTGAGGCGCCGGTAATCGTCGTCCTGCGCGAAGGCGGCGATCGGCGGTGCGGTGATCGCCACGGTCGGCATCAACAGCGCGTCGAACGGAGCGGTGCGCGGCGCGATCCGCGCGATCAGGTCGGCCCGCGCGGCGCATAAATTTACATACTCTGCCGCACTCATGCCACCGGCGCGCTCGATGCGGGTGCGGACGCGCGGGTCGTACTCCGCGCCGCGCCGCTCTAACAGCTTCTGGTGCCACGCAAATGCCTCGATCGGGGCAAAGCCGCCGGCGGCGTTGATCGCCGGGATCTCGTTCAGTTCCGCGAGCGGCAGATCGGTGACCCGCGCACCGGCGCGCGACAGGGCCGCGCACGCACCGGCAAAGGCGCGCCCCACCTCGGGCGCGAGGCCGTCGAGCACAAAGCCTTGCAGCACGCCGAGCCGAAGCCCTGCAACGGGCATCGTCGCCGGTGCTGTTGCCGGCTCGCCCGCCATCACCGCGTCGGCGATCGCGCAGCAGGCGACGCTGTTGGCGAGCGGACCGATCGAATCGAGGGTGGTCGACAGCGGGATCGCCCCGTCGCGCGGGATGCGGTACTGGGTCGGCTTGAAGCCGACGATGCCGCACAGCGCCGCCGGGATCCGCACCGAGCCTCCGGTATCGCTGCCGATCGCCACGACGGCCTGCGCGTCGCCTACCGACACCGCCGCGCCCGAGGACGAGCCGCCGGGGATCAGGCGGCGGTCGAAGGGATTGTCCGGGCGTACCGTAATGCGGATTGATGCCAACCCCGGAAAAGGCGAACTCGGTCATGTTGGTGCGGCCGATCAGGATGGCCCCGGCCGCGCGCAGCCGGGCGACGACCGGCGCGTCGCACATCGCCGGTGGCTGGTCGTCGAGCGCCTTCGAGCCGGCCAGGGTGGGTTCGCCGGCGACGTCGAAGAGGTCCTTGATCGACACCGGCAAGCCGGCCAAGGGCGATGGCGACATACCCCGCCTGGCGCAAGCGGTCCTGCGCGTCGGCGGCGGCGCGAGCGCTATCCTCGTAGACCCTGACAAAGCTGCGCCCGCCTTCGCCCGAGGAATCGGCGATCCGCGCCAGCGCCGCCTCGATCAGCGCGCGGCTGGAGGTGCGCCCGGTCGCCAGATCCTCGGCGAGACCGAGGACGGTCGGCTTCAGCGAAGCGGAAGGGGGCATGGCATCACCTCCAATTCTCGCAGCCTCTATCTGATTTCGCCGAGCGGCGGCATGCACACCTTAGACAACAAGCCCCTTGAAGTAGAGACATAGGACCACAGTTCTCTGAAGACGAGCATTATAACTCTCTTGATTGAGCCGATGAGGCGACGCGCCAAAAGCGATTTCTCTCAGGTTTGCGCGGACCACACCAGTCTAACGAACGGTCAAGCTGGATCGCAGCACTTTCGGTGAACCCGATAATCGGGGGCTTTCTGCCGAGCCAGGCGCGCGGTGAGAGGACAAAACCATGACGCAGATTGTTGGTGGTATCGCGAAGGAAAAGAGATGAAAGCCGCCCGCTCTGCAACGGCGGCAATCCACGACATCGGATGTGTGCAAGGAATGGAGAAGAGATTGAGCAAAACAGTTCTCCTGATCGAAAACAACCCTGGCGATGTCTGTTGGATCCGCGAGATGTTTAACGAGCGCGTCGCGCACGATATTGAATTGGCGCACGTCCAGTCCATGAATGAGGCCGAAAAACATCTTGCCGCCCATGCGGTTGACATCATCCTGCTCGACCTGGGGTTGCCCGATGCCCAGGGACTGGAAGCGGTACGGCTGACCCACGCTTCCGCGCCCAATGTTCCCCTGGTGGTGCTGACAGGTTTGGACGACGAGGCGCTGGGCGCGCAAGCTTTGCAGGAAGGCGCGCAAGACTTTCTCATCAAGGGCCAAATCGAAACGCGCGGGCTCCTGCGAGCCCTGCGCTATGCCATTGAGCGCAAGAGCATGGAAGAGGATTTGTTCGCGGAAAAGGAACGCGCCCAAGTCACGCTAAACTGCATCGGCGACGCCGTTATCTGCACGGACGTCAGGGGAAACATCACCTTCCTCAATGCTGTCGCGGAAGGGATGACGGGCTGGCCCTGGCAAGAGGCGGCGGGTCGGCCGATGGCCGAGGTTTTCCGCATCTTGGACTCCGTGAGTCGCGAAACGATCCCGAATCGGATGGAGATGGCGGTTGATCAAAACCGGACAATACACCTGCCGCCGAACTGTATCCTGATCCGGCGTGACGGATTTGAGATCCCGATAGAAGACTCCGCCTCCCCGATCCACGACCGCGACGGGCAGAATCGCGGAGCGGTAATCGTCTTCCACGACGTGAGCGCGGCCCAAACGATGATGCTGCAGATGGTTCGGGCAGCTGAGCACGACTTTCTGACCGGTTTGCCCAATCGAGTGCTCCTGATCGACCGCGTCAGCCAGGCAATCGCTCTGGCGCTGCGTCACGGCAACAAAGTCGGGATGCTGTTTTTGGATTTGGACGGCTTTAAGCACATCAACGATTCGCTGGGACATCCGATCGGAGACAAACTTCTTCAATCCGTCGCGGGCCGCCTGCTGGATTGCGTGCGTGGCGCGGACACGGTAAGCCGGCAGGGCGGCGATGAGTTCGTCGTCCTGCTTTCAGATATCCAGAAACTGGAAGATGTCGCCACTCTGGCGACAAGAATGCTGCGGTCGGTGGCGGAAGCCCACTCCATCGACCGGCACGATCTTCACATCACGACAAGCGTCGGCATCAGTATCTATCCCGATGACGGCCTCGATGCGGAGACGCTGATCAGAAACGCGGACACCGCGATGTACCAGGCGAAGGAAAATGGGCGCCATTGCTGGCGATTTTTCACGCCGGTGATGAACGTCCGCGCGGTGGAGCGGCAATCCCTCGAAGAGGGTCTGCGGCGCGCCCTCGAACGACGCGAATTCGCGCTGCACTATCAGCCGAAGATCGATCTCAAGACGGGAGCGATCACCGGCGCGGAAGCGCTGGTGCGCTGGACGCATTCCACCCGCGGATCGGTTTCTCCGGCGGAATTCGTTCCGGTCGCCGAAGATTGCGGTCTGATTGCGCCGATCGGTGCCTGGATTCTCCGTGAGGCGTGCCGGCAAGCCCGATCCTGGGTGGATGCAGGTCTGCCGGTGATGACCATGGCGGTCAATATCTCGGCGCTGGAGCTTCGCGATGATAATTTTCTTGGAAATCTGTTCGCGACACTCGCCGAAACCGGGTTCGACCCGCGAACGCTCGAGTTGGAGCTGACCGAGGGCGTACTCATGAAGCATGCCGAGTCCGCGGCGTTGATCCTGCAAACCGTGAGGGAACGAGGGGTGCAAGTGGCGATCGACGATTTCGGCACGGGTTACTCCAGCTTGAGCTACCTTCGAAGGTTTCCGGTCGATGAGCTCAAGATAGACCAATCGTTTGTCCATCGGATCACAACCCATCCGGGCGATGCGCCCATCGTGACGGCGGTGATCTCCATGGCGCGCAGTCTCAAGCTACGGGTCGTTGGCGAGGGCGTGGAAATGCTGGAGGAGGTGGAATTTCTCCGGACCCACCAATGCGACGAGGCGCAAGGATACTATTTCAGCCGGCCGGTGCCTGCCGACCAGTTCGCAAAGTTGCTCAGAACCGGAATACCAAGACCAGATTTTGGCCCGCGCCGGGACGTAGGTTATGAGGCCGGGTTGACCCAAGTGCCGGGTGCCCAGCGTAGTGGTGTGCCCTCCATCTGACAAACCGTCCGCTCACGCGGCAAAAACCAAGGAAATCATGCGGAGCGGGTCGACAGACCGACATCACCGCACAACAACTGGTCGCGGTGGCCGACCAGCCCTGTATCAGGCGAAGCGCCTGGGGCGCAATCAGATGATTTTGGTGCACGCCCAGCCCGGACCGGGCTGCTAGCGCAGTTCGCCGAGTGGCGGCATCTGCAGCACCCCGGGCGCGCGGGCTAGCGTTGCGATTGCGTAAAGCAATCTCGCGGTGCCGGCGGCCAGGCTCTGGGCTGCTGCCGGGGAGGCGGCATCAGAATCGCGGTCGGCATTGAACAGCCGATCGTAAACCGCCTCGATCGTGCCCTTCTCGCGCGGAAATACGGCGAGATTGAACGGCTTGTCCGCCGGGATCTTCGCGGCCTCCCTGGCGAGGCGGAGCGCGACGTCATAGCCGCCTAGCGCGTCGACGAGACCCTTGGCTTTGGCTTCTTCGCCGGTCCACACCCGCCCCTTGGCCGCCGCCTCGACCTGTTCAGCGGTGAGGTGCCGTCCGGCCGCGACGTGCTCCTTGAAGCCGCGATAGGTCCCGTCGAGAAAAGCGTTGAGGCGCTCGCGGCCGCCCGGCGAGAAATCCTCGAACATGCTGAACATCGCCGCGTTGGCACCGCGTTGCGCCGAATCATCGGTGATGCCGAGCTTGCGTAAGAGCTCGCTGACGACGAGCTTGCCGGCGAGGACGCCGATCGATCCGGTCAGCGTCGCCGGCTCGGCGACGATCTTGTCGGCGGGAGCGGCGATGTAATAGCCGCCCGAGCCGGCGACATCGCCCATCGACACGATGACCGGCTTGCCGTGCTCGCGCGCCCGCACGACCTCGCGCCAGATCGTCTCGGAGGCGACCGCCGAGCCGCCGGGGCTGTCGATGCGGAACAGGATCGCGCGCACCTCGGGGTCGCGGGAGGCCTGGCGGAAGGCGCGGGCGACCTCGCGGGCGCTGAGCTCGGCGTCGTCGAGCAGCGGGGTTGGCCGTGCCGCCGCCGGCGGTGACGAGGCCGGTGCCGTAGATCAGCGCGATCTTCGGGCCGCTGCGATGCGGGTGCCCGGCGCCGTCGAGATAGCGCGACAGCGAGACGAGCTCGGCGCCCGCCCCGGCACGCTGGCGCGCCCGTGCAACGGCCTCGTCCCGATAGCCGAGGCGATCGACGAGGTGCGCCGCCAGCGCCTCGTCGGCGAGAAACGGTCCGCGGTCGATCAGCTGGGCAACCTGCGCCTCCGACAACTTGCGGGCGGTGGCGATGCCGCGCACGACCTGTCCGGAGGTCGAGCGCAGCAAATCCTCAACTTCCTCGCGTTGCGGCGCGGTCATCGCGGTCTCGGTGAGGCTGTTCATCGCAGTCTTGTATTCCTCGCGATGAGCAAAGCTGGGGAGGATGCCGAGGCGGTCGAGCGCGCCGCGGAAGAACGGGATTTCGCTGTGCAGGCCGATCAGGCCGAGCGACCCCAGCGGCTGCAGCCAGATCTCGTCGAACGCGGTCGCGAGATAATAGGGCCGGGTGCCGGGGCCGAGCTCGCCGAAGCTGTCGGCGAAGACGATCGCGAATTTGCCTTTCGCGCGAAAATCGGCAATCGCGTCGCGCAATTCCTGGCAGGTGGCGAGACCGAACGGGTCGCCGCCCAGCCGGACGTAGAGACCCTTCACCCGCGCATCGTCGCCGGCGCGCTCCAGCGCATCGAGAAAATCGCGCAGCGTCTCCTGGCCGCCGAAAACGAGCTCCGACACCGGGCCTTGACCGGCTCCCGCGGCGAGGCCGCGGCCCAGTTCGGCGTTCAGCACGATCGTCTTCGGCAGGGTGGGCTCGCTCAAGGCGAGGCGCCAGATCACAAGACCGCCGCCGATAAAGGCGAGCACCGTGACGATGCCGATCGCGGCGAAGAGGCCGAGCACAAAACGGCGCATGGCGATTCCGATCCTCGGGAAGATCCGCTGGGCGATCTTATCTTTCCGGCCGCCAATCCGCGAAGCGTTCAAGATCGCGCCCGGGAATGCTACATAAGGCGTCAGCATGAGGAGGTGGAGATGGATGACAAGACCCGTACCGAGCTCGAAGCCGCGACGTTCCGCGCGCTGGTCGCGCATCTGCGCGAACGCACCGACGTGCAGAACATCGATCTGATGAATCTCGCCGGCTTCTGCCGCAACTGCCTGTCGAAATGGTACCGCGCCGCGGCCGAGGAAAAGGGCGTCGCGCTCAGCGACCCGGAGGCCCGCGAGATCGTCTACGGCATGCCCTACGACGAGTGGCGCAAAGAGTACCAGAAGGAGGCGAGCGCCCGAGCAGAAGGCAGCCTTCGCCGCGTCGCAACCGAAACACGCCCGCATCGGCTAGGGGGAAGGATGCCCGACGTTGGGGGGATTGCCGGCGAGCGGCTGCGCTCGTTCATCGAGCGGATCGAGCGGCTCGAGGAGGAGCGGCGCACACTCGGCGCCGACATCAAGGAGGTGTACGCCGAAGCGAAGGGCGCCGGGTTCGACACCAAGATCATGCGCCAGCTCATTCGCCTGCGGCGGATGGACAAGGACGATCTCGACGAGCAGGAGACCCTGCTCGACATCTACAAGCGTGCCCTCGGCATGATCCCCGGCGCCGCGAGCGAAGCCGCGGAGTAGGTAGAGCCGGAGACCCGCCTCCAACTCCCACCCCAACCCTCCCCCGCAAGCCTGCAAGCGGGGGAGGGAAGGGTGGGGGTTAGGTGCGGGAGACGGATTGCTCGCGCAGCCGTGTGTCGGCTAATGGCAACAGGCGGCCGAGGCGCGCGGCCCAGGCGGCTTGCCCGGCTTCGTCGCCGATCAAATCCTGGCGGATCTCGATTTCGACATGCGGGAGCGCGCGGCGCTCGCCGTGCACCGGCACCGTGTAGTCGCTCGCCTCGGTGATCGCGTAGGGGGCGTTGTCGCCGACCGTCAAATCGCCCTCCGCCGCGAGCAGATCAAGGATGATGCGGGCGAGGCGGGCATCCTTGTTGTAGAGCACCCCAACTTCGATATCGCGGGGCTCGCCCTTGAATACCGGGGTGAAGCTGTGCATTGCGATGAGGACGGTGCGGCGTCCGGCGGCAACCCGGGCGTCGAGCATTTCGGCGATGCGTTGGTGGTAGGGCAGGAAAATCTCGCGGCGGCGCGCCTCGCGCTCGGCCGGGGGAATGGCGGCGTTGCCCGGGATCGCGGTCACCTCGCTGATCTCCGGGATCGAGGTGGCCCAGCCGGGCTCCCGGTTGCAATCGATGACGAGCCGCGAATAGGCCTGCACCACCGCGGCGGCGTCGAGCGCGTCGGCCAGCTTTTCGGTCACCCCGGCGATCCCGATGTCCCACGCGATGTGGCGCTGGAGGTCGCTGTCCGTGAGGCCAAGCGTGCCAAGCCGGCGCGGGATCGCGCGTCCGGCATGGTCGGCGGTCAGAAAAAACTCGGAAAGACCCCTCGGCCGCAATACGCGGACCGCCGCCGGATCGCCCTCGCCGACGAGGCGCGTTGGGTCATCGGGCATCATGCAGTCTCGGCGCGGTCAGCCATCCCGCCGCGATCAAACCCTGACCCGGGCGAGCGCGGCGTCTTCGCGCCCGCCGGGCAGCCGATCGACGAGGAACCCGCCCGATTGCCGCCGCCACAGCGCGGCATAGGCGCCGCGCGCCGCGAGGAGGCCTTCGTGCGTGCCTTCTTCGACGATGCGGCCGTGATCGAGCACGATCAGCCGGTCCATCCGGCAGATCGTCGACAGCCGGTGCGCGATCGCAATCACGGTGCGCCCCTCCATCAGCCCGGCGAGCTGTTCCTGGATCGCTGCCTCGACTTCGGAATCGAGGGCCGAAGTCGCTTCGTCGAGCACCAGGATCGGCGCGTCCTTGAGGATGACGCGGGCGAGCGCGATGCGCTGGCGCTGGCCGCCCGAGAGCTTGACGCCGCGCTCGCCAACGAGGGCGTCGAGGCCGGTGCGGCCGTGCCAGTCCTCGAGCCCTTCGATGAATTCGAGCGCGTGGGCGCGGCGCGCCGCGGCGATGATCGCCGCCTCGCTCGCCTCGGGGCGGCCGTAGCAGATGTTCTCGCGGATCGAACGGTGGAGGAGCGAGGTGTCCTGCGTCACCATCCCGATCTGGGCGCGCAGGCTTTCCTGGGTCAGCCCGGCGATGTCGCACCCGTCAATGAGGATGCGGCCCCGTTCCGGCCGGTAGAACCCGAGAAGCAGGTGGACAAGGGTTGATTTTCCGGCGCCGGAGCGCCCGACGAGGCCGATCCGCTCGCCCGGCGCGACGTCGAGATCAAGTTCATGGAGCACGCCGCCGAGCCGGGGCGTGCGGCCGTAATCGAAGCTGACCTTGTCAAACCGGATGGCCCCGGTGACGCGCGGCATCTCGACCGCGCCCGGCAGATCGGGCATCTGCCGCTCGACCGCAATCGAGCGCATGCCGTCCTGGACCTGGCCGATATCATCAAAGATGTTGGCGATGTACTGCGCGACAAAACCCGACATGTTGTTGATCTGCCAGGCCATCGGGATCGCCGTCGCGACCGCGCCGACGGCGATGTAACCCTGTCGCCACAACAGGATCGCCAGCGCGCCGGTGCCAACCATCAGACACGCGTTCATTACCGTGAGACAGAGGGTCCACCAGGTCCCGAGGCGCTGTTGCGCGCGCCACGCCTCGGTATGCTCGTCGATTGCCTCGCGGACGAATTCATCTTCGTCGCGGGCCCGGGCGAACAGCTTGACGGTCAGGATATTGGTGTAGCTGTCGACGACCTTGCCGGTGAGGTTGGAGCGCATCTCCGACATGCGGCGCGAGCGTTCTCGCATCCTCGGCAGAAACGTCGTGAGGACGCCACCATAGACCGCAAACCACGCCAGGATCGGCAGCGACAACCGCCAGTCTGCGGCGCTGAGGAGGAGGACAGCGCTGGTGCCATAGACCACGATGTACCAGACGCCGAGGATCGAGAGGACCGCGCTCTCGCGCAGCGCCGGCCCCGTTTGCATGACCCGCGCGGCAATGCGCCCGGCAAAGTCGTTCTGGAAGAACGTCCACCCCTGCCGCACGACATGCCAGTGGCTTTGCCAGCGGACCATATTGGTCATGCCGGGGATCAGCATCTGGTTGACGATGATCGATTGCGCGAAGTGCGCGGCCGGCCGCAGGACCAGGAGCAGCACGGCCATCGCCAGCAGCTGGAGCCCGGCGCGGTCCCAGATCGTCCGCGGATCCTGAGCGGAGATCAGCGACACGATCCGGCCGATGCAGACCGGGATCGCCGCGTCGGTGATCGCAACGAAGAACGAGGTGGTGAAGATGGCCGCGATCGGGCGCGGGATCTGGCGTACGAAATGCCAGTAGAACCGCCACACGGCATGCGGGCTGTGGAGCGTCGGCGGCGGTGCGTCGGGTAAGGGTCCGGTCGGTTCGAGCCGGCGTTCGAAAAACTTCAGCATCGTTTGCTAAATGCCCGCCGCAGCGCGATGGGTCAACCGGCCCGATCAATTTGCTGTCATGCGACCGGGATTTCCGGCGTTGCGGGCATGATGGCGCGCCGTTGCTCAGCGGTGCGCGGCGTTGTAGCGCTCGAGAATTTCGGGGCCGGGGCAGAGCTCCGCTTCGCCGAGCGCGTTGAGCGGCGTTTCGACCGTGTCGAGAAAGCCGTGCAGATCGCCGTGATCGGGTTCGATAAATAGAAGGCCGGTGACAACTTCGCCGGCGGCGTGGCGCTGCTGCAGGAAGGTCAGGGCCGAGATGCGGTCGTTCGGGTCGTAATCGGGCGCCAGCTTGTGCAGCCGCACGATCGAGCCGTCGTGCTGCACCACGGTTTCGACGGTGCCGGGCGCGTAATCGGCGGTGATCGTCTCGCGCTCGACCATGAAATCGAGCTGGTTGACCGCCTCATTATGGGCGCGGACATAGTCGAAGCTCTTGGTCGATTCCGGGTTGTTGTTGAAGGCGACGCAGGGCGAGACGACGTCGATGAAGGCGGCGCCCTCATGCTCGATCGCGCCCTTGATCAGCGGCACCAGCTGGTGCTTGTCGCCGGAAAAGCTGCGCGCGACATAGCTCGCGCCAAGCTGGAGAGCGAGCGCGACGAGGTCGATCGGCGAATCGTTGTTGACGGTGCCGCGGCGTGCCTTCGAGCCCTTGTCGGCGGTCGCCGAGAACTGCCCTTTGGTCAGGCCGTAGACGCCGTTATTCTCGACGATATAGACCATGTTGACGGCGCGGCGGATGCAATGGGCGAACTGCCCGAGCCCGATCGAGGCCGAATCGCCATCGCCCGAGACCCCAAGATAAATCAGCTCGCGATTGGCCAGATTGGCCCCGGTCAGTACCGACGGCATGCGGCCATGCACGCTGTTGAAGCCGTGCGACTGGCCGAGAAAATAGGTCGGCGTCTTCGATGAGCAGCCGATGCCGGACAATTTGGCGATGCGGTGCGGCGGCAGCGCCAGCTCGTAACAGGCCTGGATGATCGCGGCGCTGATCGAATCGTGACCGCAGCCGGCGCACAAGGTCGAGATCGCGCCTTCATAATCGCGGTGGGTATAGCCGAGCGCGTTGGTCGGCAGCTTGGGGTGATGCAGCTTGGGTTTGACGATATAGGTCATCTGCTAACCTCTGACCGGCGTCATGGCGATGTCGAGAAGCCTGCCTACTCTTTCGGCCGGCATCGAGAGCCGCACTGCAAGCTCGTCAACGGTCGGCTCGCGGGCGGTCTCGATGCGCATTCTTTGACGGGTGCGCACGAGGCGGTTGATCGTCTCGATCAGATGCCCTGGGAAATCGGTCATGGTAGCGCCTTGCGCAACGGGGCGAGGGTGACGACGGAGAGCATGTCGGAGATCGCCTTGACGATGAAACGTGCGGTGATCGGGGTGCCGTCGTAGTGCAGGATGGGGACGAGCCGGGCCGGGTCGATCTCGCCCTCGGTGGTCAAGAGCGTGCGCATCTGTGCGTCGCGGTTCTGCTCGACGACAAACACTCGCTCGTGGCTGGTGATGAAGTCGAGGACGTCGTCGTGGAACGGGAAGGCGCGGATGCGCAAGGTGTCGAGGTGGATGCCGCGCGCCTCCAAGGCTTCGAGCGCTTCCACCATTGCCAGCGTCGTCGAGCCGAAATAAATGGCGCCGAAGCGGGTCGGATCCCGCGCCTCGCGCTTGACCGGCGCCGGCACGAGACGCTTCGCCGTCTCGAATTTGCGCAACAGGCGCTGCATGTTGTCGACGTAGTCCGCCCCTTCTTCGCTATAGCGCGCATAGCGGTTCTTGGTCGTGCCGCGGGTGAAAAAGGCGCCGCGCCTGGGGTGGGTCCCGGGCAATGTGCGGTAAGGGATGCCGTCGCCGTCGACGTCGAGATAGCGGCCGAACTCCTTGCCGGCTTCAAGTTCGTCATAGGTCATGACCTTGCCGCGGTCGTAGCGGCGGGTGGGATCCCAGTCGAGCGGCGGGACCAGCCAGTCGTTCATCCCGATATCGAGATCCATCATGACGAAGATCGGCGTCTGCAAGCGGTCGGCGAGATCGAGTGCATCGGCGGCAAAGGTGAAAGCTTCGTTCGGGTCCTGCGGGAAGAGGAGCACGTGCTTCGTATCGCCGTGCGAGGCATACGCGCACAACAGAATGTCAGCCTGCTGGGTGCGGGTCGGCATGCCGGTCGACGGGCTGCCGCGCTGGATGTCGAAGATGACCGCCGGGATCTCGGCGAAATAGGCGAGACCGATGAATTCCTGCATCAGCGAGATGCCGGGGCCCGAGGTCGTCGTAAACGCGCGCGCGCCGTTCCACGCCGCGCCGATCACCAGACCGATCGAGGCGAGCTCGTCCTCGGCCTGGATGATCGCGTATTTCTGCTTCTTCGATTCGGGGTCGCGACGATAGCGATGGCAATGCGCGGCAAAGGCTTCGGCGAGCGAGGAGGAGGGGGTGATCGGATACCACGCGCACACCGTCGCCCCGCCATAGGCCGCGCCGAGGGCGGCGGTGTCGTTGCCGCTGACAAAAATGCGGTTGCCCACCTTGTCGCGGCGTTCGAGCCTGAGGCCGATCGGACAGTCAAGGTTCTCCAGGGCCCAGTCGCGCCCGAGCTGCAAGGCATGGAGATTGGGTTTGATCAGCGCGTCCTTGCCGCGGAACTGTTCGCCGATCAACGCCTCGATCGCCGCGACATCCATGTCCAAGAGGGCCGATAGCGCGCCCAGATAGATGATGTTTTTGAACAGCTGGCGCTGCCGCATGTCGCTGTAGGTGCGATTGCAGATCTCGGTTAAGGGCGCGCCGATCACCGTGATATCGTCGCGGAATTTCGACGCCGGCATCGGCTTGGTCGAATCGTAGAGGAGATACCCGCCGGGCTCGATCTCGGCGATGTCCTGGTCCCAGGTTTGCGGGTTCATCGCCACCATCAGATCGACGCCACCGCGCCGGCCGAGATGGCCAGCTTCGCAGATCCGCGCCTCGAACCAGGTCGGCAGGCCCTGGATGTTGGAGGGGAAGATGTTGCGCGAACTCGCCGGCACCCCCATCCGCAGGACCGACTTGGCGAACAGCGCGTTGGCGCTCGCCGAGCCGGAACCGTTGACGTTGGCGAATTTGACGACGAAGTCGTTGACGCTCTCTATCGGCTTCGGCATGCGGGCCCAGCCATTGTCATGTCGAGGAGGAATTTGGTCATGTCCCATGCCCCGGTCGGGCAACGCTCGGCGCACAGGCCGCAATGCAGGCAGACATCCTCGTCCTTGACCATGATCCGTCCGGTCTTCAAGGAGTCGCCGATGTAGAGATCCTGGCCCAAATTGGTAGCCGGAGCGTTAAGACGGCCGCGCAACGCCTCTTCCGCGCCATTCTCGGTAAAGGTGATGCAGTCCATCGGGCAGATGTCGACGCAGGCGTCGCATTCGATACACAAGGGGCCGGAGAAGACGGTCTGGATATCGCAGTTGAGGCAGCGTTCGGCCTCGAGAAAGGCGAGCTTGTCGTCATAGCCGAGCTCGACCTCGGTCTTGATGTCGCGGAGAGCAATCTGGAGATCCTTGAGCGGCACCCGGTAGCGCAGATCGTTCGAGATGTCGTTGTCGTAGCTCCACTCGTGGATGCCCATCTTCTGGCTGGCGAGCGTAACGCCGGGCGCCGGCCGCTCGGCGACATCCTCGCCGTGGCACAATTTGTCGATCGAGATCGCCGCGTCATGCCCGTGCGCGACAGCCCAGATGATGTTCTTCGGGCCAAACGCTGCGTCGCCCCCGAAGAACACGTTCGGCAACGTTGATTGCATCGTCTTCGGATCGACCTTGGGCATGTCCCAGCGGTCGAATTCGATGCCGATACCGCGCTCGATCCACGGAAAGGCGTTTTCCTGGCCGATCGCGACGAGCACGTCATCGCACGGGATGTGGGTGTGGGGGTCGCCCGTGGGGACGAGGTTGCGCCGGCCCTTCTCGTCGTATTCGGCCTTGACCTTCTCGAAGAGGACGCCGGTCAGCAGGCCGTCTTCATGGGTGAATTCGACGGGCACGAGAAAATTGAGGATCGGGATGCCCTCGTGCGTCGCGTCCTCTTTCTCCCAGGGCGAGGCCTTCATCTCTTCGAACCCCGAGCGCACAACGACGGTCACTTCTTCGCCCCCGAGGCGGCGCGAGGAGCGGCAGCAATCCATCGCCGTGTTGCCGCCGCCCAATACGACGACGCGGCGGCCGATCTTGTCGACATGGCCGAAGGAGACCGAGGACAGCCAGTCGATGCCGATATGGATATGGGCGGCGGCCTCGCGACGCCCCGGGATCTCGATCTCGCGGCCGCGCGGAGCGCCGGAGCCGACGAAGATCGCGTCCCAGCCCTCGGCGATAAGCGCGCCCATGCTGTCGACGTAGTGACCGAATCGGGTCTCGACCCCCATATCGAGGATCAAATTAACTTCTTCATCGGTGACGGTTTCGGGCAACCGGAAGCGCGGGATCTGGCTGCGCATCATGCCGCCGCCCTTGGCATCGCCATCGAACATGACGCAGTCGTAGCCCAAGGGCATCAGGTCGCGCGCCACGGTCAATGAGGCCGGGCCGGCACCAATCAGGGCGATGCGCTTGCCGTTTTTCTCCTTGGGGATCGCCGGGAGGTAGCGGCTGATATCGCCCTTGTTGTCGGCGGCGACACGCTTCAGCCGGCAGATCGCGACCGGCTCCTTCTCGACTCGGCCACGGCGGCAGGCCGGTTCGCACGGCCGGTCGCAGGTGCGCCCGAGGATCCCCGGAAAGACGTTCGATTCCCAGTTGATCGCCCACGCATCACCGAAGCGCCGGGCCGCAATGAGGCGGATATATTCCGGCACCGGCGTATGTGCCGGGCACGCCCACTGGCAGTCGACGACCTTATGGAAATAGTCCGGGTTGGTCGTATCGGTAGGCTGCAACACGCTCCTCCTGCCGGTCGGCCGAATCCGACCCGAACTCGCTCGCGATACGACCGGCGAGCCATCCCGGACCTCTCGTCCGGCCGTCGTTTCGACACACCCCGTTGCGGCCGCGCCTTATACCCGGACTCGCTGCGGGCGTCATCCCTCCCCGTGGCCGGTTTTGTCGCAGACCAGGATTGCGGCTGCGACAGCTTGCCTCATCCGCGCCAGGGGTGCAACGGCGCGAACCAGGGAGGGCGTGGCAACGCGCGCCTTGACATTGATATGGGCACGGCGCATTTGCAGGCCTAGAGCTTTCTTGGCTCTTTCCGTGGAGCAGAGCTGCGTCGGTCCTCCGAGCGAGGGTCGAATTACCCGCGGCAACCAGGCGGAAGCTGCTCCGCGATCGGCCTCAGTCCTCCGCAAGCACAGCCGGTGCGCCCGTCCCGACAAAGGGATGCGTGATCGCTCGACCGGCCATCACCCAGAAAGAACCCGTAACAGTGAATTCATTTGAAGACTTGGCTCTGGTCGAGCCGATTCGTCGTGCGCTCAATGAAGAAGGCTACAGCGTCCCGACGCCGATCCAGGCGCGGGCGATCCCGCATCTTCTCGCCGGACGCGATCTCCTCGGCATCGCCCAGACCGGCACCGGCAAGACCGCCGCCTTCGCGCTGCCGATCCTGCAACGCCTCGCCGCCGAGAAACCGGCCGCCCTTCGCCGCAAGACCGCGCGCGTCCTGGTGCTGACCCCGACCCGCGAGCTCGCCCTCCAGATCGGCGAGAGCTTTCGCGCCTATGGCCGGCATCTGGGCATGCGCTCAACGGTCATCTTCGGCGGCGTCGGCCAGCATCCGCAGGTCGCCACGATGGCGCGCGGCGTCGACATCCTGGTCGCTACCCCGGGACGTCTCCTCGACCTGATCGCGCAGGGCCACGTCGTGCTCGACGGCGTCGAGACCGTGGTCCTCGACGAAGCCGACCGCATGCTCGACATGGGCTTCATCCATGACGTGAAAAAGATCGTCACGCTGGCGAAGGGGCGCCGCCAGACCCTCCTGTTCTCGGCGACGATGCCGCCCGACATCGCCCGCCTCGCCGCCGGCATCCTCTCCGATCCAATCCGGGTCGAGGCGACGCCGCCGGCGACCACGGTCGCGATCGTCGAGCAGCGTGTCGTCTTTGTCGAACGCGGCGACAAGCGCGATGTCCTGTGCGCGATGCTCCGAGACCCCGCGCTCGCCCGCGTCCTCGTCTTCACCCGGACCAAGCATTTGGCCAACCGGGTCGCAGAGCAGCTCGACCGGTCCGGGTTTGCCGCGGACGCCATCCACGGCAACAAATCGCAGGGCGCCCGTCAGCGCGCGCTCGAAGCGTTCCGCGCCGGCCGGGTCCGGGTTCTCGTCGCTACCGACATCGCGGCGCGCGGCATCGACATCGACGGCATCACCCATGTCGTCAATTACGAGCTGCCGAACGTGCCGGAAACCTATGTCCACCGCATCGGCCGCACCGCGCGGGCCGGCGCGGGTGGCGCGGCGATCTCGCTGTGCGACGGCGAGGAGCGCGCCTATCTGCGCGACATCGAACGGCTGATCGGGCAGAAGGTGCCGGTATTCTCGCGCCCGGGCGCGCCGCAGCGCCGCGCCGCGTAGCCGCTCAGGGCGAAATCCTCACTCGATAACTTCGTCGGCGCGGACGACCAGCGACGCCGGGACGTCAAAGCCGCTCGACTTGGCGGTTTTCAGGTTGAGGACGAACTGAAAGCGCGTCGGTTGTTCGAATGGCAAATCCGCGGGTTTTGTCCCCTTGAGAATGCGATCTACTAGGCCTGCGACGCGACCAAGACTTTCGTCCTCATCCGGACCATATGACATCAAGCCGCCGTCGCGGGCGAGAAAGGCGAACTCATAAATGGCCGGCAATCGATGCTCCGCGGCAAAGTCGAAAACCCGCTTTCGGTTGAGAATGGTGAGCGAGTCGGTGACCATGAGAATCCCGTCTGGCATGTCGCCCTTCATGGTATCAAACGCCTGCTCAAAATCGTTGGGCTCGCGCACGCCCAAGGGCACGACGCTGATGCCGAGCTTCTTGGCACCCTCTTCCGATGCCCGGTAGCGCAGCGTCATTCCCAGGTCGTCCGCGTTCCACAGCATCGCCACCCGGCGCAGGCCGGGCGCAAACTGCTTGAGCAGATCCAGTCGCTTGGGTGTGACCTCGGCCGACACGTCCGAGATGCCGGTAGTATTACCGCCCGGCCGAGCCAGACTGGCGACCAGCCCGGTCGCGACCGGATCGCCCGCTGCGTAAGACACCACCGGGAGCGGCCCCTGCTTGGCGGCTAGCGCCGACGGATAGCCGCTGGTAACGATGACGTCGACCTTGCTGGCGACGAGGTCAGCAACGAGCTGCGGCAGCCGATCGATGTGCGTCTCCGCTCCGCGTGGCTCGAATACCAAATTTCGACCCAGCGCATAACCGTACCGGGCGAGGCCACGGACCAGCGAACCGCCGAGCGGACTCTTCTCGCCGATGGGCGCTCCGCCGCTGAGCAACCCGACGCGATAGGTCTCGGCCGGCGCTTGAGCGAGCGCGCGCAGCGGCCAGGCCGCCGCCGTGCCGCCGAGAAGCGATATCAAATGGCGCCGCTTCATCTGGCCCCCTCGCTTTCGATCCTGATTTTTCATCCACGGGTGCGATATCGTCCCAGAGACGGGAGGGAGGCGATGCGCGATCTGCCGATCGCGATCATGCACCGCGCGTTGCGGCTTGTCGCTTGCCGTCGATCCGGCTCAGAGGATTTGGTTGCGCAACGTCGCTTCGCCGCGCCACAGCCGGTCGAGATTGTCTTCGAGGATGTCGAGGACGTTGTCCTCATAACGGCGCGTCTCCCCGGCGGTGTGCGGCGTGATCAGCGCGGTGTCGATCGTCCACAGCGGCGAATCTGGCGCCAGCGGCTCCTCGATTGTGACATCGAGCGCGGCGCCGGCGATCCCGCCCCGCGATAGCGTCTCCACCAGCGCCGCTTCGTCAACGCACCGCCCGCGCGCGACGTTGATCAGATATGCCGAGCGCTTCATGCCCCCTAGCGCAGCGGCATCGATCAGGTTCTCGGTCTCCCGAACGAGCGGGCAGGTCAGGGCGACAAAATCGGCCTGCGGCAAGAGCGCGCGCAGCTCGCCCATCGGATGCACCGCGTCGGCGGCGCCGGCGCCTTTCCCGGGGTCGTGCCGCAGCCCGGTCACCCTCATGCCGAAGGCCTTGGCGAGCCGCGCGAGGCGCCCGCCGATGTCGCCGAGCCCGACGATCAATAGCGTCTTGCCGCCGAGTTCGTCTTCGCGCGCCGACAGATCGCCGATCATCCCGCGCCAGAGGCGCTTTTTCTGATTGTCGCGGGCCTCGGGCAGCCGCCGCGTCAGCGCCAGGACCAGCGCCATCGCGTGCTGCGAGACGGCTTCTGCGTTGACCCCGCGTGCGCTCGCGAGCCGGACGCCGCGGCGCGTCAACGCCTCGCGCCCGAACTGGTCGGTGCCCGCCCCGATCGCCTGGATGAAGCGCAGCTTGGGTGCCCGCTCGACCAGATCGTCGCGCCACAACCCCGAGATCACCATGACGTCAGCCTCGGCGATGCGCCGGCCGAGGCCATCGGGGCTGCGCACCTCAAAGCTCGCGATCCCGGTGTTGCGCCGGGCGAACCGCGCCTCAAGCTGATAAGCGACATGCGCGAAGCAGACCGTCGTTTTGTCCCGGGTTGGCAGCACGGTCAGATCCTCCTCTCGTCGCGGCTGCGGTAGCCGCAAATCTGCGTGACGGCCGACAAGTGCGGCAATACTGTAGCCGGCTGCGGGACATTGTGCCCGCCAAGATACAGACATCGGGGGGAGAACATCGCCATGCGCATGCACCGCATTCTGATCGAGGGCTTGGGGATCGCGCTGATCGCGATCTTCTGCGGCGTCGCCCTTCCGGCCAAGGCTCAGGCTCCGGCCGCCGGGCCGGTCCAGCCCTGGGGGCTGCCGCCGTTGCCGGCGGGCGTCGGGCCGGTCGAGAAATTCGCCGATATCAGCGCTACGCCCCAGGGCAAGTTTCTCGAAGGCGGCGCGTTCGATACCGACGGCAATATGTGGTTCGTCGGGATCGGCAGCGGGTGGACCTCGTACCTGACGCCCGACGGCAAACTGGTGCCGGGGTTCAACTGCAACCCGCCGGACGAGATCGGGCAGACCTGCGAGCCGCAGGGCACTCGCTGGAACGACGGCAAGCTCTACCTGACCAGCCGGCACCGCGGCATCCTCGTCTTTGACCCGCAGACTAAAGAAGTGAAGACACTTGTCTACACCTACCGAAATCAGCTGTTCAAAGGCCCTAACGACCTGGATTTCGACGCCGAGGGCAATTTGTTCTTCACCGATCCCTGGGGAACCGGTCCCGGGTCCGAACTTGTCCGACCGAACCGGTGCGGTTTACCAGTATTCGAGCGACGGAGTGCTACGCAAGGTGATGGATAGCGGACTTGTTCCCGAACGGGATCGCGGTCTCTCCCGACGACAGCACGGTGGCGGTTGGCGACTGTTTGGCTGGGCGGATGTGGTGGGCTGCCTTTACCAGCGGCCCGACGATGGGCATTCCCGAATCCACCCCGGACCCGCTGCACCTGACCTTCCAAGGCGTCAAGGCCGGCACCTATATGCCCGGCAATGGCTGCCCCGACGGCATCCATTACGACGTCAAAGGAAATCTGTGGGTGGCGGCGGGCCGGCTCGGCGGCATCATCGAGGTCGACCCGCGCGGCCTCATTGTCGGTTTCGTGCCGATCCCCAATGGCGATCTGGCGACCACCAACTTCGCCTTCGGCGGCCCCAACAACCAGTACATCTATTTCGAGGGGGCGATCAGCGGCACCTTCTGGCGGTTCAAGACGCCCTATCCCGGCCTCGTCGGCCCGGGCGGCGTGCGGCTTCCGGCCCAGCCCTAACCCGGGAAGCCGGCGTCCGAGCCGGGTCCCTGCGAAGGCAGGGACCCATCTTGGCTCAGCGCGGCACGAGGTGGGCGACTTTCGGCATTACCTCGCGGGCCAAGAGCTCCATCGAATGGTGCCAGGCTTCAGGGTTGTCGCTGTAGTCGAAGCAGAAGAGGAGGAGGTGGCCGAAGCCGCCGACCTCCTCGTACATCCGCTCGATCTTCTCGACGACGGTGGCGGGAGAGCCGATCAGCCAGTTCTGCCTGGCGCAATATTCCGGCGTCACGTCGCTGTCGGCGACCGCCTCGTCGTGCTTCAGAAACTGGATCACCCCGACATTCTTCAGGAGCGGCAGGAAGTATTCGCGCATCATCCGGCCCATCTGCGCGCCGACCGACAGCTTCCAGGCTTCGCTATCGGTGTCGGCGACGAAGATTTCGCGCACCAGGCGCCAATCGGCCCGGCTCGGGGTGCGCCCGCTGCGCCGCCCGCCTTCCTCGACCGAGGCCCAGTGGCTCGCGACATAAGTTTGGTTGAGGTTGAGGCTCATCGGCAGGAAGCCGTGCTCGCCCGCCAGCTTCAAGGTCTCCGAGCCGGCGCTGACCCCGGCGACGCCGATCGGCGGATGGGGTTTCTGGAACGGCTTGATGTGGGGGATCAGGCTTTCCAGCATCCGCTCGGTCTTGGTCACATGCCAATATTTGCCGACGTAGTCGAACGGCTCCTCGGCGGTCCATAATTTCAAAATGATGTCGAGCGCCTCGCGGGTCATCTCGCGGTGCTGGCCGCTCATGCCGTCGACGTTGAACATGGCCCAGTCGCTCGGCAGCCCGCTGGCGGCGACCCCGAAATTGAGCCGTCCCTGCGCCATGTGGTCGAGCATAGCGACCCGGTGGGCCAGTTCGGCCGGGTGGTGATAGGGCAACAGGAACCCGCCCGGCGCGAGGCGGATCTGCTTTGTCTCCATCAAGGACTGCGCGATCAACAGGTCGGGCGAGGGGTGCGGCTCCCAGGGCGCGGTGTGGTGCTCGCCGATCCAGGCTTCGGAAAAGCCCAGTTCATCGGCCCAGCGGAGCGTCTGTAGGTCCCAGCGGTGGCCCTCGTAGAGCGGGCGCTCGGGCGGGTGCGAAGGCATCGTGAACAGGCTGTATTGCATCGCGAGGTGCCTCCTGCAGGGATGTCCAGCCGGCATTTTACGCGAGGCGGGCCGAATCTTCTCGCTGAATCGGATGGTTGTCGAAACACCGTCAAATGCTTTATGTGTACGCCCGCTTGAGAAGATGCGGCGCACTGCCGCGGGTAACAACGGCGCACCGTCGCGTCCATCGGTCGGGAGGAAACCATGAAAAAACGGCTCTCGTCCCGTCAAATCATCAAAAATTGGCATCGGCGTGAAAAGGGTACGATCGATCACCTGGTCCAGACGATCGGCGACGCGCCGACCCCAATTGGGACGATGCACTCCCCCTTTACCGCTACGGGCCTTGCGGTCGAGGACCAGGTTCGCAAGGCCTGCGTCCCGAGCCCTGTCGGCCTGCCGATCTTCTAACTCCGCACCTCCCCGACCATCTACCGTCGCCATCGGTTCGCTGCGACGGGCGATGCTGCGCTGCAGCATTGACCGCGGTCGCGCCCAGCGCTAAGGCTCGCCCTTCGACGCGGGTCCGCTTTCGGGCCGCAGCTGCAAGCGAAGGGACGGGGTGATGAAGCCGACCCGGCGACCGGCCAATCCGTGCTTTTCATCCGGGCCTTGCGCCAAGCGGCCGGGCTGGTCGCCCGGCGTCGCTCCAGGATGCGCTGCTCGGCCGCTCGCATCGCTCGCGCTGTTGGTCTCGCGCGGCTCGTCGAAGTGATCGAGCGCTCGCGCGCCCTCTTGCAGATGCCGGACGATTACCGTCTCGGCATTGTTCCGGCCTCCGACACCGGCGCGGTCGAGATCGCGCTGTGGTCGCTGTTGGGCGCGCGCGGCGTCGATCTCTTGTGCTGGGAGAATTTTGGCGAAGGCTGGGTGACCGACGTCACCGAGCAGCTAAAGCTGCGCGATATCCGGCTGCTGGAGGCGCCGTACGGGCGGCTTCCCGATCTCACCGCTGTCGACCCGGACCGCGACACCGTGTTCGTGTGGAACGGCACGACCGCGGGCGTGCGCGTGCCCGATGGCGACTGGATCGCCGCTGACCGGCGCGGGCTGACGATTTGCGATGCGACCTCGGCGGCGTTCGCGATGCGCCTGCCGTGGCCCAAGCTCGATGTCGTCACCTGGTCGTGGCAGAAGGCGCTGGGGGGCGAGGCGGCGCACGGCATGCTCGCCTTGAGCCCACGCGCCGTCGAACGCCTCCAGACCTATGCTCCGCCCTGGCCACTTCCCAAGCTGTTTCGGCTGACCTCGAAGGGCAAGCTGATCGAGGGGATTTTCCGCGGCGAGACGATCAACACACCGTCGATGCTGTGCGTCGAGGATGCGCTCGAACTCGCTCAGATGGGCCGAAAGCGTTGGCGGTCTCGATGCGCTCGTTGCCCGGGCCGAGGGCAACCTCGCCGCGGTCGCCCGCTGGGTCGAGCATTCGTCCTGGGCGCGCTTTCTCGCCGAAGATCCCAGGACGCGGTCGTGCACCTCGATCCAGCTGGCGATTGCAGACCCGTGGTTTGCCGGTCTCTCACCCGACGGACGCTTCAAGGCGGTGCGCTCGATGACGGCGCGGCTCGAAGCCGAAACCGCAGGATACGATCTGGCCAGCCACCGCGCTTCGCCCCCGGGCATCCGCATCTGGGCCGGCGCGACGGTCGAACAGAGCGACGTCGAGGCGCTACTGCCGTGGCTCGACTGGGCATGGGCCGAGGAATGCGCCGCCGCCAAAGCCGCCTGAGCCCGCTCACCGCTTTTTCTATTCACCACGAGGGCACGACAAACAGGAAAAGCACGTGATCCCGGCGAAGGCCGGGATCCATGCCTGCCGGCGCTTGGAATGTTGACAGGTGGGTCCCGGCCTTCGCCGGGATCACCGTAGAAAACTCTGTGGCCTCGGTGTCCCCTTGTTAATTTCGGAGCTTAGTAAATGCCGAAAATATTGATTGCCGACGATTTGAGCCCGCGCGCGGCCGAGATTTTTCGGGGGCGCGGGATCGCGGTCGATGTCGCGGTCGGGTTGACGCCGGAGGCGCTGCGCCAGCGCATCGCCGGGTATGACGGGCTCGCGGTGCGCTCCGCGACCAAGGTCACCGCCGATCTGATCGCCGCGGCCGACGCCCTCAAGGTGATCGGCCGGGCCGGGATCGGCGTCGACAATATCGATGTCGCGGCGGCGACCGAGCGCGGCATCGTCGTCATGAATACGCCCTACGGCAACTCGATCACCGCCGCAGAGCACACGATCGCGATGATGTTCTCGCTGGCCCGCCAGATCCCCGCGGCCGACCGCTCGACCCAGGCCGGGAAATGGGAAAAGTCGCGCTTCATGGGGGTCGAGCTGTTCGGCAAGACGCTCGGCATCATCGGTTGCGGCAATATCGGCGCGATCGTCGCGCGGCGCGCCTTGGGCTTGGAGATGAAGGCGATCGGCTATGACCCGTTCCTGTCGCCCGAGCGGGCGGTCGAACTTGGGATTGAGCCGGTATCGCTCGACGAATTGCTCGCACGCGCCGATTTCATCACCCTCCACACCCCGCTGACCGAGGCGACCCGCAACATTATCGACAGCCGCGCGCTCGCCCACATGAAGCGCGGCGTGCGCATCATCAACTGCGCGCGCGGCGGGCTCATCGTCGAAGCCGATCTCGCCGCCGCGCTCGACGAGGGTCAGGTCGCCGGTGCGGCGATCGATGTTTTCGTCGAGGAGCCGGCGAGGCAAAGCCCGCTATTCGGCCGCGACAATTTTGTCGCCACCCCGCATCTGGGCGCCGCCACCAGCGAAGCACAGGAGAATGTCGCCCTGCAGATCGCCGAGCAGATGGCCGATCTGCTATTGACCGGCGCGATCGCCAACGCGGTCAACATGCCCTCACTGACCGCCGAGGAGGCGGCCCGGCTCAAGCCTTACATGGTCTTGGCCGAGCAGCTTGGCAGCTTTGCCGGGCAATTGACCGAGACCGGCATCCGCGCCGTCGCCATCGACTATGACGGCGCGATTGCCGAACTCAATACCAAGCCCTTGACCGCGACCGCCCTGACCGGGTTGCTGGCGCCGCAACTCGCGACGGTAAATATGGTCAACGCCCCGTTGATCTGCCGCCAGCGCGACATCCGGGTGAGCGAGACCAGACGCGCCGAAGCCGGCGATTACCAGACCCTGATGCGGGTCACGGTGACATCGGATGGACCAGTGGGCGAGCGTCGCCGGCGCAGCGTCGCCGGGACCGTCTTTGCCGGCAACAAGCCGCGCCTCGTCGACATCGAGGGGATCGCGCTTGAGGCCGAACTCGGACGTCACATGCTGTTCGTGCGCAATTACGACAAGCCCGGCTTTATCGGCGCGCTCGGCAACGCGCTCGCGGCGGCCTCCGTCAATATTGCGACGTTTCATCTCGGCCGCGCCGCCCCCGGCGAGGACGCGATCGCGCTCGTCGAAGTTGACCAGAAACTGACCCCGAAGCTGATCGAGGCCGTTCGCCGCCTGCCCAACGTGATCCAGGCAAAGGCGATGCGGTTCTAGAGCATTTTCAGAATGGGTCCTTATAGCCAGCGGCACGGAAGTAGTTGCCGCATTCGCCGGGAGTGAATTGGTCGAGCAGGGCACCAATATGTCGCCACAGACCCTCGACGGTGCGTTCCGGGGCTTGGCGCAGGCGCGTCTTGAGCTTCGAAAAGACCATCTCGATCGGGTGCGGCGCCGGGCGGGAGGTCCGGACGGTCCTGTTCGGTGGTGCGGAGCGTCTTTTTTAAACGACAGGCCGAGCCGATCGCTCCGTTCGAGCGCCGCACCGCATGCTCGGTCGCCAACCAGGTTTGCAAGGCCGCCAGGGTTGTGTCCGGAGGGGCCTCGATATGGGGCGCCGGAGCGGCCTCCTCTCCGGCGTCAGCTTGCGCGGACGGTGACCGCGCCGCGCGCTGGCGTTCACCTCGCCGGTGCGCCGCCGCCGGATCAGCGCCTTGTAGATGTAGGACACGCTGACCCGAAACACGCTCGCCGCCGCCCGCGCCGCCATGCCCGCGTCAACCGCCGCCAGAACCCGCCCCCGAAGGTCCTCCGAATAGTCTACCCCTGCCGCCAAACCATCGCTGCCCCAACATCTTGCGGTCGGATCAGCGAATCACACTTCTCCTGGTCTAGGAACCGCTTTCAGCGGTTCCAGCCAATGCGCCTATGCTCTAGGTTCCAGACTCAATCATAGCCACCGGATGACGATGGCGGCGAGGGTTACCGCAGCGGTGAAGTTGGCGGCGAGCTTGTCGTAGCGAGTGGCAATACGGCGCCAATCCTTGCGGCGGCAGAACATGCGCTCGATCAGATAGCGCAGCTTGTAGGCCTGGATATCGAACGGGTAGAGGTGCTTGCGGGTCGGGTTGTTGGGGATGACCGGCCGGGTGCCGCGCTCGATCAGGAACCGCCGGAGCCGATCGCTGTCGCAGGCGGCGTCTGCTGCGCCCGGACTGCCGGGCGGCAAGGGTTCGAGGAGGCCCTGGGCGATCAGTGCCTCGCCGCGCCGCACGGCGAGTTGATCGGCCGTTTCGCACTCAATGCGGTCGCTGCGGCGGGGCCGGGCGGCGCGCTAACCTTCGCGACGATGGCGCAAGAGAAGGACGAGCGCGATATGATTTACTGTCGTTGTCCAGAGCCGGCACGCTGAGGGGCATTGCGCGCGCAGCACTGTCGTGATCAGCGGCGAGGTCGAAGTCGGTGACACAGAGTTTTCGCAGGAGGGGCTGATGGTAACGGTACCGCTGCATTCTCCGGCTCGCACGAGATTGCGACGGCCCACACGCCTCGCGCTGGTTCTTGTGACGCTGGTCGGCTGGGGGGCGCTGTTTGCGGCCGAGGCCCAGGCGCCGCCTCCGGCGGTCGGGGTTCGCGCGGCCGAAATCCGCGGGGTCGCCCGCGCCTACGAGTTCATCGGCCGCATTGGGGCGATCAACACGGTGCAATTGCGCGCGCGGGTCGAGGGGTTTCTCGACAAGATCCTATTCAAGGAGGGTCAGGAGGTCAAAGAGGGCGAGCTTCTCTACCAGATCGAACAGGCGCCCTATCAGGCCCAGGTCGATCAGGCCAAGGCGAAGCTCGCATCCGACCAGGCGCAGGTGGTCAACGCCGAGCTGCAATACCGGCGCTCGGCCGAACTCGCGCAGCACCAGAACGCGCCGCAATCCCAGGCCGACAAGGACAAGGCGACAATGGACAGCGCGCAGGCCGCGGTGATGCAGGACCAGGCGGCGCTGGAACTGACCGAGGTGAATCTGTCCTACACCCAGATCCACGCGCCGATCGACGGCCGCATCGGCCGTACCGCCTATACCCAGGGTAATCTGGTCAACCCGGCAAGCGGCGTTTTGGCGACGATCGTCAGCCAGGACCCGATCTACGCGATCTTTCCGGTGAGCCAGCGCCAACTCGAAGACATCCGCGCCGAACGCCACCAGGAGAACGGCTCACTGATCAAGATCGAGATTCTGGTTCGGCTGGCCAACGGCAAAGAATACCCGCACCCCGGAGTGTGGAACTTTACCGACGTTCAGGTCAATCAGCAGACCGACACGCTGATTATGCGCGCGACATTGCCCAACCCCGAGCGCCAGCTGATCGACGGCGAGTTCGTCACGGTGGTGGTCAAGGAACGCAAGGAGCAGCCGCGCCTCGTCGTCGCGCAGGCGGCAGTGCAGCTCGATCAGGCCGGCTCCTACGTGCTGGTCGTCGGCACCGACAACAAGGTCGAGATGCGGCGGATCACCACCGGCGCCCAGGACGGCACCGATGTCGTCGTCACCGAGGGGCTCAAGGCCGGCGAGCAGGTCATCGTCGACGGCATCCAAAAGGTGCGGGTCGGGCAGAGCGTGGCGGCGAGTGTGCTGCCGGCCGGCAAGGGGTCCTAGGACGTGATCTCCGCGATCTTTATCGATCGGCCGCGGCTTGCCTTCGTCATCGCGATCGTCATCACGCTCGCCGGCATCATCGCCATCACCCGGTTGCCGGTGGCGCAGTTTCCCGACATCGTGCCGCCGCAGGTGACCGTCACCACGGTCTATCCGGGCGCCGACGCCCAGACCGTCGAAGCGACGGTCGCACAGCCGATCGAAGAGCAGATCAACGGCGTCGACAACGCGCTGTATTACCAATCGACGAGCGGCGCTGACGGCAGCTACACGCTGACCGTGACCTTCGCCCTCGGCACCGACCCCGACATCGACACGGTCAACGTCCAGAACCGGGTTGCCGTGGCGCAGCCGTTGCTGCCGCCCGAAGTGGTCCTCGAAGGGCTGACGGTGCGCAAGAAATCCTCCGCTCTCCTGCAGGTCATCCAGCTGACCTCGCCGGACAAGACCTACGACGCCCTCTACCTTTCCAACTACGCGACGATCAACCTCATTGACCCGCTCGCCCGCATCAGGGGGGTCGGTCAGGCGATCCTGTTCGGGCCACTCGACTATTCGATGCGGATCTGGCTCGACCCCGATCGGCTGACCTCGCTCAATCTGACGCCTGACGATGTCATCACCGCGGTGCGAGGACAGAACGTGCAGGCCGCGCTCGGCCGGATCGGCGCGGCGCCGGTACGCTCTGACCAACAGCTCCAGTTGACGATCAAGACCAAGGGGCGGCTGACCCAGCCGGCCGAGTTTGCCGACATCGTCCTGCGCACCAACCCCGATGGCTCGGTGGTGCGGGTGAAGGATGTGGCTCGGGTCGAGACCGGGGCACGGACGCAGGACCGTTACTCGCGCCTCAATGGCGCCCCCTCGGCCTCGATCGCCATCTACCAATCCCCGGGCGCCAATGCGATCGAGGTGACCAGCCAGGTCCGCAAGGTCATGGACGAATTGGCCAAGCGGTTTCCCCACGATCTGACCTACAGCGTTTTTTTCGACACCACCGTGTTTGTCACCGCCACCCTCAGCGAGGTCATTCGGACACTGGTCATAGCCTTCGTCCTGGTCGGCATCGTGGTGTTTTTGTTTCTCGGTAAATTGCGCACAACGCTGATCCCGCTCCTCGCCGTGCCGGTCTCGATCATCGGCACTTTCGCGGTCATGCTGTCGATCGGCTATTCGGCTAACACAGTCTCGCTCTTGGCGCTCGTCCTGGCGATCGGTATTGTCGTCGACGACGCAATCGTCGTCGTCGAGAACGTTGAGCGCGTGATCGAAGAGGAGCCGGAGCTGTCGATCCCGGAGGCGACCAAAAAGGCGATGGACCAGATCACCGGCCCGATTATCGCGATCACGCTGGTGTTGCTGTCGGTGTTCGTGCCCGTAGCGTTCATTCCCGGGATCAGCGGCCAGCTGTTCCGCCAGTTTGCCGTCGCGGTATCGGTATCGATGCTGATCTCGGCGCTCAACGCGCTGTCGCTGAGTCTCGGCGTTGTGCTCGGTCCTGCTGAAGCGAGGCGAGAGCGGGCACGGCCTGATGCGCTACGTGCTCGGCGGCATCGACCGCACGCGCGACGGCTATGCCGCGCTGGTCCGGCGTCTGGTGCGGTTCGCGGTCTGGGGCGTCCCCGCCGTTGTCGTCGTCCTCGCCGCGACGGCCGGTCTGTTCCTCCTAACCCCGCAAGGCTTTCTGCCGGAGGAGGACCAAGGCGCGCTCTTCGCCGCACTGCGCCTGCCCGAGGGCGCCTCGATCAACCGCACCGAGGCCGTCGTCGAGCAGGTCGAAAACATCATCCGTCCGGTCCCCGGGGTCGCCGGAGTGCTGTCGGTCGTCGGCCTCAACTTCATCGATTACGTCACCTCCTCAAACCAGGCTTTTTTTGTCATCAGTTTGAAGCCCTACGCCGAGCGCACCGCTTCTGCCCAGAGCGCGACCGCTATCATCGCCGCGCTGCGCCCGCGCCTTGCCGCGATACCCGGCGCGATCGCCTTTCCGTTCAACCTGCCGCCGATCATTGGTCTCGGCAACACCGGCGGATTCCAATATGTGCTCGAGGCGTTGCAGGGGCAGGCGCCGGCCGACATCGCCGCGGCAATGCGGGGCCTCCTCGTCGCAGCCAATCAGCAGCCGGACCTGGCCGGCGTCTTCAGTACCTTCGCCGCCGACACGCCGCAGGTCTACCTCGATATCGACCGCGACAAGGCGCAGGTGCTCGGGGTCAAGATCAGCGATATCTTCAATGCGCTGCAGGCCACGCTCGGCGGCTTCTACGTCAACGATTTCAATCTGTTCGGCCGGACCTGGCAGGTCAATGTCCAAGCCGAGCGGCCGTTCCGCAGTTCGGTTGACGATATCTCCCGGATCTATGTGCGCAACGCCTCGGGCGCCATGGTGCCGATGAGCGCGCTGGCCCAGGCGCGAATGGTTCAGGGCGCGCAAGCCCTGGTGCGGTACAACGGGCTGCGCGCCGCGATCATCAACGGCGCGCCCAAGCCCGGCTACAGCTCCGATCAGGCCCTGACCGCGATGGAACGCATTTCGGCCAACCTGCCGGCCGGCTACGGCTTTGAGTGGACCGGCACCGCGCTCCAGGAAAAAAGCGCCCTGGGACAGACCCCGATCCTGTTGAGCCTGGCGCTATTATTCGCCTATCTGTTTCTCGTCGCGCTCTACGAGAGCTGGAACATTCCGATACCGGTGCTGCTCTCGGTCAGCGTCGGGGGGTTGGGCGCGGTGGCGGGCATCGCCATCGCCGGGCTCAGCTTCGATGTCTACGCGCAGATCGGGCTCGTCGTCTTGATCGCGCTGGCCGCCAAGAACGGCATCCTGATCGTCGAGTTCGCCATCCAGGAACGCCGCGCTGGCCTGAGCATCCTGGATTCGGCGATCGAAGGCGCGCAGTTGCGTTTCCGCCCGGTGATGATGACGAGCTTTGCCTTCATCTTCGGCCTGTTGCCGCTGGTCGTCGCCACCGGCGCCGGAATGGTCAGCCGCCGGGCGGTCGGGACGCCGGTCTTCGCCGGGATGATCGCCGCCTCGTGTGCCGGGATCTTCGTTATCCCGATGCTCTATGTCGTGTTCCAGGGGATTCGCGAACGCGTCGGACAGGCGCGCGCCATGCCGAAGGAAGTGACGACGGACGGGGCCGGCTCCGATACGCCTTAGGCGCGCTGCTCCGGGGGCAACTGCAAACGATAGCCGACGCCCAGTTCGGTCAGAATATGCGTCGGGCGGGTCGGATCAGGTTCGAGCTTTTGCCGCAAGCCGCGGATGAACACGCGCAGGTATTGGACATCCTCGCCGTGGGCCGGTCCCCATACCTCGCGCAGCAGGTGACGGTGCGTCAGCACCTTGCCGGCATGGGTCACAAGATGCTTAAGCAGGTCGAACTCCTTTGGCGAGAGCCTGATCTCGCGGCCGGCGCGGGTCACGCGGCGCCGCACCAAGTCGACCGACAAGTCGGCGGACACGAAGGTCGACAGCTCACTTTGCGCCTGAAACCCGTGACGCAGCGCAGCGCGCAGTCGCGCCATCAGTTCGGCCATACCGAACGGCTTACCAATGTAGTCGTCGGCGCCAAGATCGAGGGCTTCGACCTTGGAGCGTTCATCGCTGCGCGCCGACAGGACGATGATCGGCACCGTCGAGCGCTGACGGATTTCGGCGATCACGTCGAGGCCGCTCTTATCCGGCAGGCCGAGATCGAGGATGATCACGTCGGGTTTCTCGGCGGCGAGCATCGCCAATGCCTCGGTGGCGCTCTCGGCCATAACGACGCGGTGCCCGACCGCGCCGAGGCTGGTGCGAAGGAACCGGCGGATCGGCGGCTCGTCATCGACGACGAGGACCGTATAGGCGTTAGCCATCCGCAGCGGCCGGCTCGCGGATTTCGGCCATTTCCGGCACCGGCATGCGGATCGTCAAGACCGCGCCGGAGCGTTCGCGCCGGTTCTGCGCGTCGATGCGGCCACCCTGCGCCTCGACAAAGCCGCGGCAGATCGCCAGTCCCAACCCGGTGCCGGCGCGGCGGCGGTCCAGGGCCTGGACGCGGTAAAACTTGTCGAAAATCCGCTCGAGATCGCCCGGCGGTATCCCCGGCCCCTGATCGGCGACTTCGATCGCGACAACGTCGCCATCCCGACGGGCATGGAGATCGATGCGGCTGCCGGCCGGCGCGTATTTAGCGGCATTGTCGAGCAGATTGAACAACACCTGCTCGAACAGGATCTGATCGAGCCGCAGCATCGGCAGATCGGGGGCGATCGCGACCTCGACCTGGTGCTGGGCCAAGACGCTGCCGGCGCGTTCGAGCGCGGCACCGACGATCTCGGCGATATCCACCAGATCCAGACGCAACTCGACCGCGCCGGATTCGAGCCGGGTCATGTCGAGGAGATTGCCGACAAAACGGTTGAGGCGCTCAGCCTCGTCCTGCAGGGTGGCGAGCAGCTCCTCGCGCTCGCGCTCGCCATATCGGTCGGCATAGCTGCGCAGGCTCGATACGGTGCCGAGGATCGAGGCGAGCGGGGTTCGCAGATCGTGTGAGATCGAGGTCAAGAGAGCGGCGCGCAGCCGCTCGGTTTCCCCGAGCACGCGGGCCTCGGCCAAGCCGCGCGCCAGCGAGATGCGCTCGATCGCTATCGCCGCCTGATCGGCGAGCGCATCGAGCAGGCGACGCTGGTCCGGGGTCAACAGTAGACCCGGCACGTCGCGGTCGATGCCGATGACGCCGATCGGTCCGCTCCCGGTGCGCAGCGGCAGAAACAGCCACTTGCCGCCTGGCAACGTATCGGCGCCGCGGCCGGCGGCGTGATTGTGCTCCCAGCTCCAGCGCGCGGCGGCCATGTCCGCGTCATCGATCTGATCTTCGGGCGGGTAGCCGCAGGCGAGGTCGAGACCGCTGGTGTCCTTGTTCGGCAACAACAGGACCGTGCGGACGCTGAGCATCGAGGACACCTGATAGGCGGTCGCCCACAAGAGATCGTCGAGCGTGCCGATGGCGGCGAGCTTGCGGCTGAAGGCGTAGAGTTCGCCGGTTGTTTTGGCGAGGGCGCGGGCCGATACGATCTGGCGGCGCGTCGCCGCGGTCAGATTGCTAATCACCACGGCCACCAACCCGAAGAAGAACAGCGCGACGACGTTCTCCGGGTCCGCGATCGTGAAAGTGTAAAGCGGTGGCAGAAAAAAGAAGTTGAAGACCAGCACGCTCAACAGGCAGGAGAACAGCGCCGGCCGCAGGCCCCAGGCGATGGCGCTGGCGAGGACCGCCATCAGGAACACCAGCGAGATGCTCTGCAACCCGACCAGGCGCTCGATTAATGAGCCGAGGCCGAGCGCCAGAACGACCGCGCCGGCGGCCCCGGCGTAAGCACGCGCGGGGACAGGTTCCGAGCGCGGGTGGGTCGCGACCGGTCGTGGCGGCGGCTCGGCTTCCGCGGCCGAGATGACATGGACGCTGATCGGCCCGCTCTTTCGCACCAGATCGTGCACGACCGAGCCGTGCACGATCTCGAACCACCGCGGCCGGTCGGATTTGCCGATGACGATCTGGGTGATGTTGTTGGCTTCGGCATAGGCGATGACCTCGTCGGCGATTCTGCGGCCTGGAATCGTGATCGTCGAGGCTCCGAGCCGTTCCGCGAGCCGGAGGAATTCGGCGATCCGATCGCGCTCGGCGTCGTTGAGCCGGGTGGTGCGCGTCGTCTCGACATACATCGCGGTCAACGGCGCATGCAGGCGGTCGGCGACGCGGCGGGCATAGCGGACCAGCGCCGGGGTGTTGCCGGCTTCGCTAACGCACACCAGGACGCGATCTCCGGCATCCCACGGGCCGGCAATCGCGTGCGCGCGCATGTGGGACAGCAATTGGTCGTCGACGCGCTGCGCGGTCCGCCGCAACGCCAATTCGCGCAGCGCGGTCAGATTGCCCGGTTGGAAGTAATGCCGCACGGCGCGCTCGGCCTGCTGCGGTACATAGACCTTGCCTTCGTGCAGCCGCTGGATCAGGTCGTCGGGCGCGATGTCGACGACCTCGATGTCATCGGCATGATCAAGAACGCCGTCGGGCACGGTCTCGCGCACGCGGATGCGGGTGATCCGCGCGATTACGTCGTTGAGGCTGTCGACGTGTTGGATGTTCAGCGTCGTGTAGACATCGATGCCGGCCCCGATCAATTCCTCGACATCGAGGTAGCGTTTGGGATGGCGGCTGCCGGGCGCGTTGGTATGGGCCAATTCGTCGACCAGCACGAGCTGCGGCCGCCGCTTCAGGATCGCGTCGAGGTCCATCTCGTTGAGGCGGTGGCCCTTGTATTCAACCTCGCGCCGCGGCGTCACCTCGAGCCCCGCCAGCAGCGACTCGGTCTCGCGCCGCCCGTGCGTCTCGACCACCCCGACAACGACATCGACGCCCTCGCGCCGCTTCGCCTGCGCCGAGAGCAGCATCTCGTAGGTCTTGCCGACACCCGGGGCAGCGCCGAGAAAGATCTTCAGCCGGCCGCGGCCCTCCTGGTTGGCCGCGTCGAGCAATGCCTCGGGTGACGGTCGCGTTTCGCGTTCCGCCATGCGGGCAATCTAGCTCATTTCGGCACGTTGAGCGCGAGATTCGGCTCTAAAATCATCAGCGGCTGGCATTCAGGGTCTGCAATCAAGTGGAATGGCGCCTCGCCGCCGCCGGCGGCACGTCGCGAGGGGCGACGGGCAGACAGCGATTTCAGCGCCCGCCCGCCACCCCCCCCGACCCAACTCGTGACGGCTAAGGCCGCGCGGTCCCGGCCGGGGCGCAAAGGCGGTGCGGCCAGCCGCGCTTTTGATGCACGAAAATATAGAGGCCATCGACCCAGAACTCGATGTCGGCCTCTCCCGCTCCCGAATCGTCGCGGGCGAACGCCAGAGCCGCAGCAAGATCGCGAAAGCGCACACAACTCCCGCATCGCGCGCCGTTCAGTATCCACGGGCCAGGCGTATCATACCGCAAGGAAAAGCGCCGGGCTTCCAGCTCGGGCGCCCAACGCAAACGACGCTGCAGCTGGCGCAGACACCTGCTCATGGCGCCGTGAATGCGTACTGGCAAGGCATGTGCCGCCCGCTCGCTTGCATCGGCGCCGGCGTCGCCAAGGGCAGCGCCCGTTTGGTTACTCGGTTCTAAAAGCATCGGTTTGGGCCAGATATTCTGTACCGAGGTCAGGTACGCCGCAATCACGGGGACGAGAACTCCGCGACGAGAAAGAGCACGATCAGCGATATCCAGCAGAACGGGCCTAAAATCTCCATCAGCGCGACCGCTAGGATATTTATGACCTCGATCACCGGGTGAGCGTGCCAATCGATGAGCGCAGCCTGGCGCCACGCCGGCTGCTTCCACTCGTCGTCGAAATCCCGGTTTGCCATGGCGATCTATCAGCTCAATTGCCGACAATAGAAGCGCACGACTGCGTTAAATTTCGAGCCGGATCGGCGGCAGGGTGCATTAAGGCGGCCTAAAATTTTTGTGCTTACACCGGCTGTCAGGCGGGATTAGTCAGCGCGGCTCATTTCAGTGCATCGAGCGCGAGATTGAGCTTCAGCACGTTGACCCGGGGTTCGCCGAGGAGCCCGAGCACGCGGTCTTGGGTCGCCTGCGCGACCAGCGCGCGCACCTGCTCGACCGGGAGCTTGCGCGCCGCGGCAACCCGCGGGATCTGGAACGCGGCGGCGGCCGGGGTGATGTCCGGGTCGAGGCCACTCGCCGAAGTCGTGACCAGATCGACCGGGATCGGCGCGTTGCCTTCCTTTTTCAGCGCCTCGACATCGCCCTTTACCCGTTCGATCAGCGCCTTCGAGGTCGGCCCGGCATTGGAGCCGCCGGAGTTGTCGGCCGCGTATGGCACGGGGATCGTCTTGCTCGGATCCTTAGGATCAGGCTCGGTCGTCGCCGAGGGGCGGCCGTGGAAATACTTCGCGTCGGTGAAGTTCTGCCCGATCAGCTCGGAACCGATGACCTTGCCGTCCTTCTCGATCAGGCTGCCGCCCGCCTGATGCGGGAACAGCACCTGGGCGAGGCCGGTGATCGCCAGCGGATAGGCAAGCCCGGTCAGCACGGTCATCAAGACGAGCAGCACGATGGCGGGGCGAAGTTGGCGAAGCATGGGACTGCCCTCAGATGAGACCGATCGCGTTGACCGCGAGGTCGATCAGCTTGATGCCCGGGAACGGAAGGATGATCCCGCCGATGCCGTAGATCAGCAGATTGCGCCGCAACACCGTGGCGGCGCTTTGCGGCCGGTAGCGCACGCCCTTTAAGGACAGCGGGATCAGGGCGATGATGATCAGCGCGTTGAAGATGATCGCCGACAAAATCGCGCTCTGCGGCGAGTGCAGATACATGATGTTGAGCGCCGCCAGTTGCGGATAGAAGGCGAGGAACATCGCCGGGATGATCGCGAAATATTTCGCGACGTCATTGGCGATCGAGAACGTGGTCAGCGCCCCGCGAGTCATCAGCAATTGCTTGCCGATGGCGACGATCTCCAAGAGCTTGGTCGGGTCGCTGTCGAGGTCGACCATGTTGCCGGCCTCGCGCGCCGCCATCGTGCCGGTCTGCATCGCGACGCCGACATCGGCTTGCGCGAGCGCCGGCGCATCGTTGGTGCCGTCGCCGCACATCGCCACCAGCTTGCCCCCGGTCTGCTCCTGGCGGATCAGCTTCAGCTTGTCCTCGGGCGTCGCCTGGGCGAGGAAGTCATCGACCCCGGCCTCGGCGGCGATCGCCGCCGCAGTCAGCGGATTGTCGCCGGTGATCATGACCGTGCGGATGCCGGCCTGGCGCAATTCGGCAAAGCGCTCGCGGATGCCGCCCTTGACGATATCTTTCAGGTGAATGACCCCAAGCAGGCGGTCGTCCCTGGCGACCGCAAGGGGGGTGCCTCCTTGGTTTGCGATCCGGTCGGCGATCTGGGTCAACTCGCGCACGCTCGGCGGGGCCGCAGCGATCGCCGCCGCCGCTCCGGTGCCGGCTGCGCTTAGCCAAACCGGCCCGGTGGTGCCGCCCCCGACATGGGCGAGGACGGCATCGACCGCGCCCTTGCGGATCGAGGTGCCGTCGAGATCGACCCCGCTCATCCGGGTATGGGCGCTGAACGGCACGAACTTCGCGTTGAGCGGTGCAATATCGCGCCCGCGCAACCCGTATTTTTCTTTGACCAGCACGACGATCGAGCGGCCTTCCGGCGTCTCGTCGGAGAGCGAGGCAAGCTGCGCAGCGTCGGCCAGCTCAGTCTCGGTGACCCCCGCCATCGGGAGCAGCTCGGTCGCCAGCCGGTTGCCGAGGGTGATCGTCCCGGTCTTGTCGAGGAGCAGTGTATCGACGTCGCCCGCCGCCTCGACCGCGCGGCCCGACATCGCTAAGACGTTGAACCTGACCAGCCGGTCCATCCCGGCGATGCCGATCGCCGACAACAAGGCGCCGATCGTCGTCGGGATCAGGCACACAAACAGCGCGATCAGTATGACGACGCCGACCTGGCCACCGGCGTAATTGGCGAAGCTCGGGATCGTCACCGTCGCCAACAGAAAGATGATCGTCATGCCGACGAGCAAGATGTTGAGCGCGATCTCGTTCGGCGTCTTCTGCCGTTCGGCGCCTTCGACGAGGCGGATCATGCGGTCGAGGAAGGTCGAGCCCTGGCTCGCGGTGATGCGCACCTTGATGACGTCCGACAAGACGCGCGTGCCGCCGGTCACCGCCGAGCGGTCGCCGCCGCTCTCGCGGATGACTGGCGCCGATTCGCCGGTGATCGCCGACTCGTCGACCGAGGCGACGCCCTCGACCACCTCGCCGTCGCTCGGGACCAAATCGCCGGCCTCGACCAGGACGAGGTCGTCGATCTTCAGCTGTGCGGCAGGCACCTCGCGCCATTCCGGGCTGTTGGCTGCGTTGAGCCGCTTGGCGACCGCCTGCGACTGGGTGCGCCGCAGGCTCGCTGCCTGCGCCTTGCCGCGGCCCTCGGCAACCGCCTCGGCAAAATTGGCGAAGAGGACCGTGAACCACAGCCACAGCGAGATCTGGCCCGAGAACGATGCGCCCGAGTGGGCAAACAAATCGCGCACGAAGAGGATCGTCGTCGCCACCGAGACAACTTCGACGGTGAACATCACCGGGTTGCGCCACAAGGTGCGCGGGTCGAGCTTGCGGAACGACTCGCCCACCGCCGGCCGGAGAATGGCCGGGTCGAACAGTGACTGCGCTTGCGCTGCCATCGAGGAGCTCCGGATTAGTACAGGGTGCCGGCGTTCATTGCGATCTGCTCGACCACCGGGCCGAGCGCGACGGCCGGGAAGTAGGTCAGTCCGCCAACGATCAGAATGACGCCGACCATGAGGCCGACAAACAGGCCGCCATGGGTCGGAAAAGTGCCGGCCGAAGGCGGCGAGAGGTTCTTGGCGGCGAGCGAGCCGGCGATCGCCAGCATCGGGACGATGACGAAAAACCGGCCGATCAGGATCGCAAGGCCAATCGTCGTGTTATAGAACAGCGTATTGGCAGAGAGGCCGGCAAAGGCGCTGCCGTTGTTGCCGGTACCCTCGGTATAGGCATAGAGCACTTCGGAAAAGCCGTGCGGGCCGGGGTTCGCGATGCCGGCGAGGCCGGGGTCGACCACCACCGCGATTGCGGTGAAAACGAGGATCGACAGCGGCAGGCACAACAGGGCAAGCATCGTCATCTTGACCTCTTTGGCCTCGAGCTTCTTGCCGAGGTATTCCGGCGTGCGCCCGACCATCAGCCCGGCGACGAACAGCGCGACGATCGCGAACAACAGGATGCCGTAGAGGCCGGAGCCGACGCCGCCGACGATGACCTCGGCGAGCAGCATGTTGACGAGCGGCACCGCGCCGCCGATCGGTGTGTAGCTGTCATGCATCGAGTTGACGGCGCCGCACGACGTATCGGTCGTCACGGTCGCCCACAGCGCCGAGTTGGCGATCCCGAAGCGGACCTCCTTGCCCTCCATGTTGCCGCCGGCCTGCAACGGTGATGCCGCGGTGTCGACGCCAAGCGCAGCGATCTGCGGGTTGCCGTGCGACTCGGCCGAGTAGCAGATGGCGGCACCGGCGAGGAACAGGATGCCCATCACAGCGAGCAGTGCCCAGCCCTGCCGCTCGTCTCGGACCATCCGGCCGAATGTGTTGGTCAGCCCGACGCCGATCGCGAAGATCGCGACCATCTCGATAAGGTTCGAGAGCGGGGTCGGGTTCTCGAACGGATGCGCCGAATTGGCGTTGAAGAACCCGCCGCCATTGGTGCCGAGGTTCTTGATGATCTCCTGCGAGGCGACCGGTCCCTGCGCGATCACCTGTTTGGCGCCTTCAAGCGTCGTCGCCTCGGTATAGGCGCCAAGGTTCTGCGGCACCCCCTGCCACACCAGCACCAACGCACCGACGATTGCGATCGGCAACAGGATGTAGAGGATGCAGCGAGTTGTATCGACCCAGAAATTACCGATGCTTTGCGCGGAACGCCTGGCAAAGCCGCGGATCAGCGCCACCGACAGCACGATGCCGACCGCCGCCGAGAAAAAGTTCTGGACAGTCAGCCCCGCCATCTGGGCGAGGTAGCTCATCGTCGATTCGGGCGTATAGGACTGCCAGTTCGTATTGGTGATGAAGCTGACCGCGGTGTTGAACGAAGAGTCGGGCGAGATGCCGGTCTGCCCCTGCGGATTGAACGGCAGATAATCTTGCACCCGCTGCAGAGCGTAGAGCAGCAGGAAACCCACCACCTGGGTCAATAGCATGCCGATCCCGTAGGTCAGCCAGTGCTGCTCCTCGCGCTCGTTGACGCCGCAGAGCGCATAGATCCCCCGCTCGACCGGGCGCAGAAAGCCGATGCGCCCCTCGAACACGGCAGTCATGTAGCCGCCGAGCGGACGGGCCAATGCAATCAGGATCGCGGTAAAGATCGCGATCTGGATCCAGCCGTTGATGGTCATGGCAATCTCAGAATTTTTTCCGGGCTCAGAATTTTTCGGGGCGCAGCAGCGCGTAAACGAGATAGACGAGCATGGCGACGGAGATCACCCCGCCAAGGATCAGATCGAAGCTCATCGCGCCCTCACAATCGGTCGCAGGCGTAGAGATAGAGGCAGGCGGCGGCAAAGAAGCCGAGACCGATCGCTAGCATCACAATGTCGAGCATAGGTGCCTCAAAAGGCGCATCGAACCGGTAGGGGCGTGAGCGTCGCGAGGCGTACACGCACGGCATCGGCCCCGGTCGGGCTACCGCCGTCGCGGTCACGGTCACTCATCGCCGCGTGAGTAATGAAGCAGCGCCGCTTTAAGAATCCAGAGCGAATCCACGCACGCGGCGTAAAGACCGCATAAAGAAGCGGCTCGCGGGGTCGACCTTCAGGCGGCGAGCGCTTCCATGGCCGGAAGTAACGGCGAGTCGGCTCGGTGAACCTTGCCGCCGCGGATCGCGAATTCCGGGTGAAGCAGCTGCCGCGCCGTGTGGGTGACCCGCTCGGAATCGACCAGCTCCCACTCGCCCTCAAGCATCCGCATCAGCGACAGATCGGCCGGCATGCCGATCGACAGCGCGCCCACCTCCGCCTCCAGCCCGAGCATGATCGCGGCATTCTGGGTCGCCATCCGGATTGTCTCGGCGAGCGGCACGCCCAGGGCCAGCAATTCGCTCATCGCGTGCTGCAGGCTGTAGGGCCGGGAAAACGGCGAGGCACGGTCGTCGGCGACGATCGAGTCGACCCCCTCGCCGGTGAACATGCCGCGATAGGCGCGCCCGCCATCGGCAATCTTTACATTGTAGCCGTGCAGATCGGCGCCGATCGTAAACGGCAGGATGCCGGCGTCGAGAACCCGCCTGGCGGCGGTGAAGCTGAAATGGGCGCCGCGCCCGACATCGATGCGGACGCCCTTGGCCAAGGCGTCGCGGATCAGCGGATGGACCCTGCCGTCGCGGCCGACAAAACCGCTCGGAAAGCGGGTGAACGGGTGCGCCAGAATATCGCCGGGGTCAAGCAGCGGCACGACCTCGTCGATGATCGTCGCGGGGTCGACATTGGCACCCTCCAACTCCGGCCACAGCGTGCCCAAATGGATGTAGACGGGCAGCTTGACCTCGCGGGAGGCTTCCTTGGCGAGTTTCAAGGACGCCATCCCCCAGCGCGAATAGCCGCCCGGCTCGGCATGCGCCTTGATGCCGCGCACCAGATCCGAGTTGTCGCGCGCCGCCTTGACGATCGCCTTCACGTTGATGCCGACCGGGCCATACAGATCGACATAGCGGTGACCCAGCAACCCGCCGGCGAGATAGGCCGAGATGAAGGCCAGCACGCGCGTCTTGGCGGGTTCGACGATGAATTTGCGGAACCCGTCGAAGGTCAGCGCGCTGGGTCCGCCCTGGTCTATGACCGTGGTGACCCCGCTGCGGACGCCGACGAGATCGGGGTTGAGGCCGAAATCGCCCGAAACATGCTCATAGACGTGGGCATGGGTATCAATGAGCCCCGGGGTGACGATCAGCCCGCTCGCATCGATCACCCGGGACGCGGCGCCGTGCTCAAGTCTTTCGGCGATTGCGGCGATCCGGCCCTTCTTGATGCCGATATCGAAAACACCGTCGCGACCGTTCGCGGGGTCGATGACACGGCCGCCTTTGACCACGGCGTCATAGGCGTTCAGTCTCGCGACACCGGTGCCCGGCGCGGCCCTCGGCGATTTTGCCACGGTTGGGTCTCCTTCTCCGGGGGCGCCTTTATGACGGAATCCGCACGTTCATCTCGGTAATACCGTGGATCAAGTTCGAATACGCGCGCTTCGGTTTCTCGACCACCTCGATCGGCGGGAACCGTTTCAAAATTTCCTCCCACAGGATTGTCAACTGCATTTCGGCCAACCGGTTGCCGACGCAGCGATGAATCCCGAACCCGAAGGAGAGGTGCTGACGGGGCCGCGCGCGATCGATGATAAATTGGTCCGGGTCCTCGATCTCGTCGGGGTCGCGGTTACCCGAGATGTACCACATCGCGATCTTTTGACCCTTGCGGATCGCTTTCCCGTTCAGTTCGGCATCGCACAACGCGGTGCGCCGCATATGCACCACCGGCGATTGGTAGCGGATGATCTCCGGCACCATTTTCGGGATCAGATCGGGGTTGGCCCGCAGCTTTGCGTATTCGTCGGGGAACTGGTTCAAAAACCACAGGCCGCCACTGATCGAGTTGCGCGTCGTGTCGTTGCCGCCGACGATCAAGAGGAGCAGGTTGCCGATAAACTCCTGAGGCCGAGACGGCAGGTCGTGCGTCGCCTCGCCGTGCGCCAGCATCGAGATCAGGTCGAATTTCGGCGGCTGTTTCTGGCGTATTTTCCAGATTTCGGTGAAGTAGGCGACCATTTCCTGCATGACGACGTCGCGCTTTTCCTCCGAGTCGATCTCGGTGCCGGCGCGCGTGTTGACCGTGGCCGCGTTCGACCAGCGGGTCAGCGTCCTGCGCTCCGCGAACGGAAAATCGAACAGCGTCGACAGCATCTGCGTCGTCAGTTCGACCGATACACGATCGACCCAGTCAAACACCTCGCCGCGCGGCAGATCTTCGAGGATGCGAATCGCCCGCTCGCGGATCGTTGTGGACATTTTCGCCAGGTTCGGCGGGGCGACGATGGGCGAGACGATCAACCGCTGCGCGTCATGCCGCGGCGGATCCATGGCGATGAAGCTTTCCCTCCGGAACGACAGCGGGACATCTTTGAGCGTGATCCCTCCCAACGCGGCGTCGGAGGAGTAGATCTGGTGCGAGGTGTCGACGGTCATGATGTCGCGGTACCTGGTCATCGACCAGTATGGACCATATAGAGGACTGTCGGCGAAGTGCACCGGGTCCTCGCTGCGCAGTCGAGCGAAGAAGCCCTGCCAGGTGTCCTCGGAATATATGTACGGATTACTGACGTCGATTTCGTGCAGCGGCACAGACCAGGGATCGCGATGCGCCTCGGCCTTGAAGTCGATCGAGTTCCGCGGTGCTAGAGGCGCGTTCATCGGGTTTTCCTCTCGCAGTTCAAAGGGGGCGTCGCCAAGATCTCCGGGTCCGGATGCGCGCTGCTTAGTTGAACCCGGTCACACCAGGGGCCAGGACCTCACCAAAGATGATACCGCGGGACGACAATGCCAGGAACGACATCAAGAGAGAAGCTCGCGCTAACTCGCGCACCGTGAGGGGGAGAAAGCGCGGGGAACGCGTAGGCCGCCTGCGCACGAAGGCGAGTTGCCCTTCGGGCGGATCGATGCCCTGGACCTCGGCCGGCGCGCAGCGTTCGACCAGCAACTCGGTGAAGGCGCCGAAAGCGGTCGCTAATGGGGCCGGCCGGCGAATATTTTCCCGGATGCGACCCGGAGCCGCCCATGATGGTGTGCGCCAGAGTAAGCCCGCGCTGCCCTTATCCGTCATTGGTCAAAAGGGCCCGAGTGCTTCCTCCAGTCGGCAATAGAACATTTCCCCAATTTTCAGATTTTCTCCCGTAGCTTTGGCGACAGGCCCCTAAAGGGCTGCTGAACCTCGGCGGGTCGCGGGCAATGCCACATCACGGCGGCGGACCCTTGAGATTTTTTTCCTTATGGATCGAGCCACGGCATACTGTCCCATCCCGTACACGCTACGGGCTTCTGAGGAGGAAAGAACGGAATGTTCAGCCATATCATGATCGGGAGCAACGACATCGCCCGGTCGAAAAAGTTCTACGACGCGCTCTTTACCGCAATGGGTGCTCAGCCAGCCACAGAAGACGCCCGGGGCCGCCTCGCTTATTCGCACAATGGCGGCCGTTTCATGGTAACCAAGCCCATCGACGGCAGCAAGGCGACCCAGGCCAACGGCGGCACGATCGGCTTTCAGATGAAAGATGTGGCGCAGGCCGCGGCGTGGCACAAAGCCGGTGTCGCAAATGGCGGCACCTCAATCGAGGACCCGCCTGGCGTGCGTGCGAATGGCGCGTACCTCGCATACCTCCGCGACCCGGATGGCAACAAACTGGTCGGGGTTGCTCGACCGGCTGCCTGACCTTCAAACTGAGGAGGACCGCCCTGTTAGGGCGGTCCTCACATAGGCGGTGGGCTGATCTTAAGCCCAGCTGCGCGACTTGCCCCGTTCCGGTCTAGTGTGGTGCGCGATTGCCTGCCCCGGTCGCCGTGCTGGTTGCTCGGCCGCCTCCAGGCTCTGGCGAGAGTCAGCGGCGAGACTGCGGACGGCCCACTTGCTAGTAGCAGCGAGGATATCGACGCGTAGCGACTTCGCCCATGTGCTTCCGATATGCTTCCGATTGGCTCGCGGTTTGGCGCTGTGCGTGATCTAAGTGATTGAAATGCTGGTGGGTGCAGCAGGACTCGAACCTGCGGCCCGCTGATTAAGAGTCAGCTGCTCTACCAACTGAGCTATGCACCCCCGCCGCAGGCGGCGCGGTCTATAACAAAGCCTGGGTGGGTTGTCGATAGCCGTGCCTGACCGCCGGCGGCGCGACGTTCAGCGCGGTGCAAGCATCTCGACGGGAGTTGTCGGCACCGCCGCCGGCACGCCCAGCGCAGCGCTCGTAGGCGCTGTCGCCCGGGAGCGCGGCGACCAGGTGAAGATCGATGACATCGCGTAGTTCCATACCACCGAAACGCCGGCGCCGGCGAGCCCGGCCAGCCACCAGGTGGTGTGGCCGTATACCAGATGGGCGGCGATCCCGACATTGGCCGCGGCGCCGACGCCGCACACCGCATAAAACGAAACGAGGCCGGCCCACAGGCGCCTCCCGCGCAGCCGGCGGTCGCGATAGGTGAACAGATTGTTCAGGAGGAAATTGCCGGTCATCGCGACGATCGTCGCAGCGGCCTGTGCCAGCGCGAAGGCGAGGAACAGCACATGGGTCCCGAACCACAGCGTCAACAGATGGGTCCCGACGCCGAGCCCGCCGATCAGCGAGAACAGCAGGAAGCGGATCGGCACGGCGGGGCCGACCAGCTTCTGCAGCAGCAGCATCAGGTACTCCCACGCCACCAGCGTATCGAGCTTGCTCTCGCCGTGGAGGCGGCCGCGAAAATTAAGCGGCACCTCGGCAAAAGCCAGTGGCCGCGGAGAGGAGGCAAACAAATCCAACAGGATCTTGAACCCCTGCCCCGACAGCGAGCGCATCACCTGGGCGAACGCGTCGCGTTTGATCATAAAGAACCCGCTCATCGGGTCCGTGAGGTCGGCCCTGACGACGAGCCGCGCGAGCCGGCCGGCGACATCGCTGATCATCACGCGCGAGCGCTGCCACTCGCCGACGCCGCCCTCTTTGATGTGGCGGCTGGCGATGACGATATCGAGCCGCTCCGCCTTGATCTTGGCGAGCATCGCGGGCAAGAGGGTTTCGTCGTGCTGCAGGTCGCCGTCCATGACCGCGGCATAGGGCGCGGCGCTGGCCAGGATGCCCTCGATGCAGGCCGATGAAAGACCGCGCCGGCCGAGCCGCTGCAGGCAGCGGATATTGGCCTGCTGACGCGCGAGCCCGCGCACCGCTTCGGCGGTCCCGTCGGGCGAATCGTCGTCGACGAAGATCACCTCCCAGGAAACGCCGGCGAGCACCCGGTTGAGGCGCTCGACGAGGATCGGAACATTGTCGCGCTCATTCAGCGTGGGGATGACGATCGCGAGCTCGGGTGCGCCGTCTTGTACCACAGAAGCAAAGCCGCTTGCGGCGCCCTCGGGGAAGGGCGGGGCCAGGGCTTCGGCCGGCGCTGATTTCGCGATACTCATCTCACCCCATCGGCTGCGGAGGGATCTGGGGATAATCCCACATCGATCTCCCCCAAGCTATGCGGAAAAGGTTTCGAACTGGTTGCCGGCGAGACAGCGCCGAGGCCCCCTCGGCGCATGGCTGCGCTGGCGGATTCAGCAGGGCTCGGTCAGCAAGTCCGCGATCGAAAGTGGTCTCAGGTAGGTTTGATCGAAATCGGCGAGCGCCGACAGCTCCTCTATATTTTCGATGACCACGAGCTGATCCTTGATCGTCACCAGACCCTCATGGCGGAGCAGCCGCAGCACCCGGTTGACATAGGGGATGCTCAAGCCCAGCGCATCACCGATCGTCTCCTGGGTCAGCGGCAGCCGATAGGATCGCTCGTCGGCCAAGCCGACAAGCTGCAACCTGACCAACAATTCGAGCAGCAGATGTGCGACCCGCTCCTGTGCCGACCGCCTGCCGACCATGATAAGATGCTCGGCCAAGATCGTCGCCTCGCAAGCAAACGAGCGAAGCAGTTTGCTCGCCAGCCGCGGATGGCTATCGAATAGGCCAATCAGTTTGGCCACCGGTATCGGCGAGATTTCCGCAGGGGTAAGCGCCTTGATCGAATAAAGCGCGGTTGCAAAAAAGCAGCTGCGAGCGCCGGCGAAGTCCCCGGGCAGGACGAAGCTGAGGATCTGGCGCTGCCCGTCGCGCAGGATCCGGTAGCGGATCGCGATCCCCTCGGTGATCAGAAATACCGATGTACACCGCTTTCCTTCGCTGACGATTTCTTGACCGGGGCGCACCGTGCGGCTGGCTGCCTTGAGGTCGAGCAGATCAGCCGTCTCTACCGCAATTCCCGGCAAGGTCGTGGATAACTGGCGCTTGAGAAGCCGCCTCGAACGCGCGGGTTCGATGCCTGATCGGCTTGCCACGTGTTCCTCCCCGTTCATCGAATTCTTTATGTTTCCGCGGCTGTAGCGTCGTTGCGTCAGCCGTTGTGGCGTTTTTACAACACCGTGACCGATAACGCAATGGTCGCGGTGGGCACTGTATTCTACCGAGAAAGGCGCAAAGCGAAATTACCCTTTTTATTTAACGTTGTACGGCCGGGTTGAAGCTTTCACATTGTCCTAGATGAATCTAATAGAAGAACGACAGCCTCGCGCAACCGGAGGACTGTCCCCCTTGAGCCCAACCAACAGGCTGGTCTCGCATAGTTAGTGCTGGACACATTCGGCACAAAAACGGATGAGCGTCAACGGGGGGTAACGATGAAGCACCGGCGCAACGCCGTCATCACGGCGGCCTTGGTCTGCTTGCTGTCTGTGCCATTAGCGATCTGGTCAACTGCGGCGCGTGCCGGCGATCTGTCGGAGGGGAGCGCCAATCAGGAGGCTCTCCAGCAACGCCTCGATCAGCTTGCCCAGGTCGGCACGGCGAAACCGCAGGTGCCCCCGGGGACCTCGGCGATCGCCGGCAGCTTCCCGCGTTCCTTCCTGATTCCGGGCACCGACACCTCGCTATTGGTTGGCGGCCAGTTGGAGTTGGACGCCGAGTACTTTTTCTCGGGCGGCAACAACAGCAACGTCGGCGCCGGCTCGCCGATCGCCGGCGTGCCCGGTCTCTCCGGTGTGCCGCTCAACTTTCCCGGCAACACCTCGAAGTCGCGCACCAATGGCATTTTCGACTTCAGCGTCTATGCCTCGCGCCTGCACGTAGAGACCCGAACCCCGACCGCGTACGGCCAGGCGCAGACCGTCCTCGAGTTCGACTTTCTCGGGTGCTCGCTCGGCGGCATCGACTGCAACAATACGGTCTCCGGCAACGATGGGCTGGGCGCCCGGATACGCCTCGCATACGCCACGTTGGGTCCGTTCGCAGCCGGGCAGATGTGGAACCCGGCGGCCGACCTCGCGTCGTTTCCTGAAATGCTCGACCTCGGCTGCTGCGCCGGCCTGTACGGCGTTGGCCGCCTACCCGAGGCGGTGTGGACGACGCAAGTACCGCCGATGGCCGGATTGCCCCCCTCCACCTTCGCGTTCGCCCTGATCGACCCCGAGGATTCCGCGGCAACGCCGGGTGGCCAGTCGCTGACGAACAACACCAATCTCGTTTCGGCGGTGGGCATCCCGGGCAATCCTTTGGTCCTGGGCACCACGAACGCGGCCGGGATCATCAACATCAACGGCGGCAGCAACCAGGCGATCGGGACCAACCCCTTGAAGGCCGAGTGGCCCGACCCCGAATTTGCGTGGACGTGGCAGCAGCCGTGGGGCCACTTCCAGCTGCATGGCGTCGTGCACCAGGCGGCGATGGTTGACGGCGCTCATATCGACCAGCAGTACATCGGCTACGGCGGCGGCTTCTCGGGCGATGTCAAACCCGGGTGGCTCGGCTGGCAGAAGGACGACATCGGCTTCGGGGCCTTCGCCGGCAACGGTCTCGGCCGGTATGCGGGCGGCGGCGGCGCCGGCAACTACTTCCCCTATCTGGCGACCAATTACGGCGCGCCGGTGGGTCCGCTCGGCAGCACGACCGGCAATCCGTGCGGCTACGGTCATGCCGGCGTGCCGTCCACCGCGGCCTGCGCCGTCGGGGTCCGCGCCCAGACGATCCCCGAGTGGGGCACCGAGATCTGGTACCAGCACTGGTGGGCCCCGAACCTTCGTTCGACGATCGATTTCGGCGTCACCCACCAGGACGTGGCAACCGCGCTCGTCGGCGGCCTCGCGGCGGCCACGGCGGCGGGAGGCAGCACCGGCGGCGCCGGGGTCTCCGGCATCAACAAGGAGCTGGTCGACGTCCACCTCAACCTGATCTGGAGCCCGGTGCCGTTTATCAATACGGGCATCGAATACCTCTACGGCCATCGCCAGACGATCTTCAACCAGAAGGGTGACGAGAACATCCTCGAATACGCATTCATCACGAAGTTCTAAACCGAACGGCATAGCGGCCGCGGTCGATGCCGCGGCCGCTGGTCGCCACGTCTGGCGAAGCGCAAGCGCCGGGGGGTTGCCCGATGATCGAAATCATCAAAGGTCTGCCCGACAACGTTGTCGGTTTTGTTGCCCGCGGCCGGGTTACCAACGAAGAATGCGACAATGTGTTGCGGCCGGCGATGGAGCTCTCGTTAAAGAGACACACCAAGCTGCGGCTGTATTATGAGGTAGGCTCCCGGTTTCCGGGCGCCGGGTGGGATGATCTCGACATCGCCATCGACCACCTGCCGCAGTGGGAACGAGTTGCCGTGGTGACCAATACCACCTGGGTACGGCAGACGGTCAACGCCTTGCGCTTTCTGATCGCGAGCGAAGTGCGGGTGTTTACGACCTTGGAGGCGGCCGAGGGCCGGGTTTGGATCGCCTCGTCGTCGGACGATGCCCCGGGGGCGAAGGCTACTGCGCAGACACGAGCGCTGCGGCGGTTTCCTCGCGCTTCGCCGCCTCGAGTCGCGGCGGCCTTCTTCTCGACCAGCTCTACGAGGTGATCGACGATATCGGCGTCCTTCAGCCGGTGGTCGGTGATCCCGCTGATATAGACCTGGTGGGTGTTGTTGCCGCCGCCGGTGAAGCCGATATCGGTTTCGCGCGCCTCGCCCGGGCCGTTGACGACGCAACCGATGACCGAGAGCGTCAGTGGCGTTGTGATGTGCGCGAGGCGTTCCTCCAATAATTCGACCGTCTTGATGACCTGGAATTGCTGGCGCGCGCAGGACGGGCACGAGATCACAGTGACGCCGCGGCGGCGCAGGCCCAATGATTTCAGCATATCGAAGCCGACCTTGACCTCCTCGACCGGGTCGGCCGAGAGCGATACGCGAATCGTATCGCCGATCCCGGCCCACAGCAGCATGCCGAGGCCGACCGAGGATTTGACCGTCCCGCTGCGCAGCCCCCCCGCCTCGGTGATGCCGAGATGCAGCGGATAGTCGCAGACTTCGGCGAGCTGTTGATAAGCCGCCACCGCGAGGAACACGTCGGACGCCTTGCACGAGATCTTGAACTCGAAGAAATCATTGTCTTCGAGGATCTTGGCGTGGGTCAGCGCGCTTTCGACCATCGCCTCAGGGCAGGGCTCGCCGTATTTCTCTAAAAGATCGCGTTCGAGGGAGCCCGCATTGACGCCGATCCGCATCGAGCAGCCATGGTCCTTTGCCGCCTTGATGACCTCGCGAACCCGCTCGGCCGAACCAATATTGCCCGGGTTGATGCGCAGGCAGGCGGCACCGCTCTCGGCGGCCTCGATCGCCCGCTTGTAGTGGAAATGGATGTCGGCGACGATCGGCACCGTGACCTGGCGCACGATCTCTTTTAGCGCCAGTGCCGATTCCTGGTCGGGGCAGGACACGCGAACGATGTCGGCGCCGGCCCGCTCCAAGGCCTGCACTTGCTCGACGGTGGCCTTGACGTCGCTGGTCACGGTGTTGGTCATCGACTGCACCGTGATCGGCGAATCGCCGCCGACCGGCACCTTGCCGACGTGGATCGTGCGGCAGGTGCGCCGGTGGATGTCGCGGTACGGCCGAACGCTCATCGTCTTGCCTCGCGGAATGGCTCTACGGCTTATAGAACGCTTGCGTGACGGAAAAAAGACCGCTACTCGCGAGAGGCGGTCCCGGCGAGCAATGCCTGGGGGTCGAGCGCGACATTGCGGCGCTGGGCGCCGATGCCGCCGATGGACGGCGCCGGCTTGCCGTCCACAAGAAGCGCAAGGGCGCCGGCATTGCCGGTTCTCAGGATCAAGCCGGCACGCGGTACGTGGAAGGTTTCTCCCGCCTTGAGCACCCGGGAGAAGACAATCGACTGATCGGTGCCCGAACGCACCTGGATCCAGCAATCGGTGAGGGCGCGGATGTCGATAGGTTCACCCGATTTGGCGCCGGCGTCGCCCGCCGGTGCAGCGGCGGCATCAAGTCGGGCAGAGGGTGTCTCGCGGGCATTGTCGCTACCCGTCGGCGGCACGGTTGCCGGGAGCCGGGGCAACGCCGCAACCGCCGGGCTCGCGACCAGGCCACCGCTTGGCGATCGCTCGGTGGGAGCGCCCGGAGCCGGCAGGGAACCCTGCGGCGATAGGAGTCCCGAGCTGAGCTGTGGAGCAGGGGAGGGCAACGCAGCGCTCGACGGCGGAGTGGGTGCGGGGGGCACCGGCGGGAGCGGGGCGTCGGCCGCCGGCGATTTGGTGCCGCTTTGCACGGCTCGCTGTAGTTCTTCGGGCACCGCGGCGACGCGCTCCGGGCGGCTGCGCTCGCTGGTCGAGAGGTAATACCAAGTGCCATAGCCACATGCCGCCAGGATGACGCCGACCAGAAGGATCGGACCGCGCGGCAGGCTGCGGGCATCGAGCGGGACCGGCAGCGACAGATCCGGTCGAGCATGCACCTCAGCCGATTCGGTCTTGTAGCTGTCGAGGATGCGATTGCTGTCGAGCCCCAGGAGTTCGGCATAGCTGCGAATGAAGCCGATCGCATAGGTCGCCCCCGGCAGATCCTGGGCGCGGCCCTGTTCGAGCGCGGCAAGATAGGCAGGCTTAATGCACAGCGCTTCGCCGATGGCGTCGAGGTCGAAGCCGAGTTCTTCGCGGCGCTCGCGCAATAGCGCGCCGACCGCGTGCGTGCGATTCTGCGGCGGCGCCAAATCGTCGTCGGCCATTTCGCCGAATGGCGTTTTGATTCGCTGGAACAGGCTCACGGAACCATCTCGCTACGGGATCATCCTAAAACAAGCCGCCAGGACTGTCCAATCGCCGCCCTAAATTCACAACACCACTGCATGGTCGCGGGCATAGGCTTCCAGCCAGCGCCGCAGCGAATGGTCGGGGCGATCGCCGATTTCGCCGAGATAGCGCGCGAGGGCTCCCGCATCGAGGCTGCGGAGCATCGTCTTGATTGGCCCGACCGCGGTCGCAGTCACCGACAGCGTGCGGAACCCGAGGCCGATCAGGACCATCGCCTCGATCGGGTTGCCCGCCATCTCGCCGCACATGCTGAGCGGGGTCTGGGCGAGCCGGCACTGCGCGATCACCGTGCGGAACAACGCGACCATTGGCGCCGACAACAGATCGTAGCGCTCGGCGAGGCGCGGATTGCCGCGGTCGCAGGCATAAAGGAACTGGGCCAGATCGTTGGTGCCGATCGACAGGAAATCGACGCGGCGGAGCAAAGCGGGAAGCTGCCACAGCAGCGAAGGCACTTCGAGCATGACTCCGAGCTTGATTGAGCGCGGCGGTTCGACGCCTTCCGCCGCGGCGCGGGCCAATTCCTTGTCGAGGAGGCGACGGGCGCCTTCAAGCTCGGCGATCTCGGCAATCATCGGGAATTTAACAAAGAGGTCACGCCCGCCGGCGGCGCGCAACAGGGCGCGCAATTGCTGGCGCAGCATTGCCGGGCGATCGAGCCCGATGCGGATGGCGCGCCAGCCCATCGCCGGATTGTCCTCCGCCGTGTGCGCAAGATAGGGCAGCACCTTGTCGCCGCCGATATCGAGCGTGCGGAACACGATCGGCTTTCCCTCGGCCTGTTCGTAGACGCGCCGGTAAAACAGGGTCTGGTCGGCGACATCGGGAAAGGCGTTGCGCGTCAGGAGCGGGATCTCGGTGCGGAAGAGGCCGACCCCCTCGGCGCCGGTCGCGCGCAGCTGCGCCAGGTCGAGCAACAGCCCGGCGTTGAGCAGCAGCTTGATCGCGACCCCATCGCGGGTGACCGCCGGGGTGTCGCGCAGGGTCTCGTAGAACGCGCGGCGTTGCGTGCGGGCGGCGACCGCCGTCGCGACCGTCTGCTGGATGTCGGCACGCGGGCGGATCAGGACCGTCCCGTGCTCGCCGTCGACGATCACGATATCGCCGGCCTCGATCTGCCGCGTCGCCTCGGCGACCCGGCCGACGACCGGAATATCGAAGGCGCGCGCGACGATCGCGACATGGGCGGTGGGCGAGCCTTCCTCGAGGACGAGCCCCTTGATCCGGCGGTGCGCGTAATCCAACAGCTCGGCGGGGCCCATGGCGTGGGCGACGAGGATGAATTCGCCCGGGATCTCGGGACCGGCCATGCCGGGCGCTCGCCCGGAAAGGAACTGCTGCAGCCGGTTGGCGAGGTCCTCCAGATCGTAGAGCCGCTCGCGCAGATAAGGGTCGGTAATCTGCATCATGCGACTCTTGGTTTCGTCGCGCACCTTCTGGACCGCGGCTTCCGCGGTGAGGCCGCTGCGCACCGCCTCGGTGATGCGCTCGAGCCAGCCGCGGTCGGCGGCAAACATGCGATAGCTCTCAATGATGTCGCGGTGCTCGCCGGGGCCGAGACCGTGGCTGGTGTCAACGAGGCGATCGATCGCGTCCTGCATCGCCCCGACCGCCTGGCGCAGGCGCTCGTGCTCGGCCGCGACATCCTCGGCGACGACTTGCCGGATCACGACCTTGGGCTCGTGCAACACCGCCGGGCCGATCGCCAAGCCCGGGTTGAGCCGGATGCCGTCGAGCCGCAGCGGCAGCGAGGCGCCGGCGCGGCTTTGCGCCATCTCCAGCGGATTGACGAGTTCGCCGCTCGCGACCAGCTCGGCGACGATCATCGCGATCGTCTGGGCAACCTCGATCTCGTCCTCGGTATAGTGGCGCGGTGTCCGGTTCTGTACCACCAGGACGCCCAGCACCCGCCCGCCGCGCAAAATCGGCACCCCCATCAGCGAGTGATAGATCTCCTCGCCGGTTTCCGGGCGATAGGCGAAATCGGGGTGCGATTGGGCGTCGGCCAGTGCCAGCGGGCGGGAACTGGCGGCAATCACCCCGACCAGGCCCTCGCCGACGCGCAGCCGGGTGCGATGCACCGCCTCGGGACGCAACCCCTCGGTCGCGAACAGCTCGAGCACCTCGCCGGCGCGCATCACATAGGCCGAGCACACTTCGGCGACCAATTCCGCGGCGACTACCCGCACGATGCGGCCGAGCCGCTCCTGCGCGCTGCCCGAGCCGGCCATGATGCCGCGCAGGCGGCGCAACAGGCGACGGGTCGCGGTGACGTGCCCATTGGCATCGTCCTGAGCGATTGCAGGGCCGCCCGGCGTGCTCCCTGGGGCGTTCCCGATGACCTCGCTCATCCGCCCGGATCCCGGCCCTCCACCGAACCCGAGACTTGCGCTGCTCTGCCCAGCCGGCGGGCGCGGCCGGCAATGCTCGAAACAGCCTGGTCGACAAGTTCGGCAAGGATCTCGGCCGTGCTCTGCTCGCGCGTCACCATGCCGACACTTTGACCCGCCATCAAGGAGCCGCCTTCGACATCGCCCTCGATGACCGCCTTGCGCAACGCGCCCGCCCAAAAATGCTCGATTTCGAGCTGCGCGTCCTTCTGCGCTACTTCGCCACGGTGGAAGCGCTCGATGACCTCGCGCTGGACCGCGCGGAACCGCTCGGTCGCCGGGTTGGCGAGGGCGCGCACCGGAATGACCGGGAACCGCGCATCGAGCTGGGGCGAGGGCATCGCATCGCGTGCCGAAGCGCGAATGAAGGCGCGCTTGAAGCGCGGGTGGGCGATCGACTCGTGTGCGCAAACAAAGCGGGTGCCGAGCTGGACGCCGGAGGCCCCCATTTCGAGATAAGACAGCATAGCCTCGCCGCGGCCGATCCCGCCGGCGACGAAAACCGGCACCTCGGCCAGATACGGCAATACCTCCTGCGCCAGCACGGCGGTCGATACCGGCCCGATATGCCCGCCTGCTTCACTCCCCTCGATGACGATCGCGTCGGCGCCCATGCGCACCAGCTTTTTCGCGATTCCGAGCACCGGGGCAAAGCAGACCACGCGTGCGCCGCCATTACGGATCCGCTCGATCGCCGCCGCACCGGGAATGCCACCCGCGAGCACAACGTGACTGACCCTTTGGGCGACACACACATCGATCAGCTCGGTGAGCTGCGGGTGCATCGTAATCAGATTGACCCCGAACGGTTTCCTGGTCAGCGCCGCGGTGGCAGCGATCTCCTCAACCAGCATGCCGGGCATCATCGCGCCCGAGGCGATCACGCCAAAACCGCCGGCATTTGAGATCGCCGCGACAAGATTGCGCTCCGATACCCAGGTCATCGCTCCGCCCATTATGGCAAGATCGGTGCCAAGGAAGGCGCGTCCGCGCGCCCACAGAAAATCGAGTTCGTCGCGCGACGGGTCGGCCGCGCCGTTCGACCGGCCCTCCCGTGGAGCAGCCTGCGCGTGATCGCCCGCGGCCAGTCCCTCGCTCATCCGGGATCGTCAAGCCCCGAGGCCAACTGTCGCTTGACGGCCTTCGTGCGCCACTCCGTATCGGCGTCCGCGTTTTCGTCGATGACAGCGTCGGCATCAAGGCCATAGGCGGTATGGAGGGCGCGCAGCGCGAGCTCGGTATATTCGGCGGCGATCAGCACGCTGACCTTGATCTCCGAGGTCGAGATGACCTGGATGTTGATGCCCTTGTCCGCCAGCGTCTGGAACATCTGCTTGGCGACGCCGGCATGGCTGCGCATGCCGATGCCGATGACCGAAATCTTAACGACGTTCGCATCGCGCTTGAGCCCCTGAAAACCCAAGACGTCTCGCTGGGTCTCGAGCACCGCGATTGCCCGGTCGAGGTCGCTGCGCGGGATCGTGAAGGTCAGGTCGGTGAAGCCGTCCTCGGAAGCATTCTGCACGATCATATCGATGTTGATCGCGTGGTCGGCGAGCGGCCCGAACAGCGCCGCCGCGACACCGGGCCGATCGGCGATCTTCTGCACGGTGATTTTGGCCTCATCGCGGCTGTACGCCAAGCCGCTGACTACGCGGTTTTCCACGATCTCATCCTCGTCGACAACGAGCGTCCCAGCCGCGTCGGTAAAGCTCGACAAGACCTGGAGGCGTACCCGATGGTTCATCGCCAGCTCGACCGAGCGCGTCTGCAGCACCCGCGCGCCCTGCGACGCCATCTCGAGCATCTCCTCATAGGTGATTTTATTCAGCTTGCGCGCCTTGGCAACGATGTGAGGGTCGGTCGTGTAGACCCCGTCGACATCGGTAAAGATGTCGCAGCGCTCGGCCTTCAGCGCCGCGGCGAGCGCGACCGCGGAGGTGTCCGAACCGCCGCGCCCCAATGTGGTGATTCGGCGATCCGGGCCGACACCCTGAAACCCGGCCACGACAACCGCCTTGCTCGCGGCAAGGCAGCGCCCAATTTCCGCGGCTTCGATCGCCTGAATGCGGGCGTAGCCGTGGACGCCATCAGTCTGAATGGGAACCTGCCAGCCAAGCCACGACCGCGCCTTGATGCCATGATTTTGCAAGGCGAGCGCCATCAGGCCGGCGGTCACCTGCTCGCCCGAGGCGACGACGACATCGTACTCGCGCGCGTCATGCAGCCGGCTCATCTGGCGCGTCCACTCGACCAGCTGGTTGGTCGTCCCAGCCATTGCCGACACGACGACGGCGACCTCATTGCCGGCCTCGATCTCACGCATCACACGGCTGGCGGCATTGCGGATCCGCTCGATATTCGCGACCGACGTTCCGCCGAATTTCTGAACAATTCGCGCCATCTCACTCCCGTAATGCGCTATCCGCCGGGCAGTAACGCCCGTCGCGACCCTGTTGCGGGCGGCCTGCCGCCTCCGCATACTCGATCCTTCGACTGGCGGCCACCTTATCGCGCAAAGCCGGCGACATGGATGAATTTGGCGGCACCGTAGACCCGGAAGATATCGATCGGTTCGCCGCGCAATCCGCGAGCTGGTGGGATCCGTCGGGCAGTTTTCGACCGCTCCATCGCATCAACCCGGTCCGCATCGATTTCATTCGCCGCGAGCTGCTCGCGTATTTTAAGCGCGATGTGCGCGCGCTCTCCCCGTTCAACGGTCTCAGCCTCGCGGATATTGGCTGTGGCGGCGGCCTCGTCGCCGAGCCGATGGCCCGGCTCGGCTTCACCGTCACCGGAATCGACGCCGGCCAATCGGCGATCGCCACCGCCCGCGTCCATGCCGCGGCGAGCGGGTTGGCGATTGACTACCGGGTCGCGGATATCGAGGGGCCGGTCCGTGCCGGTGAGCGCTTTGACGTCGTCCTCGCGCTCGAAATCATCGAGCATGTCGCCGATCGCGACGGCTTCTTCGCCGCCCTGGGCGCGCTGGTCAAGCCCGGTGGCGTGTTTATCGGCGCGACGCTGAACCGCACCGCTCCCTCGTTTGCACTGGCGATCGTCGGGGCTGAATATGTCCTCGGTTGGCTGCCGCGCGGCACGCATGACTGGCGCCGGTTCGTTCGCCCCTCGGAATTCGTGCTCGGCCTGCGCCGGGCCGGCCTCGCAACGACCCGTCTCACCGGCCTCGGTTACGATTGGCGCCAGGCGGCCTGGAGCGAATCGAGCGATCTCTCGGTTAACTACATGCTGGTCGCGGTGCGGCGCTAGGCGCCATGCACGACGCTCGCCACCTACGCGTCGGTAGTCGGAATCCACGGGATGCGGCCGAACGAGATGCCTTCTTCCGCCAGCTCCTTCAATTCCTCTTCGCTTGCTTCGCCATAGATGCCTTGCGAGTCGGCTTCGCCATAGTGAATGCGCCGCGCCTCCTCGGCAAAGCGCTCGCCGACATAGGCGCAGTTCGTCTCCACCTGGCGGCGCAGCTCAACGAGCGCGGCGCGCATCTGGGCGGGCGATATTGCCGGGGTATTTGCGCGCGAGCGCCCGATACGCGGCGCCATCACCGCCTTCTCGACCTGCGTGTCGCCGCAATGCGGGCAGGCGATCCCGCCGGCATTCTGTTGGGCCTCGAAGCCGTCGCCGTCACGGAACCACGCCTCGAATTCGTGGCCGGAAGCGCAGCGCAAGCTGAACAGGATCATCGCGAAGATCTCCGCATGCGCCTATTTACACTGAGGGGCACATATCTGGCAATCATCCGCCACGAGTGCTAAACAATGGTTGAGGACACTCCCTCCGCGTGGGTGCGGCGCTTCGTCCCGCTGATCCGGCCGGGCGGCCGGGTGCTCGACCTCGCGGCGGGCGCCGGGCGTCACACCGGGCTGCTCGTTGATATGGGGTTTACCGTCACCGCCGTCGACCGCGATATCGAGGGTTTGCGGCCGCTCGCCGGCGACAATTGCGAAATCCGCGCGGTCGATCTCGAAGCCGGCGCGAAATGGCCGCTCGGCGATGGCTATGACGGCATCGTCGTCACCAATTACCTCCATCGTCCGCTGTTCGCGCCGATCGCGGCGGCGCTGGCGCCGGGGGGCGTCTTGATCTACGAGACCTTCGCGGTCGGCAACGAACGCTTCGGCCGTCCGCGCAATCCGGATTTCCTGCTGCGCCGGCGCGAGCTTGTCGATGTGTTCGCGATGCTCTCCGTCCTCGCCTTCGAAGAGGGCGAGGTGGGCCTGCCGCGCCCGGCCGTCGTCCAGCGCATTGCGGCCATCGCCGGCCCGCTTGGCCGTTTGCCAGAGGCGGTAGAGCTCGCCCCTACTCGGCAGCAAGCGGGCGGGGCGCCAGCGCCGGCGGCGTGAAGGGGCGATCGTGGGTCAGTGAGGGCACCGTACGGCGCGCCTCGGCGACCCCCGCGGGGTCGATGCGGGCGGTGACGAACCCCACCGCCTCTCCGCCATCGGCCAAGACCTCGCCCCAGGGATCGACGACGAGGGTGTGGCCATAGCTCTTGCGGCCGGCCGCATGCTCGCCCCACTGCGCCGGGGCGAACACGAAACAGCCATTCTCGATCGCCCGCGCCCGCAACAGCACATGCCAATGCGCCCGCCCGGTCGGCACGGTGAACACGCTCGGGACGGCGAGAAAATCGGCCCCGGCCTGCGCCAGCGCGCGATAGAGCTGCGGGAAGCGCACATCGTAGCAGACACTCATCCCGAGCCGGCCCCACGGCGTCTCGGCGACGACTGTCTGGGCCCCAGGCCGATAGGCATTGCTCTCGCGATAGCTCTCGCCGCCCGGCAGGTCGATGTCGAACATGTGGATCTTGTCATAGCGCGCGAGGATCCGACCCTCGGGATCGAGGAGGAACGAGCGGTTGGCGAGCCGGGTTTCGCTCGGCTCGGCGCCAGATTCGCCCGAGGGATCGATGACCAGCGAGCCGAGGAGCAGCCAGATCCCGAGCTCCTGCGCCAGTTCGCGCATGCCGGCGAGGAACGGGTCGTCGGCCTCATGGCGCGCCTTGTCCCTCCGGCGCTGACCGCTTTCGATCAGGTTGCTCGCCTCGGGGGTCATGACGAACTCGGCGCCGGCGTCGCGTGCCCGGCGAATGAGATCGCCGACCTGCCGCAGGTTGGCCTCGGGATCGGGACCGGCGGTGTGCTGGATGCACCCGGCGGTGAAGGCCGCGCTCATCAGCTGAGCCCCAGCTTCGCATCGAGCTTGCCGGCGCGGTCGAGCGCGGCCAATTCGTCGCTCCCGCCGATATGCTCGTCGTCGATGAAGATCTGCGGCACCGAGGTGCGCCCGGCGCGCCGGATCATCTCGTCACGCCGCCGCGGCTCCTCGTCGATATCAAATTCGGTAAAGGCGGCGCCCTTTCTCTCCAACAGCGCCCGCGCCCGCGCGCAATAGGGGCACCACCCCGTCGCATACATCTCGACCTTGGCCATCGGGCTTTGCAGCTCCTGTTCCCCAACCGCTTCAGCGAGATTGCGTCGTCACTGCGCTCCTCGCAACGACATTCCGGTTCAATCACCCTCGGCGGCTTGCGCAGCAGCGGGCTTGCGCCACCCAGCCAGCTCGTCCCAGTTCGCCGCTTCCATGAACTGGGCCCAGCGGCGATAGAGGTTGCGCAGATTGTGCTCGCTCGACTTCGCCTCGGTCAAATCCATGACCGAGCCTGGGAGCGAAAGACCATCCCATTGGTATTCTCGATTTCGTGGCCCATCCCCTGCTCGTAGCTGTAGGGGTGGCGGCGCGCGATCGTGCCGCGGCTGGCCGCATGGGCGTAATTCCAGTTCTCCATGTCGTCCTGCTCGGTGAGGCCGGCCGGTCCGGAATAGCGGATGTAATAGTCGCGCAGGAACGCTTTAACTTCGCCGGGCGCCGCCGCGTCGACCAGATACCAGCGCCACACTTCGGTCTGGTGCGCCCCGTGCGGGTGCCAGACCGCGAAGGTGCGGGGCTGGCGCGGGTGGAGCGCGGTGTTCGGGAAGACTTCGCCGGGGCTGCCGGTTACCCGACCCCACTGCCCACGGCGTTTGCGCCGTTCGGCTTCGCAATGCGCGAAATACTCGGCCACCACCGGCGAGTGCCGATAGGAGGGCGGGGTCGGCTGTCCGCTCGGCAGCACATAGACGCCCGTCTGGTGCCCGCGATCGGGAAACGAAATCTGCAGCCGGCGGGCGAGAATGCGTTCCTGCAGATCGCGCCGGTTGGAGCCCGAGGGGCCGATGCCGACCAGATCGACCGAGCGGTGACTGATGTTGTGATAGCTGTCGCCGCTGAAATTCTCGGCCGGGAACTTCCAGTTGCACGGGATGAGCCATTTCTGCACCCCGGCCAAGATTTCGCTGCCGCCTTCAGTGCCCTCCCAGCTATCGAGCGACAGATCGAGGTAGCAGCGGAAATCGCCGAGATATTCGAGGAATCCGGGGGCGGTCTTATCCCACGTCGCCCACACCGTCCCCTTGTAGCGGCATAGCTGCGCGACCTCGACGAGCCCCCATTGCGCGCGCTCGAGCGTCGAATGATAGGCCTCGCGGAAAAACGGCACGCCGACTAGCCGCCCGTCGGTGCCATAGCTCCAGCCGTGATAGGGGCAGGTGAAGACCGTCGTATTACCCTCGTCGTAGCGGCAGACCTTCATCCCGCGATGACGGCACGAATTGAGAAAAACGTGTACCTCCCCGGCGCGGTCGCGGCACAAAAGCACGGATTCCTCGCCCATCCGCGAGACGAAATAATCGCCCGGGTTGGGGATCTGGCTCTCATGTCCGACGAAGAGCCAGGAGCGGGCGAAGACGCGCTCCAGTTCTTCTGCGTAGATCTCTTCATTGACGAAGATCTCGCGGCTGATCGTCCCCGCCCGCAGATCGACGAGGCCGGGGCGATAACCGGTTGTCCGCAGCGTTGCCATCCCTGCCTCCCGCGATCGCTGCTATCTTTATCCGCCGGCGCGCAAGGCGCGCGCCAGCGTCAAGACGCCGACGAACCCGGCGCCGCCTCGCCGCAGCACGCGGGCGCATTCCTCGGCCGTCGCCCCGGTCGTCAGCACATCATCGACGATGACCAGCCGCCTGCCTTTGACGCTGCGCCCCGGCCGCAGAAAAAAGCGCCGCGCACGTTGCGCGTGCGCGCCGCGGCGCCGAGCCGGCCTTGGCTGGGCGTCCGCCGGCGGCGCACCAGCCAGTCCGGCGCGACCGGCGGGCCGCCCGCGGCATGGATCGCGTGCGCGAGGAGGCTCGCCTGGTTGTAGCGGCGCGCGAAGAGGCGCGTCCAATGCAGCGGTACCGGCACGATGAAATCGGCGCGCTCGAGGATCTCGCCGCCGGCCCGGTGCATCCAGCCGCCAAGCGCCTTCGCCAGATGGGTCCGGTCGCCATGCTTCAACCCCAGCACCAGGTGCCGGCTGTGCTTGTCATAGCGCATGACCGAGCGAGCCCGGTCCCAGCTGGCGCGATCGCGCGCGCAATCGGCGCACACCGCGCCCTCGCCCATCGGATGGGGAAACGGCAGGCCGCACGCCGCGCACCACGGCGGGGCGAAGAAGGTCATCGACGCCCAGCACCGGCCGCACAGCGCATCCGGCTCGCCCACCACCACGCCGCATGCCAAGCAGCGCGGCGGCAGGACGCCATCGACCAGGGTACGGCCGATCCGGCGAAAAGCCTGGCGCCAGTGAGCGGGCAGGGTTGCCGAGAGGTGCATCGCCCCCCATCATCGGAGAGCGCACGCGCGCGTCAACCGTCTATTACGCGAACAGCAAGCAGATCCCCGCGGCGATGGCCTCACCCGAATCTTCCGCCGCTCTTCTGTTCGACCGCCGGGCGTGGCGCCTCCACCGCGACCGCGCGGCGCGTATCGCTCAAAGTGGAGCCGGGGCAGCCGATTTTCTCCATGCCGAGGTCGCCGACCGCCTCATTGACCGGCTCGACGTCGTCAACCGGAAATTTGCCGTCGCGCTCGATCTGGGAGCCCGGGGCGGCGGTCTCGCGCGCGCTCTCGCCGCGCGGCCCGGCACTGCGCGGGTGATCGCCGCCGAGCCGGCGACCCAGTTTCTTGCCCGCGTGGCGAGCCCCCGCGTTACTGCCGACCCCGAGCTGCTGCCGTTTCGCGACGCCAGCTTCGATCTGATCCTCAGCACGCTGGCGCTGCATTGGACCGCCGATCTGCCGGGCGCGCTCGTCCAGCTCCGCCGGGCGCTGAAACCCGACGGGCTCTTCTTGGCTGCGATGTTCGGCGGCAGCACCCTGGTTGAGCTGCGCACCGTGCTGTTCGAGGCGGAGCTCGCCGAGGAGGGCGGGGTCAGCCCGCGCGTCTCGCCGTCGATCGAGCTCGCCGATGCCGCCGCGCTGTTGCAGCGCGCCGGATATGGGCTGCCGGTCGCCGACAGCGAGACGATCACGGTCACCTATCCGGACATCCTGGCGCTGCTGCGCGATCTGCGCGGGATGGGCGAGACCAACGCGCTTGCCGCGCGGCGCCGCTCTTTCATGCGCCGCGCGACCTTGGCTCGCGCGGGGCTCCTCTATGCCGAGCGGTTCGGCGATGCAGCCGGGCGGATCCCGGCGAGTTTCGAGATCCTCTTCCTGTGCGGCTGGGCGCCCCATCCCAGCCAACCGCAGGCGCTGCGTCGGGGCAGCGCGACCTCCCGCCTGGCCGACGCGCTGAAGCCGAAGGCGTGACCCGTAACCGGCCATATCGGGCGCCGGAAATTCGTCGCGGCGCTACCGGCGCGCGGCCTGAGTTACCCTCCGCGCCGGCCGCTTTGCCGCATGTGCGGCAAGAACCGTCGCGGATCCCGCCGGGTGAGCCGCTTTGCCGGCGGGGCGCCGCGCGGAACTCCGTCGGCCGGCCGGCCAGCAGCAGCCGCTTGCAGGCGTCGTACACCTCTGCCGGTTCGAGCAGCTGCAAACAGGCGAGAGCGCGCGGACAATCCGCAGCCTTCGACAGGTAGCACGGCGAGCAGGCGACCGCGCGGACGATGGCGATCGCGGTTGGACCCATCGGGCCCCACTCGCGGACATCCTCCGCGCCGGAGTGAATACCGACGGTCGGCACCCCGAGGCCGGCGGCGATGTGTTTGGACCCGTTATTGTTGCCGACAAACAGCGCGACCTGGGCCAGCAGGGCCGGCAGATCGGCGAGCGGCAATTTTCCGACCAGCGAGGTGACCGCCTTCGGGTGGCGCACCTGGTTGAGTATGTCAGATGCGACCGTCCCGTCGCCGGAAGCGCCGATCAGCACGATGCGCGCGCCGTCCGCTTCGACGAGGCGGTCGATCACCACGGCAAAATATTCGATCGGCCATTGCTTGATGTCGTCGCCGGCGGTCGGGTCGACGCAGATGAGCGGGCCGGCCGAGGGCGTCTTCCACTTCAGCGACGCGAGGGCCGGGGGCGCGCCGGCTGGGCGGGCGAGGATCACTGCGCGGTCGCTGTCGCAGGCTGCGGCGATCGCATCGACCAGATTGACGAGGTCGTCGGCAACATGCTGGCGCTTCTTGACAGTGAACTGGTCGCCGGTCCATTCGAGCGCGATGTCGAGCCAGGGGAATTGATTGCGAAAATCGAACCCCGCCAGCCAGCGCGCACCGGTGTGCCGCAACACCGGCCGGGTTTCCGGGTGCTTGCGCAGATCAATCGCGAGGTCGAACCGCGCGACCGAGAGGCGCTGGTGCAATTCCCGCCAATCCTCTTGCGAGAGGCCCAGTTCTCCCAGTCCAGGGTGCGCGTGAAAAAAGTCGAACTCGAGCGTTTGGTCGACGCTTGGCTCCAACGCCCAGACCGGCTTCGATGCGCGCGAGGTCAACACCGATACCCGCGCATTCGGGAAATGCTGCTTAAGTCGGCGTACGGCCGGGAATGCGGTGACGCAGCCGCTGATATGGTCTAGTTCAACAACGAGGATCTTGCGGACTTCGTCGCGCTGGAGCGTCGGTGGGCCACCGATCAGCAGCTTCGGCGGCTCTTCATCGACCGCAAAGTCGTCACGGTCTTTCGACAGGTGCGGATTGAAATAGGGATCGCCGGCGAAGAAGAGATCCCGCCATCGTCGGTCGAATGCAGCGACGTCGTAATCATCGTCGAGCGCGGCCCGGCTGACCCCCTCGTGGTGAATGAGCGTGGCATGCGGGGTATAGACGATCAGCCACCCGCTCTGCCAAGCACGCAGGCAGTAATCGAGATCGTTGTAGATGATGGTGTGCGATTCGTCGAAACCGCCGAGCGCGTCGAAGGTTTCGCGCCGGGTCAACAGGCACGCGCCGGTGACCGCGGTAACGTTGCGTTGGGTCAAGGCGAGGCCGAAATAGCCGGGATCGTCCTCCGCCGCGCAGTTGAAGGCGTGGCGGCCGTGGCCAAGAGCGGCGAGAAATACGCCGGCGTGCTGGACGCGCCGATCGGGATATAAGAGGCGCGGACCGACGACCCCGACCTCAGGTCGCTGCACTTCTTCAAGCAGTGTGGTGAGCCAGTTGCGGTCGATCATTTCAATATCGTCGTTGAGAAACAGCAGAAACTCGCCGTCCGCTGCCGCCGCCCCGAGGTTGCAGATGCGCGAGAAGTTGAACGGACCCTTCGAATCAATGACTCTGATGCGCGGCTCATCGGAGAGCGTATCGAGGTAGGGAAACACCTCGGGCCGCGTCATCGTGTTGTAGAGGATGATCAGCTCGAAATGCTGGTAGGCGGTGCCTTCGAAAAGGCCGGCGACGCACGTCCTCAAAATCCCGACATTGCCGCCCGTCGGCATGATGACCGAGACCAGCCCCGGTTTCGTCAGCCTGCGCCTCACGCGGTAGGTGCCGGGAACCAAACCGCTGCGGATATCGCCGGCGATGCCGCGCCGCGCGAGCATCCGCACCAGCGCCTGTTTGGCTTGTGCCGGTTCGTCGCTCTGTTTCGGCGCGCGCTCGCAAAGCACCGCGGGGACGTGCTGGACCTTCTTCGCCGCCTCGGTGCAGCGCAGCGCCAGATCGTATTCGCCGTATGCCAGCAACAACTCGGTCGGGTCCGTAACCGATCGCAGCAGATCGGCGTGCGCGCACCATAGCCGCCCAACGTAATTGGTCGACAGCATCAAGTCGGGCGACCATTGCGGCTTGAAAAAGGCCTCGACTACGCCGGACGCGGGATTGTGGCAGCGCTCGTCGCTGTACAAAAAATCTGCCTCGGCATGCATCACCGCGGCTGTCGCCATTTCGAGAAAAGCGTCGACACCGAGTTCGTCGCCCGCCGACAACACGGTGAAAAACACCTCGGCCTCCGAGACGCCGGCACTCGAAGCGATTTGGGCGAGCGCGCGGGGCGCGAGATTGCGAGAAACCTCGACCCGGTCGTTCAATTCCGGCCGGCCGGCGAGCAGCCGATCGTGGATCCGATCCAACTTGCGGCCGGTTCGCTGTGGCACGATTGCGAGCCGCCAGTTCGGATAGGCCTGGGCGCAGAGCGAAGAGATCGTCGCGTCGGCGCTGCGCAGCGACGCCTCGTCCTCCTTGACCCTGAGCATGACGACGAACAGCGGATGGCGGCCGCAGCGCTCCAGGATGCGCCGATTGAGGTCGATTTCGGCCTGCCCGATGTTGCGTCGCAATGCCCAAGGCCCGGATGTCGCGGAGAGCTCCTCGACCGCAATGGTGAATTCAGAGCTCTTCGTTCCGCCGTCCTTGTCGCGCAGCGTGACGCCGACCCTATGGCTGCCTTTGGGCAGGATGCGATGCTGCAGCAATACCTGGTAACCGCAGGCGACGGCGTCGGGGCGGTCGGGAAATTCGTTCTTGATGTCGGGGCGCCGCAAGCCGTGTTCGGCCAGCGCTATCTGGGCGCCATCAAGGGTGATTTCGATTGCCGCGACACCGGCTTTCGAGAGTGCCCAGCCGCTGATGTCAAGATTGCCCCGAACCGCCACCGCGGCCGCGCCATCGAACACATAGGGGCTGTCGATGTGCAGCCATGGATCGGCGTCGCCGACCGTCTGCGCGTAGCCAGGCCGCCGTTCCGCCCGGGCGACGACCGGAACCCGCGCCTCGTCGGTTTTTCCATCGTTCCCGCGCACCCGCAGGGTGATCCGGTGCTCTCCGGCGATCGCCTTCCGGGTTTCTGCCTCAAAGGCGAAGCCCGACTGTCGGGCATGGGCGAGAATGGGGAACAGATTGCCGATATCGGGCCGCTCCAGACCCAGTTCGGCCCGCCCCACCGCTTTGCCGTCGAGCAATACGGCAATGCTTCGGGTCGCAGACCCGCGGACCGCCCACCCCTTGAGGGCGAGGTGCCCCTCTGTCGTCAACGTGACCTGGTCGCAATGATAGCGCAGACCCGGGTCCGCCGCCGCCTTGGCGCGCACTCTTGGGACGGCCACCTCAACCACGGCTCCCCGCGAGATCTCGGTTCGCGCGGTTGCTCTGACGGCGATCGTCTTCCGGCCGGAACCGTACCCGCTGATATCGGCGACCAACAAAAATCCGGCAAACCCTGAATTCGGGTAATCCGGATGCAGCTTTTCGATATCGCCGCGCACGTGGCCGAATTCGGCCGGGCCGAGGCGCGTGCTGCCGACGAAGACATCCACCGCCTCGATTTGGACACGGCAGACCACCCAGCCCTGAATGCGCAGGAGCCCGGCCGTGTCGACGGTGGCGGTGTCGATCCGCAGCTCCATCAGGGTCGCGCCGGGATCCGCCGCGCCGGCCCCCGCCGCCTCGGCCGGCGCCACCATGTCGGCGCTCACCCCTTGCGGCGGGATTTCGACCTGCAGCGGATGGCGGCCGATCTCCCCGTCCTGCGCGCGCACCGTCAGGATCGGCGCGATGGCGCCCCGCTGTGAACTCGGCACGTCGAGGGCGAGGATAAAGCCGCAATGCGCGGCGGCGGCGCGATCCGGATAGAGCCGGGCGACGCTCGGCCGCGCCAGACCGTAAGTGGCGGTGCTGGCGAGCGTGCCGTCGAGCGATGCGGTGATTTCAGCGATCGGGGCCGCCGCCAGCGCCCAACCGCCGACCGAGACCCGCGACTTGCCCTCGGGCAGGCCGATGACGCCGAGCGCTTCGATCGCGATCAGGATCGGCGGCTTTAGGGCCCTGTCGGCCGCCGGCGCAGGCTCGTCGGCGGCAACCACGCAGATGGCCTCGTCGCGCCACGTCTTGAACCCGCGCGCAGCGCCGATCCGGATATAATGCAACAACGGGTTATCCGGCTCTTCGCCCCGCAGCCGGCATTGCTCGAGGTAAAACCGGCTGTCGAAATCGGAACAAGGATTGCGGCCCTCGCGCGCGCCCTCCTCCAGGTAATGGACCAGCGGATCGATCGGGCGTTCGGCGACATCGGGGTAGGTCGCCACATAGTATCGGGCGTCAAACAGCCCGGATTTCCTGACTTCTTCGTAGGCGCTGAACAGTTCTTCCATCAGGCGTCCCGGGCGGCGCGCGAACCGGCATCATTACCGTTGCGCGGCGGCGGATTTAAGAAAGCGGGGCCGCCGCCGGCCCCCTTCATCGAACCGGGTAGTGGGTCGTCAGCTTCTGGCCGCCCATCTCGACCGGGTCGGCGTCGATCAGGATGAAGGCGAAGACGGCGGGGCCGGGGCCGGTCGGGACCCAGGCGTGCATCGTGCCGCGCTGGACGCAGATGTCGCCCGCCTTCATGTGCACGGTCTTGCCGTCGTCGAGCTCGAGGTCGCATTCGCCCGACAGGAGGATCGCGTAGTCGAGGGTCTCGGTGCGGTGCATGAATTTGGGCCCGCCCGGGGCGAACTCGACGACCCGGCAGACATTGCCGCCGCCGGTGCCGACATAATTGTGGCGCACGACAAAGCCCTTCCGCTGCGCCGCGGCCGCCGGACCTTCCGAATTATCGACCGGCATCTTGTCGGCCGACCAGATCTCGACCCGCCCGGAAATCCCGGGGCGCGAGGTCACTTCGCCATTCAGCCGCTCGTCGCTGGCGACGATGGCCTTGCCGTTCCGGTCATGCCCGGTGACGATGCGGCGTACTTCGAATGCCATGACTGTCCTCCCGATCCGGTGTTTGGCGTTGCCGGAGCCATCCTAGCGCGGGCGACATTCCCTGCGAGCAGGGAATTTTTTTAAGGCACCGCCGCGAAATCGCCGACAACCCATTGGCTTGGTTCGCATCTGCCCGGGGACGGTGGCGCCGGAGCAGGAATTTTTTTCGACCTCGCAGGGAATTTTTTTCGACCTCGCAGGGAACTTTTTACAGCGAGCAGGGAATCTGCAAGGGATATCGTATTAGCATCTTCTCTTAACCATGAAATTGCTATAACGAGAACGATATGGATATCCGGCAAACCGATGTCAAGCGGCCGCCGGTATCTCTCCGCAGACGCCTTCGCGCCGATTTTGTTCTCTAATGGGTCAAGGGGCGACGGCTCGTTTGTGAGCGATATCGACGCTGTCGGGTGTCTGCGTTCTCTACGTGCTCATGTGGCACTTGATGGGGTCAGCTGGGTGCAGAGCGGCTCGGTTGAAATCGCAATCGGCCAAACTGACCGTATGCTACAGAATCGGCGCCGTCATCTACTCCCTCCCTCGGGCGTCGCTCCGCTCGGGAGCTCGGTTCGATCTCCTGTCCGGCTAGTGCTGCTCGCTACGCCGGTTTGAACTCGGTGCCGTGTCGCAGCATGGCGTGCATGATGATGGCGAGACGCCGGGCGAGCGCGATCCGCGCCTTGCGCATCGTCGATCGTTTGGCGATCGCGATTGCCCAGTCCTTGAGCTTCAGCGGTCCCTTGTAGCGCGTCAGCATGACGTTTGCGGCCTCGTACAAGAGTGTGCGGACCCGTCGATCGCCGCACTTCGAGATGCTGCCGGTGTAGTCAACCTCGCCTGATTGGTAGCGCCGCGGCACTAAACCGAGATAAGCACCGATGTCACGGGATCGTCGGAAGCGGCTGGGATCGTCGACTGCGGCTGTGAAGGCGAGCGCAGTGAGCTGGCCGACACCGGGAATGCTCATCAGCCGCCGGCACGCGTCGGACGCCCTGACCATCCGTCTTATGTCCGCGTCGATCGCCACGACGGCGGCGAGCACAGCGACACGCGCCGCAACCAGACCCCGCATGGCGGCGGACAGGCCAGGAATGCCTTCGCTCGCCTGGAGCGCCTGCCTGATGAAGGCAGGGCTGAGCGCACGTGGCAGTCGGACGCCGAACACCACGGCAAGGCCGCGGATCTGGTTCTCCAGAGTGACCCGCTGACCGACCAGCTTCTTGCGAGCGATGATCAGCGACCGGACAGCATGTGCCGACAGGGACTTCACATGAACCGGCTTGAAGAAGCCGGTGCGGGCGAGATGCGCCAGGCCGCGTGCATCGTTGCGGTCGGTCTTGTGCGTCGCTAACAACTTCAGCGCCTGATAGGCCTGCCGACTCTCGACGCAGACGACGGGTAATCCAAGCTGGCTCAAGCCGTGGTAGAGCATCGGAGCCATTCGGCCCGTCTCGAATACGACCCGCCGGCAGGCCGGAACCTGCGCAAGCTCAGCCGCGATATCGGCAGGCGTAGACGGTACCTTCGCGCTGTGGATCACCGCGCCGTTTCCGGTCACGACGCAAACGTGTGTCTCTGCCATCGAGACATCCAAACCGGCAAAATACTCCATGAGTCGGGTCTCCTCTTCCAGTGTGAAGCCGATCCGATCCTATCGGCCTCCGAGAAGAGCCACCGCCCATTACCCGATGTTGAAAAAGTGGGCTTGAAGGCCGGACTCACGTGTGATTCCGTTCGGTAGGGCGGGCTCTGGGGACGACGGTCATGATGGGGCAGCAACGCGACGATCAGGCGGTGCTTTTCTACGCGTTCTGCCTCGAGGATCGGGTTCCGGCCGATCACCTGCTGCGGAAGATTGACCGGTTTCTCGACCTCGGCACGTTGCGGCAAGGACTGGCGCCGTTCTACAGCCCGATCGGTCGGCCCTCGATCGATCCGGAACTGATGATCCGCATGCTGGTGGTGGGATACTGCTGCGGCATTCGCTCGGAGCGGCGGCTGTGCGAGGAGGTCGACCTCAACCTGGCATACCGCTGGTTTTGTCGGCTGGGGTTGGAGGGCCGTGTTCCCGACCATTCGACCTTCTCGAAGACCCGCCATGGCCGCTTCCGCGACAGTGACGCCTTCCGTCACCTCTTTGAGTTGGTGGTGCAGCGCGCGATCGCCGAGGGCCTGGTCGGCGGCGAAGGCTTTGCCGTCGACGCCAGCTTGATCGCAGCCGACGCCAATAAGCAGCGCTCCCTTGCCAGCACAGATAAGGTCGATTGGCAGGAGCGAGCAACAACACGGCGCTCGGTTCGGGAATATCTCGATACGCTCGATGAGGCTGCCTGGGGTGCCGCCAGCGAGGCCGTCCCGAAGTTCATCTCGCCCTCGGACCCCGCGGCGCAGTGGACGGGTGCCCATAAAGGGCACGCCTTCTTCGCCTATTCCGACAACTACCTGATCGACCTCAAGGCGGCGATTATCGTCGATGTCGAGGCGACCCGCGCCAGTCGACGAGCCGAGGTCGGCGCTGCCAGGACCATGCTTGATCGTACCGAGGCCTGTTTCGGCCTGAAGCCGCAGCGGCTCAGCGCCGACAGCGCCTACGGATCGGCGGAGATCCTCGCCTGGATGGTCGAGGAGAAGAACATCGCTCCCCATGTCCCGGTATGGGACAAGGGCGAGCGGGCCGATGGGACCTTCAGCCGCTCCGACTTTGTCTTCGACGCGGTCTCCAACACCTATACCTGTCCGGGCGGCAAAATCCTGCAGCAGTACCGCCGGCCATACAGCCGACCACGCAGCGGCGTGACAAAGGACAACATGAGGCTCTACCGAGCCAGCCAATCCGACTGCGCGGCGTGCGCCCTGAAGGAGAGATGCTGTCCCGGACAACCGCATCGCAAGGTGCCGAGGAGCGTGCATGAAGCCGCACGAGACCCGGCCAGGCGCCTCGTCGGCACGCCCGAATATGTCCAGTCACGCCGCGAGCGGAAGAAGGTCGAGATGCTGTTCGCCCACCTCAAGCGCATCCTCAGGCTCAACCGCCTTCGATTGCGCGGCCCGTTGGGCGCCAAGGACGAGTTCCTGCTCGCCGCAATCGCCCAGAACCTGCGCAAGCTGGCCAAGCTGACCGCAGGACCAGCGGTCGAGGCGAACGCGGAACCCTAGGATGCGAGAAACGGGGCATGGCGGCCTGTACGGTCGGCGCCGAACGATTGGCGCGCACACCGAACAGCCTCTTCGCCGCCCAAAACCGGGCTAGAGGCGGACTTCTTCAACGAAATCCGCCGATAGCGGTCGGCCGACCAACCAGCGTCACCGCGCTGCCGTCAGCAGGGGATGGTGGTTGCCGCCGACCGGCCCTCCCGGGGGGCCGGTCGCGAGGAGGGTTTGGCCAGCGTGGGATTGCTCGTTGGTCGCGATAGCGCTCCCTCCGCCGCAAATAGCCGGCGTACTTGGCCTGGATCTCCGGCCGGCCGTCACTGTCCTCCCTGTCTCACGTTGCTGCATTGGCATAATCGGCAAAGCACCGCTCGATCAGCATGCCCCATCCGGTATCGTAACGCTCGCGGAGCGCCGCGGCAGCGTCGCCCAGCTTCTCCCAGCCGGAATGGGTAAGCTCAACGCGCGTGCCGCCGCCCTCGGCCGTGAAGCGGATGTCGATCAGCTGCTCGGCCTCCGCCGACAGGCCGACGAGCCAGGAGAAACTGAGCCGATGAGGCGGCTCGTAGGCCAGGACGTGTCCCCATACCGACACCTTGCCGTCCTTGGCGCGCTCGAAGACGCGGCCGCCCACTTGCGGCTCGATCTTGCAATCGACCGGATCGGGACCGGTGTGAAACTGCGCCAGCGGCCACCAGCGCGCCAAATCGCCGGCGAAGAGTTCGAACGCACGGGCCGGTTGAACCTTGACGGTAGCGGACTTGATCACCGGCGGGACGCGAAAATCGGCGATGCTCATTTGCTTTCCTCCTGGTCGATCGACGCCATCATCCCGGCCAGCGCGTCGCGCCACATCGCCTCTATCACCGTTCGCAATTCGCCCAAAGCCTGCGGATCGGCGACGTAAAGCCGGCGGGTACCCCGGCGTCGTTCACTGATCAGCCCCGCCTCTTTCAGCACCTTCAGATGTTGTGAGACCGCCGGGCGGCTGACCGGCAGACCATCGGCGATCGCGCCGACGGGCTGCGGTGCGGTCAGCACCCGCTCAAAAATCCGCCGCCGAGTTGGGTCAGCCAGGGCGGCAAGCGCTGCTCCGTAAGTCATCACTTATATTAGTAGGCACTTATGTTGCCGGTCAAGCCGATTGTTTCGGATGACAGCCCGAAATCAGTGACGGGTGTGGCCTAGGCGGGCACTCTCGCCTCGGCCCCGCATGGAGCGGTCCTCGGCACACCAGCGTTGATCGGCATCAATGCGCGCCGGCTCTGTGATGCGAGGTTGCACGATCTTTTGGGAGAATGTTCATGAAATCAGCCGACGCCGTTACCTGCGGGCTTGCCGCCCTCGTGCTGGTGTTGACGGCCGCTGCATCGCCCTCGATTGCCGCCGATCCGCGCCAGGGGGAGCAGTTGGCGCGACAGTGGTGCGCCAATTGCCATGTGATCGGCGATATGCCGGCGGGCTCGGTTCAACAGGGCCCGCCAAGTTTCCGCGCGGTCGCCCAAGGCAAGCTGACCGCGGATCAGTTGAGAGGCTTCCTGTCCGATCCGCATCCGCCGATGCCGGATCTGGCGCTGACGCGCTCGGAGATCGACGAACTGATCGCCTACATCGCCACATTGCGCTGAGCGGGGGCGCTGAACGCGATTGAGCCAGATCAAAGCGGCGGCGCCGCGCGCCTCTATCCTAGCGGCCGTATCTTAGCGGCCGTTGACCGCTTCGCCATTTTGCCCGCAAGGAGACAGCCCATGCATCCAATCGCCGACAAGGCGGAAATCACCATCGACTTTCCCGACAAGTTTTACATGGGCGGGTTCGGCCGGGATTCCGAATTCGAGGCCCGCGCCGAGGATGATGACCTGCTGATCCGGCTGGTGCGGCCGGGCGAGGATAAGCGCGTCGCCGAGATCCATCTCCACCATTTTCTGTTCGCGGGCATCCTCGATGAACTGGCACGCTCGATTGCCCAGCGCGGGCCGATCGACGAGGTGCATCGCGAGCCTTTGCTCGCGGCCGCTCGCAGCTTCCTGGCCGCGCTCGAAGGCACGTCAGTGCCGGCATCGAATGACTGAAACCGAGAGGTCACCGGTGGCCATCGAGGACAGCGCCGACAGCCCTGTGCGCAGCCCAGAGGTCGGTGCCGAGATCATCGCGCCGCAGCCGCCCGCGAAACTTCCGGCGGTGGTGCCGGCGGCGGCGACCCGGCGCGGAGGGTGGCGGTGGCCTAAGCGCGCTGCGCTGCTTCTCGTCCTGTTGGGCGCGGCGGCCGGCGGCACCTATTGGTGGCTCCACTCGGGGCCGGGATTGCCGCCCGGCATCTTCTTCGGAAACGGCCGCCTCGAAGCCGACGAAATCGATATCGACACGAAATTCGCCGGCCGCATCGCGACAGTTCTCGCCGATGAAGGAGACGTCGTGAAGGCGGGACAAGTCGTCGCAGTTATGGACACGCGCGACCTCCAAGCCTCGCTGAAGAAGGACCAGGCTCTGGTGAGCCAGGCGCAGAAGGCGCTCGAGCAAGCCAAAGCGAATTTGGCGCAGCAGCAGGCCGTGGTGAAGTTCACCCAGCAGCAAGTCGACCGCACCGCCTACCTGGTGCCGCATGGCTACGCCACGCAGGAAACGCTCGACCAGCAGAAGCAGCAGCTGGACAGCGCGCTCGCCGCGCTGAACGCGAATGCCGCCGCAATCGGCGCGGCCGAGCACGCGCTCGATGCCGCCACCCATGCCGTCGAGCTCGACCAGGTCAACATTGCCGACAATGCCCTGGTCGCGCCGAAAGAGGGGCCGATCGAATACCGCGTCGCCAATGTCGGCGAGGTTGTGCCGGCCGGCGGCAAGGTCTTTACGATGCTCGACGCCTCCTATCTCTACATGGACATCTACCTGCCGACCGCCCAAGCCGGGCGCATCAAGTTCGGGTCGGATGCCCGTATCGTCCTCGACGCCTACCCCGATCACGCTATCCCGGCCAAGGTGGTGTTCATCGCCAGCCAGGCGCAGTTCACGCCTAAGACCGTGGAAACCCAGGACGAGCGCGACAAGCTGATGTTCCGCATCCGGGTGCGGATCGATCCCGATCGCCTCAAGGGCCGCGCCGACATGATCAGAAGCGGTCTGCCCGGCGTCGCCTATGTCCGCACCGATCCGGCGGTCGCCTGGCCCTCGCAGCTGGAGGGAAAGGCGGGGTCATGAGCGGGCGCGGCGGCGTCGCGCGCCTCGCCAACCTCACGCATCGCTACGGCAGAACGGCGGCGCTCGACGGGGTGAGCCTCACCGTGCCCGCCGGATGCCTGGTCGGACTGATCGGACCCGACGGCGTCGGCAAGTCGACGCTTTTGGGCATCCTCGCCGGCGCGCGGCGGATCCAAACCGGAACGGCCATGGTCATCGACGGCGATATTGCCGACGCCGCGCACCGCGTCGCGGTATGCCCGCGCATCGCCTACATGCCGCAAGGCCTCGGCAAGAACCTTTACCCCGATCTCAGCGTCCGCGAGAACATCGAGTTTTTTGCCCGCCTGTTCGGACAATCGCGTGGCGAACGGGAGAGCCGCATCGCCGAACTGCTCGACAGCACCGGGCTCGCGCCGTTTGTCGACCGTCCGGCAAAGAAGCTGTCGGGGGGGATGCGCCAGAAACTCGGGCTTTGTTGTTCGCTGATCCACGACCCTGATCTTTTGATCCTCGACGAGCCGACGACCGGCGTCGACCCGCTGTCGCGCCGCCAGTTCTGGGAGCTGATCGATCGGATGCGCGCGCGCCGTCCGGGGATGAGCGTCATCGTCGCGACCGCTTACATGGAAGAGGCCGAGCGCTTCGACTGGCTGGTGGCGATGGATTGCGGCCGGGTCGTGGCGGCCGGCTCGCCGGCCAAGCTCAAAAAGACGACCGCGACGGGGACGGTCGAAGATGCCTTCATCGCCCTCATGCCGGAAAGCCGGGCCGGGCACACCGCATTGCACATACCGCCGCGCCGAATCCTCGATGCCGAGCCGGTCATTACGGCGCGCAACCTCACCTGCCGGTTCGGCGATTTCACCGCGGTCGACCGGGTCAGCTTCGCGATCGAGCGCGGCGAGATCTTCGGGTTTGTCGGGTCGAATGGCTGCGGCAAGACCACGACGATGAAGATGCTGACCGGATTGTTGCCGCCCAGCGAAGGCGAGGCGCTCTTATTCGGCCGGCTGCTCGACGCGGGCGATCTGAAGACGCGCCATCGGGTCGGCTACATGTCGCAGTCGTTTTCGCTCTATACCGAGCTGACGGTTCGCCAGAACCTCGATCTCCACGCGCGCCTGTTCCATCTGCCGAGGGCTCGGGCCAAGGCGCGCATTGCCGAGTTGGTCGCCCGCTTCGGCCTGGCTGATTATCTCGACGATCGCCCCCTCGACCTGCCGCTCGGCATTCGCCAGCGGCTGTCGCTCGCCGTTGCCATCGTTCACCAGCCCGAAATGCTGATCCTTGACGAGCCGACCTCGGGGGTCGATCCCTTGGCGCGCGACCGCTTCTGGGAATTGCTGATCGACCTGTCGCGCAACCAGGGCGTGACGATCTTCGTCTCGACCCATTTCATGAACGAAGCCGAGCGCTGCGACCGGGTTTCGCTGATGGATGGCGGGCGTGTGCTGGCGACCGATACCCCGGCCGGCCTGATCGCGGCGCAGGGCGCGGCAACCCTCGAAGACGCGTTCATCCGCTATCTCGAAGCGGCATCGGGCGCCGGCGCCGGTGCGGGGAGGCCGGTCGAGCGCCCACCGCCGGCGCCGCAAAGATCGGCACCCCCAGCGAGGCGGCCAACGGCATCGGCATGGTTCAGTCCGCGCCGGCTGTTCGCCTACACGATCCGCGAAGCCTTGGAGTTGTTGCGCGACCCGATACGGGTCGGCTTTGCCCTGTTCGGCACCGCCTTCCTGATGCTGATCTTCGGATTCGGTATCTCGACCGACGTCAACAACCTGTCGTTCGCCGTGCTCGACCGCGACCAGACCCACGAAAGCCGGGCCTATCTCGAGGAATTACGGGGCTCGCCCTATTTCGCGGAGCGGCCTCGCCTTGCCGATTATGCCGATCTCCAGCGGCGCCTGCAAAACGGCGACATCGAGGCCGGCATCGAAATCCCGCCCGGCTTTGGCCGCGACATCGAGCGCGGGCGCCCGACCTGGGTCGCCGCATCGATCGACGGCGCGAGGCCGTTCATCGCCCAGACGATCCGCGGCTATCTGCAGGGCATGCACCAGCTCTACCTGGCCGATCCGGCAGTGAAGACGACGCTGCCGGCGCCACCGCAGCCCGCCGGCGTCGCGATCCGCTTCAAGTACAACCAGGATTTCGACAGTATCTACTCGATGGTGCCGTCGACCATTTCCCTCCTGCTGGCGCTGTTCCCGGCGATCCTGATGGCGCTTGCCATCGTCCGCGAAAAGGAACTCGGCTCGATCACCAACCTCTATGTAACCCCGGTCACCCGCATCGAATTCCTGCTCGGCAAGCAGCTCCCCTACATCGCCGGCGGGATGATCAATTTCACACTGATGTTCCTGATGGCGCTGTTCGTCTTTCAGGTGCCGCTAAAGGGCAGCTTTGCGACGTTGCTGCTCGGCGTCCTCATCTACGTCGCCGCGACGACGGCCTACGGCATGCTGATTTCGGCGTTCACCCGCACCCAGATCGCGGCCTTGTTCGGCACCGCCATCATGACCTTTCTGCCGGCGTCGCAGTTTGCCGGGATGTCGGTCCCGGTATCCTCGCTCTCGGGGATCGCGCAGATCATGGGTCGCGGCTTTCCGATGACCTATTTCCTCCCGATCAGCGTCGGCGCTTTTACGAAGGGGCTCGGGTTTCAGGACCTTTGGGTCAACCTCGCCGGATTGGCGGTCTTTGTCCCGGTGCTGACCGGGATCAGCCTCCTGCTCTTGCGCCGGCAGGAGCGATAGGGCGACGCCGATGCAGAAAATCGCCAATATCTTCTGGCTCGGCACCAAGGAACTACGCAGCTTTGCACGCGATTACGTCCTCCTCGGATTGGTCGTCTATGCGTTCTCGCTGGCGATCATCGCGCAAGCGCAAGGCAGCTCGCAGGAAGTGCACAACGCCTCGGTCGGCATCGTCGACGAGGACCATTCGGAATTGTCGCGCCGGATCGCGCACGCTTTCCTTAAGCCCTACTTCCAGCCGCCGCAGCCGATCGCCGAGCGCGACATCGATCGGCTGATGAATAGCCGCAGATACACCTTTGTCGTCGACATTCCGCCGAATTTTCAGCGGGACGTTATCGGCGGGCGCCAACCGGAGATCCAGCTCGATGTCGATGCGACCGCGATGGTCCAGGCCGGGCTCGGATCGGGCTATGCCCAAGAGATCGTCGCGACCGAGATCAACGATTTTCTCTCGCGCGCCGAAGGCACCCCGCCATCCCCAGTCAACCTAGTTGTGCGCATCGCCTTCAACCCGAATGTCGTGACGGCGTGGTTCACCGCCGTCATGGGGGTCGTCAACAGCATCACGATGCTGGCGATCATCCTGGCGGGCGCCGCCATCGTCCGCGAGCGCGAGCACGGCACGATGGACCATTTGCTGGTGATGCCGCTGACCCCGTTCGAGATCGCCATGTCCAAGGTGTGGGCCAATGGCCTGGTGATTCTCATCGCGGTCGGCCTGTCGCTTTATCTCGTCGTCCGGAGCCTGCTCGGCATCCCGATCGCCGGCTCGATCCCGCTGTTCATGTTGGGCGTGGCCGTTTATCTGTTCTTTGCCACCGCGATCGGAATTTTTCTGGGTACGATTGCGCGCTCGATGCCGCAGCTCGGCCTGCTCTATCTTCTGGTCTACGCGCCGATGATGTTGCTGTCGGGATCCAATACGCCGCTCGAAAGCATGCCGCCGTGGCTGGCAATGGTGATGCAAGCCTCGCCGTCGACGCACTTTGTCTCCTTCGCCCAGGCGATCCTCTACCGCGGCGCGGGCCTTGATGTGGTGTGGCCGCAGTTCCTGATCGTCGCCCTCATCGGCGGCGTGTTTTTCGCTCTCGCCCTCTTGCGCTTCCGCAAGGTCGCCGCCATCGCGCCATGACGATCGCGACTACTGGCCGAGGGCCTCGCGCGTTAGTTGCGCTATGTCAATGGCGAGGAGGTGCGCGCGTACCATAATTAAGTGACGATGGGCGCTGTTCGCACGGGAACGCCTGATGTTTGCACTTCTCTACCTGATCCTCGTCGTTCTCGCGGCGCTGCCGCTGGCGATGACCGTTGTGCAGAACCGGGGTAACCCGCCCTCGGTCGCTTTCATCCACCGGGTCTATCGGGATCTTGCTTACATCGCAATGGTGGTCGTCGCGATCATCGCGTTCGAAGCGGTTTTTACGATTGCGCTGCAGAATTACTGGTTCAGCGAATTGGGCCAGCAATACCGCTACTGGCTGGCGCTGGGGCTGCGCGTCACGATATTTGCCGCGGTCTTTGGGTTCGGCGGATTGTTTATTGCGGTCAATCTGCGGGTGGTGTGCCGACCCGTGCCAATCGTGCCGCCGAGTGCACCGTGGTTTGCTGGCTTCATCGTGGCCGCGGTGGTTGCATTCGAGACAACCAGCCTATGGACGCCGCTCCTCGCCTTCCTGGGGGCGACGCCGTCGGGCGTTAACGATCCGGTCTTCGGCAAGGATTTGTCGTTCTACCTGCTGGCGCTGCCGCTGTACGAGGGGGTGATCTATCTCGCGATCACGATCCTCGTCCTGACGATCGCCGCCTGGGCGCTGATCGGCTTCCTGTTCTACCCGCGTCCGGGACAGCCGTGGCGCTACCACAGCCGCTACCCCGCCTTGATCGACGATGACGAAGAGGGGGCGGGGGCGCATCTGGTCGCCCTGCGGCAGGCGGCCTGGGGCGGCTGGCTTCGCCAGGGGATGGCGCTCGGCGCTCTGTTCTGCCTGTGCGCCGGGCTCGCCCTCTTTTTCGAGCGGTATCACCTCGTCATCGGCGGGCATTCACCGGTCGTCGCCGGCGCCTCCTTTGTCGACGCCCGCTTCTGGCTGCCGGCCTATACTGTGATGATCGCCTGCTGGGCCGCCGCAGCTATCGGCCTGGCGGCGGCCGCTGCGCTCCGGCGCTTCCGCCGCCGGCTCCTCGCCGCGCGCTCGCATTGGGCGGCACCGTTAGGGTTGTTCGTCGCCGTCTATCTAGCGGCGGCAGTCATTCCGACGGCGGTCGAGCATCTCTACGTCGGCCCTAATCAGATAACCCTCGAACAGCCCTATCTCCTCCGCAGCATTGCCGGCACGCGGCGCGCGTATGGGCTCGAGGGGCCCAATGTCGAAGAACAGGAATTCGCGGTTTCGGCGACCCCGCTCGCCCGTGACGACCTCGCCAAGAACGCGACCACCCTGCGCGACGCACGCATCTGGGATTGGCGCGCCCTCGAACCGCAGCTCCAGCAGATCCAGGGCCTGCGCCCGTACTACACCTTTGGCAGCGTCGATATCGACCGCTACCAGATCGACGGCGTCGAACGTCAGGTGATGATCACGGCGCGCGAACTCGATGTCGCAAAGCTGCCGGCGGCGGCGCAGGTCTGGGTCAACCTCGCGCTCAAATACACGCACGGCTATGGCGCCGTAGCCGTGCCGGTCAACGAGATCGACAGCCGCGGCAACCCGGTGCTGTGGGCGCACGACATCCCGATCCAGGCCAAGGATGGTCTCGCGGTGACGCACGGCGAGATCTACTACGGCAGGCTGACCCAGGACCGGGTTTACGTCCATACCACCGAAAAGGAATTCGACTTCCCGCGGGGCGATGCAAACGCCGAGACCATCTATGGAGGCAGGGGCGGGATCGTGCTGTCGAACCTGTGGCGCAAGCTCGTTATCGCCCACGAGTTCGACGGCCTGCGCCTCTTCATTTCGGGCTATTTCACCCCCGACAGCCGCGTGCTGATCCGCCGCAATATTGTCGAGCGGGTCGAACGGCTGGCGCCGTTCCTCACCTTCGATCACGACCCGTATATCGTCGCCGACGGCGACCATTATTCGTACATCATCGACGGCTACACGAGTTCCGAAAACTACCCATACAGCGAGGCGTATCGCGGCTCAGTGTTTGATTTTCGCGACCGCAATTACCTGCGCAATTCGGTCAAGGCCGTCGTCGACGCCTATAACGGCTCGGTGACGTTCTACGTCTTCGGCACCGACGACCCGATCATCAAGGCCTACCGGAAGATGCTGCCAGACCTTTTCCGCGACCGCAGCGAGATGCCGGAAAACTTGCGCCGCCATATCCGCTATCCCGAGGATTTGTTCACCGTTCAGGCGGAAATGTACGGCACCTACCACATGACCAATCCAACCACCTTCTACAACCGGGAGGATCGATGGGAGGTCCCGCGCGAGCTCTACCGCGATCGCGAGATCGAGGTTCAGCCCTATTACGTGATGGCCGAGCTGCCGCAGGCCGACGTCCCGGAGTTCATGCTGATGCTGCCGCTGTCGGTGGCCGGCAAGAACCAGATGGCCGGCTGGCTTGCCGGCCGGTCGGACGGCGCCAATTACGGCAAGCTGGTCGCCTTTCGCTTTCCGAAAGGGCGGTTTGTCGATGGTCCGGCGCAAATCGAATCGCGGATCAATTCGGATAGCCGGTTCTCGGGGGATTTGACGCTGTGGGACCAGCACGGCTCGCGTGTCATCCGCGGCAACCTGATCATCCTGCCGCTCAACGGCGATCAGCTGGTGGCGATCGAGCCGGTCTATATCGAGGCCGAGCAGACCAGGATACCGACGCTCGCCCGCGTCGTGTTCGGACAATTGTTGCCTGACGACCGCAAGATCGAGTGGGCGAGCACCCTGGGCGAGGCGGAAAGCCTTCTTGTCGGGATCGCTTCCGAGCAGCCGAAGGGTGCCGCCGCCGCCACCGACCTCAACCGGCTCGAAGAGGCCCGCTCGGTTTTTCGCGATATGCAGAAAGAATACGCCGCCGGCAATTTCGCCCGCTATGGCGAGTTGTTGCAACAGCTCGAAAAGATCCTGGTGCCGCCCTGAGAGGAGTGGCGCCCGCCCTGTGATGGGAACCTGGCCCGATGTCCGTCCGCAATTTCGACAAGCTCTTCAAACCGCGCTCGGTCGCGTTGATCGGGGCTACGGACCGGGCGGGCTCAGTCGGCGCCGTCGTCCTGCGCAACCTGCGCCGCGCCGGCTTTCGCGGCGAATTACTTTTGGTGAACCCGCATCATCAAATGCTCGACGGGCTGCCGGTCTACCCAGACGTGGCGAGCCTGCCGCGGGCGCCCGATCTGGCCGTCATCGTCACCCCGCCCAACACCGTCCCCGGCCTCATCGCCGAGCTCGGTGCCGGCGGCACGAAAGCTGCCGTCGTCATCACTGCCGGCTTTGCCGAGCTGGGCGATTCCGGCCGAGCGCTGCAGCAGGCCGCGCTCGACGCGGCCCAGCCGCATCTAGTGCGCCTGGTCGGTCCCAATTGCGTCGGCATCATGCTGCCGCTCTTGGGGCTCGACGCCAGCTTCTCGCATCTCGCCCCGCCGGCGGGCGATATCGCCTTTGTCAGCCAATCGGGCGCCATGGTCACCGCGATCCTCGACTGGGCGGCGCCACGCGGCATTGGCTTCAGTCATGTCGTCTCGCTGGGTGACATGGCCGATGTCGATTTCGGCGACATGCTCGACTATCTCGCCGCCGACGCCGACACGCGCGCGATCCTCCTCTATGCCGAGGGCATCACCCGCGGCCGCAAATTCATGTCGGCGGCGCGTGCCGCTGCCCGCGGGAAGCCGGTCCTGGTCTTGAAGGCAGGCCGTTCGAGCGCCGGTGCGCGGGCGGCAGCGTCGCATACCGGGATGCTGGCCGGGAGCGATGGGGTCTATGACGCAGCCTTCCGCCGCGCCGGGATGCTGCGCGTCGATACGATCGCCGAGTTGTTTGATGCCGCCGAAACGCTGGCGCTGACGCGCGAACAGGCGGGCGAGAGGCTGGCAATCGTGACCAATGGCGGCGGCGCCGGCGTCCTCGCCACCGACGCCCTCGAAGCGGCGGGCGGCCTGCTGGCGTCACTCGAACCCGAAACCGTAGCGCAGCTCGACCGGGTGCTGCCGCGGACCTGGAGCCACGGCAATCCCGTCGACATCATCGGCGATGCTTCGGGGAAGCGCTATGCCGATACGCTTGAGGTGCTGCTGGCCGACCGCGGCATCGATGCGTTCCTCGTGCTCAATTGCCCGACCGCGCTTGCCGAACCCGAAGAGGCGGCGCGCGCGGTTATCGACACTATCGCCTCGGCCCCGCGGGAGATGTTGCGCGACCGCAACATCTTCACCGCCTGGCTCGGCGAGCATTCGGCGGCGGCGGCGCGCCAACGCTTCAGCGCCGGGCGGATCGCGACCTACGAAACCCCTGAGGCGGCGGTCGCCGGCTTCCTGCACCGTGTCAGGTACCAGCACAACCGGATGCTCTTGATGGAAACCCCACCCGTGCGTCCCGATCCCTTCGAGCCCGATGTCGACGCCGCGCGAGCGGTCATCGCCAACGTCATTCGCCGCGGCGGATCCTGGCTCGGCGCCGAAGAGGCGGCTGATGTGCTCGCGGCCTACGGCATTCCGCAACCGCTTGCCAAGAACGCCGTCGATGGCGATGAGGCCGCGGCGGCGGCGGCCGGGATCGGCTTTCCGGTGGCCCTCAAGATCCGCTCGCGCGACATCACCCATAAAAGCGATGTTGGCGGTATCGCGCTCGATCTTCCTGACGAGACCGCCGTCCGCACAGCGGCGGCCGCGCTCTTTGCGCGGGTCAAGGCGGCGCGGCCCGAGGCCCGCATCGATGGCCTCACCGTGCAGCAGATGGTCCGGCGGCCCGGCGCCGTCGAACTCCTGGTCGGCCTCAGCGAGGACGCAGTCTTTGGCCCCGTCATCGTGTTCGGCCAGGGCGGCACCGCGGTCGAAGTTGTGCGGGACAGCGCGATCGCGTTACCGCCCCTCAACCTCCTTCTGGCGCGCGCACAAATGCAACAGACGCGGGTCTGGCGGTTGCTGCAAGCCTATCGCGGCAAGCCGGCCGTCGCGATCGACGCCATTGCCGAAGCGTTGATCCGGATGGGTCAACTCGCGGCCGATCATGCCGAGATCCGCGAGCTCGACATTAACCCGCTCTTGGCCGACGAGGCCGGGATCGTCCCGCTCGATGCGCGCATCCGGGTCGCTGCGGCAACTGTGAGCGGCGCGGCGCGGCTGGCGATTGCGCCCTATCCCGAACACCTCGCAAGCAATGAGCAAACCCGCGACGGCACGATCGTGCAGTTGCGACCGGTGCGGCCGGAGGACGAGCCGCTATTGCATGACCTCGCCGCCCATATGACCCCCGAGGACCTGAGGCTACGCTTCTTCACGCCGGTCCACGGCCTCACCCACGCGGTCGCGGCGCGGCTGACGCAAATCGACTACGACCGCGAGATGGCGCTGTTGGCGCAGCACGACGGCACCGTGCTCGGGATCGCGCATTTTTTCGCCGATCCGGACCGCCAGAGCGCCGAATACGCGATCGCCGTACGCACCGATTGGCAGGGACGCGGCATCGGCTACGTGTTGATGACGCGGCTCATCGACCTCGCGCGGCAAAGCGGCATCGGCGAACTGGTCGGCGAGGTCCTGTGCGAGAATAGGGCGATGCTGGAGATGTGCGAGGCGCTCGGCTTCACGATCGCGGCGGACCCGGAGGACGAGGCCCTCAGGCAGGTGCGCAAGCGCCTCGCGTCCGCAGAACCCGCCTTGGGAACTGGCGCCCAAGCCAGGCTTTGAGCCTGAATTGGCGATCGATCCCGAGCCCGTCAGTGCTCCCAGCGGCGGGCAGCCATCGCCCGCTCGATGCGTGTTTTGGCGAGATCCTGCGCGGCGATGCGGGGCAGCATCCCGCCGGATCGTGCGGCGCGGGCGAGGCGGAACGCCTCTTCGGTGCTGACATCAGGCGCCATGCGTACGCCGCCGACCGCCGGGCCGCAGGCGATGTTGTCGATCGCGACGATGGCCTTGAGGCCGACCGCCGGACGCCAGATGTGGACGAGCTTCAGCGGCCCGAGCTCGTCGGCAAAGCGAAATGCGTTTTCCATTGGTGTCCTCGATTTGCGACCGCGCGCGACGTCCTTTTCAGCGAGCGAAGGTTCCCATGCCCCAATGCAAGGGGCCGTTCATGATCCCGTCGCTCATCATGTTCCACATGACGATCGCCCCTTATGGCGGCGGTTTTTATAGCCGTCCGGTTACCGCTCGAGTTGCACCGCGTTCACCCCCTCCCAACCCCCCATCCCATCCAGGGGGAGGGCCTCCATCCGTACTCCCGCCTCCTCGAAGGGGCGGGTCGGGGTGGGGGCGATGCGGGCCCAGTGCGTCTCTAAACCGCGAGCTCGCACCAGATCGGGGTGTGGTCGGAGGCCCGCTCCTTGCCGCGCGGGGCCTTGTCGATGTCGCAGGCGACGACCCGGTCGGCGGCATAGGGCGACAACAGGAGGTGGTCGATCCGCAGCCCCTCGTCGCGGTTCCAGCGGCCGGCCTGGTAATCCCAGAAGGTATAGCGGTTGGGCTCCGGGTGAAAGGCGCGGTAGGCATCCCAAAAGCCGAGATGAAGGAGGGTGCGGAAGCGCGCGCGCGCTTCGATGCGGCACAAGGCGTCATCCTGCCAGGCGACCGGATCGTAAACATCGGCGTCGGCCGGGCAGACGTTGTAATCCCCGGCGAGGACAAGCGGGATCTCGCGGCGCAGAAGCTCCTCGGCGTGGGCGATCAGCTCGTCCATCCAGCCGAGCTTGTAGGTGAATTTGTCGCCGAGGCCGTCGGGACCGACCGGGTTGCCGTTGGGCAGATAGATCGAGGCGACGCGGACTTCGCTGCCGTCAGACCCGCCGAAGGAGGCTTCGATGTAGCGCGCCTGGTCATCCTCGCTCCCGGGGAGGCCGCGGACGAGGTCGCGCGCAGGTTCGCGCGACAGGAGGGCGACCCCGTTATAGGCGCGCTGCCCGAGCGTTTCGACCTGGTAGCCGAGCGCGGCCAATTCGAGCCGGGGAAACTCGTCGGCGAGACACTTGGTTTCCTGCAGGCACAGGACATCGGGCCGGGCGGCTTCGAGAAACGCCAAGAGGTGCGGCAGGCGCACCTTGACCGAGTTGACGTTCCAGCTGGCAATCTTCATCGGCGCCTCACGCTGTCGAAACACCCTGGCCAAACGGCCATCGGCGCGACCTCGGTCGCATAGAGGATCTGATTCCATCTAGCATGCGCTCCCATTTTGAATGCCAATTCCCCGAAAGCCAACCCGCATCCGAACATCAAGAGATTTCACTCCTCTTGGTTGGCGCGCCGTGTGGCGGATATTGCGCTTCCGGGAGGTCGTGGGTTTGCCAGCGCGGTTCAAACGACATGTCTCCCCAATTCTCTACGAAACTCCAAATCGGGGTGCGGGTTCGAGCGCGTTAGAATTAAATCACCTCGGGTATTTTCCAGTTCTGCGTGAACAGAGGCGCGTTGGGTTTGGGGTGTCATCTTGTCGCAAATCGCTCAACGGGTTTGCGTTGGCAGCCCGGCTCTCAGTCAATGCGGGTCTGGGGCCGCGGCTAAGGTGCCCGCTCGTCCGCTTCGCGTGAATTGCCCCGCGAGCCGACCGTTCGGAGCCGGTGCTATGCATCGCATTCTGCTCGTCGATGACGATGTCAGCCTCACGGATATGATCCGCGAGTTCCTGGAGATCGAGGGGTTCGGGGTGACCGCCGTCCACGACGGCGCCGCCTGCCTTGGCTCGGACCTCGGAAATATCGATCTTATCGTGCTCGACGTGATGCTGCCGGCACTCTCGGGTTTCGAGGTGCTGCGCCGCCTTCGGCAAACCTCGAACACACCGGTGATCATGTTGACGGCGCGCGGCGACGACGTGGATCGCATTGTCGGGCTGGAGATCGGCGCCGACGATTACGTACCGAAGCCGGTCAATCCCCGCGAGCTGGTCGCACGGATTCGCGCGGTGTTGCGGCGGGCCGCGCCAGCCGCACGCGCCCCGAGCGACGACATCGCGGTCGGAGAAATCCGCCTGAACGCGAGCCTCACGCAATGCCTGGATCAACGAGCAGAAGCTCGACCTCACGACGGCCGAATTCAACCTGCTCGAGCACTTATTGCGCAATGCCGGTCGCGTCGTGTCACGCGACGATCTGTCGGCGGCGGCGTTCGGGCGGCTCGGTTCGACCGGCGCCGCCGACCGCAATGTCGATACGCTGGTGAGCAAGGTGCGCCGGAAGCTTGGGCCGGCGAGCGACCTCGATCAGCGCATCAAGACCGTTCGCAATGCCGGCTACATTTATGCGGTTCCGGCGGCTTAGCAACCGAGGGGGGCTCCAGGCCAGTTGTCGGGACTGGGTCGGCGGATAGCCGGCCTGAGCACCGACGCACGTGCGAAGCGGGGGGCACTCGTATTTTCGGCCGGACAGCACAGCGTCTGTGGCACCAGGCACCCGCTTGGGTGAGCGTGCCAATGGCAACGTTTCTCGCGCTCGCGGCCGCGAGCGCGCGTGCCGACGACTATCAGCTTGGGCACGGTCTCGATATCGGGCCCCTCAACATAGCGGGCTACAGCGATGTGGTTGCGAGGTTGCCCAACCAGCAGCAGAAATCGATTGATCTCGATGATCTGAGCCTCTTCGTAACCGGTCATTTCAACCGGCTGTTCAACCCTTTTGTCGAAGCCGAGCTGACCAACCTCAGTATGGTGCGCTGGGGGCCGGTCTCGAATCATGGCCGCGGCGACGGCGATTTCGTGCTCGAACGCCTTTATAATGATTCGTATCTGACCGACAGCACGACGCTTCGGCTCGGCAAGATGCTGTCGCCGGTGGGCGAATGGAACGAGATCCACGCGGCGCCCCTGGTGCTGAGCGCCGTGCGCCCAGCCGTCACGTACCGAAATTTCAGCGAGTATACGACGGGCGCATCGGTACGGTATGCCGATCCCTACTCGCAGGTTCCGGATTTTCAGCTGTATTATCAGCCAACCGGCGAATTCTCGGAAAGACCTAGAGATATTACGGTCCACCAGTACCGCAGCGTCGAGGGCGCGCATGTCAGCTTCCCACTCGGACTGCTCGATAAAATCGGCATTTCCTTTCAGCAATCCAAAGACGTACTTGGCGTCAATCAATCGCTGTTCGGCACCGATTTTCATTACACGCTCGGCAAGCTGACGCTCCAGGGTGAAACGACGTTTTCGGATATCGGCAACAACGGCACACGCACCGCCCGCGACACCGAATGGGGGGTCTACACGGCCGCTTCCTATGCCGTGACGGACAATTGGTCGTTGTACGGGTGGTATGAGGGGTTTGCCGACAGAACCTCTCCCTCGACCGCCCACGATCTGTTGTTCGGGATTGCCTACCGCCCGCAGCCGGCGATGGTCTTCCGCCTGGAATACCTGCAGAATATCGGCGGCCACCCGGTAAACCCCACGGGACTCACCGCCTCCTGGGCTGTACTTTTCTGAGCGGCGCGATGGCAAGAGTCCTCATTGGCCTCGCGATTTTGGCGTTGCTGCTGCTTTTCCGGTGCCGCCCGGGCCGAGGGACTCTTGATCATCGCCAACCCGAACCTGATTGTGGCGACTCCGGTACCGCTAAGCCAGATCGCCGCGATCTACCTGTTGCGCGTCACGAGCTGGCCCGACGGCAGTCACATCGTCCCGGTCAATCGCGAGGCCGGCAGCCGGGTGCGTGAGGAGTTCACCGCTCGCGTGCTGCAGCAGGACAACGCGGAGCTCGCGATTTATTGGAATGAGATGCATTTCCAGGGGAAAATGCCGCCTCTGGTTCAGGAATCGGAACAGGCCATGATAGCGTTCATCCGGAATGTCCCCGGATCGATCGGCTATATCAGCGGGTCGGCCCCGCCGCTCGATGTGAAGGTCCTTGCCTATGTTCCTTAGGCGTGCGGTGCATCTGCTTACCCGCTCGATCCCGCGGCGGATATTGGCGGCGCTGTTAAGCATTTATCTTGTCACCTATTTTGCGACGGCGATTTTCGTCTATTCGGACGTGCGGGCATCGATATTGGAGTCGGACGCGACGGCGCTCAACCGTTTGGCGGACTTGAAATACGAACAGCTGGCCAACCAAATCGGTGCGCTTGCGACCGATCTGACGGCGTGGTCGGAACTTGAGGTCATGAACGACCTCGCCTCAGGCGACATCGATAAGCGCGTCACTCAGGCTTTGGAGGCTTCGAAGCGGCTCTATGGCCTCGCCGGCGACATTTACGCCTTCGATGCCGGCGGCAGACTGCTTGCGATGTCCGGCAATGGTCGCGCCGACGGTGTGCGTCGGCTTCCTCCGCAATGGGAGAATGGCGGAAAGAGTCTCGTCTTCATCGATAAGCACGCAGATCCGTTGACGCAGAAGCAGGTTGTGGCGCTAGCGGTCCCGGTTTTTGGGACGTTTGACCAAAGCTATCGGATCGGCACCCTTGTGCTGACTTATCCCTGGTCGAGCGTCGAGGAACTGTTGTTCGGCACGGTGAACACGACCATCCTTTTGGAGAAGAGCGGGCAAGCCCGGGTCCTGGCGGCGAATCCGCCGGATCTCGTCGATCGCGTCGGATTGCACCGCATCCAGCAGGATGACTGGGAAGGCAGCGGCGTGGTCGTGGGCAGGTCCGCACCGCGCAGCGGGCTTGTCGCCAACTGGCAGGTCCTGATGCTGCACGACATCGCCGTGCGTAACCGGATCGTTGCACTGGGTGGCATTCAAGCTGGTGTTGCTCGGGGCGGCGCTTGCGATACCCATCATCCTGCTCGGCCGCTGGTTGTCTCAGCGGCTGACCGCGCCGATCGCCGATCTGACCCGCGTCGTCAGGGAAATCGCCGATACCGACAAACTCGACGCGCGTGTGCCGATTACCTCGTCGGATGAACTCGGCTCGCTGGCACAGTCGTTCAATCGGATGACCGACAATCTCGAAAGGATCACGCAAGAGCGCGAGCAGTTTCTGCGCGAGCTGGCCGCGCTCAATCAGACTCTCGAGGCGAAGATTGCGGCCCGGACGGAAGAATTGGAGGCCGCAATAATGGCGCAGCACCGGCTACTCGGAGACATCTCGCATGAGATCAAGTCGCCGCTGGCGCGCCTCAGCATGGCCTTGGGACTGGCAGGGCGCCTGGGCGAGGTCGATCGGCCGAGGCAATTTGACCGCATGGAGCGGGAGATCGCAAACATCGCCGCACTCGCCAGCGAGTTGCTCACCCTCGCGAGGCTCGATGCGGCGACGGAGCCCCCCGAATTCACGCCGATCGATCTTTGCATGCTCGTCGAGCGGATCGTATCTGACGCCATCTACGAAAAGCCCAACTCGCACGGCAGACGTGATCGTCCTTGGCGCGGCCGAACCGATCGCGATCCTCGGCAACGCCGATCTATTGCGCCGCGCCATCGAGAACGTGGTTCGCAACGCAATCTTTTATACGAGCGATAACACCGAGGTGAGGATTGTACTGGCCCGCACTTCACCGCAAATCATATCCGTCGAGGTCAGAGACTGCGGGCCCGGAGTGCCGAACACGGCCTTGGAGCATCTGTTCGAACCGTTTTACCGTGTCGATGAGGCCCGGGCGCGCGACACCGGCGGTACGGGGATAGGGCTGGCGATCTGTCAGCGTATTGTACACCTCCACGGCGGTTCTGTTCAGGCGCGGCGCAATACCCCAACGGGGTTGATCGTGGTGATGGAGTTCCCATCCAGCAGCGCCGGATTGGATGCAACTGTCAGGTCGTCGATGCGCCTGGAGCGACGCGACGCCGCGGACGCGCGGCACGCGGTGATCAACAGGAAGCAACCTCATCATGCCAATGCCATAGCGCGTCGCCCGATGCCAAGGGCTTCGGTCCAGAAGACTTTCGAGCTGTGCATCAGTTCCACGACCTGTTCGACCGAGCGGACATAATGTTCGATTTGCCGGTCGTTGATGACCAAGCGGCGGCGCGACCTTCAGCACCATGAAATTGTTGCCGCAGACCTGGCTCAGGACGTCGTGGTCGCGAAACAGCCGCATGACCAGCATTTGTCCGAACATTGCCGGATGGACGTGCGCGAATGCCAGAAACGAAATGCGCAGCGCTTGCGAGCGCGGCGGCCGGAACTCGATCCCGTTCAGCAGCCCGAGGCCGCGCACCTCGAGCCACCATCTCGTATTTTGAGAGGCGGTCGGTCAGGGCACGGCGCAAATGCGCGCCGGCTTTCGTGGCCCGTTGGCCAAGCCCCTCCTGTTCCAAAATGTCGATCGTGGTCAGGCCGGCACGCATCGCCAGACTGTTTTCGCTGTAGGTCGACGTGTGGACGATCGCCCGCCTCAGGGAGCCGTATACCGATTGGTATATCGGCTCCGACATCAGGACCGCGCTCGACGGCACCAGACCGCCGCTCAGCGCCTTCGCCAGCACGACCATATCCGGCTCGACCCCGAAATGGTGTGCGGCCAGAAATTTCCCGGTGCGGTAAAGGCCGGTCTGCACCTCGTCGAGGATGAAGAGAGTCCCATAGCGCCGGCACAGCGCCTGCACCGCGCTGAGGTAGTCTGGCTCGGGCACGTGGATGCCGCCCTCGGCCTGCAGCGGTTCGAGCACAAAGGCGGCAAAGGTCTTGGCCGCAAGCTTGCGCTCGACCGCATCAATATCCCCGAACGGCACGGCTTCGGTACCTGGCAGGAGCGGCCCGAACCCATCCTTCCAGAAATCGTTCGACATCAACGACAGCGCGCCGCAGGTGAGGCCGTGAAAGGCGCCGGCGGCGTACAAAATTCCCGCCCGCCTGGTATGGGCGCGGGCGAATTTTATGGTTGCCTCGATCCCCTCGCTCCCGGAACTGGCAAAAAATACCTTGGCGAGCCGACCGCCGGCGCGCACGCAGAGCGCCTCGCCGAGCCCGCCGGCGAGATCGGATACATGGCTCTGCAACATCGCCGGCCCCATGCGATCGAGTTCGCGCTTGAGCGCCTCGATTAGCCTGGGGTGGTTGTGGCCCACATTGTGTACGCAATACCCCGACAGGAAATCGAGAATGACGCGGCCGTCGCTCGTCTCAAGCTCTGCGCCGCGGCAGCGTGTGTACGTGACGTTCATCTGCAGCACGTCGAGCAGCCTGCTCCATTGCGGATTGACGTACTGACCATAGGAGCTGCCGGTCTGCGGCTCGGCACGCGATCTCTGTAACATCAGGCTTCCCATCCGGCAGCGCTGTCGCATGAAGCAGCACGGGGCCGACGCCATTGCCGCCAGTTTACCGGGCTCAATTGCGAAGAAATGTGGAGTTTTGCCGAGAGAGTTCGCGTTTGCCGCAGCAATGAGCCGATTTGATGCTTTCCGATTGGGCTGCGGCAGCGACATCGTGAAACTCTATTCCGCCCGGGATCTTCTCCACACAACTCGACAGGAATAGGCTCGTAACGTGATTGGGCACGGCGGCGATCCCGGCTTCGTCTTTACCAAGCGGCACGGGGGTCAGGTGGCGGAGAGGGGGAATGGCAGGACGCGCTCGGCGTCAGCCGATCCGATCGACCGCGGTCGCAAACGTGCTGTTCGACGACGCAAACAGCCTTGCGAATGCTGGTTGCCGCGGTGGCGGCGACCGCCGTTGCCGCCTGCACGACGATCGATCAGCCGCTGAAATCGGATCTGGAGAGATCGGATGTCCAGCAATGCGCCGCCTGGTTCGTCCGCCTCGACGACGCGATCGATCGCGCTGCGGTTCGTGATGCCGAGGCCTATCGCATCCCCGGCTATCCCTACCTGCGAAGTCAACCGCTTCCTGGCGTCGTTTCGCGATCAGGCAGAGCGCGATCCCGCCGCTTTCCAGAGCTGGGAACGACACCTCAGGGAGCTCGACGCACGCGCCAGAACCTACGAACTGAGCAACCTGCCATTGGGGTCTATGACTGCGCTTGGGGTCACCGATCGGTCGGCCGCCGCTGCCGTTACCGACCGCTGCGCCACCGTTCTCGCACTTCTCGACCTGGGCAGCCCGGCGGGCAGGGAAGCTCTCGTCAAGCGAGCCGAGGTTCCCGACGATTATGCCGATTGGAAGCGCGTGGTCGGGCTTTACCCCCTCGTCCGGTGGCCTTTCTTCGAATTCGCCAAGGGCTGGGAGCATGAAGCAACCGGCATGTTCCAGCTGGCGTCGCTCGGCGGCGCCGAAGATCCGCGCTCTGTGCGCTATCAGCCGCCCGATGAGCGGCCTGACAGCATCGCAAGTGGCCGCCATGTTTTCGCACGCAGAACGGGATGCGCTCGGGATACCGCTCCTGACCCCGCGCGACCGCGCGGCGCTGATTGCAACCTTTGCACCGGTGTTCGAGATCGACACCAATGGCGACTACGACCGGATCGGGCCGTTGCAGTGGCGCGGCGGCGTGGCGCCGGCGGTCGACGTCTCGCGGCCAACCGTCTATCACCGGTTGGCTTATACCCGGTATGGCGAGCAGACGCTGGTCCAGCTCGTCTACACCATCTGGTTCCCCGAGCGTCCGCAGAGCGGGTTGATCGATCCCGTGTCCGGAACCCTCGACGGCCTCACCTTTCGCGTGACATTGGACCCGTCCGGGCATCCGCTCGTCTACGATTCGATCCACAATTGCGGCTGCTACCACATGTTTCTTCCGACCACGCGCGTCGCTGCCATCAGCCCTTCCGACCCGACGGTGGAATGGGCGTTCATTCCGCGCCAGGTGCCGGCGATCGATGCGCCGGCGCGCGTCGCGGTGCGGATCACCAGCGGCAATCATTACCTGACCGATGTTCGTGCCGATGCGGGTGGGCGCGGCTTCTCCTATTCCCTGGTCGACGACGGCGAGCTGCGCACGCTCCCGGTCGCCGGCGGCACCAGGAGCGCGTTCGGCCCGGACGGGATCGTGCCGGGAACCGACCGCGCCGAGCGGTTTGTCACCTGGCCGCTCGGCCTCGACGACGCCGGCGCGATGCGCGAGTGGGGACATCACGCCACGGCGCTGATCGGCCGCCGTCAGTTCGACGACGCCGATCTGATCGAGCGCCGGTTTGCAATTGTCGGCGCGACACCGGCACAGCAGCGGCAGGAGTGAGTTCGTGTTCGATGAGGCAATCCTGATGAGACCCATCCTGCGCCGGTCGCTGCTCGCCGGCGCGCTCGCGCCGATCGCTTACGCGTCGTCGTCAGCCAGGCCTGGCTGGGCGGCGCCGAGCGCCCGGCTTTGGGAAAAATGGGCCGCGAACGATCCGTCGTCGCAAACCGTGGTCGACCAGCAGGGCTGGGCCGATTTTCTGCGGCCGGTATCTCGTCGAAGAGCCGGACGGCATCAATCGGGTGCGATATGGCGATGTCAGCGCGGCCGACAAGGCAGGATTGGCCCGATACGTCGATGCGATGAGCCGGGTTGCGGTTTCCCAACTGAACCGGCCCGAGCAGTTTGCTTATTGGATAAACCTGTACAACGCGCTGACGGTGAAGGTGGTGCTGGAGCACTACCCGGTCGCATCGATCCGGGAGATTTCACTCGGGCGGATCGTTGATCCCGAGCTTCATCACCGGCGGCTCGGGACCGTGGAGCGCCAAGCTGGTGCAGATCGAGGGCGAGGATGTCGCGCTCGACGACATCGAGCACCGCATCCTGCGTCCCTTGATGCGGGATAATCGGATCCATTACGCGGTGAACTGCGCGTCGATCGGCTGTCCGACGCTGTTGCCGGTGCCGTTCACGGCAAGCCGCCTGTCGGATATGTTCGACCGCGGCGCACGGCTCTACGTCAACCACCCGCGCGGTGTTCGCCGCGACGGTGACGGCCTGACGGTGTCGTCGATCTATCGCTGGTACCAGGATGATTTCGGCGGCACTTGGGCAGGAGTCCTTGCCCATCTGCGACAGTATGCCGGACCCGAGACGCAGCGGCTGTTGGCTGGGTTCGGCACGGTTGCGAACGACACTTACGATTGGCGGCTGAACGACGCGGCCTCGTACGTCCGCACGGCGCAGGCGGCCCCGCGCACGTGACCAGTGAGCCGATCCGCGCCACCGGCGGGCCGCTGTCCACCGATCTGAACCAACGAGGGTACCCCATGAAGATCGTCAGCGTGGCGAGCGCAATGCCGAAATTCCGTTATCCGCAGCGTGCGATTACGGCGGCTTTGGAGCGATATTGGGAAGGTCGGCTTGAAAAGCCCGAATTGGTTGCCCGCTTCCATTCCCGCGTCGGGGTCGACTATCGTCACTCTGGCATTCCCGCTGGAGCGCTATGCGCTGTTCTCGTCCTGGGGCGAAACAAATGCCGCCTGGTTCGAGGTCGCCCAGGAGCTGGGGGAGCGCGCTATCGATCGTGCATTGCGCGAGGCCGGTCTTACTCCCGCCGACGTCAACGCGCTTTTCGTGGTCTCGATAACCGGCGTCGCCAGTCCCTCGCTCGATGCCCGGCTGATCAATCGCCTGGGCCTGCCGCGGGACGTCAAGCGGACGCCGATTTTCGGTGTCGGCTGTGTCGGCGGTGCGCTGGGGCTGAGCCGCGCCGCGGATTATGTCCTTGCGTATCCCGCGCAGACTGCCGTGCTGCTGGCGGTCGAGGCCTGCTCGTTGACGATCCAGCGCGACGATCTGTCGACAGCGGCCATCATCGCCAGCGGATTGTTTGGCGACGGCGCCGCGGCGGTGGTCGTTGCCGGCGCCGAGAAATCGACGACACCGCAGGCCTTCGGCCGTCCCGAACCGAAGATCCTGGCGTCGAAATCGGCGTTCTATGCCGACTTCCGAGGACCTCATGGGTTGGGACATATCCGAGCATGGCTTCAAGATCGTGCTCTCGCCAAGGCTTGGCGAATTCATCGAGGCCAACCTCGCACGCGGACGTCGACGAGTTCCTGAGCGAACATCGCCTTCGCCGCAGCGATATCGGCACCTGGGTGATCCATACCGGGGGGCCGAAGGTGCTCGACAGCGATTCAGAAGGCGCTCGAACTGCCGGATCGCCATCTCGCTCGCTCATGGGAGTGTTTGCGCCGTTACGGCAATCTCTCTTCGCCTTCCGTTCTTCTGGTGCTTGAGGACGTGATCGCGAACGGACCGCCAAGCCCGGGGAGCCTCGGCATGCTGCTGGCGATGGGTCCCGGGTTCTGTTCCGAGATGATCCTGTTGCAGTGGTGAGCGCCAGCAACCATCCGGCGAGACCGATCTCGTCGTTATCGGCGGCGGGCCGGCGGGCCTCGCAGCAGCGCTCGCCGCACGCCGGCGCGGGTTCGATGTCGTCGGTCGTCGACAGGGACCGGCCTCCGATCGACAAGGCGTGCGGCGAAGGTTTGATGCCCGACGGGATTGCAGCGCTTGCGGGAAATCGGAGTGAAAATCGATCGGCCTTGGGACTTCCCGTTTCGCGGCATCCGCTTTTTGGGGGAGGGTGCGGTCGCCGAAGCCGCCTTTGCCGAGGGTTGCGGGATCGGCATCCGCCGCACCGCGCTGCACCGCGTACTCATCGAGCATACCACCGCCGCCGGAATTCCCTGCCGCTGGGGAGCGCATGTCGATGCCCTGGACGGCTCTGGCGTTCGGGTAGACGGCCAGATGCTCCGCTGTCGCTGGGTCGTCGCCGCCGACGGGTTTCACTCGCAGGTCGCCCGCTGGTTGGGGGTCCAGCGAGTTTGCGCCGGCCCGAGACGCATCGGCTTGCGGCAGCATTTCCGGGTGCGCCCGTGGACCGATTTTGTCGAGGTCCATTGGCGCGCGGGCTACCAGGCTTACGTCACCCCGATAGGACCCGCGGAGGTTTGCGTGGCGATCATCGGGGCGACGCCAGGTTTGCGGATGTCGGATCTGCCGACATTGTTTCCCGGCGCTTGCGGCATGTCTCGGCGACGGCCAAGCGATCGGCTCGCTGCGGGGGGCAGTCTCTCAATCGGCCAGATTGCGCTCGGTCACCCAGGACCGGGTTGTCTTCATCGGCGACGCCTCCGGCAGTGTCGATGCGGTAACCGGCGAAGGCCTCGCCTTGGCATTTCGCCAGGCGTCAGCCCTAGCCGACGCGCTTTCGTCGGGTGATCTGGCACGCTATCAAAGGGCCCATCGGCGGATCATCAAGCGGCCGCAACGAATGGCGCAGGTTCTGCTCTTGATGGATCGCAACGACGGCTTGCGGCGGCGTGCGCTGGAGGCGCTGGCGGCTCGACCCGAGATGTTCGGTCGCCTCCTCTCCGTCCATCTCGGCCTGCGTCGCCCCTTTCAGGCATCCCTCGACATCGTGCGTCTCGGCGTTCACCTCCTTGCGCCCGCGCGCTGACGCAGCCGTTCGAAACTCGGCATCACGCGCCTTTCGGAAACCGCGAGTCGCGGCGGCTCGCGGGCGTGCGTCAGATGGCGATCGAGAAGGAGTTGCCGCAGCCGCAGGACGAGGCCGCGTTGGGGTTCTTGATCTGGAAGGAGGCGCCCATCAGATCCTCGACGAAATCGAGTTCCGCCCCGTTCAACAAATCGAGCGAGGTGTCGTCGACGACGACGGCGACTCCGTCGCGCTCGAATTGGCGGTCGTCCGGCTTCTTCTGGTCGTCAAAGCTGAGCCCATACTGAAACCCGGAGCAGCCGCCGCCCGAGACGGCGATCCGCAGAAAGGCGCCCTCGGCCGCCTCCTGCGCCTTGAGGACAGCGATGCGGCGCGCCGCGTTCTCGCTCACCGTGATTGTGCGCTCGCCAATCGTGCCCGGGGTGTCCGTCATCGCTCCGACGCTCCTCGATGCTGCGGTTTTGCCGCGCCGCAGGGTCCTCATCAGGTTCTATTTAGGTCTCCGGACGGTCTTGTCAAACCGCGCGCGGCAGGTCTGAATGAGTGGATGAGCGTTCGCGATACGATCGCACCGCCAACCGTTGCCTTTCCCGACGGGGATTATGTCTCGCCGGGGCTGGCGCGCATTCGCCTCGACGACAGCTTTCCCAACATGGTCGTCGGCGACAAGTCGACCGCGACGTGGCCGTACCTGCGGCGCGAGATCCCACACAACTGGTATGTCGACCGGCGCCAGCCGACGGTCGGGTTCGTCAACCGCGACGAAGCCCATATCCTCTATAATTCGGCGCTGCGCTGCCCCGGGCGCCAGCTTGAAATCGGTTGCTGGCTCGGCTGGTCGGCCTGTCATCTGGCGGCGGCGGGGGTGGAGCTCGACGTCATCGACCCGCTGCTCGCCGAGCCCGATATTTACGGCAGCGTCCTGGCATCGCTCAGCCATGCCGGCCTCGCCGAGCGCGTCCGCTTGCTGCCCGGCATCAGCCCCGCCAAGGTGTTCGATCTGGCCGGGCTGGAGCGGCGGCGCTGGTCGTTGATCTTTGTCGATGGCGGCCATGACCGGCCGGCGCCCTTGCGCGACGCCAAGGCCGCCGCGCTGGTTGCCGCGGACGACGCCTTGATCCTGTTCCACGATTTGGCGTCCCCAGAGGTCGCCGAGGGCCTCGATTTCCTGCGCGTCAGCGGCTGGAACACGATTGTCTACCAGACGATGCAGATCATGGGGGCGGCGTGGCGCGGTGGAATCGAGCCGGTCAGGCACATTCCCGACCCCAGTGTCGCCTGGCGTCTCCCCGAGCATCTGCGGACCTATATCGTATCGGGTCCGGTCTAGGAGGAAGGATGCTGCACGCCCTCGCCGGCGTTCGCGCCCGGGCGCAAGAAGCCGAAGCCGACGACCAGCTGAGATCGCTTCACGCGCTCGAGCAGAAGGTGCTGTGGCTGTCCACCTGGATGATCCACAACGCCAACCACCTGCGGCCGTCGCGCGACGGCCTCAAGGTCGGCGGCCACCAGGCCTCGAGCGCTTCGGTCGCGACCTTGATGACCGCGCTCTATCTCGATGTCATGCGGCCGCAGGACCGGGTCGCCGTCAAGCCGCACGCCGCCCCGGTATTCCACGCGTTGCAATATCTTTTGGGGCAGCAGACCCGCGACAAGCTCGAGCGGTTCCGCGCCTATGGCGGGGCGCAGGCCTACCCCTCGCGCAGCAAGGATGGCGACATCGTCGATTTCTCGACCGGGTCGGTCGGGCTCGGCGTCGGCGTGACGCTCTTTGCCGCGCTGGTGCAGGATTATTTGCGGCTGCACCGCCTGACCCCGGACGACGCGCCACCCGGGCGGATGATCGCGCTGGCGGGCGACGCGGAACTCGACGAGGGCAACATCTTCGAAGCGCTCCTCGAAGGCTGGAAGCACGATGTGCGCAATCTCTGGTGGGTCGTCGATTACAACCGTCAGAGCCTCGATGCGGTGGTCTCCGACCGGCTGTTCGGGCGGATCGACGCGTTGTTCGAGATGTTCGGCTGGCGCGTCGTCACCCTCAAATACGGGCGCCTGCTGCAGGCCGCCTTCGCCCGCCCCGACGGTGCGCAGCTGCGCGAATGGATCGATTCGTGCCCCAATTCGCTCTATTCGGCGCTCGTCTACAAGGGCGGCGAGGGCTGGCGCGAGCACCTGGGCCGCGACCTCAACCGCTATCCCGGCATCCGCGCCATCCTCGACGAGCACGACGACTTAGGGCTGGCGCGGCTGATGACCAATCTCGCCGGCCACGACATGGGCTCGGTCTTGGATGCCTTCCACGGCGTTACCGACGACCGGCCGACCTGCTTCATCGCCTACACGATCAAGGGCTATGGCCTGCCGTTTGCCGGCCACAAGGACAATCATGCCGGGTTGATGAACCCGCAGCAGATGGCGTTGTTTCAAGACAGCATGGCGGTGGCCCGGGGCGAGGAATGGGAGCCGTTCGCCGGTCTCGATCTGCCGCCCGAGGAGCTTGCCGAGTTCCTCGCCCATGTGCCGCTCGCCCGCGGTGGTAGGCGCCGCCACGATGCCGCCGTGATAGACGTGCCGGCCGCTTTGGCCGTTCCGCGCGGCCGGCGCCTGTCGACCCAGGACGCCTTTGGCCGCATCCTCGGCGCTGTGGCGTCGGATGACGGCGCGATGGCCACCCATATCGTCACCACCTCGCCCGATGTGACGGTGTCGACCAATCTCGGCGCCTGGGTCAACCGGCGCGGCATCTTCGACCGCGCCGAGCGCGCCGACACCTTTCGCGAGGAGCGCGTCGTCTCGGCCCAGCGCTGGGCGATGGGGCCGCGCGGGCAGCACATCGAACTCGGCATCGCCGAGCACAATCTGTTCCTGACGCTGGCCGCGCTCGGGCTGGCGGGGCCGCTGTTCGGGGCGCGCCTCCTGCCGATCGGCACGCTCTACGACCCGTTCATCAAGCGCGGGCTCGACGCGCTCAACTACGCGCTCTACCAGGACGCCCGCTTCATCCTGGTGGCGACCCCATCGGGCGTGACGCTGGCGCCCGAGGGCGGCGCCCACCAATCAGTGGTCGAGCCGCTGATTGGACTGGCGCAGCCCGGGCTTATCGGCTTCGAGCCGGCCTATGCCGACGAATTGGCGATCCTGTTGCGCTGGGCCCTGGCGGCAATCCAGGAGGCGGACGGCGAGTTGGTCTATTTCCGGATGTCGACGCGCCCCATTGAGCAGCCGGAGCGCGAGATCGACGCGGCGCTCGCCGAACGGATCATCGCCGGCGCCTATTGGCTGCGCGAACCGGCCGCCGATGCCGAGCTCGCAATCGCTTATTGCGGCGCGGTCGCGCCCGAGGCGATCGCCGCCTACGAGGCGATCTGCGAGGATTTGCCCGGCACCGGGCTGTTGGCGGTCACTTCGCCCGGCCGGCTGCATCGCGACTGGCGGGGTGCGCTGGCGGAGGGGAGGTCCGGCATCGCCGGCCGGCTCTTGGCGCGGCTCAGACCGGGCGCGGCGCTGGTCACGGTCAACGACAGCCATCCCGCAACCTTGTCCTGGCTCGGCGGCGTCGCGCAGAATTTCACCGTGCCGCTCGGGGTCGACCATTTCGGCCAATCCGGCGACATTCCGGACCTCTATCGGGTGTACGGCATCGACAGCGACGCGATCATCGACGCCGCGGCGCGCGCCTGCCTGCGCCGCCGGCCGCATTGACCCGGCAACGCCGGGCCATGCCGGTACCTGTCGGCCGGCACGGCCCGGCGCGATGGCGCGTCGGCTACTTGGTCGGAGCTGGCGCGGTGGTGTTGCCGCCAGCACCCGTTGCCGCGGGGGTCGTGCTCGGCGCGGCAGTGTCGCCGCCTGCGCCGGCTGGCGCCGGGGTCGTCGTCGGCGTGCTCGACCCATAGCCGGTCGTCTGGCCGCTATTCAGCTGGGCGATGGTTCGCGGATCGAGCGTTTCGGTGCGCCGCAGACCGTTCTGCTGCTGGTAGCGCGCCAGCGCGGCCCTGGTGTCGGGGTCCATCATTCCGTCGCTCGGTCCGTTGTAGAGGCCGGCCGCGTGCAGTTGCTGCTGCGCCGTCTTGACCTGGTCGGCCGTGGGCATCGGCTCGGGCGCGCGCCGCATTTGTGCCATCCGTCTGACCCTGCTGTGCTCAATCCGGCGCTTTGCCAACCGTTTGACCTTCCTCGGCGCGGTTTTGATCTGTGCCGTTCGTTTGCCCGTGGGCGAGGTGGCTTTCATCTGCCCGTTCGGGTTGGCTTGCGCTTCGGTGGCGTTCGACTGCCCCGCCGACGGCATCGTGTTGTCGTTGTAGCCCTGCTGGCCCGGGGTCGATCCGCCCGGCATCGTCGGGGCGATGGTTTGCGGGGCCGTCAGAGAGCCCGCGCCCGGGGTCGACGTCTGCGCGGCTGCCGCTGCAGCGACGCCGGCCGCCAACGCCAAGGCCAGCGGTATGGTCGGGGAAAACTTCATCGGGGGTCCTCCGCTGATGAGACACGACAATCGCGCGTCGTTACTGCAACAACCGCCCCATCCGAAGTGTTCCCCAATCCATCGCCAGTTGAATTCCTCGCTCTGTTAATCGCACGCTCAGCATTATTGCGGGCTACTGCGCATCGAAGCGGGATGGCCTGGCAGCTTGAAGCGCTTGCCGGTGTCGGTGATCTTGTCGCCGCTGACCTTCAGCACCGACAGATCGGAATCGATGAAGTTGCCGACATAGAGAGTGCTGCCATCGGCGCTGAACGCCGCCCCCTCGGGCAATTTGCCGACCGTGACCGCGCCGATCTTCGTCACCTTGTTGCCGGCGATCTTGAGGATGCTGACCTCGCCGCCCTGATGATAGAACCAGCTGTCCTTGGCCTGGTTTGAGCCCTGCGCATCGACGGTGACGGCGATAGTGCCCTTGGGGCTGATCACGAGGCCCTCGGGCGAGTTGCCGACCGTGACGTGATCGATGATCCGGACTGGGTTGGCCTCGAGATCGATGACGCTCGCCGTCTTCAGATTGCCGTCCGAGCCGCCGCCATTGCCGTTGTCGACGGTCAGCGCCAGCTTGCCGTTGGGGGTGATCGCGACGTTGTAGGGAAAGATGCCGGTCGGCAGGTCGCGCTTGTCGTAGGTCACCTTGTCGCCGGCGATCGAGAGGAGCGCGATCTTGTTGGCGTTGGGCTTGGTGGCGAGCGCCCGCTTGCCGTCCGGAGTGATCGCAACGGCGGAGACGTTGTCGGGGCCGGTGCCGATGCTGACGGTGTCGGTCACCGCGACCGCCTTGCCCGTGATCGAGAGGACCGAGATCGTGCCGTCGTCGCGATTGGTGACGAGCGCCATCGTGCCGGCCGCGTTGATCGCCAGCCCCGAGGGCCGCTTGCCGACGTGCACCGTGTCGATCAGCTTGGGCGGGCTCGCCGTCAGGTCGACGACGAACAGCCGGTCGTCGGAAACCGGAGCAAAGCCGGCATCTTTCGGGGCGTTGTTGACCGAGTTGGCGACCAGCGCGAGCTGGCGGTTCGGGGTGACCGCGAGATTGGTCGGCGGCCCGATGATCGAGTTGTCGAGCGGGATCGTCGCGACGATTTTGAGGGAGGCCGGTTTCGACATGTCGATAACGGACAGCGTGTCGTGACCCCCTTCCTTCTGGGTCCCCTTGCCGTCGGCGATGCTGATCTTCTCGTCATTGCCGACGATCATCAGCTGCGCGTGGGCGATGCCCGATCCGAGGCCGATCACCAGCACCGCGGCCGCCATCGCACAGCCGGCGAAGCGCAATCCAGGCATGTCCCCCTCCGTTTGTTTTCCGGCGCCGTTGCAGCGCCTCATCGCCATGCTGACGCCAGATCGCGGCCGCGGCAAGCGCCGGCCGGACCAATCACAACCGATCGCAATCTCTTGCGGCCGCGACATACGCCTCGGCGTCCGCGGGGAGGAGCAGGCGCTCGGCGACGAGCGCGGCGGCGGCGGCCTCGACCCTGGCGGCGTAGGCCTCACGGGTGCGGTAGCGCTCGGCGATCGAGGAGCGCGGGTCGCCGGCGGCCTCGCGCTCGGCGCGGGTGCCGGCGAACGGGATCAACGAGCCGTCGCGATCGGCCAGTTCGTCCGGCTGCGCGCGATAGAGGTTCCAGCCGGTGTAGGTGCCGAGCGGCACCGCGATCGGCGGCAGGAGGATGCCGGAGACTTCGTTGCCGTCGCCGTCGACGGCGGAAACATAGGTCGTGTAGGGAGCGGGGGGCGAGGCTTTGGGCGGGTCGACCCAATCGACGGGCGGCACTATCGGATTGGCCCCCGGCGGGACGGCAAAGCCCGGGACCTCCGGCATCCGGACGCGCTCGGCGCTGACGGCGGTTCCGGCGGCGAGCGAGGGAACCCGGCTCGGCGGCGGCTCTGTGCCCGTCGTCACCCATTCCTCGAGCGCGACGAACAAGGCCCGCAGCGCCGGCGTCGCGCTGTGCGGGTTGCGCGGGTTGACGCAGGGGCCGGGCCGCGGATCTACCCCAGGCCGCCCGCCATGCTGCGTTCCGGCGATGAGATAAGCGCGCGCATTGGCCGGCAACGCAAGATCGCGCCCGATCCCCGGATCGGTGTGGATCAGCGACGCGCCCTTCTGCCAATACTCGGTCGCGCTGTTGGTCTCGATGACCTTGGGGTCGGTGGCCGCGGCGCCGAGCAGCCCGCCGGTGCGGCCGGACACCGGGTCGGCCGTCCGCGCCATGCTGAACGGGAACCAGTTTTCCGGGTAGAGCCGATCCTCGTGCTGGGTCGCGGTGCGGCCGGGCATGCCGAAACGGTGATTGGCGAAGACCTTGCCGGCGCCGGCGACGTGGCTGAAGACGCCGTCGAACACCGGCTGACCCGCCGCGTCGGCGTTCATCCCCAATTCGAGGAAATGACGCAGAAATCGCCCGCTTTGCGACACCCCGAAGGCGAGCGCGTGGGCTATTTCGCCCAACTCGGGGATGCCGCCCTGATAGCGCAGGTACGAGACGAGATCGCGGACGCTCGCATAGCCGATGCCGAGCACTTTGGCTCCGGTTGCCTCGTACCACAATTCGTAGATCTTGATCGGCGCGAACTTGCTCCCCTCCGGCAGGAGCCGGATCGAGCGCTCGTCGATGAATTCCCACTGGTCGCGCGGGATTTCGGTGCGGCGGTCGCTCTCGCAGTCGCGCACGGTGAGCCTCGCCGCGGGCTGGTTGGTGGATGCGGCCGGGTAGGAGAGACGCCGGATGCTGCCGTCGCCGGGCGCGCGCGTGCCAAAGTGGAACTCGTCGCGAATGCGGCCGGTGATCGGCCTGCCTCCTTCGAGCGCGGCCGGGAAGTCGGCGCCGAGATTGTTGTTGATGCGCGGCGCGCCGGGGTCCCAACCCGACCACACAATCGAATAGCCGCGCCTGAGGAGAAAGCCGAGCCCAGCATCCTCTTTGGTGCGCGGGTCGTTGTTGCGCGCGGGATCGGCGGGCACGACGTCGTCGAGCAGCGTGAAGATGCGTTTGGAGCCCCGATTGGGGACGTCGTAGACGAGGATGCCGCTGCCGCGCTCCGGGTCCTTCGGCCGCAGGATGTCGACATCGGTGGCGTATTCGACGAGGCCCTGGGCGTTCCTCGGCGCGCGATCGAGATCGACGATGCCGCGATTAGCCGCCGCCTGGGGATCGAGCGTGCCGCGCGCCACCCCCTTCAAGCGAACATAGGCGCCGGCCGCGCCAAACTCATGACCCGCGGCGAAATCGGCGATGTCGGTGACGGCGATATCGGTGATCGGCATGATCGCTCCCAAATTATTGTCATACCGGCGAAGGCCGGTATCCATGGCAGGGATGGGGCCTGGCACGACGAGATCAGCTGGGTGCCTTGGCCTTCTCCATGAACGCGATTTCCTCCGGGGTTGAGATCCGGCCGAGGATTGCGTTCCTATGCGGGAAGCGGCCGAAGCGTTCGATCACATCGAGGTATGGGAGGCCATAGCGCCCGTGGCCGCCGCGCTCCTCGGGAGCACGGTCATCGCGGAGGCTTGCCGCGAGCGCGGTCGCGCGGCGCTGGTCGGCGAGGTCTTCGCTGTGGTGCAGCGGCATGTAGAAGAACTTGCGCCAATGGGGCGCGAACATCTGATCGAAGCCGCGCGCCATCGCGCGGTCGGCGATCGCACGCGCCAGGGCGTCGGTGGCATAGGTGCGTGGGCTGTCGCGGAAGATGTTGCGCGGGACTTGGTCGAGCAAGAGGACGAGGGCGAGCGCGCTTTCGGGCGCGGCTTCCCAGGCCGCGTACGCCCCTGCCGCGGCGCGCTCGTAATCGGCGAGAAACAGCCGGCGCACTCTGGCGTCGTGTTCCGGGGTGCTCTTGAACCAGATCCGGCGATGGGTTTCGCGCTCCGGGTCGCCCGCCGGGCCGAACCAGCAATCGAGCATGGCCTGCGCCCGCTCCGGCACCCGATCCGCCATTACGCGGCCTCGCCGATGCCGGTCTTCACCGGGATTGCCGCTTCGCCGCCGAGCGTCGTGCGGCGCACGTCGCGCACCTCGTTCCTATCGAAGCGGCGGGCGCGATGCATCGTCTGGCGGTTGTCCCACATGACGAGGTCGCCGACCCGCCATCTGTGGCAATGGACGAACTCGCGCTGCGTCGCATGCTCGGTCAGTTCGTTGAGGAACATGCGCGCCTCGGGGACCGTCCAGCCGACGATTCCCCCGGCGTGCGACGCGAGAAACAGCGACCGGCGGCCGGTCACCGGATGGATGCGGACGAGCGGCTGGCGCACCGGGGTGAAGGCCAAGGTCTCCTCCGGCGAGAGGTCGGTAAAGCCGATCGCGGCGCGCGAATAGATCAGCGAATGTTCGCAGACCAGATTCTCGACGATTCCCTTCGTGCGCGGGTCGAGCGCGTCGTAGGCGGCGCGCATGTCGGCGAATTCGGTGTCGGCGCCCCAGCTCGGGACGACCCGCCCCGACAGCAGCGAATACTTCGCCGGGATCGGGCGGAACGAGCTGTCGGAATGCCACAGCCGGTCGCCGAGCTTGAAAAACCAGATCCGGTCCTCGGCCGAGATGATGTTGCCGTCCTTGTCGAGGTTGGAGAAATCGGCCATGCCCGGACCCAGCCTTTTCTGCTGATGTCCGACGATATGCCCGGGGGTCGCGTAGTTTTCGAGCGCGCCGAACTGGCGGGTGAAGGCAAGCTGCTGTTCGTCGCTCAAGGGCTGGTCGTGGAAGACGAGGACGGCGTAGCGGTCCATCCCGGCTTCGATCGCGGCGATCTCTGCGGCATCGAGCGGCTCGCGGCAATCGGTGCCGGCGACCTCGCCGACAAAGTCCGGGGTGAGCGGGGTTATCGATATCGGCATGTCGGTTCCTTACCTGCACACCATGGTCCCGGCGAAGGCCGGGACCCATGGTTCAATCGCTCGGAACGTTGATCGATGGATCCCGGCCTACGCCGGGATCTCAAGTCTACACGATTTTCGACGGCATCACGCGCGACCGTCGCCGAGCGGATGCTTGCGCAGAAAGTCGAAATCGCAGCCACGGTCGGCCTGCAGGATCTCGCGGCGGTAGAGACGGGCATAGCCGCGCTCGGGCATCGGCGCGGGGGCGGCCTTGCGGCGCGCCAACTCGTCGGGCGGAACGAGGAGGTCGATCCGGCGCTCCCTGACTGACAGGCGGACGTGATCGCCGTTGCGGACCTTGGCGAGCGGGCCGCCGCTCGCCGAATCCGGGGTCACATGGAGGACGATCGAGCCATAGGCGGTACCGCTCATCCGCGCGTCCGAGATGCGCACCATGTCGCGTACCCCGGCGCGCGCGAGCTTTGCCGGGATCGGCAGATAGCCGGCCTCCGGCATGCCCGACGCCGACAACGGCCCGGCATTCTGCAAGACGAGGAAATCGTCGGGCGTCACATCGAGCCCGGGATCGTCGATCCGCGCCGACAGATCCTCGAGCGAGGTAAAGACGACCGCGCGGCCCTCCTTCTCGAAAAGCTTGGGGTCGGCCGCGGAGCGCTTGAAAATGGCGCCCTTGGGTGCGAGCGAGCCGAAAAGGGCGACGAGGCCGCCGACCGGCTGCAAGGGCTCGGCCAGTGGCCGCACCACGTCGCGGTCGACGCGGCGGATCGGCGGCACCGCGAGGCGCTCGCCCAGCGTCTCGCCGGCGACCGTCATGCAGTCGAGGTTGAGGAGGGGGCTGAGCTCGCGCAGCACCGCGCCGATGCCGCCGGCGGCGAACAGATCCTCCATGTAATAGGGGCCGGTCGGCTTCAGATCGACAAGCACCGGGGTCGAATTGCTGATCTCGTTCAGCCATTTCAAATCAACTTCGATGCCGGCGCGCCCGGCAATCGCGGTCAGGTGCAAGACCGCATTGGTCGAGCCGCCGATCGCCATCAGGACGCGCAGCGCGTTCTCGACCGAATGCGGGGTCACGATGCGGTCGGGAGTGAGCCCTGTTTCGGCGAGATGCATCGCCGCGCGCCCGGTCGCCTCGGCGGCGCGCAACCGGTCGGCGTGGATCGCCGGGATCGCCGCGCTCCCGGGCAGGATCATGCCGAGCGCCTCGGCGATGGAGGCCATCGTGCTCGCCGTGCCCATGACGCCGCAGGTCCCCGCCGTCGTCGCGAGATTGCCCTCGATCTCGCCGATCTCGGTCGGTGTCACTTCGCCGGCGCGGTACTTGGCCCAGAAGCGGCGGCAGTCGGTGCAGGCGCCTAGCCGCTCGCCCTGCCAGCGCGAGGTCAGCATCGGCCCGGCGACGAGGCCGATCGCCGGGCGGCCGGCCGACAGCGCCCCCATCAGCTGCGCCGGCACGGTCTTGTCGCAGCCGCCCACGAGGACCACCGCATCCATCGGCTGGGCTCGGATCATCTCCTCGGTGTCCATCGCCATCAGGTTGCGGAACATGAGGCTGGTCGGCGTCAGGAAAACTTCGCCCAGGGAGATCGTCGGGAAGACCAGCGGCAACCCGCCGGCGGCCAGCACCCCGCGCTTCACCGCGTCGATCAGCTCGGGGAAATGGCGATGGCAGTTGTTGAACCCCGAACGGGTGTCGGCGATGCCGATCACCGGCCGGGCCAGGAGCTCTGTTGAATAGCCCATCGAGCGGGCAAACGAGCGCCGCAGATAGAGCGCGAAATCGGGATCGCCGTAATTGGTCAGCCCTACATTCAAGCCATGCGGGGCAGTGCCGGCCGGTTCGGTCATCGAGGTACCTTTCGGAGCGCGTAACAGCGATAACTTGCCGTCCGACCGCGCGCGGCGGCAAGTGCCGCGTTGCCGCCACTGCGCCGCGGCGCTCTGTCCCATCCCGGCGACGTTTGCGCCACCTTCCTGTTAAGGGTGCCATGACCCGCGACCAGATCCTCATCCTGGCCATCCTCGCCGGCATGACGGTGCTCTTTCTGTCGAACCGCCTGCGCTACGACATGGTCGGGCTCCTCGGGCTGGTGGCCGCGGTATTTGCCGGGGTCGTCCCGGCCGACCATGCGTTCTCCGGTTTCGCCAACCCGGTGCTGCCGCTGATTGCCGGGGCCCTGGTGGTCAGCGCCTCGATCGGGCAATCGGGGGCGGTCGAGATCCTGCTGCGCTGGCTCGGCCCGCTCTTGCGGTCGAAGGAGCTGCAGGTGGGCGTCCTGGTCGGCTGCGTCGCCGTCTTGTCGGCGTTGATGAAGAATGTCGGCGCCTTGGCGATTTTCCTGCCGGCCGCGGTCCAGGTGGCGCGCCGCAACCGGCGCTCGCCGTCGGAATTTCTGATGCCGCTCGCATTCGCCTCGTTGCTCGGCGGGTCGATGACCCTCATTGGCACCTCGCCCAACATGCTGATTTCGAGCGTGCGGCAGGATCTGGTCGGCGCGCCGTTCGGGATGTTCGACTTCACTCCGGTCGGCGCCGGTGTTGCCGTCGTCGGGGTGCTGTTCCTCACATTCGGCTGGCGGTTGATCCCACAGCGCCGGCGCACGACCGCGGAACAGGCGTTTTCGGTCGAGGATTACACCAGCGAATTGCGGGTCGGCAAAGGCTCCGCCTATGTCGGTCGCTCGGTGGGCGACGTCGAGGAGCTGTCGGGCGGCGCGATCTCGGTTATCGCGGTGATACGCGACGACGCCCGCCGGTATATTCCTGGCGCCAGCTGGCCGCTCCGCCCCGAGGATGTGCTCGTCGTCGAAGCCGAGCCGCAGGCGATCGAGCAGTTTGCCCGGGACGGCAATCTCGAGGTGGTTGGCGGCGAGAAGGCGCCGGCCAGCGCCACCCCCGCCACGGGTGCGGAAGCCAAGGACGCCGCCCCGCCCGCCGATCGCGTACCGCCGACCCAACTCGAGGTGATCGAGGCGGTGATCACGCCCGATTCCCGGCTGATCGGCCGCTCGGCCGCCGAACTGCATCTGCGCGAGCGGCACGGGGTCAACGTGCTGGCGATCAGCCGGCGCGGGCGGCGGACACGCGCCCGGCTGCGCCGCATGCGCTTCCAGCTCGGCGATGTGATCGTCTTCCAGGGCTATACCGGCACGGTTTACGATACACTGGCCGCGCTCGGCTGCCTGCCGCTCGCCGAACGCCAGCTGACGCTCGGCCGGCCTCGCCGGCTCGCCCTGCCGCTCGCCATCCTCGCGGTTGCGATGATCGCCAGCGGTTTTGAGTTGGTGCCCGCGGCGATCGCCTTCCTCGCGGCCGCGCTCGCCATCGTGCTGTTGCGGCTGCTCCCGGTCGGCGAGACCTATGCCGCCATCGAGTGGCCAATCCTCGTCATGATCGGCGCTATGATCCCGGTCGGAGAGGCGGTGGCGAAGACCGGCACCGCCGATTTGATCGCGGCCGAGTTGTCGCGGCTTGCGATGGTGCTACCGTCCTACGGCATACTCGCCGTCATTCTCGCCGCCACCATGCTGATCACCCCGCTGGTGCACCACGCCCCGGCGGTCTTGGTGATGGGACCGATCGCCGCCAGCCTGGCGCACAAACTGGGTTTTCACATCGATCCGTTCCTGATGGCTGTCTCGATCGGCGCCGGCTCGGATTTTCTCTCCCCGATCGGCCATCAATCCAACACGCTCGTCATGGGGCCGGGGGGCTACCGCTTTGGCGATTATTGGCATCTTGGGCTGCCGCTGTCGCTCCTCGTGGTCGGTCTGGGGGTTCCGTTGATCCTGTTCTTTTGGCCGCTTCAGTGATGGTTGGGAATTTCCGCGGCTTACTCGCGTTGATGGGAAGGATAGGCCCGTGCGCGCGGCGCATCCGGGCTGAACAGTCGGTCTGAACAATTCAGGTGAGTCACATGGCAAAGCCGAGAAGAGGGCGGTCAACGGCGACGATCGACGATCATGTCGGAGGGCGCATCCGCGAGCGTCGCATCATGCTGGGCCTGACCCAGCAGCAGCTCGCCGAGATGATCGGGGTTACCTACCAGCAGGCCCACAAATACGAGCGCGGCATCAATCGCGTCTCGGCCGGCCGGCTATTCGAGATTGCGCGCGTGCTCAATGCGCCGATCACCTTTTTTTACGACGGGTTGGGCGAGGAGACGCCGCGCCCGGCGATGCCACATCAGCGCATGCTGCTGGAGATCGCCCGCAACTTCGGCGAGATCCAGAACGAGAAGCACCAGGAGGCGGTCAGCCAGCTGGCCCGGGCATTGGCGGGGCACTGAGGGAGAGCGTTTTAGATTGAACCACCTGACCGTCGCCCCCGCGAAAGCGGGGGTCCAGGGGGAAGTGATTGTGCGGTTGTCCTGGATTCCCGCTTGCGCGGGAACGACGACAAGGTGGGATTGGGCTTCTTACGAGCGGTAGCTGGGGTCGAGCCGGTCGGCGAGGCGCAACAGCGCCGGCCATTCGCGCTGGCCGCCGAGGCGCGGCATGTTGCCCGAATTGGCGAACATCGCGGCCTGGCGCTCGCAGGTCTCGGGCGAGGGGATGACCATCCGCGCGCCGCTGGCGACGGCGGCCTGGATCTTCAGCTGAGATTCGGCCGAGCGCTCGAAATGGTAGGTCAGCGAGAAGGCTTCGGCGACATTGTGCCCGGTCGCCAAGAGGCCGTGATTGCGCAGCACCAGGACCGGGTGGTTGCCGATGCTCTGCGCCAGCCGCTCGCGCTCATCCATGTCGAGGGAGACCCCCTCGTAATCGTGATAGCCGAGCCGGTTGTAGAAACGCATCGCCCATTGGCTGAGCGGCAGGAGGCCTTCCTCGAGCGCGCCCACCGCGATATCCGCCTCGGTGTGGGTGTGGATGACGCACTGCACGTCCGGCCGTGCGAGATAGATCGCGCCGTGGATGACGACGCCGGCGTTGATCGGCTGGTATTCCGACGGTTCAATCAAATGGCCGTCGGTGATATCGACCTTCAACAGGTTGGACGCGGTGATCTCGCTGAACATCAGCCCGGACGGGTTGATCAGCATCTGGTCGGTGGTGCCCGGCACCCGCGCGGTGTTGTGCGTCAGCACCAGATCGTCCCAGCTAAAATGCGCGATGAGCCGGTAGCACGCGGCAAGATCGACGCGCACCGCCCATTCCTCGGGGCTGACATGGCCCGGCCGCGCCGCCAGTCCGGTTTCGAGCGTGTCCATCCTGATGCTCCCGTTTCCTTAATTCGCTGCCGGCAGCGTGGCTCAGTTCCTCGGGCGTAGCAAGACCGGTATGTCCGCTATGCGTCTCCCAGACTGGCCAGCTGGGCTACGAAACCCGCTTCGTCTTCGAGGCAGCGCAGGTCGAGGATCACCCGGCCCCCTTCGATCCGGCCGATTACCGGGACCGGCAGCCGTCGCAGCTGCCGCGCCAGCGCCTCGACCGCGCCGCCCGACGGCCGCAGCGGCAAGAGCGCGAGCCCGGCGCTGGGCAACAGCGACACCGGCAGCGCGCCACTGCCGATCTGGCTCTTGGTCTCGATGAGGGCGACGCTGGCGATGCCATCGAGCGCGCCGGCGAGGGCCGGCGACACACGCTCGGCCAAGGCCGCAATCTCGGCGCGCGGGCGGGCCAGCAGCCGCACCGCCGGCAAGCGCTCGGCGAGGCGCTCGGGATCGGCGTAAAGGCGCAGCACCGCTTCCAAGGCGGCGAGGCGAATCTTGTCGAGGCGAAGCGCGCGCTTCAGCGGGTTCTTCGCCAGCACCGCGACGAGGTCGGCGCGGCCGACGACGAGCCCGGCCTGCGGTCCGCCCAGCAGCTTGTCGCCGCTGAAGGTGACCAGATCAGCGCCTGCGTTGAGGGCTTCGGCGACGGTCGGCTCGTGCGGCAAGCCCCAGCGTTCGAGACCGAGAAGCGTGCCGCTGCCGAGGTCCTCGACGAACGGCAGCCTGCGCTCGCGGGCGAGCTCGGCGAGCCGGGTCGGCGGCACCGCGGCGGTGAAACCCTGAATTTCGTAGTTGCTGGTGTGCACCTTGAGGATGAGCGCGGTGTCCGGCCCGATCGCCTCGGCAAAGTCCCGGAGGTGGGTGCGGTTGGTGGTGCCGACCTCGCGGAGGGTCGCCCCGGCCCGCGCCATGATGTCGGGGAGCCGAAACGAGCCGCCGATCTCGATGAGTTCGCCGCGCGAGACGATCGCCTCCTTCCGCAGCGCCAGCGCATTGAGCACCAAGAGGAGCGCCCCGGCGTTGTTGTTGACCGCGAGCGCAGCTTCGGCGCCGGTGACCCGGATGAGCCACGGGGCGATGTGGTCGTCGCGCTCGCCGCGCCGGCCGCTTTCGAGATCGTATTCGAGCGTCGAGGGCGAGCGCATCGCCTGCACCGCCGCTTCCACCGCCTCTTCGGGCAACGGCGCGCGGCCGAGATTGGTGTGGAGGACCGTACCGGTGAGGTTGAAGACGCGGCGCTGCGAGGGCGCCATCAGCTGCGCTAGTGCCGCGCCGCTCGCCGCGACGATCGCCTCGACCGAGGCCGGTTCGCCGGCGCTGCGGTGCGCGCCGAGAGCGTCGCGCACGGCCTCGGTCACGAGATTGCGCCCGTAGCGCTCGACCAGGAGGGCGGCGTCGGAGGATCGCAGCACCCGGTCGACCCCGGGCAGGGACGCCCGTCTGTCCCCCGCCGCTGTGCGCATCAGCCGGCCGCCGCTGCGACCGGCAGCTCGGTGGCACGCACGCAGCCGGGATCGAAAGAGACGCGCGGCGCGGCCCCATCGCGCGCGGCGACGACCCCGATCAGGGCGGCCTGGTAGCCGAGCCGGTATAATTCGTCGAGACACGATTGGGCGCGCTCGGCCGGCACTCCGGCGAGGAGCCCGCCGGCGGTCTGAGGATCGACGAGGAGCGCGGCGAGCGGGGTGTCCGGATCGGCATTGGCGAGCGCTGACAGCGCCGTGCGGTTGGCGCCGTCGAGCGAGCTGGTGAGGCCGCCGGCGAGAAGCGCCAGGGCGCCGTCGAGCGCCGGGATCGCGTCCGGGTCGAGCCGCGCGTCCATGCCCGAAGCGGTCAGCATTTCCAGGAGATGTCCGAGGAGGCCGAACCCGGTGGTGTCGGTGCAGGCGGTGGCCCCATGGGCGGCGAGACACGCGGACGCCGCGGCGGCGGGTTGCAGCATCGCCCGAATCGCCGCGCTGAACGCGCGCGCCCCGGCCCGCCCGCGCATCTCGGCGGCGAGAATGACGCCGGTGCCGAGCGGCTTTGTCAGGATGATGCGGTCGCCCGGCCTGAGCCCGCCCTTGCGCATCAGCCGCCCGGGGCGGGTGCGGCCGGTCACCGCAAAGCCGAGCGCAAGTTCCGCGCCCTCGGCGCTGTGTCCGCCAACGAGAACGGCGCCGGCGGCTTCGAGTACTTCGGTCCCGCCCTTCAGCATGTGAAAGAGGTCCTCTTCGACGATCGCCGGGCGGGCAGCGGGCACCGTGGCGATCGCCAGCGCGGTCTCGGGGAGGCCACCCATCGCGTAGATATCGCCCAATGCATGGGTCGCCGCGATCTGCCCGAAGAGATAGGGGTCACTGACCATCGCACGGAAGAAATCGACGGTCTGTAACAACGGCGGCGCGCCGGGGAATGAGAGGAGCGCGGCGTCGTCGGGGCTCCCTAGCCCGATCGCCACCGCATCGCTCGATGCCGCATCGAGGCGTGCGACGACCCGGCCGAGCACCGCTGCCGGCACCTTGGCGGCGCAGCCGCCGCAGCGCATTTCCTCTTCCCCGGCGTCGGCGGTCATCTCGGGCAATTCGGTGTAGCGGCGCATCCAGCGCCGGTCGATCCACTCCTTCAAACGCCAAAGAACCACGCCATAGGCTTCGTATCGCCCGCGCGAGAGGACGGCGTGTCCGTCGCCGGTGCAGATCAGCGCCAGCGCGCGCTTTTGCGGGACCGCGCGCCGCAACCGCTGCCCGGCGAGCGCGCGGCGCAGGTTATCGGCGAGCGGCGGGCCGGCCCGCACGGCATAAACCCCGGCCTTGTCGCGCGGGTGCGCCGGCATTGTCGCGATGTCGCCGGCGGCGAAGATCGCGGCGTCCGCAGGCGAGCGCAGGTGCTGGTCGATGACGACAAACCCGCGCTCGTCGAGCAAGAGGCCAGTCTCGGCCAGCCACGGCGCGCCCGCCGCCTCGGTGACCCACAGCGCCTCGTCAAAGGGGACCGCGCTGCCGTCGCCGGCAACGAGGAGGCCGGGTTCGACGCGCTGAACCGGATTGTTGGTGAGGGTGCGGATGCCGCGCTCGCCGAGGATGACGGCGAACCGCCGTTGCGTTGCGGCATTGTGCGAGGGCAGCAGGCCTTCGCGGGTAATGAGCGTCACCTCGGGCGCGGTGGCGAGGAGGCCCCTCAGGCGGTGCTCCGCCGACAGCGCCAGCTCGACCCCGCCGGCGCCGCCGCCGACGATGGCGAGGCGCACCTGCCCTTGCGCCCGCGCGCGCTCGAGCAAGGCTTCCCAGCGCGCAGCGAAACGGGCGATCGGCTTTACCGGGATCGTATGGAGGGCGGCGCCCGGCACGTCATCGGGGCGCGGCGTCGAGCCGATGTCGAGCGAGGCGACATCGTAGCGGATCGGGGGGTGGGCTTGGCAGAGCACGCGCCGCGCCGCGCGGTCGAGGCCCGTCGCCTCGTCATGGATCAGCCGCGCCCCGGCAAACCGCGCCAGCCGCACCAGATCGATGTGGCACTCTTCGAACCGGTAATGGCCGGCGACATACCCGGGCAGCATCCCCGAGTACGGGGTCTCGAGATCGCGGGTGATAAGGGTCAACCGCACGCCCGGCGCGGCGCGCATGCCAAAGCGCTTCAGCACATGGACATGCGCATGGCCGCCGCCGACGAGGACGAGATCCTGCGCAATCGGAACGGGAGGTCGCATCAAATCACGGCGGCGCCAGACCGGCTCACTCGATCACCTGATCGGCGCGGGCGAGGAAGGTTGGGGCAGGGTGAGGCCGATCGCCTTGGCGGTCTTGAGATTGACGGCCAGCTCGAATTTGGTCGGCTGCTCGACCGGCAGATCAGCCGGCTTGGCGCCCTTGAGGATTTTTTCCGCCAGCGCGCGACATCTGGTCGTAACACGCCACAATCCGGGGCCCATAGCCGAGCAGGCCGCCGCGCTCGGCATATTCCGGCCACTGGTAGATCGCCGGCAGGTCGGGCTTGCTTGAGCCGCTCGATGATCGCCGCACGGGCGGTGGCAAGGATCGGCGAGGCGAGGACGTTGACCGCGTTGACCCCGGCCTTGGCCAGTTCGTCAGCGGCGCTGCTAGCCTCCTCGACGCGTCCGACGGTCTGGATGACGAGGCCCACTCCAAGACGGCGCGCCGCCGCCTCCAGCTGGTCGCGCGTCGAGACCGTGCTCAGATCGGCGAGGATGCCGATCGAGCGAGGCTCGCGGCACCGCCTCATGCAACAATTCGAGCCGCTTCACGTCGAGCTCGGTGGCGAGGATGCTGACGCCGGTGGTGTTGCCGCCGGGCCGCGCCAGGCTCGCGACCAGCCCGCTGCCCGACCATGTCGTCGGTTACCCCGACGATCGGAATGGTCGTCGTCGCCTGTTGCGCCGCGCGGATCGAGGGGTCGCCGGCGACGATGATCAGATCGACCTTGCGGGCGACGAGCTCACGGGCGGCGGCAGAGAGATCAACCGCCCTCCGCCGACACCACGAGGAGCCGCAAATTGCGCCCCTCTTCCCAGCCATGCTCCTTCATCCACGGGCGGAAGGCCGCGAGGAAATGCTCGGTCGGATCGCCGGGAGCGAGATGCAGGAAGCCGATCAGCGGGCCCTCGCCCTGCTTGCGCGCCGGCGGGATGCCAGCCAGCGCCGGCGGCGGCGGCGGCTAGCATCGCGATCAGGTCGCGCCGCTTCATTCCCGAAAGGCGAAGCGGTAGGCGGGGCCGTGGCGCTTGATGTGGCCGACGGTCGGGGTCGGGAAATGCGCCGGCATGATCAGGGTGTCGCTGTCGGCGTGCTCGGCGACGAGGCGGGTGCGGCTGACGCGCGAGGCGTCGGGGTCGGTGCAGGCCATCGTCGACCATTCGGGCTTCAGGCATTGCAGCGGATGGTGCAGAACGTCGCCGATGAAGATCCCGCGCTCGCCGCCCGACTTGGCGTGGATGACGACATTGCCCGGGGTGTGGCCGGGATAGGGTTCGAACCACAGCCCGTCGTCGAGCGCGTAGTCGTCGCCGACCAGGAGCGCCTGCCCGGTCTTGACGACCGGCAGGATGCTGTCGCCGAAGGCGAGCGCATGCGGCGAGTCGGCGCCGCTGGCGTGGAAATCCTGCCAATGGTCGTATTCGCGCTTGGCCATGACGTATTTGGCGTTGGGGAAGGTGGGGACCCAGCTGCCGTCTGCGAGGCGCGTGTTCCAGCCGACATGGTCCCAGTGCAGATGCGTGCACATGACAAAGTCGACTTCTTCCGGCTTCACCCCGAGCCCGCCGAGATCGCCGATGAACGACGATCTTCATGCGGTGGAATTGCGGCCGGGTCGGGCGTTCCTTGTCGTTGCCGATGCACGAATCGATGAGGATCGTGTGATGCCCGGTGCGCACCACAAAGCTGTGAAAGCTGAAGATCAGCTTGCCGGTGCCCGGTTCGAGAAGGCGCGGGCCCAGGAGCGCGGCGTTGGCGCGCACCACCTCGGGGTCGAAATCGGGGAAGAAATCGGCCGGGTCGAAAAACGGACCTTGGTAATCGGCGATGCGGTTGACCTCGAAATTGCCGATGCGGAGGGGCTGCATCTGTCCTCGCTGGTCGCTGTTGAGGATGGGGTTCGACCGGCCGTCGACTGTAGCGCCGCGCCGCCCGGCGGGAAATCGCGCAATCGTTGCTCACCGCGGCGCCGGTTCGATAGGCTCGCCGGCGCCGGCAGCCAGCCGGGGTCGACGATCATGCGCGCCATTCTTGTCGTGAGCCTTGTCGCCTTCCTTGGTCCAGCAGTTGCGCTGGCGCAGACCCGTCAGCCCCGGCACCGGCGCCCTCCAGCCCCGCGCCGTCAGCGCCGAGCCCCGCGCCAGCACCTCCGAGCGCCGCGCCGGCAACTCCGAGTGCCAAACCGGCCCGGGGCGGCGACATCACGAAAGAGCAATATGTCGAGCACGCGGTGGAGCGCGCCCGGCGCGCCGCCGAAAAGCGCTTCGACCGGATGGATACCAACCACGACGGCGTCCTCACCGCCGAGGAGCGTCGGCGCCGCCCCGCGCCGCGCGGCACGCCGCACCGTCGCAGTAACCGCCGCAATCAGGGAAAGGAGCCTCACATGCCCGATGACGTCATTCTCGCGAGCCCGGCCACAGCGCTCGGCGACCCGTCGCTGCGGGTCAAGGGTCTCGACCACATCGTGCTGCGCGTCGCCGATATCGACCGCGCGATCGATTTCTACGGCCGCGTGCTAGGCTGTCACGTCGAGCGCCGGCTCGCGGAGATCGGCCTTGTTCAATTGCGCGCCGGCGCCGCGATGATCGATCTGGTGCCGCAAGACCGACGACCGACCAGGGCCGCAATGTCGATCACTACGCGGTGCAGATCGCAGAGATGGACGTGGCGGCGCTCACCGCGCATCTGCGGCGGCAGGGCATCGATGCGGGCGAAGTCAGGCGGCGCTATGGCGCCGAAGGCTACGGCTCGTCGATCTACATCACCGATCCCGACGGCAACACCGTCGAACTGAAGGGCCCGCCCGAAACCGCCGCCTAGCCCGCCCGGATGGCCGATTTCTTCCCCGGCTTCGAACGCCGGCGGAAGTCTAAGGCGTGTCGGAAACTTCGTAATTGTTCGGCAGCGTCGAATGCGTGTTCGGATCCTTGGTGCGCGAGGTATCCGACTGGGTCATCGAGACCGCCGAGATATCATCGCTGATCGCGTTGAGGTTCTGGATGTCGCTCGCCCGCTCCGGCCCGCCGGCAACACATCCGCAGGCGCCGCCCAGCGCCAGGGCCAAGGCCAACCCGCAGCGTATGAGCGTCATCGATTTTCTCCCGTCAGACCCATGTCAGATGGGCGAGCGTCGATAGAATAACAACCGGGGGCCGCGACGCCACCGGCTTTGTCGCGCGGGAGCCTTGCGCCTATAATCGGGGCATGGCACGCCTCTCGGTGAACCTCAACAAGATCGCGCTCCTGCGCAACTCGCGGCGCACCGGCGTCCCCGACATCCGCGATTTCGCCCGGATCGCGCATGATGCCGGCGCCGATGGGCTGACCGTGCATCCCCGGCCCGACGAGCGCCACATCCGCGGCGCCGACATCCCCGCGCTCACCGAAATCATGCGGCCATGGCGCCCGGCCTGCGAACTCAACATCGAGGGCTATCCCGATGCCCGGCTCCTGGAGATCGCGCGCGCCGCCCGCCCCGAGCAGGTGACGCTGGTGCCCGACGGCCCCGGGGTCTTGACGTCCGAAGAGGGCTGGAAGCTCGATAACCGCGATACCCCGCTGGTCCATCCGGCGATCGCCGCGCTGAAGCGGCTCGGCGCCCGGGTGATCCTCTTCGTCGACCCCGATCCGGGGGTGGTGGAGCGGGTGCCGGCGAGCGGCGCCGACGGCATCGAGATCTATACCGGGACCTATGCCGCCGCCTGCCGCGCCGGCAACCCCGCGGCCGAGTTGGCGGCGTGCGCGGCGACCGCTGCCCGCGCCGCCGAGCTCGGGCTCGTCGTCAACGCCGGGCACGACCTCAACCTCGACAACCTGCCCGCCCTGCTCGCTGCGCTCCCCGCGCTCGCCGAAGCCTCGATCGGCCACGAGCTGACCGCCGACGCCCTCGTCATCGGCTTCGCCGCCGCCGTCCGCGCCTACAAGGCCGCACTGGCGCGCGTTTGACCTATTCAAGAAGCTCGGGGTCTATCGCGAAGACCAGCGGGAAGAACGGCATGATGAGCGCGGCAAAGAAATGATCGTAGACGTGCCGCGCCCCGGCTTCGGACACGGCCCATAGGAGGCCCGCGCGATCGAACGCGATGCCTTCGATCCCGGCGGCCACCTTGTAGCGCCGCTCGACCTTGCCGGTGGTGAGATCGAGCCGGTCGAGTTCGCCCCACCGCGTGTCGCTGCGCGCGACCCATAATCTGCCGTCGCGGTCGATGGCGGCGCCCTGGGCGTAGCTCGGAATGGCGACTTGTGCCGAGGCGTCGGCGGGCGTCAGCGTCGCGCCGTCGTGCAATCCCGACAGGCGTTCGGTGCTGAAGCGGGAGAGTTCCCCCACGCGGTCCTCGCGGTAGGTGCCGGTCCAGATCGCCCCCGGTGTCGACACCGCCAGAGCGCCGACGAGGCCCGGGCCGAGCGGGATCTCGCGCATCGGCAGCGCGTTCGCGTCGAAGGCCTGGCGCAGGAAGATCTCGAACAAGGCGTGCGTGTCGGCGACATAGAGCAGCGCGCTGCCGGGATAGGCGAGGCCGCCGGCGTGGCCGCAGGGCGCCGGAACATCGGCGTGGCCGGTCTCGCGCCCGCTTTCGGAGTCGAGGCGAAACACCCGGCAGGGTCCGCGGCTCGCGCCCGCTTCTGTGGCTTGGTAGGCGGAGATGAGCACCGCGCCGGGGACCACCGCCAGTCCCTGCGGGGTGTAGCCGCCATCGAGCCCGGGCGCCCAGAAGCGGCGCACGATGGCCGGTTCGTTCGGCACCGCGGCGACGCGAGCGGGGCCATAGCTCGGGCGCGCACCCTGGATGAGTTCGCTGAGCACCCCGGAGGGAGCCGGCGAATTCGCCAGACGCCCCGCCGCAATGGCAAGGAGGGTGACGGCGATCGCCGCAGCAGTGAGAAATCGCCGCGGGGTCACCGCACCGGCGAGCGGACCGGGCCGAGCCGGCGCGGGTAGCCCACCGCGACAACCAGCGTCAGGACGGCGATCAGCGCCGCGACGAGAACCGCGCTATGCACCGAGAGGGCGACCGCGTCGGCGAGCCGGGCGATCTCGGCGGCCCCCATGCCCTGGCGGGAGGCCACATGGAGCAGCTGGTTGACCGCATCGTCGGCGCCGGGCAGACGCCGCTGCACGCCGAAATTGACGATCGCGCCAAAGACCGCGGCGCCAAGCGACATCGCGATCATCCGCATGAACATTTGCGAGCCGGTCGCCGCCCCGCGCTCGTGCCAGGCGACCGCCCCCTGGATCGACACGATAAAGGTCGTGTTGCAAAACCCCATGCCGATCCCGATCAGGAACGAGCCGGCCGCCGGCAACAGGGCGCCGTTCGACGGTTGCATCGTCAGGAGGACGGCGCAGCCCGCCATCAGGCTAACGGCGCCGATCGTGGCGGTGAGCCGGTATGAGGTGCGGATCATCAGTCGTCCCGCGGCGAACGAGGCGAACATCCAGCTGACCGAGGCGGTGCCGACGACGAACCCGGCAACCCCGGGGCTCCTCCCCATGACCCCCTGCACATAGGTCGGCAACAGGACGCTGACCGCCATATTGGTCGCGACCGCGCCAAAGCTGCCGAGATTGGCGAGCGTCACGACGCGGCGCCGCCACAGGGCCAATGGGAGGATCGGCTCGGGCGTGCGCTGCTCGTGGACGAGAAGCCAGGAGAGGGCGCCGATCCCGAGCAGGACGAGCGCGGCCAATGTTACCCGCTCAAAATGCATCGCCTCGACCAGCGCCAGCATCAAGGCCCCGATGCCGACCACGAGAAGGACGCCGCCGAGATAATCGACGCGGTGCTGACGGCGCTCGACGCGTTCGTCGAGAAACAGCATGAACATGGCGATGCTGGCGACGCCCACCGGGATGTTGACCCAGAACACCACCGACCAGTGCACATACTCGACGAGAAAGGCGCTGAGCGCCGGCCCGACGACCGCGGCGAAGCCCCACACCGCCGAACTGAAGCCCTGGATGCGGGCGCGCTCGGCCGGGGTGTAGATGTCGCCGATGATCGTCAGCGCGATCAGCTGAATGGCGCCGGCGCCAATGCCCTGGAGCCCGCGAAAGAAGATCAGCACCACCATCGAGCGGGCAAAGCCGCACAGCGTCGTGCCGCTGAGGAAAATGAGGGTGCCGACAATGAACACCCGCTTGCGGCCATGCAGATCGGCGAGGCGGCCGTAGAGCGGGATCGTCACCGCCTGGGTCAAGAGCGGCACCGCGAAGACCCAGCTGAACAGGTAGAAGCCGCCGAGGTCGCCGATGATTGTCGGCAGCGCAGTGGCAACGATCGAGCCCTCGACCGCCGGCATGAAGATCGCCATCAGCGCCGCCGCCAGCACCCAGCCCCGGCGCGGCACGATCGTTGCCGCGCGTACCTCCTCGACGACCGCCTGATCCACGCTGCCCGCCCCTTGCCCAAAACCTGGGCAAACTTAGGGTGACCAGCGGCGCGGGACAATTGGTGGGGTCAGTCAGGGCCTATGCGTCGGTCGCAAGCCCTGCACCCGGAGCGAGCCTATCTTCGTCTCAGCCCGACTTCGGGCCGGCGGCCCGCCACACCCCGATCTCGCGGATCAGCGCCTCGACCGAGGCGCAGGCGAAGCCGAGCGAGGTTTCGTCGATGAGGCGCCCGTCTTGGATCTTGGTTTCGGCGGCGCTGATGATGACCTCTCGCGCCAGCGCAATCCGTGAGAGGCACGAATCGAGCGCGACCCGCAGGTGCTCGAGGCAGCGCGCGCCGCCCAACGGTCCCGCGCGAGGTCGCCATGATCGCGACATGCTTATAGGCCAAGCACCGACTGGAAGGCCGGGCGCGAGGCCCAGTCGATCGCGTTTTTGAGGACGCCCGGGATGCTGTGGTTGAACTCCGGCGCGCACAGCACGAGCCCGTCGGCCGCGGCGATGTCGGCGAGCAGCTTTTTCACGACTGCCGGCCGCTTCTCGCCCTCGAAATCCTGGTTGTAGAGCGGGATCGGCGCGAGATCGTAGAGCGCGAGATCGGCGCGGCCGGCGAAGTGCTCGCGCAACGTCTCCAATACCGCGTTCGAATAGGAACCGGTGCGCAGGCTGCCGGACATGCCGATGAGGCGGATCGGCTTTGCTCGTCGGACATGAGGCTGGTTCCTGGTGTGGCGCGTCGCGCGGAAAGCGCGCACGTCATAGCGAACGCGGCTTGCCGCTGGCAACAATCTCCGGCCCCTGCCGGGCGGAATATCCTACGTGTCGGGGCGAAGCTGCGCGATCAGCGGGGCGACAGCGGCGACCCGGCGGAAATCGTGGATGATCTCGAGGCTCGCCTCGATCTGCCGGCCGGTGAGCCCGGCGAGCGGCACCAGCGTGCGGTACTTGGCGTCGATGTCGGCCCAGGCGATCCCCGGCATGCCGGAGCCCTTGGGCGCGTAGACGGTGCTGGTGACGCTTTTTCCGTCGCGCGTGCGGATGGTGACGCTCGCACCTTGCCGATACCGGGCAACATTGTCCGTCGGCGGAGCGCCGACCCTGAGTTTGTCGATGAGCCCGTGAATGACCGGGTCGGCTATCTTCTCCGGGCTCGCATGCGCCCATGAAAATCCGCGGTCGGCGACCCCGGCGGCGAGGA